>NZ_JBBBEI010000001.1:0-566900 GCF_037132455.1 Huijunlia imazamoxiresistens | reverse complement strand
ATTCTATTCTTGCAACCATCTTCATTGCTTGCATTCTTCAAACCAGGCTCAGCCTTTAATGTGTCCTAACGGTAGCCCACATAGGGAGGGGGTGCGTAGCTTCGCGGCAGAAGTGTATGAAAGTCAGAAACCAAAGCTGATATTTCCGAAAAAATTCAGTTCCTACTGCTCTTTCCTTTTTCATAAACCACTAACGCGGAGCTACGATGACTTCACCCCTCCCTATGTGGGGAGGGGTCGCCACGCCACCGGCGTGGCGGGGGAGAGGTTTTACGCGCCATCAAATCCCTTTCGTCTCCATTTTAAACACCGCAGGCATCTCCCCGGTTACCCCTGCCGGTACTTCAATAGACACCCCTTCGGCCGTTTGCGTCCACTTTATCTTTGCCGAGGAGCCGGGCATCGTCACCCGGGAAACTTTTGTTTGTGGCGTCGCATCCCCTTTAAACGACCGGAGCAAAAGCGTTCCGGAAGGCCGCCCCAGGGAAATGGCATAAACCACATTTCCCTTGCGGGTATAGCGGATATCTTCCGCCGTAAATTTCAACGTATGGTACTTCTTTCGGTCGGCGGGATCCACCTTTTCCTCCCCGTCCTTGCGGGGGCCTTCTCCATAGGTATGCCAGGTTCGGGTGCCGTACACGGCCTCGCCGTACTTTTTCAGCCAGCCGCCGATGGCCAGTAAAATTGCTTGCTGCTCCTGCGGGATGGTGCCGTCGGCTTTCGGACAAATATTCAATAAATACACACCGTTCTTGCTGACGATGTCGACCATGCCTTTCACAATGTCTTCGGCGGGCCGCAACACCATATCCTGCGTATAGCTCCAGCTGTAGGTGCTGATCGGCTCCTCGGTCAGCCAGGTGGTTTCATTCATGCGGTTCATCCGCGATTTCTCATAGGTGCGTACACCGATGCCTTCGGGGAGGTCTTTTCCTTTGTACAGGATTACTTTCTTCCCCCTGTCTTTTGCCGATCCCTGGAAGGTTTGCACGACCTGCTTGCGGTAGGACTCGCCGATGTGCCCCAGGCGGGAATCGAAATACAACAGGTCCGGATGATATTTCCCGACTACTTCCTGCACCTTGGCCAGCCAGGTGGCACAAAAGGCATCGTTGGGACGTTCGGCGGAATCCTTTTGCTGCCAGGCAGCGGTCGACACCCGGGGGCCATATAAAGCGGCATACTTCGGATTACCGGCATCTAAGCTGCTGTCAAAGGTGGGGTACCAGCCCCACAGCCACTGGTGGTGGAAGGTGGTGATGAATTTCAGCTGGCGCTTGCGCACCGCCTTTTCCATCAGCCCCACGATGTCCCGCTTCGGCCCCATATTTTTGGCGTTCCAGGGATTGACGCGGCTGTCCCACATCGAAAAGCCATCGGCATGCTCCGCCACCGGCCCGGCAAAGCGGGCGCCGGCCCGCACGAACAGGTCCACCCATTCGTCGGCATTGAAGCGAGGCGCCTGGAACATTGGGATAAATTCTTTATAGCCAAATTGCGTCCGCGGGCCGTAAACGGAATCCTGGTGACGGTAAGGCCCGGTGCCCGGCACATACATCGACCGGCTGTACCATTCGCTGTTATAGGCCGGCACGGTATACACCCCCCAATGAAAGTAGATGCCGAACTTGGCATCCTGGAGCCAGGCCGGAACAGGGCTGTTCCACTGTTCCCATCCGGGAAGTGTATTTGCGGGTTGCTGGGCCCGGCCCGGTAGGGGAAGGAGGGCCATAAAATAAAGAACAGCAAGGAACTTTCGGCAAGCGTTGAAAATCATTTTATGAAAATTAATCGGTTAATAGCCAGGGAGACAAGGCAAGCAGGTGGCAGGAACAGCTAATATACGAACACATTGAATACAAGAAACTTAACCCGAAAGAATCTCTTCAGTAAGATAATCCATCAGGTCAGTAACAAATTATATTTGGGGAGCAGCAGGGTCCTTCTAACTTTACGCGCTGTTTGGCAGGCCCGCATTGGGATTGCAGCTCAACAGGTTAGCTCTAAAATCATTCGTAAACGATTGCATTGACGTAGCATGAAGAAACTGTTCCTCTCTCTTACCGTTGCCTTCTTTTCCCTCTGGTCCTTTGCTGCCCCCCCGACTTCGGGCAAGGGCGAAACCATCACCCTGGTACTTCCGCAGGGAAGCCACGCCCGCCTGCAGTTCGGCGCCCAGAAGCTGACCGACGCCCTGGTAAAGGCCGGCTACACGGTCAAAAAGGAACAGCGTGGCGAAGCCCCCCGCAAGGGTTCCTTTATCGTTATTGCCCGACAGGAAGACGAACTTTGGAAAAAAGCCTCCGGCGCCGCCCGCCTGTCCTTTACCACCGCCCCGAAAAAAGAAGGCTTTTCCCTGGCCGTTCAAAACAAGGCGGCCTTTATCGGAGGGGCCGACGAATCGGGCACCCTCTACGGCTGCCTGGAACTGGCCGACCGGATTACGGAAAAAGGCAGGCTGCCCCAGAATCTTTCGCTGACCGACGCCCCTGAAATGGTGCTGCGCGGCGCCTGCGTGGGCGTGCAAAAACCCACCCTGCTGCCGGGCCGGGGCGTGTACGAATACCCCATCACCCCCGAAACCTTTCCCTGGCTGTACGACAAGGCCCTGTGGACCCGCTACCTCGACTCGCTGGTGGCCAACCGCATGAACTCGCTCTACCTCTGGAACGGCCACCCCTTTGCCTCCCTCGTGCGCCTGCCCGACTACCCCTACGCCGTGGAAGTGGACAGCGCCACCTTTGCCAGGAACGAAGAGATCTACCGCTTCCTCACCACCGAAGCCGACAAGCGCGGCATCTGGGTGATCCAGGCATTTTATAACATCATCATCTCCAAACCCTTTGCCGACAAGCACGGGCTGAAGACGCAGGACCGCAACCGGCCCATCGTTCCCGTCATTGCCGATTATACCCGCAAGTCCATTGCCGCCTTCGTGGAAAAATACCCCAACGTGGGCCTGCTCATCACCCTGGGCGAAGCCATGGAAGGCGTGGGCGAGGACGACGTGAACTGGTTTACCCAAACCATCCTCCCCGGCGTGAAGGACGGGCTGAAAGCCCTGGGCCGGACCAACGAGCCGCCCGTGGTGCTGCGGGCCCACGATACCGACGCCCCCCGCGTGATGGCGGCTTCCAAGCCGATTTACACCAACCTGTACACCATGGCCAAGTACAACGGCGAGGCGCTGACCACCTACACCCCCCGGGGCAAATGGGCCGAACTGCACCGCACGCTGAGCAGCATCGGCACCGTGCACGTACAAAACGTGCACATCCTGGCCAACCTGGAACCTTTCCGCTACGGCTCGGCCGACTTTATCCAGAAATCCGTAAAGGCCATGCACGACGTCTACGGTTCCAACGGCCTGCACCTGTATCCCCAGGCGTCCTACTGGGACTGGCCCTATACCGCCGATCGCAAGAGCGACCGCCAGCTGCAGCTCGAGCGCGACTGGATTTGGTACAAGGCATGGGCCCGCTACGCCTGGAACTGCCGCCGCGACCGTTCTTCCGAAGTGGCCTACTGGGGCAACCAGCTCGGCACGAAGTTCGGCGCCGGCTCCAAAGGCGGCCAGAGCATTCTGGAAGCCTATGAGCAGACCGGGGAGATCGCTCCCAAGCTGCTGCGCCGCTACGGCATCACCGACGGCAACCGCCAGACCCTGACCCTGGGCATGCTGATGGGACAACTGATCAACCCGTTTAAGTACGGCCTGTTCACCCTGCTGTACGAAAGCGAGGCCCCCGAAGGCGAAATGATCATCGAATACGCCGAGAAGGAATGGAAAGGGCAGCAGCATGTGGGCGAAACCCCGGTACAGGTAGCCGACGAAGTGGTGGCCCACGGGCGCAAAGCCATCGAAGCCATTGAAGCCGCAGCCCCCCTGGTCACTACCGACCGCCAGGAGTTCATGCGCCTCAAAAATGACGTCTATTGCTACGACGAGCTGGCCAACCACTACGCCGACAAGGTGCGGGCAGGCCTTCAAATTCTGCGGTACAAATACTCCAACGATATCGCCGACCTGGAAAAGGCCGTGCCCCTGCTGGAAAAAAGCGTGGCCCACTACCGCAAGCTCACCGCCCTGACTTCGCGCAGCTACCTGTATGCCAACAGCATGCAGACCTCCATGCGCAAGATCCCCCTGCGGGGCGTGGACGGCACCTATAAGGAGTGGCACGAAGTGCTGCCGGTCTTTGAACAGGAGCTGCACAACCTGAAAAAGAATATCGACTCGCTGAAGCACGTAAAACCCAATACAGCCGCTGCTGCGGTTGCCGCCCTGAAGAATGTGCCCGTGACCCTGGTCAGCGGGGGAGAAGGCAGCTATACCCTGGCCAAGGGCGCTTCGCTCTTTTCCGATACCACCGTGCTGGTGGACACCTTCGCCGCCGAGCTGAAAGGCCTGAAGGGAATTCAATTCTCCAAAAAGAAGCAGCTGGAAACCGGCACCACCCTTCAGTTCAAAGCCGCCAAACCGGTAAAGCTGGTGGTAGGGTATTTTAACCCGAAGACGGCCGCCTTTCAGAAGAATACCGATTATGCCAAAGCCCCCGAGCTGGAGACCGACGCCACCGCCAACGAATACGGCCAGGACGAGGTGAAGATCGCCAACGCCCTGGTGGCCGGCGACCTGCCCCGCCTGAATATTCACACCTATTCCTTCAAAGCGGGCACGCATACGCTGACCCTGCCCAAGGGCCAGATCCTGGTGCTGGGCTTTACAGAACCCGGTCAACCCCTCAAAGCCTACGACGCCGGCCTCGGCGCCCCCGCCCAAAAGGAGATGGACTGGTTATTAGAATAGCCTCACCCCCGGCCCCTCTCCATTTGGAGAGGGGTGCCCAAACTTGAAACAGATCTTACAGGTACGCAAAAATTATAGCATCAGATGAAGTCATTTTTCAAAATATCCCTTTCGCTGCTCCTGCTGCAGGCAGGCTTTAAGTCGGCAGATGCACAGGTGCTGAACGCCGACAAGCTGAAGACCCATGTGGGCTATTTCAACTCCGTGGATTCGGAATACGCCGTCAACCTCATTGCTAATAAGGATGCGGCCGACTGGATGCAGCAGAACGTGCCCCTGTTCGAGTGCCCCGACCAGGTGATCGAACAAACCTATTACTACCGCTGGTGGACGCTGCGCAAGCACCTGAAACAAACCCCCGACGGCTACGTATTCACCGAGTTCATCACCCCGGTCAACCATGCCGGCAAGTACAACACCGTCAGCAGCGCCCTCGGCCACCACATCAACGAAGCCCGCTGGCTCCGCGATCCCCAATACCTGAACCAGTATATCAATTTCTGGGTGTTCGTGGACGCAAAAACACCCAAGCCGCACCTGCGGGCCTTCAGCTCCTGGCTGCAGGATGCCGTGTACCAGCAATACCTGGTAAAACGCGACAAGGCGTTTGTGCAGCTGCTGCTGCCGGCCCTGGACGCCGACTACCGGGCATGGGAAGGCGAAAAGATGCTGCCCTCCAAAATGTTCTGGCAGTACGACGTTCGCGACGCCATGGAAGAAAGCATCAGCGGCGGCCGCCGCGTAAAGAACGTACGCCCCACCATCAACAGCTATATGTACGGCAACGCCAAAGCCCTGGTGGCGCTGGCAAAGCTGGCCGGCGTGGACAGCCTGCAAAAAATTTACGGCGCCAAGGCGGCCCAGCTGAGAGCCCAGACCCAGAGCACCCTCTGGGACGATACCGCCTCTTTCTTTAAAGTGCAGTTCGAAAACGGCAAGCTGTGCGACGCCCGCGAGGTCCTGGGCTATATTCCCTGGTATTTCAACCTGCCGGAAGACAAGTCCAAATACGCTCGCCAGTGGGACCAGCTGCTCGACACCGCCGGCTTCGACGCCCCCTGGGGCATCACCACGGCCGAACGCCGCCACCCCGGCTTCCGCACCCACGGCACCGGCCACGGCTGCGAGTGGGACGGCGCCGTATGGCCCTTTGCCACCTCCCAGACCCTCAAAGGCCTGTCGAACCTGCTGACGTCCTATAAGCACAAAGGCAAAATGACCCCTGCCGTTTTCTACGACGAGCTGCGCACCTATGCCTGGTCGCACCAGAAGAACGGCAAGCCCTACCTGGGCGAGTACCAGGACGAAAAGACCGGCTACTGGCTGAAAGGCGACAACCCCCGCAGCAGCTACTACAACCACTCCACCTTCTGCGACCTGGTGATCAGCGACCTGGTGGGCCTGAAGCCCCGCCCCGACAACGTGCTGGAGCTGCACCCCCTGGTGCCCGAAGGAAAATGGGACTGGTTCGCCCTCGACAACGTGAATTATAACGGCCGCACCATCGGCATTCTCTGGGATAAGGATGGTTCCAAATACGGCAAAGGAAAAGGCCTGCGCCTGTACGTGGACGGCAAGGAAGTATACCAGGGCAAAAAGCTGAAGCCGGTTAAAGTAAAGCTGAAGGCTTAATCGAAGTAAAACCTACTAACCGTTCAATAATTGCATAAAATGATATTCAACTTCAAAAAAGTTTCTTTCTTCCTGGCGCTGCTGCTGGTAATGGCCGGTGCCCAGGCGCAGCAGTATTACAATGTTTTGAAATACGGCGCGAAGAACGACAGCAGCAAGATCGCCACCAAGGCCATTGCCGCCGCCATCGCCGCGGCTTCGAAGGCCGGGGGCGGTACGGTGTACTTCCCGGCGGGTAAATACCTTACCGGGCCCATCCACCTCAAAAGCAACATCACCATCTTTATCGATGCCGGCGCCGAGCTGCACTTCAGCGACAACTTTGATGACTACCTGCCCTTCGTGCCCAGCCGCTGGGAAGGCACCGACGTCACCAACTTTTCGCCCCTCTTTTATGCCAATAAGGCCGAGAATATCGCCATCCGCGGCCGCGGCCTGATCAACGGCCACGGTAAGAAATGGTGGGACACTTCCGAAGGCTACAGCGAAAAGAAGCCCCGCATGAAGTACCAGGACATCTTCGACAGCCTGAACAAGGACATCCTGCGTCCCGACCTGAAAGGCTGGGTGGAACGCGGCTTCCTGCGCCCGCCCTTTATCCAGCCCATGTACTGCAAGAACGTGCTGATCGAAGGCATCACCATCATCAACTCGCCCTTCTGGACCGTGAACCCCGAGTTCTGCGAGAACGTGACCATCACCGGCGTGACCATCAACAACCCGCACTCGCCCAATACCGACGGCATCAACCCCGAATCCTGCCGCTATGTGCACATCTCCAATTGCCACATCAGCGTAGGCGATGACTGCATCACCATCAAGTCGGGCAAGGACAGGGCCGGCCGCAAAATGAACGTGCCCGCCGAAAACTACACCATCACCAACTGCACCATGCTTTCCGGCCATGGCGGCGTGGTGATCGGCTCCGAAATGTCGGGCGGCGTGAAGAAGATCGCCATTTCCAACTGCATCTTCGACGGCACCGACCGCGGCATCCGCATCAAGTCCGCCCGCGGACGCGGCGGCGTGGTGGAAGACATCCGCGTGGACAATATCATCATGAAGGGCATCCGCGACCAGGCCATCGTGCTGGACCTGCAGTACGCCCGCACCCAGCCGGAGCCGGTATCGGAGCGCACCCCCGCCTTCCGCAACATCCACTTCAGCAACATCACCGCCCAGACCAACCAGGCCATCTACATCGACGGCCTCGAGGAAATGCCTGTGGACGACGTGACCTTCCAGGATATCCAGTTCGACGCCCAGACCGGCGCCACCATCAAGCGCGCGAAGAACATCGAGTTCCACAACGTCCGCATCAACACCAAAGTGGGTTCCTCCCTGGTGGCCGAGAACGTAAAGCGCCTCGAGATCAACGGCCTGCGCACCCTCAGCCCCATCGCCGACAAGCCGGTGATCGCCCTCACCGACGTAGAGGACGTGTTCGTGCACAACTGCAACCCCGTACAGGGTACCGGCACCTTCCTGAGCCTGAAAGGCAAAGGCACCAGCCAGGTTACCCTCAAGAGCAACAATTTTAAATATGCCCAGAAGCCGGTAGTCAAGGACGAAGCGGTGACCGAGGCCGTGGCGGTTGATTAGGAATTGGTTAATTGGATATTTGGGTATTAGGAGCGTAAGCTATTAAGACCTACCTGAATAGTAAGACAAGGAGAACCCGTTTGTATCGTTGCTTGTCTTCCCCAATGCATTTGGGGAGGACAAGCAACTTTCCTTATAAATAATTGAACGATATACTTCCATGAGAACAACTTTTCTCTTTTTCTCTTTCTTCCTTTTTATCTCTTTGCACGTGCATGCCCAGCAACAGGTGGAAAAATGGGGCGTGTTTGAATTGTCGCTGAAAGGATCGGATGCCGGCAATCCTTTTATCGGCACCACCTTGACCGCCACCTTTACCAGGGGCGGCAAAACCTACCGGCCCGAAGGCTTTTACGACGGCAACGGCACTTACAAAGTACGGTTCATGCCCGATGCGGAAGGGGAGTGGAGCTACACCACCTCCTCCAACCAGGAAGCCCTGAACAACAAAAAGGGCACCTTTACCTGCGTAGCGCCCGCCAAAGGCAACCACGGCCCCGTGAGCGTCAGGAACACCTACAACTTCGCCTATGCCGACAGCACTGCCTACATCCCTTTCGGCACCACCATCTACGAATGGTCGTTCCAGGGAAAAGACCGCAAGGCGCAGACCATTCAAACCTTAAAAGGCGCCCCTTTCAATAAGGCCCGCATGCTGCTGGTGCCGCCCTACAAAAAAAATTACCTCGAGGGTCCCGATAAGATCGAGGTCTTCCCGTTCGTGGGCACCTCCAGGGAAAACTGGGATTTTTCGCGCTTCCGCCCCGAGTATTTTCAACAACTGGAAAAGGACGTGGAAGCCCTGCGCGACCTGGGCATCCAGGCCGACCTGATCCTGCTGCGCCCCTACGACGGCGGCAAATGGGGCTTTGACCGCATGGACGACGAGACCAACATCCGTTTCCTGCGCTATGCGGTGGCCCGCTTCGGCGCTTACCACAACATCTGGTGGAGCCTGTGCAACGAGAACAGCTTTATCAAGCACCTTTCTGATGAAGACTGGGACCGCTACTTCCAGGTGGTGCAACAGTACGACCCTTATGGCCACCTGCGCTCCATCCACAATGCCGACCGGCTTTATGATTATAAAAAACCCTGGGTGACCCATGTGAGCCTGCAGTACTACAATGCCGTGCGGGAATTCGGCGTTTCACCGCTGCTGCGCGACATCTACCGCAAGCCCGTGGTGCACGACGAGATCAACTACGAAGGCAATATCGAACGCCGCTGGGGACAGCTGTCGGGCGAGGAGCTGACCCACCGGTTCTGGATCGCTTATGTAGGCGGCGCCTATGCCACCCATGGCGAGGCCACCAACGACGGCTGGATCTCCGGCGGCGGCAAACTGACCGGCACCAGCCCCCAGCGCATCGCCTTTTTGCGCCAGGTGGTGGAAAGCGCTCCCAGCCTGCGGCCCATCGACCAGTATTACATCCTCAACGCCGCCGGCAAGTACGGCGAATACTACCTGTATTACCTGGGCAAGGAAACGCCCAAGGAATGGAAGTTCGTACTTCCCGACGACGAGCTGAAGGACGGCATGCGCTTTAAGGTGGAGGTGATCGATACCTGGAACATGACCATTACGCCGGCCAAACAGCTCTTCGAAGTGAAAAAGCTGAATAACTACCAGTTCGTGGAAAAGAACGGCGCTAAGGTGAAGCTGCCCGGCAAGCCCTACCTCGCCCTCCGCATCACGAAAGTGGAGGATGCCCACACCCAGCCCAACGAAAAGAAAGTCAAACGCAACGAACTCACCGACGAAGAACAATAAACCCCGAAAAAACCGATGGCCCGTAAAGGATATTTATTCATTCCCTTCCTGATCGCCTGCCTCACCGCCGGCGCCCAAACGCCCCGGAATAATGATTTGAAACTCTGGTACCGCCAGCCGGCGGTAAAGTGGACCGAAGCCCTGCCGATCGGCAACGGCCGCCTCGGCGCCATGGTCTTTGGCGGGGTGGAGCAGGACCGCATCCAGTTCAACGAGGAAACCCTCTGGACCGGTGCGCCCCGCGAATACAACCGCGAAGGCGCTGCCCGGTACCTGGGCCCTATCCGGGAGTTGCTATTCGAAGGCCGGCAGGATTCGGCCGAAAAGCTGGCCGAACAAAAGTTCATGGGCCTCAAAAGCGCCGAAGGCGGCCGGGCCCAATGGTTCCGCGACATGCGGGAGGGCAAAGGCATCAGCGGCGATCCCGCCCAGCCCGGCTTTGACGACCGTAGCTGGAAGACCATGCGGGTGCCTTCCTACGAAGGCTGGGAAGCTATCGGCTATGAAGGCCTCGACGGCGCCCTCTGGTTCCGCACCACCTTTGAGCTGCCCCCCTCCTGGCAGGGCAAGAACCTCGTGCTCGACCTCAACCGGGTGCGGGACCAGGACTTTACCTACCTCAACGGAAAGCTGGCGGGCACCACCGACGGCCTGGACCCGCGCCGCTATATCCTCAAAAAGGAGGACCTGCGCCCCGGTACCAATACCCTGGCCGTGCAGGTGCTCAACTATTTTGACAAGGGTGGCATTGCCGGCTACAAGGATACCTCCCGTGCTATTTCGGTTTACCCCGAAGGGGGCGATCCCAAAGAAGGCATTTCGCTGGTAAAGCAGTGGAAATATCTGGTGCAGAACGACGAGCCGCCGGCCGTTCCCCGCTACCAGGCCGACTACCAGCCCTTCGGCGATATCTGGCTGAACATGAAAGGCACCGCCGGCGCTACCGGTTACCGCCGCGAGCTGGACCTGTCTACGGCCACGATCCGCACCACCTACACGGTTGGGGGCGTAACCTACACCCGTGAATATTTCGCCAGCCAGCCCAACGGTGTCATCGCGGTACGTTTGTCCGCCTCCAAACCGGGCAGCCTTTCTTTTGAAACCGTGCTCAACAGCCCGCATCAATATGCCGCCACCCGCAAGGTCGACAACCATACCCTGGCACTGTCGGTAAAGGTGCGCAACGGTGCTCTCCGCGGCGAGAGCTACCTGCGGGTGCAATCGGTAAGGGGAAAAATAACGGTGGGTACGGACCGTATCCGCGTGGACGGGGCCGACGAGGTGGTCTTATACCTGGCCGCCGGCACCAACTACAAAAACTACAAGGATGTTACGGCCGACCCGCTGGCGCCGGTGAAAACCGCGCTGCAAAGCCTCAGCGGCAAAACTTTTGCGGCGGTGAAAGCGGCCCACTTGAGGGAGTACGGCGGTTATTTCAACCGCTTCAGCCTGGACCTGGGCCGGCACGCCAACGAGGCCCTGCCCACCAACGAGCGGATCGAGCAATTCGCTGGCGCCAACGATGTGCCCTTTGCCGCCCTGTTCCTGCAATACGGCCGTTATTTGCTGATCTCCTCTTCGCGGCCGGGTACCCGCCCCGCCAATTTGCAGGGCATCTGGAACGACCTGCTGTCGCCGCCCTGGGGCAGCAAGTACACCACCAACATCAACGCCCAGATGAACTACTGGCCGGCCGAGGCGCTGAACCTTTCCGCCATGCACGAGCCCCTGCTGCAAATGATCGGGGAGCTGGCCGAGGCGGGCAAAAAAACGGCAAGGATCCACTACAACGCCCCCGGCTGGGTGCTCCACCACAATACCGACCTCTGGCGCGGTACGGCCCCCATCAACGCCGCCAACCACGGCATCTGGGTCACCGGCGCCGCCTGGCTCAGCCAGCACCTGTGGGAGCATTACCAGTTTACCGGCGACAAAGCTTTTTTGCAACAACGGGCGTACCCCCTGATGAAGGAAGCGGCCCTGTTTTTCCATGCCTTCCTGGTAAAGGACCCGAAGACCGGCTGGCTGATCAGCACACCGTCCAACTCGCCCGAGCACGGCGGCCTGGTGGCCGGTCCCACCATGGACCACCAGATCATCCGCGACCTGTTTTCCAATGTCATCAAGGCCAGTGAAGTGCTCGGCACCGACGCGGAGCTGCGCAAAAACCTGAAAGAAAAATACGGGCAGATAGCCCCCAACCGCATAGGCCGCCACGGCCAGCTGCAGGAGTGGCTGCAGGACGTGGACGATACCACCGACACCCACCGGCACGTATCGCACCTCTGGGGCGTGCACCCCGGCCGTGAGATCAACTGGGACCAGACCCCCGACCTGATGAAGGCGGCGCGCCAGTCCTTGATTTACCGCGGCGATGCGGGCACCGGCTGGAGCCTGGCCTGGAAGATCAACTGGTGGGCCCGCTTTAAGGACGGCGACCATACCTATAAAATGATCCAGATGCTGATCAGCCCGGCGGCCAAAGGGGGAGGGGCGTACCCCAACCTGTTCGACGCCCACCCGCCCTTCCAGATCGACGGCAACTTCGGCGGCGCCGCCGGCATCGGCGAAATGCTGCTGCAAAGCCAGAACGGCTACCTCGACCTGCTGCCCGCCCTTCCCAAGGCCATGCCCGAAGGAAGCGTACGCGGCCTTTGCGCCCGCGGCGGTTTTGAGGTGAGCCTGCTGTGGCAGCACAACGCATTGAAGAACGTGACCGTGCTGTCGAAAAACGGCGGCCCCTGTGTACTGAAATATGCCGGGAAAGAGCAACGCTTTTCTACAGTGAAGGGAAAAACGTATTCCTTCAATGGAGCACTGAAAGCATTGTAAAATGATGCAGCGCATTACGGAATAGTGCTTTTATTTGCGGGACGTAGCCGCAAACAAACCCAACAAAACCCATTAAAATTCTTATAACCGTTTTATGCTCAAAATCGACGCACACCAGCACTTCTGGATCTTTGATCCCGTTCGCGACAGCTGGATCAACGACGAGATGTCCGTAATCCAGAGCGACTTCCTGCCCGCCGACCTGCAGCCCGTGCTGCAACAGGCCGGCATCGACGGCTGCGTGGCCGTACAGGCCGACCAGACGGAAGCCCAGAACGACTTCCTACTCGAACTGGCGGAAAAGAACGACTTTATCAAAGGCGTCGTGGGCTGGGTGGACCTGCAGGCCCCCAATATCGACGAGCGGCTGGCGTATTACAGCAATACCTCGAAAATGAAAGGCTTCCGCCATGTGCTGCAGGGCGAGCCCCAGCGCGACTTCATGCTGCGCCCGGCCTTTAAGCACGGCATCAGCCGCCTCCACAACCACGGTTTCACCTACGACATCCTCATCTTCCCCGACCAGCTGGAATTCACCCGGGAATTCGTAGCCACCTTCCCCGAACAAAAGTTCGTGATCGACCACATTGCCAAACCCTTTATCAAGGACCAAAAGATCGACGACTGGAAAAAGGACATCCAGGCCGTGGCCGCCTACCGCAACGTATGGTGCAAGCTCTCCGGCATGGTGACCGAAGCGGACTGGAAAGGCTGGAAGAAGGAAGATTTTACCCCTTACCTCGACGCGGTGGTGGAAGCCTTCGGCCCCCAACGCATTATGTACGGCTCCGACTGGCCGGTCTGCCTCGTGGCGGCGGATTATCCCGACATGATAGGAATTGTAAAAGACTATTTCGCCTCCTTCTCCCAGGACGAGCAGGATGCTTTCTTTGGCGGCAATGCCGTGGCATTTTACGACTTGTAAGGGGCGCCCGGATGGCTCTTCCGGGCGGCTCCTGCCGACTTTCTTACTTTTGTATTCTGACTTTTTATAACCAGCATTATGAATATACTTACCTGCACCACGCCCGGCTCCTTCGAGTACGGGCAGGCCGAAAAACCGGAACTGAAAAAAGACCACGCCATCATCCGCATAAAAAGGATCGGCATCTGCGGCACCGACCTCCATGCCTTTGAAGGCACCCAGCCGTTCTTCGAATACCCCCGCATCCTGGGCCACGAGCTCGCCGGCGAGCTGGTAGAGTTCGACAACGCCCCCGGCTTCGAGGTGGGAGAGGAAGTGACCATCATCCCGTACTTCCAGTGCGGCAAATGCATTGCCTGCCGCCGCGGCAAGCCCAACTGCTGCCAGAGCATCAAGGTGTGCGGCGTGCACGTACACGGCGGCATGGTGGAGTACCTGTCGGTGCCTTCCGACTCGCTCATCCACGGTAAAGGCCTGAGCTTCGACGAACTGGCTCTGGTAGAACCCCTGGCCATCGGGGCCCACGGCGTACGCCGCGCCGGTGTGACCGAAGGCGAATACGTACTGGTGATCGGCGCCGGCCCCATCGGCCTGGGCACCATGGAGTTTGCCCGCATTTCCGGCGGCAAGGTGATCGCCCTGGACATCAACGACGCCCGCCTGCAGTTCTGCAAGGACCGCCTGAAGGTGGAGCATACCGTCAATGCCCTCTCGGGCAACGTCACCGAGCAGCTGATGGAGATCACCGGCGGCGACATGCCCACGGTGGTGATCGACTGCACCGGCAGCCAGAAAGCCATCAACGGCGCCTTCCAGTACATGGCCCACGGCGCCCGCTACGTGATGATCGGACTGCAAAAAGGCGAGATCATCGTGTCGCATCCCGAGTTCCACAAACGCGAAGCCACGCTGATGAGCAGCCGCAACGCCACCCGCGACGACTTCGACTTCGTGATCGACTCCATGAAAAAAGGACTGGTAGACCCTACCACCTACATCACCCACCGCGTGCTGTTCGACAAGGTGAAGGACGAGTTCAGCAGCTACCTGAAACCCGAGACCGGCGTGATCAAAGCCATGATCGAGTTGGGTTAATTGGGATATTTGGAAGGAGGATATTTGGAAACGGCGGCCCTGTTGGGTTGCCGTTTTTGTTTACAGTACATTAAAATATTAACGCATGAAGAAACGTCTTTTAGTGCTGGCTGGTACAGCCCTATGGTTTTCCGCTTGCCGGGGTAGCAACAGCCCGGCGGTCAGCGAACAGGAAGCGAAGGAGGAACGCAACCGGCAAACCGCCCTGGCCTCCGTACAGGCCACCAGCCGCCGGGACGCCGATGGCCTGCTGAAAGATGCCGCCCCCGGCATGGCCGATTATGGCGACGGCTCCCTGCCCGTGATCCGCGGCGTGGACCGCATCAAACCCCTGCTGCACCTCTGGTTTACCGCTTTCCCCGATGTGCAGCGCAACAAGCTGGTGGCCGTGGCCGACGGCGACTGGGTCATGGTCTGGGGCACCTGGAGCGGCACCTTTAAAAATGACCTGATGGGCATCAAAGCCACGGGAAAAGCCTACAGGGACGTTCCCGACGTGGACATCTTTAAATTCAATGCGGAAGGAAAGATCATCGAACACCATAACGTCCAGTCACCGAATACCTTCCTGCTGAAAGCCGGGGCGCAATTGCCGCCCCCCTGATCCAGCTCATATTTCCGCCTGACGGATATCGTTTTCCCGCACCGGTCCTGAATTTAACTTTATTACAGGATCGATTTCCCGGCCAGGAAAAGCCCGTTACCCAAATCTCCAAAACCTTTTGATAAACACCGGAACCCGCCCGTATCCCATCCGTTCCTTGCGGTAACACAGCAACCCCGGAGTTGCCTACTTTCTTCTTTCGACAAACCCATTTTCGTAACGCTAATACTTCAGCCATGTGTACCTCCATAAAATTGATCACCCTCAAAGGGATCACCATTTCCGCACACTGGACTTTTTTATTCCTCGCAGGCGGGGTGGCCGCCGCCATCGCAGGAGCGGGCATGCAGCCGATCTCCATCCTGTGGGCGCTGCTCTTTGTGCTGGCGTATACCGCCAGCCTGCTGGCTCACGAATATGGTCATGCGCTGGCCGCCCGCCGCTATGGCATCCGGGCCACCCACATGATCCTGTTCCCTTTCGGCGGATTGGCCAGCATCAATAAAATTCCCGACCGCCCCCGGCACGAGCTGGCCATCAGCGGGGCAGGGCCGGCCGCCAGCCTGCTGCTGGCACTGGCACTGGCGCTGCTGATCCATCCCTATGAGCCCATGTGGCGCCTGCAGCCCTTCACCCCCGTGGTCAACGGTTCCAACTTCCTGTGCCTGCTGTACCAGCTGAACCTGATGCTGGCGGTCGTCAACCTGTTGCCGGCCTTTCCGCTCGACGGCGGCCGCATGCTGCGGGCCCTGCTGGCCTTCCGCTTTAATTACGTGCGGGCTACGGCCCTGGTCACCGTCATCAGTCGCGTGCTGGCCTTGGCGGCCATTGGCGCCGGGCTACTGCTGTGGAACCTGATCGCGGTGCTGGCGGGGGTCGCCATCCTTTTATGGGCTAAGGCCGAAGAGTTTTACCTGCAGCTCCATGAGCTGGTCAAAGGCATCCGGCTGAACGAACTGGTGCAGTACCAGTACGACAGCCTCCCGGCCGGCATGACGGTGGGGGAAGCCGTCAGCCTGCTGTCCAACAACAATGGAAAAACGTTCCTGGTCATGGAAGGGGCGGGGCCGGTAGGTACGCTGCAGCGGATGGACCTGATCAAGGCCGTGGCGGAAATGAACTACCAGCTGCAGGTGAAGGACCTGATGAAGAAAGACCTCGTCTTCCTGGAGGCCGGATCGGAGCTGCCCGAAGTGCTGGAACGCCTGTCCGGCAACGAAGAAAAGATTTACCCGGTCCGCGACCACGAACGGTTTACCGGCGTCACCAGCTACCGCCACATCATCGAGTACCTGCTGCTGCACAAAGCCGTCACCGGCGAGTACGGTAAAGTGCGCTCGCTGGCAGGCTGAAGCGGGAATTGGCTAATTGGCTAATTGGTTAATTGGGATATCAGGATAAGCGGTCGCGACGTTCCAGGAAAAGGAAAAAGCGGGTGCTGCCTTTTATCCCTTTCCGTATTTTCCCTTATTCCTTCCCTTTTACCATAAGAACGGGGTGCAGCAGAGGTTGATGTTACAGCCAGCCCGAGCGCCGGAAATGGTGGTAAAGCACCACACAGGCGCAAAACGTCAGGAACAGGACAATAGGGTAGCCCCAGTGCCATTCCAGCTCGGGAATGAACTTGAAGTTCATGCCATAGATGCCCGCCACCATGGTGGGCAGGCCGAGGATGGCGGCCCAGCCGGCAAAGCGTTTCGACACCTCGTTCTGCTTGTTGGAGATCTCGTTCTGGGCCATGGAAATAAGGGAAAAGTTCACTTCCAATACACTGTTCAGCAGTTCACGGGTATGGTCCAGCATTTCGTTGATCCGCAGCACGTGGTCGTGGATATCGCGGAAATAGGGCTTGCCTTCCTCGGGGATGATGGGGTAGTCGAACCGGATCAGGCGGTTACTGACGTCGATCAGGGGCGAGACGGCCCGCTTTACCTGGAGCAGCTCGCGGCGTAGCTGGTGGATGTAGGTGATGGTTTCGCGGTTGGGCGGCTCCTCGAATACTTTTTCCTCCAGCCGTTCCAACTCGTCGGTCAGGGCATCCACGATGGGAAAATACTGGTCCACGATGGCGTCCATCACGGCGTACAGGGCATAGCAAGGACCCTTGCGCAGCAAGTCGGGCGTAGTCTCGCAACGGGCCCGCACCCCGCCGTAGGAAAGGCTGGAGCCGTGGCGGACGGTGACCATAAAATTCTTAGCTACGAAAAAATGAGTTTCCCCGAAGGCGATGTCGCAGGTGCCTTCCCGCAGTTGCGCCGTATGCATCACGATAAAGAGGGTGTCGCCAAAGGATTCGATCTTGGGCCGCTGGTGGGCCCGGTGGGCATCCTCCACCGCCAGCTCGTGCAGGCCAAACTGTTTTTGCGCCTGGGCCATCAGCTCCTCGTCCGGCTCGTACAGCCCGATCCAGACAAAGGTGCCGGGCTGGCACAGCAGGTGGCTGATCTCATCGATCTTCACATCGGCGATACGGCGGCCCCCGGAATAGGCCGAACAATTAATCACTGCGCTCATAGAACATGCTTTTAACCGCAGCCCCTGCGACGGTAACGGCGCTGCCTGCGGCTTGAACTGCCTAAAATACAGAAACCCGAAGAAACCCCCAGAAACACCCCGCCCTGCCGGCCGCCTTCCTACATTTAGGAAAGAATTTTTCCATTAAAGATTTATCACCTAAGTATTACTGGTCCATCTGTAGGCCATAGAAGGGCAGAAAAAGGCATGCCCCGGCATTGGGCGGTCACTTTCTCCAGCCGGAGGCGGCTAAAAAAGCCAGGGGCAACAAATAAAAAGAAAAAATATACTTAAAGAGTTATGGCAAATTAACGCCCGGCCAATACCTTTACCTAAGTATCAAAATTGAACCACCTAGGTAAATTAGAAATTACCGGGATGGCGGCCTCCAGGCCGCTTTTCGAAGGACAACAAGACCGCTGTCCGACACAACAACCTGTTTACTTAACTCAAAAGATTTAGAATGCAGAACATCTGGAGCAATGAAATCAGGCCGGGAGGCAAATGGTCCGGGGTGATTGGCAAAGGAAAACACCTGCGCTTTACCAGCCGGGGCGCAGGTGCCAACCTGGCCCTGCTGTTGTACCTGGCGGCGGACCGCACCGAACGCTACAACATGCCCGATACCCTTAAAGCCCAGCACACGGCCCGGCTGACCCGCGGCCACGTGCTGATGAGCGATAACGGCCGTGTGCTGGCCTCCATCGTGGAAGATAGCCTGGGCTGGCACGACCCCTTGGGCGGCCTTAGCACCCGGGCCCGGACCGACGCCCGCTACGGCGCCACCACCTACCAGGAGCTGCGCAACGACTGGCTGCGCAGCGGCGAAGAAAATATGGCCGTCGAACTGGTCCGCAACGGCCTCGGCCTGCGCGACCTGGTTCCCCACGTCAACCTGTTTTCCAAGGTATGGTGCGACCACCTGGGCACCCTGCACTACGAGGAAGACCACTGTCCAGCAGGCGCCACCGTAGTGCTGCGCACCGAAATGGACGTGCTCGTGCTGCTGTCCAACACCCCGCACCCGCTGCATACCGGCACCCGCTTTCCCTCCGTGCCGGTGCTGATGGAGGTGTCCGACGCCCCCACCCCGGACCTTTCTTCCGAGTACTGCCGGAACTTCCGCGGCGAGAACCGCCGCGCCTTTGAAAATACGCTTGGCTATTATTCACTTGCTTAATCCCCCGAACCCATCATGATGACGGTACTCACCCCTGCAGAAAGCACCCGAACGGCCGCAGCCGCCTTTTTTCAACAAACCATCCTTGCCGGCGACGGCTTTATGCGCGACCTGCTGCCCGGCCAGGTGCTGCGGATCGTGGACCTGGAAGGCAACCAGGCCGCCGACACGCTTTTCTTCGATACCCTGAACCCGCACGACCATTACAGCGCCGTACAAACCATCACCGCCCAGGGCAACCTGTACCTGACCACCGGCTCGGTGCTGCGGGCCGAATCGGGCAATGCCCTGCTGGAGATCATTGCCGACACCTGTGGCCGACACGATACGGTGGGCGGCTCCTGCTCCGCCCAAAGCAATACCGTGCGCTATGCCCACGAAAAGGAGCACATGCACAACTGCCGCGACACCTTTATGCTGCAGCTGGCCCGCTACGGCGGCCCCTTCACCAAGCGCGACCTGGCCCCCAACATCAACTTTTTCATGAACGTTCCGGTCACCCCCGAAGGCGACCTCACCTTCGCCGACGGCCTGTCCGCCCCCGGCCGCTACGTGGAAATGCGAGCACTTCGCCACACCACCGTGCTTATCAGCAATTGCCCCCAGCTCAATAACCCCTGCAACGCCTATAACCCCACCCCCATAGAAGTACTGATCTGGGAAGAATAAACGACCGCCCCGCCCAATTCCCCATTAACCCATTAACTCATTCCTCATGTCTCCACAAAACGCCCCCACCATCCGTTCGCTGGTCAACGCCTACCTGGCCGGCCGCCGGACGCCGGAAGCCGTGATCGGCGAGATTTACCAGCGCATCGGGCAATACGCCGATTACAATATCTGGATCCACCTGCAGCCGCAGGAAGCGGTGCTCGCACAACTGGAAGCGCAGAAAAAAGCCCTGCTGCAGGGCGCCCACCTGCCCCTGTTCGGTGTGCCCTTCGCGGTCAAAGACAATATTGATGTGGCCGCACTGCCCACCACGGCCGCCTGCCCGGAATATACCTACGTGCCCACCCAAACCGCCGAAGCCGTCCAACGCCTGCTCGCTGCCGGCGCCCTGCTGATCGGAAAGACCAACATGGACCAGTTTGCCACCGGCCTGGTAGGTACGCGCAGCCCCTACGGCGCCGTGAAAAACGCCTTTGACCCGGCCTACATCAGCGGCGGTTCCTCTTCGGGTTCCGCCGTGGCGGTAGCCCTGGGCCTGGCCGCCTTTTCCCTGGGCACCGACACCGCCGGTTCGGGACGTATACCCGCCGGGTTCAACAACCTTGTGGGCCTGAAGCCCACAGGGGGCATGATCTCCACCAAAGGCGTGGTGCCGGCCTGCCGCTCGCTCGACTGCGTGTCGGTCTTTGCCCACACCACCGAAGATGCCGCCCTGGTATACCGGGTATGTACAGGCGAAAAAGAACCAGCGCCGCCCACCGTTCGCCAGCCTGCCCGCATCGGGTTCCCACAGGAAGCGCAACTGTATTTTGAGGAGGGCACCGGCTACAAAGCCCTGTTTGCATCGGCCTGCAAGCGCTTAGGCGCCCGGTTCCCGGTCACTACCGTGGACTTCGACAGCTTTTCGCAAACGGCCCAACTGCTGTACCACGGCCCTTGGGTGGCCGAACGCATGGCCGCCATCGAACCCTTTTTCCAACAACAGGCCGCCAGCATGAACCCCGTGGTGCGCAGCATCATTGCCCAGGCCGACCAGTATTCCGCCACCGACACCTTCCGGGCCTTGGCCCAACTGGACCGGCTGAAAGAGCAGGCCGCCGCTATTTTTGAAAAGATCGACCTGCTGGTGGTGCCCACCGCCCCGGGCATCTTTACGATCGAACAGGTAGCGGAGCAGCCCGTGGAGCGCAATACCCGCCTGGGATATTACACCAACTACGTGAACCTGCTGGGCCTTTGCGCCCTGGCTCTTCCCGCCGGCTTCAACGACGCGGGCCTTCCCTTCGGCATTACCTTAATTGCCCCCGGCGGTCGCGATCAGCAACTGCTCCGGCTGGCGAACGACCTGCAGGAGGCGCTGGCGGCTTCCGGCCCTTCCGCCCTGCCCGCCCCGCCTTTTACGGAGGTGGCCGTGGCAGGCCTGCACAAGCGCCACCAGCCGCTCGCCTGGCAGCTCACCAGCCTGGAGGCCGCCTACCGCTACACCACCACCACCAGCCCCCGCTACCGCATGTACCTCCTGGATAAGGACGGCAAACGGAAGCCGGGCCTGGTACGGCAGGAAGCCGGCGCACCGGGCTGCTCCATTGAAGTGGAGATCTGGTACCTGCCCACCGACCGGCTGGGCGCCTTCCTCAACCTGGTGCCGCACCCCCTGGGACTGGGCCGCGTGGAGCTGGCCGACGGCTCCTTCGTCACCGGCTTTATCTGTGAAAGCTATGCTGCCGCCGGCGCCGACGACATCAGCGAATGGGGCTCCTGGGAAGCCTTCCTGGCCTCCGGCGCCGACCGTAAAGAACCTGCCCTTGCCTGATCCATCACCCCAACATTCAAAACGCATGAACGAAAGAACAACCATCGATAAAGTACTTATAGCCAACCGCGGCGAGATCGCCGTACGCATTGCCCGCACCCTGCGCCGCATGGGCATCAAAAGCGTGGCCGTTTATTCCGGGCCCGACGAATTCAGCAACCACGTAACCGCCGCCGACGAAGCGGTGGCCCTGGGCGGCGCCTCCGCCTCGGACAGCTACCTGCAGGCCGACAAGATCCTGGAGGCCGCCCGCCAGACCGGTGCCCAGGCCATCATTCCCGGTTACGGCTTCCTGTCGGAAAATGCCGCCTTTGCCGAGCGCTGCGAACAGGAGGGCTTTGCCTTTGTCGGCCCCACCGCCGCGCAGATCCGGCAGTTCGGGCTGAAACATACTTCCCGCGAGCTGGCCCGCGAAGCCGGCGTGCCCTTAACGCCCGGTACCGGCCTGCTGGCCTCCGTGGAAGCAGCGGTGGCCGCCGCCAGGGAGCTGGGCTACCCTGTGATGCTGAAAAGCACCGCCGGCGGCGGCGGCATCGGCCTTACCCGCTGCGACGACGAAGGAGCCCTGGTGGCCGCCTTTGCCTCGGTGCAGCGCCTGGGCCAGAACTTTTTCTCCGACAGCGGCGTCTTCCTCGAGCGCTTCGTGGCCGATGCCCGCCACGTGGAAGTGCAGCTTTTCGGTGACGGCCGGGGTACGGTGATCGCCCTGGGCGAACGCGACTGCTCGCTGCAGCGCCGCAACCAGAAGGTAGTGGAAGAAACCCCCGCGCCCCACCTGCCCGCCGCCACCCGCCAGCGCCTGTGGCAGGCGGCTGTGGACCTGGGCCGGCGGGTAAATTACCGCTCGGCCGGCACCGTGGAATTCATTTTTGATCCTGCCCGCGACGAATTTTATTTTTTGGAAGTGAATACCCGCCTGCAGGTGGAGCACCCCGTGACCGAAATGGTGACCGGCGTGGACCTGGTGGAATGGATGATCCAGGCCGCTGCCGGCAGCTGGCAGGCGCCGCCCCCCGGCCTGTTAAAACCCTCCGGCGCTTCCATCGAAGTGCGCCTCTATGCCGAAGACCCGGTGCGTGACTTCCAGCCCGCCCCCGGCGTGCTGACCGAGGTGAGCTTCCCCGAAGGCGTCCGCGTGGACACCTGGGTGGATACCGGCACCGAAGTATCGCCTTATTACGACCCCATGATCGCCAAGCTGATCGTACACGGCAGGGACCGCGACGAGGCGATCGCCCGTCTTAAAGACGCCCTGGATGCCACCAGCCTGGGCGGCATCCCCACCAACCTCGACTACCTGCGCCAGGTGATCGCCTCGGGCTTTTTCCAACAAGGCGACGTATCCACGGGTACCCTGTCCCGCTTCGCCTACACGCCCCCGGTGATCGAAGTGCTCAAACCCGGCACCTACACCACTATTCAGGATTACCCCGGCCGCATCGGCTACTGGGACATCGGCGTGCCGCCTTCCGGCCCCATGGACCATTTTGCCTTCCGCACCGCCAACCGCATCGTGGGCAACCACCCCGCGGCAGCGGCCCTCGAATGCACCATCATCGGCGCCGAGCTGCGCTTCCATACCGACGCGCTGGTAGCCCTCACCGGCGGCGACAGCCTTGCCACCCTCGACGGCGAGCCCCTTGCTATGTGGCAGCCCATAAGCGTCCGCGCCGGCCAGGTGCTCGACATGGGCAAAGCCCAAACCGGCTGCCGCACGTATTTGGCGGTACGCAACGGCCTCGACGTGCCCGTGTACCTCGGCAGCCGCTCCACCTTCGCCATGGGCCAGTTTGGCGGCCATGCCGGCCGGCCCCTGCGCGCCGCCGATATGCTGCCCATCAGCCAGCCCGGCATCGCGGCCTGCACCACCCCCGCACCGCTGTACGCCCCGGCCGCAGCCCCGGCGGCACTGGTCCCGCAGTACCCCGCCACCTGGGAGATCGGCGTGCTGTACGGCCCCCACGGCGCCCCCGACTTCTTCCAGCAGGAATACATCGACAGCTTTTTCAGCACCGACTGGGAAGTGCACTATAATTCCAACCGCCTCGGCATCCGCCTGGTGGGCCCCAAGCCCATTTGGACCCGCACCGACGGGGGCGAAGCCGGCCTGCACCCCTCCAACATCCACGATTCGGAATACGCGATCGGCACCATCAACTTTACGGGCGATATGCCGGTGATCCTGGCCCAGGACGGCCCGAGCCTCGGGGGCTTTGTGTGCCCGGCCACCATTGTGAAAGCCGAGATCTGGAAGATCGGCCAGCTCAAACCCGGCGACCGCATCCGCTTCCGTCGCCTCGACTTCGAAACGGCCCTGGCGATGGAAAAGGCCCTGGACGCCGCCATTGAACACCTGCAGCCGGTCGCCACCGTTGCCGTCACTGCCCTGCCGCCTGCCGCCGAACTGCTGTCCGAATGCATGCTGGCCCAGGCGCCGGCTACCGATCAGGCGCCCGCCGTGGTCTACCGGCAGGCCGGCGACAAATACATCCTCATCGAATACGGGCCCAACGTGCTGGACTTCAAGCTGCGCTTCCGCGTCCATGCCCTGATGCAGTCGCTCGACGAGCAGCCCATTGGGGGCATCATCGAGCTGTCGCCGGGGGTGCGCTCCCTGCAGGTGCACTACGACGGGCGGGTGATCGGCCAGCGCCGGCTGGTGGAAACCTTGCTGGCCCGGGAAGCTTCCCTGCCGCCGGTAGAAGCGATGAAGGTGCCCAGCCGCATCGTGCACATGCCGCTGGCCTATGAGGACAAGGCTACCCTGGAGTCGGTGGAGCACTACCGCAAGTCGGTTCGCGACAAGGCCCCCTGGCTGCCCAGCAACATCGAATTCATCCGCCGCATGAACGGCCTTTCCAGCACCGAGGAGGTGCGGCGGATCGTTTTTGAAACCAGCTACATTATCCTGGGCCTCGGCGACGTGTACCTGGGAGCGCCCTGCGGCGTGCCCGTGGATCCCCGCCATCGCCTGGTCACTTCCAAGTACAACCCGGCCCGCACCTTTACGGTGGAAGGCACCGTGGGCATCGGGGGGGTGTACATGTGCATTTACCCGATGCAGGGCTCGCCCGGCGGCTACCAGATCGTCGGCCGCACCCTGCCGGTCTGGAACCGCTTTTTGAAAAACGCCTCCTTCCGCGACCGGAAGCCCTGGCTGCTGCGCTTCTTCGACCAGATAAGGTATTATCCCGTCACCGAAGAAGAACTGCTGCAGATGCGTAAAGGCTTCCAGCAGGGAAAGACGGTGGTCCGCATCGAGGAAAGCACCTTCGACCTGGCCGAATACCAGCGCTTCCTGGACACGAATGCCGCCAGCATCGAGGCGTTCAAGGCCAAACAGCAAATCGCCTTTGACGAGGAAGTGGCCTACTGGCAACGCGAAGGTTTCAACAAGATCGAGGAAGAACCCGCCCCGGCCGAAGCCGCCGGCGACGAGGTGGAGATCGAAGGCGAAGCGGTGCATTCCATCATCAGCGGCTCCATCTGGAAGGTGCTGGTGGAACCGGGCGAGGAAGTAAAGGCCCACCAGCCGCTGCTCATCATCGAAGCCATGAAGATGGAATTCACGGTGCAGGCTCCCTGCGACGGCATTGTGGGCGCCCTGCAGTGCAAGGTGGGTAAAAAGGTCACGACCGGCGACCTGCTGGTGACCCTTTTGGTACCCGAAATCGTGGGGGCTGCGGAAGCAATAGAAGCTTAATGCCTGCCCTTTTAGCGAAGGCCCCTTTCCCCCGGAAAGGGGCCTTCGCCACTTATGCCCTACATTTGCCTAAGTAGTATGTTGAAGAATCCCTTTATCAAACCGTTCAGGGACCTGACGGAAGAACACAAGGCCATCAATAAGTTCCGCCTGGTCTATGTGGTGGCACTGGCGGCCATTGCCGTGGTGTCGGTCGTGCGCTTTTCGCTGATCCTGAATTACCTAAGCAGCCGCAATACGGATGCCCACCTGGTCAATTACGCTTCCCGCCTGCGCACCTACAGCCAGACCCTGGCCAAGACCGCCCTGCTGCTGGAAAAAGGAACAGATGGGGAAGATTACCGCAAAGAATTCATCACCACCTTTAAGCAGTGGCAGAAGCTGCACCACAACCTGCTCAACGGCAGCGACTTCCAGGACCTGCCCGCACCGGACAAGGAAGAGCTGCGCCATATGTACGGGGCAATCGAAGAACCCTATCAAAACATCGCGGACGCCTGCAGCCATATTGCCGACGAGTTGCGCCCGGGCCGCTCCCCCGATAAGGCGCGCCTGCAGGCGCAGGTGCAAAAGATCCTCGACAACGAAAAGCCCTACCTGATGACCATGGAGCTGATCGTGTTTGACTATGACCGCTTTTCGCAGAACAACGTCAACCGGCTCAAAACCATGGAATACTGGATGCTGGCGTTTATCCTGCTGGCGCTGCTGGTGGTGGCGGTCTTTATTTTCCAGCCCCTGGTGCAGAAGATCCGCCGGATGGTGCTGGGCCTGGCCCAGTCCGAAGCCAATGCCCGCGGCCTGGCGGGCGAGCTGCAGGAGGCCAACGAATCGCTGGAAGCCTCGCTGAAAGAATTGCGGGAAACCTCCTTTGCCCTGGAAAAAGCCACCTACCTGGTCAAAACGGACGCCCAGGGGGCGATCCTGTATGCCAACGATAAGTACTGCCACGTTACCCGCTACAGCATGAGCGAGCTGCTGAACAAACCGCTTTTTTACAACAGCTTCGGTGAAGGCGAAAGCATCATCTACCAGCATATCCGCGATCCCCTGCGCCGCCGCGAGGTGTGGCAGGGCGAGGTGTTCGACCATGCCTCCGACGGCACGGGCTTCTGGCTCGACGTGACCCTGATGCCTATTATCGACAACAAAGGCAAGCTGTACCAGTACCTGGTGGTGTCGAACGATATTACCCGGCGCAAGCAGACGGAGCAAAAGCTGCAGCAGGTGATGGAAGAACAGCTGCGCATCAAAAGCATGGAACAGAAAGTGAAGTCGCACGCCATCCTGGCCGGCCAGGAGCGGGAGCGCAAGCGGGTGGCCGCCGAGATCCACGACGGCATCGGCCAGATGCTCACCAGCCTGCGCATGCGCCTGGAAATGTTCATTCACCGCCACCCGGGTTCCGAAAAGGACATGAACGAGGTGCACCAGCTGCTGCAGACCATTATCATGGAAACCCGCCGCATCATCGCCAACCTGCTGCCCAGCGTGCTGGACGACTTCGGCCTGAAGGCCGCCATCCGCGAGTTGATCAAACGCGTGGAAGAAGGCTCCGGCATCGTCTTCACCCTGGAAGAACACCTCGACCTGCCCATTTTGGAAAAGGAAGTGGAACTGACTATTTTCCGCATCCTGCAGGAGTCGCTGAACAATGCCGTCAAGCATTCGGGCACCGACGTGGTGGAGGTGCATTTGTTCAACGACAGCAAAAAACTCATCTTGCAGGTGGAGGACTATGGAAAAGGGTTTGACTTTGACGAAGCGACGCTGTACCGCAGCGAAGGAGCCGGCAGCCACGGGCTGCACATCATGAAGGAAAGAGCCTCGCTGGTAGGAGGCGAGTTGAAAATCACTTCCGGAAAAGATTCGGGAACCACTATTCAGTTAGAAATTGCATTATAATGGAAACAATCAAAGTTTTTCTGGCCGACGACCACGAAATTTTCCGCAACGGCCTGCGCTCGCTGATCGCCCAGGAGCCCGACATGGAAGTGGTGGGCGAGGCCGCTAATGGCGAAGAGGTAGTGCAGAAGGCGGAAGCCGTCCGGCCCGACGTGATCATCATGGACATCCGCATGCCGCGGCTGAACGGCGTGGAAGCCGCCCGGCTGCTGATGGCGAAAAATCCCAACCTGCGCATCCTGATCTTTTCGCTTTATGACAACGTCGAATACGTGACGCAGGCCCTGGCGCTGGGCGCTATGGGGTATTTGCTGAAAGACACCAGCAACAAGATTTTCCTGGACGCCATCCGGAAAGTGCATAAGAATGAATTTTACTACATTGGCGAAGTGTCGCACAGCGTCATCCAATACCTGCGCACCCACGGCAGGCTGCAGGCCGAAAGCAGTGCCCCTGCGGCAGCCAGGGAAAATCTATCCAAGAAGGAGCGGGAGATCATCAGCCTGGTGCGGCAGGGAAAGAACAGCAAGGAGATCGCCGACCTGCTGGGCAACAGCGTACGCACCATCGATGCCCACCGCCACAACATCATTGCAAAATTTTCCGCCCGGAACATGGAGGAAGTGCTGGGACACCTGGACAGCGAACAGTAATTGGACGTAGGCCGGCCCCACGAGGGCGGGACCGGCCACAGGTTTTTAAAAAATGCTGATACCTGCCATCATGTTGAAGGAGCGCTGCTGGCTGTGATAGGAGGCCGCGGCGTAGAGCGGCAGGCTCCAGGTGGAGGAAAGCCGGATTTTTTTCGATGCTTTGAAACCTACGTTCAGCAGCCCCGCCTTATCGGCGCCCATCCATTCGGGGCTTTTACGGGAAACCGCTCCCACAAAGGGTTCCACCTCCACGCCATTGGCATCGAACTTATACCCCGCCTCGAAATAGGTGGACCGTCGGGGATCGTTGTGCACGTTCACGGAAGCGAATAACCGCAGTTTTGTTCCCTGGAATTGCAGGCCGGCTTCGGTCAGGTGCGAAAAGCTGAGGGAATCGCCCTTGTACTGGTCGAATTTTACGCTTTCATACGGATAATAATAATCGTTCACCAGGGGCGTGATGTCGCCTACCGGGGTGGAAAAGGTGTAGCCCAGGTTCAGGATGATGTTGTTGAAATCGTGCTTGAGCGAATAGGAGCCCAGCAGGCCCAGTTTGAGGTGGTGGTATCCGGCGAAGAGCGAGGGCTGGATGCAGGGACCCTTATCCAGGGTAGTACCCCGCCAGACATAGTTGCTCAGAATATCCAGGCCGGCATCGGCGCTGAAGGCTTTGGGGGCGGCAGCCGAATCGGCGGTTTGTGCAGTAACGCTGCCGGCGGCAAAAAACACGGAAAGGACGGTAAGAAGGAGCACTCTTTTCATTTTTTATGGGATTGAACAGGTGACAATAAGGGAGCACCCGCAGGGAGCGGGGCCGGGGAAGGGCAGGACAATCGGGAGCTGCAGCACGCGCCGGCGGCGAACCGCCCGAACACACGGATGCGCAGGTTATGAGCACTAGAGAAAAACAGGATTATTTTCCCGCCGGGGCTGGGGACAGCAACGAATCGGATTGCCAGACCACGGTGAACTGCCCGTCGGGATTGCTTTCGCCGATCAAGGCCTTTTTGCGGAGGGACAAACCATCGGCTCCCATCTGAACCGCGCCGGCGGGGGAGTCGAGCTCCAGACCCGCCAGGGCCCCTCTTACTTTTTCCGGGTCAAAGGTGCCGGCCTTTTCCACAGCCTTCCGCCACAGCTGGATGGCGGTATACATCCAGCAGATGCCGTCATTGGTGACCCGGTCGATGCCGCCGGGCAGCTCATTGATGGCGCAATACAGTTTAAAGTCGCTGACGAAGCGGATGTTCTTGTCGGCTTCGGACGACTGGAAATATCCTTTAGCGGCCAGGTGGCCCGCAAAAAATTCGGTATCGAGGTGCCGGAATTCTTCTTCCGAGGCGGTGAAGGAAAGTACCGGGCAGTAAGCGGCCGACAGGCCCTGGCCGGCAAATTCCCGGAAAAAGGAAAGGTTCGACTCGCCCCGGAGCATATTGAACACGCAGGCCCTTCCGGCGGAAAACTGCTTGATCTCGGTGACCGTCTGCGAAAAGTCCGCTGCCTCTGCCGGCAGGTACCGCTCTTTGATGTGCTGCGGCGGCACCTTTTGGCGCAGGAGCTGTTCGCGGATCGCCCGGATCATGTGGTGCGCATAAGGCTCATCGTTACCCAGCAGGTAAAAACGGTTGAAGGCCCCGGTCTTCCGGCCCAACAGGTACCGCACTGCCGGCAGCGCCTGCTGCCCCGTTGTCGCTCCCAGGAACACCATATTTTTCAGCCCGTAATCGTTTTCAGGGGCTTCCATATTAAAAGCCAGTGTGGGGTACATCCGCAGGAAGGGAGCGATCCCCTTGACGGACCGTTCGTCCCACAGCCCGAACAGGGCGGTGGGACGAGCCGCCTTCAGCAGTTCCGCCGTGCGGCTCACATGGCCCGACACCTGCGACTGGCCGTCTTCCCAGACCGGTTCGATCTTTTTGCCCAGCAGCCCGCCATCGTCGTTGATCTGTTCGATGGCCATCAGGGCAGCATCCTTCAGCGAAGCTTCCGATACGGCGTCCACACCGCTGAGCGAGCAGACGATGCCCACTTTTTCCCGGTCTTTTACAGAAGGGCGGGGAGCGGGATCAAACAGTCCGCATGAACCCAGCAGGGGCAACAGCACCAGTGTCCGAAACACCGGCCGGTAGCGTAGCAAGGGGAGCAAAAGGGTCATGGGGATTTGTTTTATTATGGGGAGGAGCCGTACCGTATGCCAAAACCGGGAAAAGAAGGTTTTCTCGGGCGGATCCCGGAAACCAGGGTTTCCCGAAATGCTTAAGCAATATTAAGCCCAAAAAAGCATATGGCCCTTGGCTCGGTTCAAAATTTTTTCCATATTTTGACAAAAGGGGGAATAAAGCGCCAAAAAGTTAAATTTTATCCTTAAATATGGGTAAATAAGAGAGGATTTTCTAAAAAATAAAGGAATTATCCAGACATTTTTTCAAAAAACGGGGGGAAAATAATTGTTGTATAAAGCTTTTTATACATAAAGGCGGCAGGTTATGATATATATATTTCATGTTTTCTGATTACTTTGCTTCCGATCATAGATCTGGAAGGGGATTGGGCTTCTATATGCCTTAATTTAATGAGGCCAGCAGCCGGAAGCAGTGCAAGGCATTACTTGAATTAGAAAAACAAATATATTTTTACATACCTAGGTATTTGAAAAAATTCTACCCATATTTGCCTAAGTGAAGAAGCCAACGCGGCTTCCGGTCCGGAAACCAAAACATTAGCTTTTTATTTACTGCTCCCGCCGGCCTGCTGTTCCCGGCCGTGCCCTTACCGAAACATCCCCGAACCCGAAACATTAAAACTATTTAAAACCCATTTTATGAAATTTGTCCCCCAACTTTTCCTCTTCCTGTTCCTGGCGGCCCTGACCGCCGGCTGCGGCGGCAACCGCCCCTCCTCCAAAACCGGCGAGCCGGCAGGCGCAGGCGCCAAAAAAGAATTTACCATGGCCTGGTCCATCTACGCCGGCTGGCAGCCCTGGGACTATGCCGACCGCTCGGGTATTTTGAAAAAATGGGCCGACAAATACGGCCTCCACATAAAACTGGTGAAAATGGATTACGTGCCCTCCATCGAAGCCTATGTGTCGGGCCAGGCCGACGCCTGCGTGATGACCAACATCGAAGCCCTCGACATGCCCGCCGCCGCCGGCGTAGCCAGCACGGCCGTGGTGCTGGGCGACTTTTCCAACGGCAACGACGCCCTGCTGGTACGCGACAACCTCTCCCTCGCGGACCTGGCCGGCAAGCAGGTGAGCCTGGTGCAATACAGCGTTTCCCACTACCTGCTTTCACGGGCGCTGGAGAAAAGCGGCCTGAAGGAATCGGACGTCACCATCCTCAACACCAGCGACAGCGACATCGCCCCCGCCTTTATGGCCAACAACGACCAAAAGGCCGTGGTGACCTGGAACCCCATGGTGCTGGACATCAAACGCCAGCCGGGCATCAAAAGCCTGTTTTCTTCCGCCTCCATCCCCGGCGAAGTGCTGGACCTGCTGGTGGTCAACAGCAAGGTGCTGCAGGCCAACACCGCCTTTGCCAAAGCCCTCACCGGCGCCTGGTACGAAGTGATGGCGGTGATGAAAAAAGAAGATGCCGCCGCCGACAAAGCCCTGACCGTGATGGCCGAATCGGCCGGCTGCCCGCTGGAGGTATACAAAGAGCAACTGAAAACCACCGCCCTTTTTTATACGCCCAACAGCGCCCTGAATTATGTAAAAAGCAAAGAGATCATGAAAAGCATGGACTACGTCCGGAAGTTCTGCTTCAACCACGGCCTGCTGGGCGAAAAAGCCACTTCGTATGACGAACTGGGCATTGCCTACCCCGGCGGACAGGTGCAGGGCGACGCCCAGAATGTTCAGCTGACCTTCGACCCCACCTACATGGAAATGGCCGCCAAAACCGCGCTCTAACGCCCATGCATAACCGCATCGATCCAACGGCCGCCCTTCACCTTTCTCCTTTACCTTAAATCGATTGTATGTTCTCGATCCACACCAACCTGCCTTCCTGGCTCCGCTGGACCCTTTCCCTGGCGCTCTTCGTGGCCCTGGTACTGCTGTACCAGCAATTTTCACTGGACCGCCACGCCCTGAACCCCGGCGACAAGCTGGCACCCAACTTTTCGCAGCTGGCCGACGGCTTTAGGCGCTCCGCCCTGGAGGCCGACGCCAACGGCGACTACCGCCTGCTGGTGGATACCGCCGCCAGCGGCCGCAGGGTACTCATCAGCATGCTCTTTGTCTTTGCCGGCATCCTGGCCGGCGTGTACATGGGCCTCTTCCCGGTCCTGGACAAACTGCTCTATTCCTTCGTCCTGTTCCTGGACAAGATCCCCGCCCTGGCCCTCCTGCCCATCCTGTTCATCTTTTTCGGGCTGGGAGAGCTGTCCAAAATTGCGCTCATCGTCATCGGTGTCCTGCCCACGGTGATTCTGGACATCTACCTGCGGGTAAAAGCATTTCCCCGCGAACAACTGATCAAGGCCATGACCCTGAAGGCCAGCACCGCCCAGATCATTTACAAGATCGTATTGCCCCAGATCTTTCCCTATGCCCTGGACACCATTCGCCTGAACTTCAAATCCGTCATCCTCTTCCTGATCGCCGGCGAGGCGCTGGCCGCCACCGAAGGCCTGGGCTACCGCATCTTCGTGGTGCGCCGCTACCTGGCCATGGACGTCATCATCCCTTACGTGGTCTGGATCGCCCTGCTGGCCTTTGTGGTCGACGCCCTCCTGCGCCTGTGGATCAAACGATCGTTCTCCTGGATCAACAAATAATTTGCGCTCCGTCCTAACCTCCGCCCACCGCTTCCTCACCCCAAAAAAATGAAATCCCATGAACCCCCCGCCCACACCTCCCTTCGTGTTAGAAGTGCATGCCGCCAGCCAGAAATACCGCGACAATAAAAACCGCCCCGTTCCCATTCTCGACAACATCAACCTGCGCATCCGGGAAGGGGAATTTGTAACGGTGGTGGGCCCCACGGGCTGCGGCAAGTCCACCCTGCTGCGCATGCTCCTGGGTTCCGAAAAACCCCAGAGCGGTTCGGTCCTGATGGACCGGAAGGAAATTGAAAAGCCCGACCGCAGCCGCGGCATCGTGTTCCAGCGCTATTCCCTTTTTGACAACCTGACGGTAAAGGAAAACGTAATGCTGGGACTGGAAATGGAAAACTTTTCGCTGCTGCAAAACCTCTTTCACAAGGTGTTCCATTCCTCCCGGATCGGCGACTATAAAAAGCTCACCGAAGAATACCTGGAAAGGGTAGGCCTGGCGGCCCACGGGCAGAAGTATCCCTACCAGCTTTCGGGCGGCATGCGCCAACGGGTGGCCATCGCCCAGGCCATGATCATGAAGCCCAAGGTGCTGCTGATGGACGAACCCTTCGGCGCCCTGGATATCGCCACCCGGGAAGAGATGCACCAGTTCCTGATCGAGCAGTGGAAAGCCTCGGGGCAGACCATCCTGTTCGTGACCCACGACCTGGACGAAGCAGTCTACCTCGGCACCCGGGTGATCGTGCTGTCGCACTATTATTCCGGCGCCCGGGGTGCCCGCATCGTCAAGGACATTGCCGTACCCTGGGAACATCCCCGCCCGCTCTCCCTCAAGGAATCCGATGCCTTCCAGGAGCTGGTAAAATCCCTGAAAAAGAAAGGGCTCGACGCCAAAAGCATCCTGCAGCCCCACCAGTTCGAACTCTCGCACCGCGACGCCTGCCGCCAGGCCGTATAAGCAGGCGTTCCGCCTTTTATTATTCCTTCACCTACCTCATTAACCCCTTCAACAAATGAAGATCGCTCACTTCCTGAAACAGAATTTCAAGCATTTCAATGCCGCCTCCCTCATCGATGCCGCCGAAGCGTACAAGCAACACGTGGAGGGCGGAAATAAAATGCTCCTCACCCTTGCGGGCGCCATGTCCACCGCCGAACTGGGCATCAGCCTGGCCGAAATGATCCGCGAGAACAAGGTGCACGCCATCTGCTGCACCGGCGCCAACCTGGAAGAGGACGTGTTCAACCTCGTGGCCCATAATTACTACGAACGCATTCCCCACTACCGCGACCTGACGCCCCAGGACGAAGAAGACCTGCTGCTGCGCCACATGAACCGGGTGACCGACACCTGCATCCCCGAAACCGAGGCCATGCGCCGCATCGAAAAGGTGGTGCTGAAATACTGGGTAAAGGCCGACCGGGAAAACAAGCGCTTCTTTCCCCACGAATTCCTGTACAAAATTTTGCTGTCCGGCGAGCTGGAGGAATTTTACCAGATCGATCCGAAAAACAGCTGGCTGCTGGAAGCCGCCAAACGGAACCTGCCCCTCTTTGTTCCCGGCTGGGAGGACTGCACCCTGGGCAACATGTACACCAGCCACGTCATCAGCGGCACCATCCAAAAAGTGCATACGGTGCGGACCGGCATCGAGTACATGATGGAGCTGGCGGAGTATTACACCGCCACCGCTACCGAAGAGCATCCCATCGGCTTCTTCCAGGTGGGCGGCGGCATTGCCGGTGATTTTCCCATCTGCGTGGTGCCGATGCTGCACCAGGACCTGCAGCGCACCGGCGTTCCGCTCTGGGGTTATTTCTGCCAGATCTCCGACTCCACCACCAGCTATGGCTCCTTTTCGGGCTGCATCCCCAACGAAAAGATCACCTGGGGTAAGCTGGACAAAAACACACCGCGCTTCGTCATCGAGTCCGACGCCACCATCGTGGCCCCGCTGATCTTCGCCATTGTGCTGGATAAATAACCGTTCCGGACCGGCATCCCTGCCATTTATTCCCTTCCTGCCAAATGAAAGATTTAGCTATCAACCCTCTACGCAGGAGAAAAAAACACGCTCTATTCTTTGTATCCCGAAAAGGATACATTTGCCTCCTTTAATTGTTTTTGTCATGATCGTACGAACCAACTGGACACTGGAAGAAATTTCAGCAATTTATTACCAGCCCCTGCTGGACCTGGTGTTTGAAGCCGCCCGGGTGCACCGGGAAAACAACGCCTACAGCGAGGTGCAGGTAAGCAGCCTTATTTCCATTAAAACCGGCGGCTGCCCGGAGGACTGCGCCTATTGCCCGCAGGCCGCCCGCTACAGCACCGGCGTGGACGTGCATGCGCTGATGCCCATGGAACAGCTGCTGACCATGGCCGAACGGGCCAAGGCCAACGGCGCCTCCCGCATCTGCATGGGCGCTTCCTGGCGCGAGGTGCGCAACAACCGCGACTTCGACCGCGTGCTGGAAATGGTGTCCGCCGTGAACGACATGGGCGTGGAGGTCTGCTGCACGCTGGGCATGCTGACCTACGAACAGGCCCAGCGCCTGAAAGAGGCCGGCTGCTTTGCTTACAACCACAATGTGGACACCTCCGGTGACTACTACGACAAGATCATCACCACCCGCACCTACGACGACCGCCTGCGCACCCTCGACAACGTCCGCAAGGCCGAACTGACCGTGTGCAGCGGCGGCATCATCGGCCTGGGCGAGACCGACGAGGACCGCATCAAAATGCTCCATACCCTGTCCACCCTGCCTGTGCACCCCGACTCCGTGCCCATCAACGCGCTGGTGCCGGTAAAGGGAACGCCCCTGGCGGAAAACAAACGGGTACAGATAGACGAAATGCTCCGCATGATCGCCACCGCCCGCATCGTCATGCCGAAGAGCGTCGTGCGCCTGTCGGCGGGACGGACCGAAATGAGCCTGGCCGAACAAGCCCTCTGCTTCATGGCCGGCGCCAACTCCATCTTCGTGGGCGAGAAGCTCCTCACCACACCCAACCCTTCCATCGACGAAGACAAACAAATGTTCGACCTGCTGGGACTGAAAGCCCGCGAGCCGTTCAAAGAGCGCAATACCTGTGGCTGTTCGGAATAAAGAACGGGTCGAAGCCAGAAGGGTTCGGAACCCTGGAAAGCCGTTGATAACTGAAAAGATGTTACCAGGTTTCTGAACCCTTTCCTGGCCTGTTACTCCATTTTTATCCTTGTAAATCGAAAAAAGCTTGAGTCATTTCGCACAGCACGATGCGTTCCTGCAGGAGGCGCTGGACGCACGCCGGGAGACCGGATTGTTGCGGCGGCTTGCCTGCCACGAAGGGTTGGTGGACTTCTGCTCCAACGACTACCTGGGGCTGGCGCAGGAGCGCTATGAGGCGGCGCCCGGCGAAACCGGTTGGGCCGGCGCTACCGGCTCGCGGCTGGTATCGGGCAATTCCGCCACAGCGGAAGAAACGGAACGCTTCTTGGCGGCTTACCACGGCGCCGAAGCGGCCCTTATTTTCAATACCGGCTATATGGCCAATGTGGGATTGTTCTCCTGCATCGCCGACCGCCACGCCACCTTCGTGTACGACGAACAGATCCATGCCAGCATTATCGACGGCATGCGGCTGAGCGGCGCCAAACGCCACAAGTTCGCCCACAACGATACCGCCGACCTGGAGCGCAGGCTGCAGGCAGCAACGGGCCGGGTGTTTGTGGTGGTGGAGTCGCTCTATTCGATGGACGGAGACCGGGCGCCATTAGTGGAGATGGCCGCCCTTTGCCAAACCTTCGCGGCCGCCCTGGTGGTGGACGAAGCCCATGCCACCGGCCTGTACGGGCAGGGGGGCAGGGGACTGGTCCATCAATACGGCCTGGAAGGGCAGGTGTGGGCCCGCATCCATACGTTCGGCAAAGCGATGGGACTGCACGGAGCGGCCGTGTTGGGCAGTTCACTGCTGCGCAGCTTTCTGGTGAACCATGCCCGCTCCTTCATTTACACCACGGCGCCGCCGCCCTCCTTGTACGCCCACATCCGCCAGGCCTACGACCGCCTGCCCGCCGCCGGCGTCGACCGGCTTTTTGCGCGGATCAGCCAATTTCAAAAGGTCGCAACGGCCCTCGAGCCGCTGGGCATTCGGGTGCTGGCCAACCCGTCGCCCATCCAGGCCATCCTGGTGCCGGGCAACGAAGCGGCCGCGGCCTTTGCGGCCCACCTGCGCGCGGAAGGCTTTTTTGTAAAAGCCATCCTGTCGCCCACCGTGGCCGGGGGCACCGAACGGGTGCGCATCTGCCTGCATGCTTTCAACACCGCCGCCCAGGTTGACCATTTGCTCACCGCCGCAAAAAACTATTTTTCATGAACCTACTCATCGCCGGCATCCATACGGGGACGGGCAAGACCGTCTGCTCGGCCGTGATGGCCGAGGCCCTCCAATACGATTACTGGAAGCCCGTACAGGCAGGCGACCTCGAAGCTTCGGACAGCATTTTCGTGCGCCGCCACGTGGCCAATGCCCAAACCCGCATCCACCCCGAAGGGTTCCGCCTGCAGCGGGCGGCCTCGCCTCACTGGGCGGCGGAGGAGGAAGGGCGGGAGATCACCCTCGACGCCCTGGCCCTGGCCCTGCCCCGGACGGACAACGCCCTGCTGGTGGAAACCGCCGGGGGCGTGATGACACCCCTGAGCCGCAAGCTCCTGAACCTCGACCTGGTGCGGCACCTGGGCCTGCCGGTAGTGCTGGTGGCCGACAACTACCTGGGCAGCATCAACCATACCCTGCTCACCCTCGCCGCCCTCCGCGGAGCCGGCGCCGATATCGTGGGGATCGTCTTCAGCGGCGAGGAAGTGCCCCCTACCCGCGAATACATTTTAATGGCCTCCGGCCTGCCCTTATTGTTTTCCATTCCCCGCCTGGACAGGCTGACGCCGGAAGTGATTTCCGCGTTTGCCCACACCATACAAGACGGGCTCAAACAACAATTGGATGAACATAGCCGAAAAAGATAAGCAATACATCTGGCACCCCTTTACGCAGATGAAGGGCGCCGTGGAACCCCTGCCCATCCAGCGGGCCCAGGGCGTGTACCTGTACGGCACCGACGGCCGCGAATACCTCGATGGCATCTCGTCCTGGTGGGTCAACATCCACGGGCACGGCCATCCCCGCATTTGCGAAAAGATCGCGCAGCAGTGCGCCCGGCTGGACCATGTGCTGTTTGCCGGCTTCACCCACGAGCCGGCGGTGCTGCTGGCCGAAGAGCTGATCGGGCTGCTGCCGGGCGCCTTTTCCAAGGTATTTTATTCCGACGACGGCTCCACCGCCGTGGAGGTGGCCCTGAAAATGGCCGTACAATACTGGCACAACCGGGGCGTGCACCACCGCAAAAAGATCATCGCCCTCGAGGACGCCTACCACGGCGATACCTTTGGCGCCATGGCCGTGGGCGCCCGCAGCGTGTTTACCGCCGCTTTCCACGACCTGCTGTTCGAGGTGAAGCGCCTGCCCCTGCCCACGGAGGAAAATATCGACGAATGCCTGCGCCTGTTCCGCCAGTGGGCCGCGGAAGGGGAGGTGGCCGCCTTTATTTTCGAGCCGCTGGTGCTGGGCGCTGCCGGCATGCGGATGTACGGGGCCCGCAACCTCGACGCCCTGCTGACCGTGGCGAAGGAAACCGGCGTGCTCTGCATCGCCGACGAGGTGATGACCGGCTTCGGCCGTACCGGTAAAAACTTCGCCTGCGAATACCTGCAGCATACCCCCGACATCATTTGCCTGTCCAAGGGCATCACCGGCGGCTTTCTGCCCCTGTCCGTCACCGTTTGTACCGAAGAAATTTTTGCAGCCTTTTATTCCGACGAGCAGGCCCGGGCGCTGTTTCACGGCCACTCGTATACGGCCAACCCCATTGCCTGCGCCGCCGGCCTGGCCAGCATGGAGCTGCTGAAGGACCCCTTCACCCAGGCGCAGATGGCCCTGCTCACCAACCGCCACCAGGCTTTTGCCGCGAAAATAGGGCAGGAGCCCTTTGTCAAAGAAGCGAGGGCCACCGGCACCATCCTGGCGCTGGAGTTCGAAACCGGCGACGGCACTTCCTATTTCCATTCCCTGCGCCACGAGCTTTATCCCTGGTTCCTGGAACGGGGGGTGCTCCTGCGCCCCCTGGGCAACATCCTTTATTTCATGCCGCCCTACTGCATCCGCGAAGAGGAGATCGACCGGGTTTACGGCCTGATCGAAGAGGCGGTGGCCTTTTTTGCTAAAAAATATTACGTTCCCCAACCCACACCGATATGCAGCAACTGATTCAACAGATCGTCGACCAACCCGCTATACATGCCCGCTGGCTCAATACGCTTTCCCTGATGGAGAACGTGGGCGCCCGGAAGATCAAGAAATGCGAGCACCCCATCTTCGTCAGCGAGGTCATCCTGAAGCACGCTTCCGAAGAAGCCCGTCATGCCTACTACCTCAAGCGGCAGATCCGAAAAATCGCCCGGGGTGTTTGTCCCACCTACGAGCAGCAATACCTGCTGGCTCCGGGTTCGAGCTATGCCTACCTGAACCAGCTGGACATTGACGTGTGCCGCTACCTGAAGCGCACCTTCGCGTACCGCCACGAACAGCTCAAATACATTGCGTACCTGCTGGTGACCTATGCCATCGAGGTACGGGCCGACGAGTTGTACCCGGTTTATCAGGAGGTGCTGCGAAGCCGCAACAGCCCGGTCAGCGTGATGAACATCATTGCGGAAGAAAAGAACCATTTGGAGGAAATGGAAAACCAGCTGAAGGCCTTCACGCCGCACTGGCAGGAGATGTGTCGCGAGGTGGTGGCCCTGGAAAGCAGGCTCCACCAGGCCTGGGTCGACGAGCTCCAAAAGGTGCTGCAGGCGCTGCCCGTGGTTGCCTGATTCCATGGAGACTCCCTTCCAACGCCTTTTCGCCCCTTTCCGGGCGGCGAAAAGGCGTTTTTTTACCCCTCCGGCAGGCGCTCTCAGCCTATTATATATAATGATTTTGGCATATAAATAGCGGCCTCTTTTATAGTCGTAGTTCTTTAAGCACGGGAGCTTGTTTGTAGCCTTCACTGTTGTTCCTTACCACATTTCATACACCCCGGTGGTTCAGCCCTTTGAAAGCGAGCTGAGAAGCTGATTTGTTCATCCCAAATATGCTTTGTATGAAAAAAAGTTCCCCCAACAACGGAGGCCTGCCCGCTGCCCGGGCAGGTTTCCCCCTTACCTTCCTGCTCTTCCTGCTGTGCTGCTTCACGGGCTGCCGGAAGCATTTCGACCTGAAGTCGCTCAAAGAGTTCAAGCAGGTGAACCTCGTTACCAGCGATGCCGAATACCCGGCCACCTACACCGACACGGCCTTGAAGAATGCCTGGGGCATTGCCTTTAACCCCAGTGGCGTGGCCTGGGTCACCTCCACGGGCGGTCACGTCAGTACGGTCTATAACGCGGAGGGCATGACGCTGCGTCCCCCGGTGGCCATTCCTTCCCCCGCAGGCGCCACGGGCGGTATGCCGACGGGTATTGTCCTGAACAATGCGGGCCCCAACGATTTTATGCTGAGCAACGGTGCCCGGGCGGCCTTTATTTTTGCGGGGGCGGACGGCATTTTGTCGGGCTGGAACGGTGCCGCCGGCAACATGGCCCTGGCCATTAAGAATAATTCGGCCACCGCGGCCTATACCGGCCTGGCCATCGGGCAATGGGCGGGCCGCCATTACCTGTATGCCGCCAATTTCCGCGCCGGCAAGATCAATGTATGGGACGCGAAATTCGACTCGGTCAGCATGTACTTCTACGACCATGGCCTGCCGGAGGGTTACGCTCCCTTTAACATCCAGAACATTGGAGGCAAGTTGTTCGTCACCTATGCCAAGGTAGGCGAGGACGGCAGGGCCGTCAAGGAAGAAGGCAAAGGCTATGTGGCCGTATACACCACCAGCGGCCAGTTTGTAGGGCCTTTTGCCGCCCGCGGCCACCTCAATGCGCCCTGGGGACTGGCAAAAGCCTCCGCCAGCTTTTTTGCGGACACAGGAGATAACGGGCTGTTTGTGGAAGAAAAAGACGGCGGCCACCACCGCTACCGGCAACCGGCTATCCTGGTGGGCAACTTCGGCGACGGCCGGATCAATGCCTACAGCCTGGTCGGCGATTATTTAGGCCAATTGAAAACCAAAGAAAAGGTCATCGAGATCGAAGGGCTGTGGGCGCTGATGTTCCCCCCGGCCTCAGCCATCTCCATTGACCGCAACCGCCTGTATTTTGCCGCCGGTCCCGACGACGAGACAGAAGGCCTGTTCGGGTATATCGCCAAAGATTAAGGTGGGAGAGGTCCTGCAGGAGCTTTTGCACATCGACAAAATAACGGACCGCTTCCTGCGGCTGGAAAAGACCGGTGAACAAAAGGAAGCGGTCCTGAACCTCCATCGCGCCTTCCACAAAGGCGACCCCGATCTGTAGGAAAAAAGCAATAGACAATAGACAAGGGGCAATTGATAAAACCCTTGAGTAAAGCTGACTGCATTATTAGGCTGTCTGGTTTGCCTGGTGCCAACAGCCTTTTTCCTTATGGAATTGCCCATTGACTATTGCCCATTGTCAATTGTCTATTATCCCACCGGCCTCAGCCACCAGAGCGGGTTTGGCATGTTTTTCGAAAAATGGAGCATGAACCAAATTTGTGCGTTATGCGATTCTTATCAACAAGCGTTCATGGTTATTTGGATTACATCGTAGGTGCGCTCCTGATAGCAGCGCCCTGGATCTTTAATTTCGCCAACAATGGCGCAGAAACATGGGTACCTGTTATCCTGGGTGCCGGTGCTATTCTGTACAGCCTGATGACCGATTACGAGTTGGGTGTCCGCAAGTCGCTGTCCATGCGGACGCACCTGGGGCTCGACCTGGTAAGCGGCCTGTTGCTGGCGGTTTCGCCCTGGCTGTTCGGATTTGCCGAGGACATTTACGGTCCGCACCTCATTTTCGGGCTGCTGGAAATGGGCGTAGCCCTGGTAACGAAAACCCATCCCGTTCATGAACGAGAAGTGCACCGGCACCATACCCTTACCGGTCACTAAGGTGACACATTTCTGAAACGATCATAGCCTGGCCCTGCGTCAGGCTATGTTTTGCACCACCACATCCCCTTCATTTAAAACCATACCTATGGCTTTGTTGGTCCTTGCCTTATTGTTCGCCGACCTGCTCTCCATCGCCTTTTTGTTCCTGGACATTCACCTGTGGCGAGAATGGCATGAATACCGGAATACCGCCGCAGACGACTATGCCGACCGGTGTCTTTATGGCGCTATCGCCCTGCTGGCCTATATGGCCCTGATGGGCAGGCCCCTTATCCTGCGCCTGCTGTCGAAAAAGCGCCCGGGAGAAAAAGAACCCCATTTATTTGAAAGCGACCGGAAGGACCGCCTGGAGCGGCCCGACGGAACGGTGATCAACATCGAATACTACGGACCTGCCGATGCACAACCCCTGATCCTGGTCCATGGCTGGAACTCCAACCAGTCGGGCTGGTTTTACCAGCGCCAATATTTTGAAAAGGAATACCGGCTGATCCTGGTCGACCTCCCGGGACTGGGCAAATCCACCCGGCCGAAGAACAAGGATTTTTCCCTTTCTAAAATGGCCCAGGACATCAATGCCGTCATCGAATTCACGGGGGCGAAAAATGCGGTTCTCTGGGGGCACAGTATCGGCGGCATGACGCTGCTGACGCTGCTGGCCAAACACGCCCAATCCCTGACGTATCCGCCCAAGGGATTGATCCTGGAGCATACCACCTTTACCAACCCGGTAAAAACCATCCTGTTCGCGAAACTGATGATGGCGATTCAAAAGCCGGTGCTGGTGCCGATCTGTTATTTGCTGATCGCCCTGTCGCCGCTGGTCTGGATCAGCCGATGGATGAGCTACCTGAACGGGAATTCCCACCTGTTCACGCGGTTGCTGACCTTTACCGGCACCCAAAGCCCCAAACAGCTGGATTTCGTGACGCTGCTCTCCACCCTGGCTCCCCCGGCGGTAACGGCCCGCGGTGTGCTGGGCATGTTCCGCTACGACGTCACCGGGGAGCTTCCCCGGATCCAACTGCCGGTGCTGGTGATCGCTGCCGACAAGGACCGCCTGACCAAACCCGTGGCCAGCGAATACCTGGCCCAACACCTGCCCCAGGCGCAACTGGTGTATGTGCAGCCCGGAGGCCACCAGGCGCTGGTGGAGCGGCACCGCGAAGTAAATGAAGCCGCCGCCCGGTTTATCGGTTCCCTGGAAACCGTTCCCCTCGGCAGGGCCCGGTAGCAGTGGGGAACAGGGGTCCTGCTGGGGTTAGTACAGTTTTTGATGCCCCAGGAAGGTATGCCCATAAAAGAGTTTTCGATTTGCCGAGAAAGCAAATGGGTGGATGTAACGGACCCTACCATGCAGGAAATGGCGGAAATCGGGAAAGCCTATAACCTGGACCAGTTTACCATCATGGACTGCATGGAGCCGGACCACCTCCCGAAATACGACGAGATCAACGAGGTACATTTCCTGATCGTACGCTTCTTTGCCCACGATTTTCATAAGCGGGTCGTCACCATCCAGGACGTGAGCAACAAAATTGCCATTTTTTATAACGGGAATTTTATCATTACGATCCATAAGCCGAAGGTGGCCTTCCTGGAAACCATCCAGCGCAAGTTCGTGGCCACCGACACCTGCACCACGCCGGCGCAGGTGGTGACCAAAATATTGTGGTATACCCTGAACTCCTATGACGATCCGGCCCAGCGCCTGTCCGAGCAGATCGACTTTCACGAGAACAATATCATGGTGCGCAAAACCACCGTCGACCAGCTGGAATCGCTGTATTACATCAAGCGGCAGGCCTCCGTATCGCACAAGGTCATCACCCTGATGGCCGAACCCATCAACCATGTCAATGCGGTCGAAAAGGACGATATTGCCCTGCAGGACGTACTGGACGAGCACCTCAAAATTCAAACCCTGTACACCCAGGTTTACGAGGACGTGAACAACCTGATGAACCTCTACCTTTCCTTTACCGCCCAGCGCACCAATGACGTCATGAAGGTGCTGACCATATTTTCGGTCTTCTTCATGCCCCTGACCTTTATTTCCGGGATCTACGGGATGAATTTCAAGTTCATGCCCGAGCTGGAACACCATTCCGGTTACCCGCTGGCACTCCTGCTGATGGTGGCCACCACGCTTACCCTTTATTTCTGGATGAAGCGCAAACGCTGGCTGTAACGCCCGGGAGCGCCAGTGCTATAAAAAAACCCCGCCCGGAAACGGGTGGGGCTATGGAAAGCACTCGCCAATAAACGAGTATACTCTGTGGGGAAGAAAAGGCAAAAGAAAGATCTTCGGAAATTAAAAAGCCCTCTGTAGAAACAGAAGGCGATTAACGATTGCTTGCCATATGAAAGAGGTGAATATTTGTCGGTGTGGAAGTGAAACCATTTTTTTGATCATAAAAAATGAGGAAACTCACTGTTCGTTCAACTCTGGAACTAAGATACAAACAAAAGTGATGCTACCAAATATTTTTATTTTTAATTTCAAAAAAATATCAAAATTAAATAGGGTAAAGTGCAAATCTGCATCTATTTAAACACATTATATTTTTTTATATTTTAAAAAGGTATCCTTTCAACAGGAAGAACCCTTAGGGCGGAAAAGGGGCGGGAGAGAAGTTGCAGGTAAGGGCAGGAATCTGTAATTTCCCGGCCGGAGTCTTCGCCGCTGCCGGCAGAAGAACTACCGGTTTCCCTTGACCGAATACCACACCTGTTATGAGCTATCAGCCGGGCATTCACCTCATCGCCACGCTTCAGACCGAACAAACGCATTTGCTGGAACAGTACGATGCCTTACGCCCATGGATAAACGAGCAGATCAGCGAACACCGGCTGCAAAAGCTGGGCGACGTGTACCACAACTTTACCCCCGCCGGCTTCACCGCCGTGATCTGCCTCTCGGAAAGCCACCTTTCGGTACACACCTGGCCCGAACACGGCCGGATCAACATGGATATATACCTGAGCAACTTTCTGCAAAACAACGACGGCAAGGTGCACCGCCTGTACCAGGCCTTCCAACAGTTTTTTGGTGCCTCCGTTGTAAACGAGCAATTCATCCGCCGATGATCCCGGACACCTGCTCCCTCCAGCAATGCCCCGGCTGCTCCCGGCCCGTTTCCTTTGCCCATCCCGGCACCACCCTGCTGCCCTGCACCTGCGGCACGGTCATTCACCGGAAACCCGGAGGCGAACTGGAAAGCAAAGCCGTATACATTCTTCCGGAGCCCTTCGACACCCTCCAGCCCGGGAGCAGCGGTTCCTGGAAGGGCCGGCACTTCCGCGTGCTGGGCCGCATCCGGGCCTGGTCGGAAACCGACGTCCTGAACTACTGGACCCTGGTATTCGACGGCGGCGAGCTGGCCCTGCTGCAGGAAGGCTACGGACTATACGCCCTGCTGCAGCTTACCCACCTCCAGCATACCCCCTCCAACGCAAACCTCCTTTATGCCCAACCTGGCCAGGAAACAGAATTCTTTACCGGGAAAACACATTTCCTGGAACGCATTTCCTCCGTATACAAATGGGAGCTGGAAGGAGAGGCCTACCTGCCCGGGGCCGCTGCCGGCTTCCGGTTGCTGACCTTTGCCGAACGCAGCGGCGGACGCCTGGCCCTGGGCGAGTTTCCCCAAACCGGCATCATGGCCTTCAACCTTACCCCTACCCGCTTCACCGACCTACGGCTAACCGATATCCGCACGTATGCGAATCCCGGCAAAACATTTGCCTGCACCCACTGCCGCAGCCCGGTTCATGCCAAAACTTATCCGTATTGCCTTTGCTGCACCTGTTTCCACTGCGGCACCGCCTATTATTTTGCCAAAGGGGAGCCCAAAGCCCAATACTTCAAAAACGCCAGCCGCCCGAATTCGGACATTACCCTGGGATCTTTCGGCTCCATCGGGGGCATCACTTACGAAGTGGTGGGCTTCAGCCTCAAGGAAGAACTAAACCAGTATGCGGGCCGGTGGAAGGAATACACCCTGTTCCATCCCCAGGAGGGTTATGCCTTCTTGAACGAATACCAGGGGCACTGGATCTATGCCCGGGAAAGGAATGAGGCACCCGCCCGCCCCTTCCACCGGGCCATGACGATGACCTATCAAAACGAACCCTTCCGGTTGTACAATGCCTACCATTACAAAGCGGTGGAAGTGCTGGGCGAATTCCCCTACAACGTGCTCGAGCCGGGCAAAACCCAGGTACTGGAATTTATTTCCCCTCCGGAAATGTGGGTACAGGAAAAGGATCAGAAGGGCAACATCTCCTGGTACCTGGGTGAATATGTATTTGCCGCGGAAATGGAACAGCATTTTTCGTTTCCCTTCCGCCTTCCGCCGCAATGGGGCGTGGGCGCCCTGCAGCCAACGGGCTATATCAACCCGGCAAAGCTCGTGAGCGCCACCTTATTGGCGATTGCCTGCCTGGTAGCAGTGCACGTGCTGGCCGCCACCACCCGGGAAGAACGGCTATTGACGCAAAATACCTATACGTTCCCCAACGACTGGCAAACCTCCCATTCCCTGGTGGCCGGCCGCTACCGGCTGGATAAGTACCGGAGCAATGTGCAGATCGACCTTTCCGCCCCCGTATACAACTCCTGGCTGGAACTGGAGGCCACCCTGACCAACGTCCAGACGGGTGCGGAATACAGCCTGGAACAGGGCGTAGAATATTACGAGGGCTTCGATGAGGGCGAACACTGGTCGGAGGGGCGGCAGCGGGAGCGGGCCTATATCACCCTGCTGCCGGCAGGCACCTATATCCTGCAACTCCAGGCCACCCGCGAACCGGGCAAGGTATCCGAGTTCACGGTTTCGGCCACCTACGACGTGCCCAACCACCGCAACCTGCTGTTTGGCCTGCTGGCCCTGCTGATCTGGCCGGTGATCAGGTATTTCTGGATCCTTAAAAAAGAAAGGGACCGTTGGTACGACAGCCCTTTTACACCTTATACGTATGAAGATTAATTTTTTCGACCGCGGCTCGCCGCTTTATCCGTTTCGCTGGTTCATCCTGATTTCCCTGGCCATCATCGGCACCGTCGCTTATGCCGACAATACCGGCTGGCGCATTTTATCCTTTGGCAGCCAGCAGCAGTGGAATGCCAGCGGACAGGGCTTTCACAAGTAGGAATCAGTTCATTGGTTCATTGGTTCATTGGGTCGTGCTATACGGAGGCTTCCTCTGGATTCCTAATATCCTAATGAACCAATACCCCGTTTCAAATTTTTTCATTTCAAATTCATCCCATGCCTCACCCCGTTACTGCCTCGATCCTGTATTCGTTCCTGGGCATTGCCATCCTGGTCGTTGCCTTTGTGCTGGTGGAAGTGCTGACGCCCCGGCACAACCTGCGCAAGGAAATTTTGGAAAAACAAAACCTGGCCGTGGCCGTGCTGGCCGGCTTTTTCATGCTGGCCATTGCCATTATCGTGGCTTCCGCCATTCATTAACCTGTTTGCATGAAACCAAAAGACAACAGCGCCCAGTGGCTGCTGCTGGTGGCCGTATTCATCATTGCCACCTGCGGCCTTATTTACGAACTCGTGGCCGGCACCCTGGCCTCGTACCTGCTGGGCGACAGCGTCACCCAGTTCAGCACCATCATCGGGGTGTACCTGTTTTCCATGGGCGTGGGCTCCTTCCTGTCGCGGTATTTCCAGCACGACCTGCTGCGGTGGTTCATCCGCATCGAGTTGCTGATCGGGCTGGTGGGCGGCTTCAGCGCGCCCCTGCTGTTCGTGGCCTTCCCGCTGGCCGCCTCCTTCCGCATCCTCCTGTACGCCCTGGTCTGCCTCACCGGCATCCTGGTGGGACTGGAGATCCCCCTGCTGATGCGCATCCTGCAGGACAAGGTGGAGTTCAAGGAACTGGTCAGCCGGGTATTTACCTTCGATTATATCGGTGCCCTGCTGGCATCGCTGGTGTTCCCCTTGCTGCTGGTACCCCACCTGGGACTGATGCGCACCTCGCTGTTCTTCGGCATCCTGAACATTGCCGTGGGCTGGTACCTGGCGCACCGTTTTGCCCCGGAGCTGAAAGGAATCAAAACCCTGAAGCTGTCGGCCCTTGCGCTGATTGCCATCGAAGGAGGGGCCTTCGCCTATTCCGAAAGCATCATGACCTGGAGCGAAACGGCCACCTACAGCGACAAGATCATTTATGCCGTTTCCTCGCCCTACCAGCGGATCGTGCTCACCCGCAACCGCCGCGAGCTGCGGTTGTTCCTCAACGGCAACCTGCAATTCAGCACGGCGGACGAATACCGCTACCACGAGGCGCTGGTGCACCCGGCGCTGTCCTCGCTGCGCCAGCCCCGCCGGGTGCTGGTGCTGGGCGGCGGCGACGGGCTGGCCGTACGGGAGATCCTGCGCTACCCTTCGGTGCAGCAGGTGACGCTGGTGGACCTCGACCCCGAGATGACGCGGCTGTTCCGCAGCCAGGAAGTGCTGCGGCGTATCAACAGCAATGCCCTCCTCGACAGGCGCGTAGCGATCCTAAACGAGGACGCCTTCCAGTGGCTGCGGCAAAACCGAAGGCAGTTCGATGCGGTGATCGTGGACTTTCCCGACCCTTCGAGCTTTTCGATCGGCAAGTTGTACAGCACCACCTTTTACCGCCTGCTTAAGGAGGCCATAGCCCCCGACGGCATCGCGGTGATCCAAAGCACCTCGCCCTACGTGGCGCCCAAAAGCTTCTGGTGCATCGACAAGACCGTTCAGGCCTCAGGACTGAACACGGTGGCCTATCACAACTACGTGCCTTCCTTTGGCGAGTGGGGCTATATCATGGCCATGCCGCAAAAAGAACATACCTGGTTTGCCCATTTCCCGCCCGGACTCAAGTTCTTGAACCGGCTGACGCTGCAGCAGATGCTGACTTTTCCCGAGGACATGAAAACCCGGGATCCGCTGGAGCCCAATAAGCTCAATAACCAGGTGCTGGTGCATTATTTCGAGGAGGAGTGGGGCCGCTACCTGGAAGGCTCCTGATGCTTATCTTACGTGCGCTTAATTCGGATTTTTTGTGGATAGAAGAACTTTTTTGCAAACGGCCGCCGCCGCGGCGGGTATCACCAGCATGGCCCCCGGCTGCGCCGCCCTTTCCCCCCTACCGGGAAAAATCATCGGGGCTTCGGCCGCTGCCGGCCACCAGCTGCGCGACCGGTCATTCGGCCCTCCTTCCGAGATTTTTCAAAAAGAAGTGGTGATTATAGGCGGCGGCATCAGCGGCCTGTCGGCGGCACGGCGCCTGCACCAAAGCGGCCTTGAGGATTTTATGGTGCTCGACCTGGAGTCGGTCCTGGGCGGCAATGCGGCCCAGGGCGCCAACCGCATTTCGGCTTACCCCTGGGGCGCCCACTACGTGCCCACCCCCAACAACGACCTGCACGAATACCTGCAGTTTTTGGAAGAAAGCGGCGTCATCACCGGCCGCAACGAACAGGGCCTGCCCGTTTACAACGAATACTACCTGTGTTTCGACCCGCAGGAGCGGCTGTACCTCAACGGCCAGTGGCAGGATTCCCTCGTGCCCCATTTCGGCGTGCCGCCGGAAGAAAAGGCGCAGATCGACCGCTTCTTCCGCCTGATGGACGACTTCCGGCACCGCAAAGGTTCGGACGGCAAAGACGCCTTTGCCCTGCCCGTGAACCATTCCAGCACCGACGAGGCCTTTACCCGCCTGGACCGCCTGACCATGCAACAATGGCTGCAGCACAACGGCTTTACCAGCCCTTATTTGCACGGGCATATCAACTACTGCACCCGGGACGATTTCGGCACGCCCCTCCACCAGGTCAGCGCCTGGGCGGGCATCCATTATTTTGCCGCCCGCAAGGGGCGGGGCGCCAATGCCGGCCCCAGCGACGTCCTTACCTGGCCGGAAGGGAACGGCTGGCTGGCTACCCGCCTGCAAAAGGGACTGGAAGGCCGCCTGCAGCGGCAGGCACTTGCCGTAAGGGTGGAACCGAAGGAGGACGCCATCCGCATTACCTTCCTGGATACCCTTTCCGGCCGGCTGTGGGCGGTCGATGCCGGCCATTGCATTGCCGCCGTTCCGCAATTTGTGGCCGCTCGCCTGCTGGGCGAAAGGGAGCGGATCGAAAAAGTAAAGCGCCGCCTGTCTTATGCCCCCTGGATGGTGGCCAACCTGGCCGTGTCGGAACTGGAGGAGCGCTCCGGCGCCCCCGCCTCCTGGGACAACGTGTTGTACGACAGCCCTTCGCTCGGCTATGTCGATGCCACCCACAACCAGGTGCAGCAGGGGGGCACCCATCGCAACCTGACCTATTACCTGCCGCTGACCGCCGGCTCACCGGCCGAGGAACGAAGGGCGGCGCTGGCCCGCACCCATTCCGAATGGGTGGAACTTATTTTCGACGACCTCCAAAAGGTTCATCCCAACCTCCGGAAGGCGACGAAGGAGGTCCACGTCATGCTCTGGGGTCACGCCATGGCGCAGCCGCTTCCGGGCAGCATCTGGGGCGGAGCCCGGGCGGAACTCTCCGCCTCCCTGTTCGACGACCGCCTGCACTTCGCCCATACCGACCTGGCCGGCGTCAGCCTTTTCGAGGAAGCCTTTTACCAGGGACTGGGGGCCGCGGATAGCGTCCTAAAAAGGATCCAACGGAAATAGGAAAATGATCTTTTCTTCTTTTGTTCCACAGGTAGAAAAGATTACCCAAAATTTCTACTTCCGGTTTTATCGCCCCCGCGATGCCCACTCAATGCAAAACATATGAAAACAGCCCGCCCTGCCTATCCTGCACTTTTGCCACCTTTTGAATGAATTCAATGGTAGAACAATGATTTTTGGAGGTCAAAAAGGAAGTTGGAAATAATGAAAATAAAAGGGTGAAACCCGCCCTGGTAAAGGGTTTCAGTAATAGGGATGCCTATTTTGGCATGAGGAGCTGGCACGTTAATTGAAAATAAGAGGAGTAGGACTCCTCTTATTTTTGTATCAGCAAAGGAAATGAAGAAGGAAAGGCAATCGTTCGTGACAGGCAATCGTTAGTAGCAAAGAGATTTCATACGCAAGACAATCGTTAGTGACAAAGGCAATCGTTAGTAGCAAAGAACTTCATACGCAAGCGAATCGTTAGCAGCAAAAGAAATCGTTAGTAGCAAAATTTTCAGTGCTGGTCCCGTTTCCGGCGGGATCAGCAGCATCCCGTTTTTTCGGTTTGCTTTCGTTTGACAAAGAAGCAAAGAAAAATCGTAAAAAACAACAACTCCTTAGATTTTTTTTAACACTTCCTCTTTTTTCAGTCGCCCCGTTGTGGGCAACGGCAACAAATCCTCCCGCCATTTAACGCCTTCAACGCCCGGATGACCTATCTTAGGAGCAGTAACCCAAAATCCCTATCTGCCCCTTGAATTTTTCCGAAGAACAGATCCTTCAACTGGCACCCGACGAGGCTTCCCGCAAGGCAGGCACCGCCCTGGCCCAGCCCGCCAAATGGGTATCCCGGGGTGCCAGCGAAACCGCCCTCTGGGGCGAATGCGCCGGCAGCGGCAGCAAACCCTACCAAACCATTATCGACCTTTCGGCCCCCGCCTTTAAATGTTCCTGCCCCAGCCGCAAGGCCCCCTGCAAGCACGGCCTGGGACTCTTCCTGCTGCATGCCCGCCAGCCGGGCGGCTTCACCGCTACGGAAATGCCTGCCTGGGTAGGGGAATGGATCGGCAAACGGGCGGAAAAAGCTCAAAAACAGCCCGCGGCCGCCAAACCGGTGGACGAAACCGCCCAGGCCAGGCGCCTCCAGGCCCGCGAGCAAAAGGTAAGCGACGGCATCGACGACCTGCTGCTGTGGCTGAAAGATTTGGTGCGCAACGGACTGCTGTCGGCCCCCGACAAAGGAGCGGCCTGGTGGGAGGGAGCGGCCCGCCGCCTGGTGGACGCACAAGCCCCCGGCCTGGCCGCGCTCGTAAAGGGCCTGGGCCAGGCGCCCTTTTACCGTGATGGCTGGCAAAGCGCCTTCCTCGACAACCTGCTGGACATCTACCTGCTGGCCACCGGCTACCGCAACCGGGCCCTCCTGCCCCTGCCGCTGCAGCAGGAAATCCGCAGCCGCGTAGGTTTTACCCAAAGCACCGAAGATCTGAAACAACAACCGGGCATCACCGACACCTGGCTGGTGCTGGCCAAACAACTGACCGAGGAGGACAACCTGACGGTGGAACGCACCTGGCTGCAGGGCCTGGAAGGAGGCCAGCCCGCCCTGCTGCTGCAGTTCCTGGCCCGCGGCCAAAGTCCCAGCGGCCAGCTGTCGCTGGTGCCCGGCCAGTACCTGGAAGCCGAACTGGTGTTTTACCCCGGCGCCCTGCCCCTGCGGGCCCTGCTCAAAGAGCCCGGCGCCGCCGCTTCCCGGCCGCCCCAACAGGTCCTGGAAGGCTGGCAGGAAGTGCTGGCACAGGAAACCAGCCTCTTTGCCCGGATGCCCGTGCGGGGCGACCGGCCCTACCTCGTCGAAAGCCTGACGCCCGTGCCCCGGGGAGGCCGGTGGTGGCTAATGGATGCCGCCGGCGCCCTGATGCCCCTGAAAGAAGATTTTAAAAACATCTGGCAACTGCTGGCCTACAGCGGCGGGCAGCCCCTGCGCACCGCCCTGCTGGGGCATGGCAACAGCTATGAGCCCCTGGGCATCTGGCACCGCCAGGAATACAAACCTCTCTGATGGAACCGAACAACCCGATCCTGCATACCGCCCTTCTGGGTACCGACAAACGGCCGCTCCGCCCCGAAGAGCTGCCACCGGCACTGGGGGAAGCCGCCGCCCGCCTGGGGGAAACGGAAGGCGGAAGGGAGGAGCAATTCCTGCAACTGGCCGCCCTTGCCCGGAACTACCGCCGGTGCGGCCTGGTGCCTGCCCGGGCGGAAGGAGCCCACCTGCCCCCGGCCCCGGAAGAAGAAAAGTCCCCGGCCTCCCCGGAAGCCCACCGCCTGCTGACCGCGATCCTGTCCGGGGACATCCCCTCCCTGCTGGGCCTGTGGCTGCAGCGCTGCGCCGGCAGTGGCGTCCTTGCCGACCCGGGCTATGCACCCCGCCTGCTGGAGGCGGCCACCCGCCACAAAGGCCTCCGGCCTTTTGTCCTTGCCTGCACGGGTCAAAGAGGCGCCTGGCTGGCCCGCTTCAACGAAAGCTGGAAGTGGCAGGCCGCAGCACCCGACGAAGAGCTCTGGCAGACCGGCACCGCCGAACAACGCCGCGAGGTGCTGGGCCGCCTGCGCCGGACCGATCCCGCCACCGCCCTTGCCTGGCTGCAGGCCACCTGGCCCCAGGAAACCGCCGCCGGCCGCGCCGCCCTGCTGCCCCTGCTGTCGGGCACCGTCACCGAAGCGGACCGCGACTGGCTGGAACGCCTGCTGTCGGAAAAAAGCGCCCGGGTAAAGGAAGAAGCCCTCCTGTTGCTGAAACAACTGCCCACTTCCTCGATCATCCAGCACTACCAATCCATTCTGAAGGAGGCCGTTCAGCAAGGCCCGGCCGGCCTGCACCTCGAACTGCCGCCCCTAGACGAAAAACTCTATAAAACCGGCATCGAAAAGATCAGCAGCCGCAAAGGCGCCGACGACAATGCCTTCGTTCTGTACCAGCTGATGGAAGCGGTGCCGCCCGCTTTCTGGGAAGCCCACCTCGGCACCGGCCCCGAAGGCGTATTACGGCTCCTGGCCGCCACCAAACACGGCGACGAATGGATCACCGCCCTGGGCAAAGCCGCCATCCGCTTCCGGGATACCGCCTGGCTAAACGAAATCCTGTCTTTTCGCGAAAACCTCCTCTTCCCCGAAGCTTTGCCGCTGCTGGAGCCCGCGGAGCGCGAAGCCTATGCCCTGCGCTTCCTCCACCAAAACCAGTATGCCGCCGACATCATCGAGCTGCTGGTGCGCCACCATACGGAAGAATGGGGTCCCGAACTGGCCCTGGGGGTGCTGCGGCACACGGCCCGAAACCCTTACGCCTACCCGCGCCCGTTTTACAACGGCCTGGCCGCCCGCCTGCCCGTCCGCCTCATTTCCGAACTGCCCGCCTGTACGCCCAAAGAGCCGCATTTTGCTTCCCAATGGACGCACTTGTCGGACTACCTGGCCGGGCTGCTGCAACTGAAACAGGAAACCCTAAACGCCTTTCACCTTTAAAACCCTATCCATGTCGACTATCTTACGCGAACATGCCGAACAACTATATGCACAGGAACTGGAAGAACTGAAAAAGGACGATGAGGGCAAGCGCCCCGCCAACTGGGTGCTGACGCCCCAGGCGGTGGTCACCTACCTGGTGGGCGGCCGCCTGAAGAACGGCTTCGAGGTTGCTCCCAAGTACATCGGCAACCGCCGCCTCATGGAGATCGCGGTAGCCACCCTCACCACCGACCGCGCCCTGCTGCTCTACGGCCTGCCCGGCACTGCCAAAAGCTGGGTGAGCGAACACCTTTCCGCCGCCATCAGCGGCGCCTCCACCCTCATCATCCAGGGCACCGCCGGCACCTCCGAGGAAGCCATCCGCTACGGCTGGAACTATGCCCGACTGCTGGCGGAAGGACCGAGTGAAAAAGCGCTGGTGGAAACACCCGTACTGCGGGCCATGAAGGAAGGAAAGATCGTCCGCATCGAGGAGCTGACCCGCATCGGTGCCGACGTACAGGACACCCTCATCACCATCCTGTCGGAAAAAACGCTCCCCATTCCCGAACTCAACACGCAGGTGCAGGCCACCCGCGGCTTTAACGTCATCGCTACCGCCAACAACCGCGACAAGGGCGTCAACGAGCTCTCCAGCGCCCTCAAGCGCCGCTTCAACACCGTCATCCTGCCCGTGCCCCAAACCATCGAAGAAGAGATCGACATCGTACGCCGCCGGGTGGAAAGCTTTGAAAAAGTAATGGAGCTGCCGGCCGAACGCCCCGCCCTGCAGGAGATCCGCCGCATCGTGACCATCTTCCGCGAGCTGCGCAACGGCATCACCCTCGACGGCAAATCAAAAATTAAAGTGCCCACCGGCACCCTTAGCACGGCCGAAGCCATCTCGGTGGTCAACAACGGCCTGGCCATGGCCGCCTACTTTGGCGACGGCCAGCTCAAAGCCGACGACCTCGCCGCCGGCATCATCGGCGCCGTCGTCAAAGACCCCGTCCAGGACAAAGTGGCCTGGCAGGAATACCTCGAAACCGTCATCAAACCCCGCGACGAGTGGAAAGACGTTTACCGGGCGTGCCGCGATCTCGGCGTATAGTTTCTAAGTTCCTGAGTTGGGGTAACTCCCAACCCGCAAACCTTTAACTCAGGAACTTAGAAACTCAGGAACTCAGAAACTCAGGAACTCAGAAAATTTTCCGATGGTAACAATCTTAGGAATACGTCACCACGGCCCCGGCTCGGCGAGAAATGTGCGGGCCTTTTTGGAGCAGACACGACCGGATGTGGTTTTGGTGGAAGGGCCGCCGGAGGCCGACGACCTGCTGCAATGGGTGGGACAGGAGGAGCTGCAGCCGCCGGTGGCCATTCTTTGTTATGTGCCCGACGACCCGAAGCGGTCGGTCTTTTATCCCTTTGCCACCTTTTCCCCCGAATGGCAGGCCATCCTGTATGCCCGGCAAAATAATATCCCCGTACGGTTTATGGACCTGCCGGTGGCCCACCAGCTGGCGTTGGGAAAAGAGGCCGGCGAGGAGCCGAAAGCCACTGCGACTGCGGCGGAATACGATATTAAAACCGACCCGATCGGCTACCTGGCCGAAGCGGCCGGTTATGAAGAAGGGGAGAAGTGGTGGGAACACCTGATCGAGCACCGGCAGAACGGCGAAGGCGTGTTTGAGGCCGTGGCCGAAGCCATGCAGGTGCTGCGGGCCGAACTGCGCCTGCCCGAAGACCGGCTGGAGCGGTTGCGCGAAGCCCATATGCGCAAAACGATCCGGCTGGCACAAAAAGACCTGTTCCAGAACGTGGCCGTGGTCTGCGGCGCCTGGCACGCCCCCGCCCTGGAGCTGGCCCGCGCCCCGAAACCAAAGGAAGACAACGACCTGCTGAAAGGCCTGCCCAAAGTAAAAGTGGAATGCACCTGGACGGCCTGGACCTACGGGCGCCTGAGCTTTTTCAGCGGCTATGGCGCCGGCATCCAATCGCCCGGCTGGTACGGCCATGTGTGGCGCCACCCCGCCGACGACGGCACCCGCTGGATGACCGGCGTGGCGGCCCTCTTTCGGGAAAAGGGCATGGATACCTCCGTGGCCCACGTGATCGAGGCGGTGCGCCTGGCCGCCTCCCTGGCCTCTTTGCGGGGATTGTCCAAGGCAGGTCTCGAAGAACTGAACGAAGCCACCCTGAGCGTCCTGTGCAACGGCGATCCCCTGCCGCAGCAACTGATACAGAACGAGCTGGTGGTCGGCAACCGCCTGGGCGCCGTGCCCACAGGCATTCCCAAGCCGCCGTTGCAGCTCGACGTGGAAAAGGCCCAGAAAAGCCTGCGGCTGCCGCCCACCGCCGACTTCCGCGATTACGTGCTCGACCTGCGCAAGGAGGGTGACCTCGCCCGCAGCATATTTCTGCACCGCCTGCGCCTGTTGCAGCTGCACTGGGGCAAGCCGGCCCAGGTGAGCGGCAAGGGCACCTTCAAAGAACAATGGCGCCTCCAATGGGATCCCGCCTTCGCCATCGACCTGATCGAAAAAGGCTCCTGGGGCAATACCGTGGAAGAAGCCGCCACCCGCTTTGTCATCCACCAGGCGGGCGAAGCGCCCTCCCTGCTGTCCCTTTCCGGCCTGTTGCAGGAAGCCCTGCCCGCCGAACTGCACCGGGCGGTGGAGGTGCTGATCCGGCAGGTCAGCAACCTGGCGGCGGCCAGCGGCGACGTGCTCCAGCTGATGGAGGTGGTGCCGCCCCTGGTGTCGGTCAGCCGCTACGGCAACGTCCGCGGCACCGATACGGCCCTGGTGCTGGGCATCGTAACGGGCATGGTCACCCGCATTTGCGTGAGCCTTCCCCATGCCGTCACCGGCATCGACGACGAAGCGGCCCAAAGCCTGACCGAACAACTATTTCAGCTAAACGAATCCGTGACCCTGCTGCAGCAGCCCGAACTGGAAAAGGAATGGCAGCAAACGCTGTTGCGGATTGCCGCCGGCAGCAGCACGGCGCCCCTGGTGGGCGGTTATGCCACCCGCCTGCTGGCCGATGCGCGCTTGCTGCAAGGCGATGAACTGGTTCGGGCCTTTGGCAAAAACATGTCGGCGGCCAACCCGCCGGCGATCAGCGCCTCCTGGCTGGAAGGCTTTTTAAAGGGCAGCGGCACCCTGCTGCTCCTGGACGAAACGCTCTGGAACCTGGTACACAACTGGATCGCCCAGCTCACTGAAGATGCCTTTCGCCAGGCTTTGCCCCTGCTGCGCCGCACCTTCGCGGGCTTCTCCGCCCCCGAACGGCGAAAGCTGGGCGAAAAAGTAAAAACCGGTACCCACGGCCAGCCAACACCCGCCGCCCCCCAAAACGACCTCGACGAAGAGCGGGCAATGCGCGGCGTGCCGGTGGTGTTGCAGATGCTCGGAGTATAAGTTCCTGAGTTCTTGAGAAGGAACATGCGTTTATCCAAACAAACAACTCAGGAACTACTAAATTAGTGATCCCTCAACCTAAAGAAAAAATGACCAACGAGCAAACCCTAAGAAAGTGGCGGCTGATCCTTGGCGGGCAGCAGAATGATGGTACCGGCGTGGGCCTGAGCGGCGAGGATGCCTTGGTGGACAAGAGCCTCGAAGCCCTGTACGACAGCGACCGCCGCGGCGGCCTGGGGGCTTCTTCGCCCAACGTGGCCCGCTGGCTGGGCGATATCCGCACCTTCTTCCCGGCCAGCGTGGTGCAGGTGATGCAGCAGGATGCCCTGAAGCGGCTGAACCTGACGCAAATGCTGCTGGAAAAAGAAATGCTGGAAAATGTGACGCCTGATGTGCACCTGGTGGCTACGCTGTTATCGCTGAGTCGTGTCCTTCCCGACAAGACCAAGGATACCGCCCGGGCCGTTGTGCGCCGGGTGGTAGAGGAACTGGTGCGTAAGCTGGAACAGCCCACGCGCCAGGCGATCACGGGCAGCCTTAACCGAAGCGTGCGCATCCGCCGGCCCCGCCACAACGAGATCAACTGGCACGCCACCATCCTCAAAAACCTGAAACACTACCAGCCCGGCTACCAAACGGTGATCCCCGAAACCCGCATCGGCTACGGGCGGCGTCGCAGCGCCCTTAAAGAGGTGGTGCTCTGCCTCGACCAGAGCGGCTCCATGGGTAGCTCAGTAGTGTATTCGGGCATCTTCGGCTCGGTGATGGCCACCATCCCTGCCGTCCAAACAAGGATGGTGGTGTTCGATACCGCCGTGGCCGACCTGACCGAAGAGTTGGACGACCCCGTGGACCTGCTCTTCGGCGTGCAGCTCGGGGGCGGCACCGACATCCATGCGGCACTGACCTATTGCCGCCAGGTCATTACCCGCCCGCTGGATACGGTGCTGGTGCTGATCACCGACCTGTACGAGGGCGGTAGCAACGAGGGCATGCGCAAGCGGGCGGCGGAGCTGGTAGCCTCGGGGGTGCAGCTGATCGTGCTGCTGGCCCTCAGCGACGACGGGGCGCCTTATTACGACCAACAGAACGCCCATTTCTTTACCGAGCTGGGCTGCCCGGTCTTTGCCTGCACCCCCGACAAGTTCCCCGACCTGATGGCCGCCGCCCTCACCAAACAGGACATCGCCCTCTGGGCCGCCCGGGAGGAGTTGGTAGTAAAGAAATAAAAGGCAAGCAGGGGCGGGCTGCTTACCATCAGGCGGGCATAAAACCGGGGGGAGGGGTTAAAAGAATTTCTCGAAAAACAGGTTGACCACCTCCACCAGGATCAGGATAATGATGATCCATTCCAGCATGGTGCTCTGTCGGTATTGCAGCAGGTCCTTGAACAGGTCGAGGTTGTCGCGGATGATCTGGAGGCCTTCGGAAATGTTGCGGAAGCGGTCCTGCAGGTCGAAGGTGCGCTTGAGGCCCAGGTCGATTTTATTGAGGGTTTCATCCTCCCAGGTTTCGGGGGGCGAGTCGAAGATATAAAGGTTCTCCGCAATGCGGTTTTTCAAAAAAAGCGTTTTACCAATATACTTTTTTAGGGCGGTACCGGAGATGTCCAGCCGACCTTTCAGCTCCAGCTTCTGGGTATGGAAGTTGGTTTCTTCCAGCAGGCGCGAGGTTTGGTCGTAATAATAATCCAGGGCCACGGACTGCGAAACGTTGAGCATCACCAGGCGGATGATCTCCACGTCGGCTTCCCGGAGCTCGATCTTGTTGTAGCCGATGCGGTTCTCCTTGCAGTTGCTTTCCACTAAAAATTCCTCGCTCATGCTTTCTTCGAACAGCCCCTTGCAATAGGAGGCGATCAGTTTCAAAAACTCGGAAATTTTCACGGCATCGAGGTTGAAGAAGCAGACGGCGCCGTATTTAAAAATGTAAATGAACTGCTGGTTATCGGTCTGGTAAAACAATTCATCGGCGTCGCTATGGACCAGGTCGGCTTTAAAGGCAGCTTTTAACAGCTTGATATCGATGCTATCGGCAATCTGGTATGACAAGACTTTCTGGATCATTCGAATCGGTTCTGGGGGTTCTTAAGGTGAGCTGTCCGGACAAATGTAAAACGTTTGCTGTAGGGTGGCAAACCGATCCGTTGCGGGGCAGGGAAAGGGTAGGGGCAAAAAAAAGGGCCCGAATAGAAATTCAGCCCCGTATTAAAATCCAATATCCTATGAAAAACCATAACGAAAATAGGGAACTTCCCTGAACTTTCAACATTTTGGGCCAGAATTTATTTTTTTTCCTCCTGTTTGGGGCCTACTGAGCGGTTGGAATCCAATCCGGCCGCCGTTGGAGACCATATTTAAGCGAAAAAAAATATTTGCGCATACCGCTTCCCGGGTTATCTTAGTCGCATACCATTAGTTGTAACTATGCATCAAATCGAAAAATTACCCATTATTCAGGAAGACCCATGGCTGGACCCTTATGTTCATGATGTGCATGAGCGGTTTCAGCGGTACAAAAGAGCCCGGAAAGAGATTGAGGATGCAGAAGGAAGTTTGCTCGATTTTGCCACAGCCCATCATTACTATGGCATCAACTTCGACAAAGAAAAGGCCGGGTGGGTCTACCGGGAATGGGCACCCAATGCCAAAGCGCTGAGCCTTATCGGCGACTTCAACAATTGGGACCGTACCACGCACCAGCTGAAAAAAAATAAAAGGGGAGACTGGGAACTGTTTCTACCCTATAAAGAATATAAGGACCGTTTTCTCCACGGCAGCCGCATCAAGGTGCACATCAGCGGCCACAAGGGCGAGCACGACCGCATTCCGGCCTATATCCGCCGGGTAATCCAGGACCCCAAGACCTACGACTTTTCCGGCCAGGTGTGGACCCCCGCCGAGCCCTTCCAGTGGACCGACAGCAAATTCGATCCCTCCGAAGGCTTCCGCCAGCCCATCATCTACGAATGCCACGTGGGCATGGCCCAGGAAACTGCCGGCGTAGGCACCTACCGCGAATTCGCCGACATTATCCTGCCCCGCATCATCGAGGGCGGCTACAACGCCATCCAGATGATGGCCATCCAGGAACACCCGTACTACGGCTCTTTCGGCTACCACGTTTCCAACTTCTTCGCCCCCTCTTCCCGCTTCGGCACCCCCGAAGACCTGAAATACCTCATCAACAAAGCCCACGAAGGCGGCCTGATGGTGATCATGGACATCGTGCATTCCCATGCCGTCAAAAACCTGGCGGAAGGCCTGAACGAATTCGACGGCTCCGACCACCAGTATTTCCATTCGGGGCCCCGAGGCTACCACGAGGGCTGGGACTCCAAACTGTTCGATTACGGCAAGTGGGAAGTAAAAAAATTCCTCCTCTCCAACGTCCGTTACTGGCTGGAAGAATTTCATTTCGACGGCTACCGCTTCGATGGCGTCACCTCCATGCTGTATTTCCACCACGGCCATACCGATTTTGACCATTACGACAAATACTTCAAGAACGGGGTTGACTGGGATGCGGTGACCTACCTGCAACTGGCCAACGACGTGGTGCACGGCTTTCGGAAGAACGCCCTTTCCATAGCCGAGGACGTCAGCGGCATGCCGGGCCTCTGCCGCCAGCCCGAAGAGGGCGGCTGCGGCTTCGACTTCCGCCTGGGCATGGGCATTCCCGACTTCTGGATCAAAACCCTGAAGGAAAAGCAGGATGAGGAATGGGACCTCCACGAAATGTGGAGCATCCTGAGCAACCGCCGCTATAAGGAAAAGACCATCGCCTATGCCGAATCGCACGACCAGGCGCTGGTAGGCGACAAGACCCTCGCCTTCTGGCTGATGGACAAGGACATGTACTTCCACATGCACGTGAACGACCCCAACCTGGTGATCGACCGCGGCATCGCCCTGCACAAACTGATCCGCCTGTTCACCATCGCCCTGGGCGGTGAAGGCTACCTGAACTTTATCGGCAACGAATTCGGGCATCCCGAGTGGGTGGACTTCCCCCGCGAAGGCAACGGCTGGAGCTACCACTATGCCCGCCGCCTCTGGTCGGTGGCCGACAACAAGGAGCTGAAATACCAGTTCCTGAACAATTTTGACAAGGCCATGGTCCATACCATCCGGGAAAATAACGTGCTGTCGGCCCAAAATGCCCAGCAGCTCAACATGGATGGCCAGAACAAGGTGATCGTCTTTGAACGGAACAACCTGATCTTCGTCTTCAACTTCAGCACCGGCAACTCCATTTTCGGCTATAAATTCTGGGTGCCCCAGAAGGGGGTGTACCGGGTGATCCTGAACTCCGACAAAAAGGAATTCGGCGGCTTCGAACGCGTGGACGACGCGATCGATTACCCCACCGACGAACACCAGCAGCTGAGCATCTACCTGACCAACCGCACGGCGCTGGTCCTGAAAAAGGTAAACTGAGCATGTAGCATGTAAGATATAAAATAAGGCAGAAAACCTGCGACAGGCCTTTGTAAAGCGCACTAATATTGCTCAGTACGCTTCACAAAGGCCTTTTTTATCGGGGCTGCCGGCAGGCCTGTTCCTTATTTCACCTTCTACGCCTCCCTGTTGAGCTTCACCCCGGCAAAGAAACCTTTTAACCTGAACAATACCCCGTTCACCGAATCAAACGGCTGAGGTAGGCCCATCCCTAGTAGCTTTGTGTCAACAAACGAAACAAAAGACTGGAAAACAAAATTTAAAGAGCAGAAGACCTGATTAGCGCTAAACCTAATTATCCGATCACCTTTATAAACCTGTTTTTTTCCATCATGCTAACGATCAACACCTTGCTGAAAACTACCGGTCCGTCCCTCCCTGAAAACTTAAGGCACCCATCGTTTCACGCCTTGTAACCGTTCACTTTCCGGTCGCTGCCCAACACCAGCTGCGACCCTGCACCATCCGTACGCTTTGCGCTGAAAACGCCTGTTTAACTGTTAACCTTTAAGTCAAAACACCCCATGAAATTCACTAAAAATTTCCTTTCCCATGGGAAGGGCATGCTTTCTACCGTACTCGTAGCCACCTCACTGTTCGCCTGTTCCAAAAAAGACGTGCAGGAACCCGCTTCCTTAGATGAAGCCAATACCGTAGCTTCCGCCTATGCTGCCCCCAGCTCCGCCCTCCACGTGGAGGAAACCATGGAAGGCTCGGATCCTTTTATTTCTTTCGGCGGCAACCCTGAAGTAGCAGCCACCGATTATTCCTATACCTTCCCGACCAACCTGGTGTTCCAGGGCAAAAAATCCCTGCGCTTCGAGATCCGCAAGGACCAGCCCAAAGTAGGTTCTTCTTCGAAGATCCGCTCGGAAGTGACCGTCATCCGCGGCTCCGAATGGCCCAACTTCGGCAAGGAAGCCTGGTACTCCTTTGCCATCTATTTCCCTACTGTTGGCTTTGAGCCCGATAGCGAAAGGGATTGCATCAACCAGTGGTTCGAAGACGGTTCCGACGAGACCACCATCCGCTGCCAGGACGATAAAGCATTTTTGGAAGTAACGCCCCCCTCCGGCTCTACTACCCTGAAAAAATATGACCTGTTCTCCGCCTCGCTGAACAACAGCAGCAGCGTAGCTACCGGTGCGGTTTCCGGCTTCAACAAAATTTCCAAGGACAAGTGGCATGAATTCGTGTTCCACGTCATCCACTCTACCGGTTCCGACGGTCTGATCGAAGTATGGCGCGACGGGCAAAAGATCCATACCATCAGCGGCCGCAACATGCACCTGAAAGTTCCCAAATGGAAGATCGGCCTGTACAAAGCCTCTTTCCTGAACGGCACTTCGGACCGCAACTCGCGTGTCCTGTATTTCGATAACGTACGTGTAGGTAATGCCAAGGCCACCTTTGCGGATATGAGCTCGAACAAGTCGACGCCGACCCTGCCGCCCCCGCCCCCGACGGAGCAGCCCACGACGCCTGCAACCCCGACTACTCCGACTACTCCGACAACGCCCACCACGCCTACTACCCCTACCACCGGTACCCAAAAGGTTGTTAGTTTTACGCTGGTGAACTCGGAGACCAATAAGGACATCATGACCATCACCCCCGGTGCCGCCATCAGCCTGAGCAAGATCAAGGCTACCAAGCTGAACGTACGTGCCAACCTGGCCAACGCTACCGCCGGCGTGGTGAGGATGAACCTGACCGGTGCCGAAAGCAAGGAACGCTACGACGACAAGCTGCCCTACGCCCTGTTTGGTGATGAGTCGGGCGACTACAACAACTGGACCGCCCAAACCGGTTCCTATACGCTGAAAGCGGTTCCCTACGCCGGCACCAAATCCAAGCTGGGCGCGGTGAACGGACCTGCATACAGCCTCAACTTTACTATTGTCAAATAACAATAGCGTTGCTCCTGCCCGGCGGGAAACAATAAAACAAAAAGAGCAGTCCCTCCGGGGCTGCTTTTTTTTTGTTTTGGGAAATTCAGGATTCTTTACAAAATTGCCCTTCTTATGAAATTGCTGATCGTGGAAAGTCCCGGGAAGATCAAGAAGCTGAAAGGCATCCTGGGCAAGGAGTGGGAAGTGGCCGCTTCGGTGGGCCATATCACCGACCTGCCGAAGCGGGAGCTGGGCGTGGACAAGTCCAACCGCTACAAGCTCCATTTCGACGTGGTGGAGGATAAGAAAAAAGTGGTGGCCGCCCTTAAAAGTAAGGTGCGGGAAGTGGGAGCGGAGAACGTGTACCTGGGAACGGACGAGGACCGGGAAGGGGAAGCCATCTCGTTCCACCTCTGCCAGACCCTGGGCCTGCCTTATAAGACCACCCACCGCGTCACCTTCAACGAGATCACCCAGAAAGCCGTGGTGGCGGCCATCGGCGCGCCGCGCACCATCAACATCCACCTGGTGGCGGCCCAGGAATGCCGCCGCGGCATCGACCGCCTGGTGGGCTACCAGATCAGCCCCGTGCTCTGGCAGTTCATCAAGGGCCACAAGGGCCTGTCGGCCGGCCGGGTACAGAGCGTGGCCCTGCGCCTGATCGTGGAGCGCGAACGGGAGATCAAAGCCTTCCCGGGCGGCTACAACTTCCGCATCACCGGCTCCTTCACCACCGCCCACCGCGAAACCATCAAGGCCAAGCTGAGCGGTGTGGACATCAAGGAGGAAACTGAAGCCGAAGCCTACCTGCAGGGATGCGCCAGCAAGGTCTTTTCGATCGGCGACATCGAGCAAAAGGAGGTGAACCAAAACCCGCCGGCGCCTTTTTCCACTTCCACCCTGCAGCAGGAAGCCTTTAAGAAGCTGCGCTTCGGGGCCAAAAAAACCATGCAGCTGGCCCAGAAGCTGTACGAAAACGGCCTCATCACCTATATGCGTACCGACAGCGTCAACCTGTCCGAAGACGCCCTGAAAGACGCCGAACGCTTTATCCTGAAAACCTACGGGCCGGAATACCACAGTCGCCGCGTGTTTAAAAACCGCAACGAAAGCGCCCAGGAAGCACACGAGGCCATCCGCCCCACCCACTTCGATACCCTGAGCACCGGCATCGGCGAAGCGGAGAACAAATTGTACCAGCTGATCTTCAACCGTGCCCTGGCGTCGCAGATGGCGGCGGCCCGCCTGAGCAAGACCACCATCTCCATCAAAAATAACGTGGATGCGCACCTGTTCCTGTCCACGGCCACCGTGGTGCTGTTTGACGGCTACCTGAAAATTTATGCCGACGAAGAGGACGACCAGGAAGAAGAAGGAGAAGACAGCACCACCCTGAAACACCCGGTGAAGCCGGGCGACCCCCTCAAATACAGCTCCATCAAGGCCACGCAGGTCTTCCGCTCGCCGCCGCGCCGCTACGACGAGGCCGGCCTGGTAAAGGAGCTCGAAAAGCGGGGCATCGGCCGCCCCTCCACCTATGCCTCCATCATTGGCAGCATCCAGACGCGCGGCTATGTAAAGATCGAAACCGTCAAAGGAACGAAAGAAGCCACCGTGCTCCTCGAGCTCAAGGCGGGCCAGGTGACGCGCAAGGGCGGCAGCCAGGTGGTGGGTGCCGAAAAAGGAAAGTTCCTGCCCACGGAAGTGGGGGAGATCATCATCCGTTTTTTGGAAGGGCACTTCGCCGACATCATCGCCTATGATTTTACGGCCGGCATCGAGGAAGATTTCGACAAGATCATGGAGCAGAAGGAAACCTACCTGGGCGTGATCAGCCGCTTTGACGGCAAGTTGAGCGGCCTGATCGATAAAACGATGCAGGGGGCGCCCGCCGCCCTGCAGGTAGGACGCCCCACCGGCCTGAAATGTCCCAAATGCCGCAAGGGCGAGCTGCGCCGGGGCCAGAAAAATTTTTATTGCAGCGACTACAAGAGCGGCTGCGACTTCCGCCTGTATTACGAAGTATATGGAAAAACCCTGGAAGAGCCGGACGTAAAGGACCTGCTGGAAAAGGGACGCACTAAAGTGCTGCAGGGGCTGACCGGCCGCTCGGGTAAAACCTTCGAAGCCGCCCTGGTGCTGGACAACTTCAAGGTACGACCCGACTTCGGGGCGCCCCCGCCAGACCCCCCGTCAGAGGAAACAAGATAATTTCGGATGTCGGATTTCGAATTTCGGAACCCTTCATAAAAGCAAGACTCCTACAACTTTCAAGGGGATCCGAAATCCGACATCCGAAATCCGAAATCCTCATGGTTTCCCAACTGTTTTCAGAATTGCTTTCTAGGTTTATACAAAAATTCCATGAGGCTGCTCATAGTAGAAGACGAACTGGAGCTGGCGGCGAATATCTTTTCCTATATGGAGAACGAAAGCTTCACCTGCGAGCTGGCCGCTACCTGCAGCGAAGCCCTGGAAAAAATTGGGAAGTCGACCTACGATTGCATCGTGCTGGACCTTTCCCTTCCCGACGGCTCCGGCTTTCACCTGCTGCAGGAACTGAAAAAAAGCCGCCTGTCCGACGGCGTCATCATTACCTCGGCCCGCAACGGTATCGAGGACCGCGTCGACGGTCTGCACCAGGGCGCCGACGACTACCTGGTAAAGCCCTACCACCTGTCCGAGCTGGCGGCCCGCATCCAGGCCATCACCCGCCGCAAGCAGCCGGCCGCCGGCAGCCTGGTCCGTTTCCGCGAGATCAGCATCGACACCCTTTTGCAACAGGCGCACGTTCGCCAGGCCGCCCTGGACCTGACGCGCAAAGAATACGAGCTGCTGCTGTTCCTGCTGTCCAACCAGCAGCGGGTGCTTTCCAAGAATGCCCTGGTCGGCCACCTCTGGCCCGACGAACCGGACAACGGCGAAACGTATGATATCGTGTATACGCACATCAAGAACCTGCGCCGGAAGCTGCAGGACAAAGGTTGCCCGGATTACATCCGCTCGGTCTACGGCATTGGCTATAAACTGACCGAAGCATGAAGCTGGAGGCTTTATACCACCGTATCGCCCTCCTTTCCTGCATCCTGCTCTTGCTGCTGACCGGCACGGCCTTTTTCGTGCTGTGGCGGATGCTGCCGGCGGGGATGGTGGCCGCTCCCGGCTTCAGCCCCCAAAAAATGTCCCGCATCATGGTCCTTGCCATCCTGGCCCTGACCGTGCTGCCGGCCGTGCTGCTGTACCTGATCACCCGGCACCTGCTGCACCTCCTGTGGAAGCCGTTCCATACGATCCTGGACGAACTGAAACGCTTCGACCCGCGGGCCCCGGAGCCCATCCGCATTACCCCCTCGTCCACCGACGAGTTCAACGAACTGGGAGCGGGCGTGCAGCTGATGACCCTGAAAATGATCCGCGACTACCAGTCCCTGAAAGAATTTACCGACCATGCTTCCCACGAAATGCAGACGCCCCTGGCGGTGATGAACTCCAAGCTCGACCTGTTCATCCAGGCGCCCTGCCTGACGGAACTGCAACTACTGCACGCCCAGGCCATTTACGAAGCCATCGGCAAGCTCTCACGGCTCAGCCGCGGCCTGCTGCTGCTGACCCGTATCGAAAACAACCAGTACGCCGAAGAGCAATGGGTGAACATCGGCGAGCTGGTGCAGAAAAAGATGGCCGACCTGGAGGGAGTGGTCCAGACCAAGGGGCTCACCCTGGCGCCCCACCTGGAGCCGATCCGGGTACGCATGAACCGGCAACTGGCCGAAATCCTGCTGAACACCCTGCTGGGCAATGCCCTCCGGCATTCCCACAAAGGCGCCACCATCCTGGTGGGCTCGAAGGACGACCGCTTCTGGGTGAGCAATTCGGGGCGCGCCCCCCTGGACGCAGACGGGATCTTCCGGCGGTTCTACCGGTCGCAGCAGTCCGACGGTACCGGCCTGGGCCTGGCCATCGCCCGGCAGATTTGTCATCGGTACGGCTTTTTGCTGAATTACGAATTCCTGGATCACCGGCACCACTTTTCGGTAAAATTTCGGTTGTGCATAACCGGTTCCCTCCCCGGAAAAGGGGGGCCTGAAAACTGAATTCATTTTGAAGCGAGGAAAATTCACCGCGAAGCCCCGGTTTCTTACTCACTTCAGAATTCCTCCAGATTCCTATACACCCTACACGAACACATGGCAATAAGTTGCATAGAACACTGACGAACAAGGTTAATTGACCAGGATAAAACTTCCGGCCCGCTCCTGCCGGCGCCCCGCAAGCGGCCTGGGCTGCAGCTCTGCATAGAAGTTGCAGCCCGTTTTCTATCCTTCCCCAACGATTGCTGTTGCAGGTACCAGGTGGAAACAGAGCTCACCTTCCCCTAAACACCATATTATGAAAAGAACCCTTACTCTGTTGTGTTTTTTCCTGCTAGCCTGTCCCTGCCTCCGGGCGCAAAACACCACCCTTATTCCCTTCGGCTCGCGCTGGCAATACCACGATAACGGCAAAGACCAGGGTACCGCCTGGCAACAGGCCTCCTTCAACGACTCCTCCTGGAAGACCGGCCTGGGCAAGCTGGGCTACGGCGTCGGCGATGAAAAAAAAGTCATCGGTTACGGCGGCGAGGAGGATGCCAAACACCTCACCACTTACTTCCGGAAAACGTTCACCCTCGACAACCCGGCGCAATACAGTTCCTGCCGCATCAGCATCCGGCGCGATGACGGCGCCGTGGTCTACCTCAATGGCAAGGAGGTGTACCGCACCAACATGCCCGCCGGCGCCATCAGCTTTTCCACCCCCGCCAATACCCATGCGCTGAAAAACGGCACCACGCCGGTGAAAAAGACCATTCCTGCCAGCGCCCTGCTGGTCGGCGACAACGTGCTGGCCGTGGAAGTGCACCAGGCCACCGCCAACAGCGCCGACCTGGCCTTCGACCTCGAACTGGTGGCTACCGCGGATGCCACCAATCCCCCCGGGGACGGGGAGGACGACGAGGGCACCGGGGGCGGGGAGGGAAGCGAGGACGCCGAGCTCACCCGTGGCCCTTACCTGCAGGTGGGCAATGCCACCGGCGTCACCCTGCGCTGGCGCACCGACAGCCCCACCGATTCCAAAATGGAAGTGGGCACCAGCCCGGGCGTTTACACCCTGTCGGCTGTCAACAGTACGAAAACCACCGAGCACATCGTGCGCATCGACAGCCTGCAGCCGGATACGAAATACTTCTACCGCTTCGGCTCCTCCTCCTTTATCCTGCAGGGCGACAGCACCCACTACTTCCGCACCGCCCCGCCCGCCAATACCAACCGCAACATCCGCATCGCCGTTTTTGGCGACTGCGGCCAGAATGCCCGGAACCGCCAGACCGGAACGCTCCAGGCCTACCAGGATTACGTGGGCAGGAACCCCGCGGAGCTGCTGCTGATCCCCGGCGACCTGGCCTATGACGACGGCAAAGACGCCGAGTTCCAAAAGTTCTTTTTCAACGTCTACAGTCCCAATATTTTGCGCAACCACGTGCTCTTTCCCGCCCCCGGCAACCACGACTATCATACCACCAGCAATACGGCCCGCACCGCTCCTTATTTCAAAAATTTCACCTTTCCCACCCAAGGTGAAAGCGGGGGCGTGCCCTCAGGGGTCAAAAACTACTATTCCGTAGACTGGGGCAACATTCATGTGCTCTGCCTGGACTCGTACGGCATGGAATCGGACAATAGTTACCTCTACGATACCACGGGCAAACAGGCGAGCTGGATGAAAACCGACCTGGCCGCCAACACCCGGGAATGGGTGGTGGTGATCCTGCACCATCCGCCTTACTCCAAAGGCGACCATGACTCCGACATCGAAGGCCCCATGAAGCGGATCAGGGCCCGCGTCGTGCCCATTTGGGAACGCTACGGGGTGGACCTGGTCATCGGGGCGCACAGCCACAATTACGAACGCTCCTTCCTGCTGCGCGGCCATTACGAGCTGGCAGCCAGCTTCAAAGCCGGCAAGCATACCACCAGCAATTCTTCGGGAAAGTACAACGGCACCAACAATTCCTGCCCCTACATCACCTCCGCCGAGCCGGGCGCGGGCAAAGGCATCGTGTACGTAGTGGCCGGTTCGGCGGGCGCTTACAGCGATGTGTCGAAGGAGTTTCCGCACAAGGCCCTGCCGTTTGCCTATGCGGATGGCGGCTCGCTGTTTTTAGAAGTGGAAGGCAACCGCCTGGACGGCCGGTTTTTGCGCATGGACGGCACCACGGCCGACCGCTTTACCCTCATGCACAGCGTCAATAAAAAGAAGAATATTGCCCTGTCGCCGGGCAGCGCCTCCCGGCTGAAAGCGTCCTGGGAGGGCAACTACAAATGGTCTACCGGGGAAACCTCCCGCAGCATAACCGTCAGCCCGGCCAAACCCGCCACCTACAGCGTGGTGGATGAATTCGGCTGCTTGGCCGACACCTTCAACGTAACGCCCACCCCGGTCACCGGCGTAAAAGCGGGCAGCCGGGAAGCGGAAGGCGGGGCCGAAGCCCTCCAGGAAATGCCCTCCCTCCAGGTTTACCCGACGGTGCTGCACCGCGGGCAGCCCCTGACGCTGCAGGCACCGGCAAATGAATCCCGGCAACTGCAGGTCGTGGACAACAGCGGCCGCGTGGTGCGTACCCTAACCCTCCGGGGCACCCAAACCCTGGATACCGGCATGTTGCCCTACGGCACCTATTACCTGAGGCTGAAGGGTACCGACGCGCCGGCCCAAAGGGTGGTGATCACCAAGTAGCCGCAGCACCCGGCAACCACCTGAACGCCAACCTTTGAAAAATAAGTCTTGAAGCGGCCGTTATGCTAACCGAAACACACCGCCTCAAAGGGCGCCGGTCACCCGGCGCCCTTTTTTAGGGGGCTGCCTGCTGCAGGCTTAGCGGTTGGCCTGCCCTTCCCGGGCCACCCGGTAGCGGATCCACAGAAAGTCGTCGTAAATGCGGTCCACCGACTGGAGGGTAAACTGGGTGGCTTTGCGGCCGCCATAACCTTCTTCGGCCTCGAAAACGGTGGGGGAGCCGATGGTGCCGTCGGCCACCGGGGCCAGCACCAGGCTGAATTCGTCGATGAGGCCGGCTTTGAGAAAGGAGCCGTTGACGTGGCCGCCGCCGTCGATGCGCAGGGTGCGGATGCCGAAAAGCCGGTACAGCTTGTCCAGCACCAGCGCCAGGTCGAGCTGGTCTTTTCCCCCGAAGATGTAGGAAACGTTGCGGTCGCGCAGGTGGTGCAGGTAATCGCCGGGCACCTGCTCGCTCAGCACTTCAATAACGTGCTCGGTGGAGACCATATTCGTGTCCCAGGTACATTTGCCCGAAGGGTCGATGACCACCGCAAAGGCGGTGGCCTCCTGCCGGGCTACAAAATCCTCCCCGGGCGGGGGCGGGGTGCCGGTGGCCTTCGGGCAGGGCCGGCGGCTCGAAAACTCCTGCATCGTCACCCGGCCCACCAGCCAGGCATCCGCCGGTATTTTGGCCGCTGTTTCCTCGAAGTACTTGTGGTGGTCCTTAAAGCCCCAGATATCCTGTTTGATACGCCCGTCTACCGATCCCAGCATGTGGCAAATAACGTAAGGTTTCATCATGTCTTTTGAGTTTCTGTTGGTCCTGTGTCGCCTTTTCAGGCCGCTTCAAAGTTGTGCGTTTCGGCCAAAGCGGCCAAACTCTTTTTCCCTGTTGCCGCCGCCCTCCCAACAAACGGTCGCGGGATTCAAAGGGATTTCAATAACTTTATATAGCTGTCCCCGGAAGGGGCTACAGCATTGATACCGAAAGTCTTCGATATAGAAAGGAACAACCATGGTAACGTTTATGGGACCATTGTTCACCTTAAAACGCAAAAAAATGGAAGCCAATCATGTCAATCCGGAATTAAACGACCAGCAGGCCAACGCTTCTCCGGAAGGCACACCCGGCAGGGAACCGGCCGCCAACCCGGACAACCAGCAGGGTAAAAGGAAAAGAAGAAAAGTTTCCGCCCTGGTAGCCGCCTCCATGTACCGCAGCCCGGTAGGCCGTGTCAGCAGTACCTCCTATGGCACCAACAACTTCGATAACATGGGTACCAATATCTCTTACCACGAGGAAGGAGGTATCGGCTAAGGGAAGCCCCGGAATTCCGCCGCCCGCCCTGCTCAACCGGTTACCGGCGCATTTGCTGCCGCCCCGGCGGCCTCTTCCCGGGGCTGACCGGCAGCCAGGTTTTTTTGCGCCAGGTAGTCGTAAATAGCCCCCTGCGATTGCAGGGCGGGCTCCTGCCCGGAGGCCACCGCGGTATTGTTCAGCGCCGCATCCAGCCGCACCGCCTGCACGTTGTCCTGCAACTGCAGCTGCACCAGGTCGATGACCTCCTGCTTTAACGCCTCATCATAAACCGGAAAGCATACTTCAATGCGGTGGTAAATGTTCCGGTTCATCCAGTCGGCCGACCCCAGGAACACCTCCTGCTTTCCCTTGTTGTGAAAAATAAATACCCGGCCGTGCTCGAGGTAGCGGTCCACGATCCGCGTCACGGTAATGTTTTCACTCAGCCCCTTCATGCCCGGCACCAGGCAGCAAATACCCCGTACGATCAGCGAAACCGGCACGCCGGCCCGGGAGGCTTCGTACAGCTTTTCGATCAGCACCTTTTCCTCCAGGTTGTTCAGCTTAATGGTGATGCCTGCGGGCTGCCCTTTGCGGGCATGGCCGATCTCCCGGTCGATCAGGTCCAGGAAGCGCTGCTGCAGGTTGAACTGTGCCACCAGCAGGTAGTTGAAGGGAATAAATTTCTCCTTCGTGGGCTTTTCCCTCTTGCTCAAAAAATAGAACAGCGTATCGAGGTCGTTCAGCAGGGCGGCTTCCGACGTCAGCAGGATGTGGTCGGTATAAAAGCGGGCAGTGCTTTCATTGAGGTTGCCCGTAGCCAGCAGGCCGAAATACTGCACCCCGGCCTCGGCCCTGCGTTTCACCAGGGCAATTTTGGCATGCACCTTCAGCTCGGGAATGCTGTTAATGATGCGGATGCCGGCCGCCTTCATCTTCTTGGACCATTTGATGTTGTTGGCCTCGTCAAAACGGGCCTTCAGCTCCACGAAGACCGACACTTTTTTGCCGTTCTTCGCCGCGCTGATCAGGGCGTTGACGATCCGCGAGTCGGAGGCCACACGGTAAAGGGCAACCGAAATTTCCTCCACCTCCGTGTCCACCGACGCTTCGTTGAAAAAACGCAGCACCGTGTTGTACGAGTGATAAGGTGTATGGATCATCAGGTCGCGCTGCAACAGGCGGTCGAGGAGCCGGCGCTCTTCGCGGCCGGCCGGGAGCTCCAGGGGCGGCAGCGGCTTGTAGGAAAGCTCCGGGTCGCTGACCGGCAGCGAGGCCAGGTCCTTCAGGTTATGGTAGGGGCCGCCCTCCACCTCCATGGCATGGGAAAGCCCCAGGGCGGTGGTCAGGAAGTGAAGGTCCTGCGGCTCGGGCACGGGCTGGTGCAGGAAGCGGGTGGCCAGGCCGTAATCCCTTTTTTCAATTTGCCGTTCGATCTTTTCCGCCAGGTCGCCCTCGTACTCGTCCTCGAGGTTCAGTTCGGCATCCCGGGTGACCTTGAAGCTGTAACAGCCCTTAAGGGCGCAGGTGCGGATCACCACCGGCAAGTGAGCGCGGATGATGTCGTCGAGGAACACCAGGTAGCGCTGGTCGCCGGCCGTCACCGGGTAGAAGCGGGGCAAATGGTCGGAGGGGATGTTGAGCACCACCAGTTCGCGCGTGCCCTGGGCGCGTTCGACGATCACGGCCAGGTACAGCTTGTTGTTCTCGGGGAAGAACCGGGCGCCGGACTGCGACAGGTAAACCGGCTGCAGGAAGGCCAGCACCTGGGAAAAAAAGTAGGCGGCGGTTTGCTCGCGCACAGGGGCGGGGAGGGGCTCGTTGTACAGCAGGTGCCACCCTTTTTCCCGCAGCTGCGGCAGGATATCCGCCAGGGTCTGGCCGAACAGCTGCAGCTGCTTTTGAACGATGCTGCGGGCCAGCGGCACCACGTCGGGATGGTCTTCCCGGTCTTTTCCCAGCCCGTGGACTTTTTCGTGCAGCCGGTGCAGGGCCCGGAGGGCCGGCATGCGCACCCGGAAAAACTCGTCGAGGTTGGAGGAATAAATGGACAGGAATCGGATGCGTTCCATCAGGGGAACGGCCTGCCTGCCTGCTTCGAGCAGCACCCGTTCGTTAAAGGATAACCAGCTAATATCGCGGTGGAAAAAAGAGATACTGTTCATATATTGCGTTCTTTGGCAAACACCGCTACCGCCCGGCCGGATGCGGCATGGCTCAGCCATATATTCCAACTTTGTGCCGAAATGCTGAGGTTGGAGTAACTGAACGCAAACGGGCCGCGGAGCCCTGAACGATGCACATATGAAACAAACTTTACTATACATTCTTTTCCTGTTCCTTTCTACAGCGGCCAGCGCCCAGGGAAGGGGTAATTCAGGCTGGCAAAGCCTGTTCAACGGCAAAGACCTGGCGGGCTGGAAACTACTCAATGGCCAGGCAAAATTCAGCGTACAGAACGGCGAGATCGTGGGCACCACCGTGGCCGGCGAGCCCAATTCCTTCCTGGTGACCGAAAAAGAGTATGGGGATTTTGTGCTGGAGCTGGAATTTAAAGTGGACAGCGGCCTCAATTCGGGGATACAGTTCCGCAGTGAAAGCCGCCCCGACTTCCGCAACGGCCGCGTGCACGGCTACCAGTACGAGATCGACCCCTCGGCCCGTAACTGGACCGGCGGCATCTACGACGAGGCCCGCCGCGACTGGCTGTACACCGGCGACCTGAACCCCGTGGCCCGAACCGCCTACCGCCCCGGCGCCTGGAACGAAGCCCGGATCGAATGCCACGGCCACCACCTGCGCACCTGGATCAACGGCGTGGCGGCGGCCTTCGTGGTGGACGACCTTACCCCCAAAGGATTCATCGCCCTGCAGGTACATTCCATCGGAAAGAAGGAAGCGGCAGGAAAGCAGGTCCGCTGGCGCCGCCTGCGCCTGCGCACCGGCAACTTTACCCCGGCCCCTTTTCAGCCCGAACAGTTCGTGGTCAACCTCCTGCCCAACCACCTGTCCGCCCCGGAACAACAGGCCGGCGTGCACCTGCTGTGGGACGGCAAATCCACTACCGGCTGGCGGGGCGCCCATAAAGAAAGTTTTCCGGAAAAAGGCTGGGAAATAAAAGACGGGGTACTGAGCGTGCAGCCCTCCGGCGGCAGGGAATCCCAGCACGGGGGCGACATCGTCACCACCGGCGCATACGGGGCCTTTATCCTTCAATTCGATTTCAAACTGTCCGAGGGCGCCAACAGCGGCGTCAAATACTTGATCACCGAACAGGATACCACCAGCGGCTCCGCCATCGGTCCCGAATACCAGGTGCTGGACGACGAACGCCACCCCGACGCCAAACTGGGGGTGGTGGGCAACCGCACCCTGGCTTCCCTATACGACCTCATTCCCTCCATCAAAGAACCGAGGGCACGGAAACCCATCGGCGAATGGAACCGCGGCATGGTGGTGGTGTACCCCGACAACCGGGTGGAACACTGGCTCAACGGCTGGAAGGTACTCGAATACCGCCGCGACGCCCCTTACTTCCAGGCCCTGGTGGCCCGCAGCAAATTTGCCAACCGCCCCCACTTCGGCCTGGCGCCCAGGGGCCATATCCTGCTCCAGGACCACGGCGACAAGGTTTCTTTCCGCAGTATTAAAATTCGTGAACTCCAATAAAGCAAACATGCAAACCCGCAGAGACTTTATCAAAAACACGACACTGGCCGCCGCCGGCGTCTGGACCGCACAGAGCTACCGGCGGATCGTGGGGGCCAACGACCGGGTACGGGTAGGCGCAGTGGGCTTTTCCGACCGCCACCGCAGCACCCTGATGCCCTGCTTCCTGCACCATTACAAGGAGCTGAACTTCGACTTCGTAGCCGTTTCGGACATTTGGAAAAAGCGCCGCGAGGAAGGGGCCGCCCAATGGAAGCAGCACATGGGGCACGAGGTGACGGCCTGCCGCAACAACGAAGAAATGTACGCCAAAAAGCTGGTGGACGCGGTCTTTATTGCCACGGCCGATTTCCAGCACGCCCTGCACACCATCGAGGCCGTGCGGGCCGGCTGCGACGCCTACGTGGAAAAACCCTTTGCCGAGACCATGGCCGATAACCGGGCTGCCCTGAAGGCCGTAAACGCCTCAGGACGGATCGTGCAGATCGGCTCGCAGCGCCGCAGCGGCGCCAACTACCATGCGGCCAACGACTTTATCCGGTCCGGTAAATTCGGCTCCATTACCATGGTCGAATTAAACTGGAACGTCAACCAGCCGGGGCGCTGGCGCCGGCCCGCCCTCCTGGAGCAGCTGAAACAGGAGGATACCGACTGGAAACGCTTCCTGATGAACCGGCCCTTCGAAGCCTTCGACCCCCGCAAGTACCTCGAGTTCCGGCTGTTCTGGCCTTATTCCTCCGGCCTGCCGGGACAGTGGATGAGCCACCAGATCGATACCGTGCACTGGTTCAGCGGCCTGCCGCACCCCCGCAACGTGGTGGCCAACGGCGGCATTTACCAGTGGAAGGACGGCCGCAAAAACTGGGATACCATGACGGCCGTTTTCGATTACGGCCCGCAGGACGATCCCGCCACCGGCTTCCAGGTGACCTTCTCGGCGCGCATGCACAACGGCGACGAACGCCCCGCCGAGATCTATTACTCCAACGGGGGCGAGCTGAACCTCAATACCAACCGCATCTCGCCCCGGGGCGGGCTTACCCGCGAAGCCGCCGCCGCCATGAACCAACAGCCCTTCCTGCTGCCCGAAATGACCCTGCCCCAGGCAGAAAAGGTGGTGGCCGCCGCCAATACGGGCGGCGACCTTTTGACCTCGGCCCACGTGCGCAACTGGATGGAATGCATCCGCAGCCGGCGGCAGCCCAACGGGCCCGTGGAAGCCGGCTACCACCATTCCATCGCCACCATCATGACCACCGCTGCGGCCCGTACAGGTGAAAAGGCTACATTTGAGGCCACAACCCAGGAAGTCATGGCGGGAGGGAAGGTATTTACCTATTAACACCCGCCCACCCCAAAATCAACTGCATGAACCGGCACTTATTCTTACTTTTCGGATGCTGCTCCCTGGGCCTGCTGTGCCGGGGACAAGCGCCCCCTCCCCGGATGCTGTACATCATCGATTCCTTTCTGGTCCAAGCCAGTTCACGGCTGCTGGCCCAGCTGCCGGAGGAGGCCATTGCGTACAAAACCGTGGTCACGGATAAGGACAGCCTGAAGCGCCTGGGCCGCGAAAATGCCGAAGCCGTCACCTACATCTTCACCCGCGAATACCGCAACCGGCCCGACAGCCTGAAAAAGATTCCCAGCCTGCGCCAGATGAACCTCTGGGGCGGCTACTGGTACCGGAACGGAACCCCCTACACCGGGAAATTTATCGACTACTTCCTGGAGGGCACGGTCTGCAACGAAGGCAGCATGGTGGAGGGAAAAATACACGGCGAGATCATTCAATATTACCGGAACGGGCGGGTCAAGCTTTCGGCCTTTTACCTGCAAGGCCTGGCGGACGGCCTTTTCCAGGAATACTTCCGCAACGGGGCCCTGCGGCGCAGCCGGGTATTCCTGCTGGGAAAGATCATCCGGCCCGCGCAAACCTATTTCGTCAACGGGGCCCTGGAGCAGGAGATCAGGCCCGGCAAAGGCTCCCGGCCCGATACCATTACCACCTATTATTCTTCCGGCCAGCTCAAACACGTACACCTGGTGCGCAACGGCTTCACCCTGTATTCCAAAAAAGAGGAAAAACAAAACACCCTGGCCCGGGAGTTCCAGGGGTACCTGCGCACGGGCGACCTGAAGCAAGCCAACCGCAATTTTTACAAGCTGTGGAAGATGAACCCGAATAGTCCCGACACGTATTACCTGGAAGGGCTGCTGGCCCAGCGGGAAGCGCGATTCGACGAGGCCATCGCCGCCTTTGGCAAGGCGCTGGAACTGGAGCCCATGATGGGAGAGGCCTATACCCAGCGGGCGTTGGCGCGGATTAAAAAGTATAAGGTAACGGAGCCGGCAAAAAAGTTCGCGAACCGCGATTATAAACCCAGCCAGGGACGGTTGCGGCGGGAAGCTCCTATAACGCAGGGAGATATCGAGGGGCTGCCCCCTGCGGAGCAGGAAGCGGTGCACAAGGACCTGAGGCAGGCGGAATTCCTGAATTATACCTCGGATTAAGAAAGAAACCCGGGAAGAAAAGGGAAAGGAGGGAAAAAGGGTGCAGCCGCTCGGGCTGCACACCGCAAGGTTAGAAAGGAAGGTCCTCGGCGCTGTTGCCGCCTTCGAAACCGCCGTCTGCCTGCAGGGCGGGAGCACCTGCCTGGGCGGCACCGGCGCTTTCCACTTTCCAGGCTTTTACGTCGGTGTACCAACGGCCGTTGTACTCGCGGCTTTCCACGTCGAAGGAGATGGCGAGCATGTTGCCCGGCTGCAGCAGGCTGGCATCCACTTTATCGCCCCAGATGGAGATACACACCTTTTTGGGGTACTGGCCTTCGGTTTCCACGATAATGTCCTGCTTTTTCCATTGGCCGTTCTTGCCATTACCGGTCTGCACCGGTAAAAGCTGGATGAGTTTTGCGTTTAATTGCATTGTATCTGATCGTTTATTGTTGTTGAAATAGCTCCCGGCAGGGCATTTTTGGCTAGCGACGCCCGGCCCGGACCGTTTGCAAACATAAGGTTTTGACCCGGAACGGACGCCTTTTCCTGCCCACAAAATCAACGCCGCTGGGGCCGGTGGGGCCCTCCCGGCCGGTGCCGGGGAAAGTAGGGAAAACCCGGAAGACGTTAAGGAAGCGCTAAAGTCGTTCCCCTGTATAGCGCAAATACCCTATTTTGCGCTCCACCAAAACGAACGCTGTATGAAAAAACTGCCGGCCTTTTACCTGGCCCATTATGCCTTGCTCACCTAACCTTTTCCTATAACCGGCTATCCTCCAATAAGACACCTTCCGGCATCTTCCGATCCCGGTTTCTTTTACCGATCATATAGAACCACTACTATGCACATGAGAAAGGACCCCTTTTACCGTACGTTACTTCTTTGCTGCCTGCTCTTTTCTTCCGTCGCCCGGGCGCAGCTGCAAAAAATTTACCTGCAACCCAAAGCGGCAGGCAACGGAAAACAATCCCAGTTTGTCGACTCCATTCGTTTTATCCCCCTGGAAATAAAAGCGGGGATCCAATCGGGAACGTACAGCCGAATTGAATTGACGGACAACTATTTCCTGATCCTGGATTACAACGGGAAAAGCATCCTGGTTTATTCCCGGCAGGGCAACTTTATCCGGAAGATAAACTACAAACAGCTCGGACAGAACTTTCACCCCACCTATGATGCACGAAAGAACCAACTGACGTTTTTCGGAACGAATAAAAATTATGCGCTGACCCCGAAAGACCAGCTGCAGATAGTGGCGGATGCCGACAACCCCCGCAACCTGAAATACTTTAAAAAATACCTGGTCGATTTGGCCGACTCCACCTTTACCATCAAAAAGACCACACCCGCCCAGAACGACCTGAAACAAGCGCTTCCTTACTACGGCGATTACTCCCTGCACAGCCAGATCACCACCAGCCCGCAGTACAAAGACAGCCTGGATTACGAGCTCAAAATTTACCGGAACAACCAGCTGGTCAAAGGCTTTTTCCCGTACAACCGGATCCAGGAACCGAAGTATTTATTTACCGCTGAATCGGTTATCCCTATGGTAACCGATACCCCCTTTATCCGGTATGTCACCCGTCCTTTTTGCGATACGGTATACAAGATGGTCAGGGACAGCATCTTCCCGGCCTACCAAGTGGTGCTGCCTCTGGAAAACAGCCTGCCCCAGGCATTTTTTACCCGGCCGTTCAAGAATAAGACCGAGCGGGAAAATTTCGAGCGGAACAACGGCTGGCTGCTCCACAAGGTGTTGTCTTTCGAGGAAACGCCCCGGTTCATCCAGTTCAGCGTCTGGTACCTCAGCAATTATGACACCTATGTCCATAACAAGCAAACCAATATTACCTACAAAGCCAAAAATATCCGGCCGGACAGCAGCCAGTACAACCTGAAATTGCTGGGGGAATACAATATCCTGAAAAAAGACGACCGGTATTATAAAACCCAGAAAGCAGGCGACCTCATTGCCTTTTTCGAGAAAAATAAAAATGTGGCCATACCCCGCGAGCTGGAAGCCTTTCTGAAAAGCAATCCGCCCGCCACTTCGCCCATTATTGTTGAATACAAACTCAAAAACTAACTGTGAAACATATCCTCTTTTTTTGTTTATTCCTCGGATGGTACACGACGGCCCTGTGTCAAACCGGGAGGATCACCGGCTCGGTTATGGATGCGGAAAGCAAATCGCCCCTGGAACTGGCCACCGTCAGCATTTTCGGACAGGATTCCAGCATGATCACCTACAAGCTGTCCGATAAGGACGGCCGGTTCACCATCGAAAAGCTGCCGGTAAAAAAGAACCTGGTGCTGAATATTTCCTATACGGGCTATGCCGCTTACAGCCGGCCCCTGTTGCTCGAGGCGGGAAAGACCGATACGCTGGCCGTTATTTTATCGCTCCATAATAAAGATACCAATGCGGTGGTGGTCACCGCCACCATTCCCATCAAGATGAACGGCGACACCCTGGAGATCAACCCGGCCGCCTTCAAGATGAAGGAGAACGCGGTGGCGGAAGAATTGCTGAACCAGGTTTCCGGCATCACCATCTGGTCCGACGGCTCGATTACGGTCAACGGGAAAAAAGTATCCAGCGTGCTGGTGGATGGAAAGCCGTTCATGGGCTCTTCCGATCCCCGGGTAGCCACGCAAAACCTGCCGAAGTCGGCCATCGACAAGATCCAGCTGTACCAGGAAATCGACCGGAACAACATCAACCAGCCCGATAAGCCCAAGGATTCCCTGCTGACCATGAACATCAAGCTCAAGGAAGGCAGCAAAAAAGGATTTTTCGGGAAAGCCGGGGCCGGCATCGGCACCTCCGGCCGCTTCGAATCGGACCTTTCCTTCCAGATGTACAACCAGAAAACCAGCGCCGGCATCGGCGGAGGGTTCAACAACATCAACAAAAATATCGGCAACCTCCAGGAGATGTTCCAGAACAATACGTATCGGAACTATAATCCCAACCTGTACAACGTGGGCCGGTTCGGTACCAATGGCATCAATAAGAACCATTCTTTTGGCGGGGTGGTAACGCACAGTTTTATCGAAACCCCCAACAGCCGGCAAAACAACCGCCTGTCGGTCAACTACAACAAGTCCGGCTCTGATGCGTTTATGACCGATGTGGTGTTGCAAAACAGGACCACCCTCGACGGGCTGCAGTTCATCCGCGAGGAGGGCCGTCAAAATAACCTGCAGGACAAGCACGACCTGGGCTTCAACTACATCAAGACCAACAGCTACAGCGATAACCTCAATGTCAACGGGAACATGTCTGCCGGCACGGAAAACAGCAACTCCACCCGGTTTTCCGAAGTGCGGGACACGCTGAACCGCCTGCAAAGCACCAATACGATCAACACGCGGCAAAACCGGCGGTCGGATAACGAGTCGGTGAACGTGAGCTTTTCCAGGGGGGCTTATGAAGATCCGCTCAAAGCCTTCAACCTGAATGTCAATGCCCGTCGGGGCAAGTCCGAATCGGGCAGGGACGTCAGCAGCCAGTTCCAGTCGTTTACGAATGGCAGCGAGAATACGGCCACCAACCGCCACTACGCCAACGACAACGAGTCGCTGAACGTGGGCGGAACGCTCGACTACTCGGGCCTCAAGAGGCTGCTCTTCGGCCGGTACAACCTGCTGGGGCTGAACCTCCGGTTTTCCCAATACGTCAACCTGGCCCGGACCACCGATGACAACAGGGTGGAAGACTACGACAGCACCACCAAGGGATATATCGCCAACGTCAATTTATCCAACTACAATAAACGGGAAGAATTCGAATACACCCCCTCCCTGTCGGTATCGAAGAATTTCTCTACCTGGAATGAAAACGGTTACCGCGACCTGAACCTGACCGTGAGGGTGCTGGAGGAGATCAAAACGGATAAAAACCTGTCCTCGTTTGCCAAGCGAAACCTGGACCGCTCCTTTCAATTCCGGAGGTACGAGGGAAGTCTCAGCTACCAGAAGTACAAAAGGGAAAAGTACGTGTATTACCTGTACAGCAACTACACGAAAAACTACGAATATGCTTCCATCGACCAGCTGTACACCATCGTGGACGACATCAATGCATATAATACGCGGTTCGGCAACCCCCTGTTGGGCAACCGCACCAATCATTCAGTGAACATGAACGGCAACTTCAATACGAACAACCCCAAATCGGTTTATGCCGTCAACGGCAACTTCAACGGCAGCATCCGGCGGTCACTCAACCCGGTGGCGGACAGCATCATCAACGAAGTTTCGGGCAAGCGAAGGTATTATTATATCAATGTCGATAAGAGCGAAAACCTGAACCTGAATTACAGTTTCAACATCTCCAGGAAGCTGAAGAAAAACAGTATCCAACTCATGTACAACGGACAGTTCAGCACCGGCAAATCGCCCAACTACATCGATGGGGCATACAACACCAGTACCACGCAAAACCTGTCCAACCAGCTGAACCTGCAATATTCGCTGGGCTCCCTGCTGGTGTTCAATCTCGGGCAGAGCTTCCAGCGGTATCAATCGCTGCAGACCTCCGAGAAGCTGCGTTCCTCTTCCACCAACAGCGGCACCACCAAGCTGGGGCTGGTGCTGAATTTCCCGGCCCGCTTCACCCTTAGCAGCACGGCGGACCGGGTGGCCAATGCCAACCTGGCAAAACCCACGGTGCTGTGGAATGGCTTTGCCACCTACCGCTTTATGAAGGAGCAGGGCGAGCTGAAGCTGTCGGCCATGGACCTGTTGCAGCAGTATCAGAATATTTCCAACAGCGTCAACGGGGAAAGCACCACCACCCGCATCACCAATGGCCTGCAGCAGTATTTCCTGTTAACGTTTTCCTACTTTCCCCGGAAGTTTGGAAAGACCGAGATCAAGAAAAAGGATACCAGTACCAAGTGGTAACACCGGTTGTCAAAAGGGAAGGCAGGTCAATGACCTGCCTTCTTCTTTTATACCATTACCTGCCGGAGGAGGGTGGGTTATGGAAAACAATTCCATCCTTAATAATGGTCTTGCCGGCAAGAAAATTTTTATAATCGTCAAAAGGGCTTTTGTCCCAAATCAGTATATCCGCTTTCTTCCCGGCTTCAATGGACCCATATTGATGCTCCAGGCCCAAAGCCGTTGCCCCGTTTATGGTGGAAATCTGCAGAATGGCCGGGATGGAAAATCCATATTCTGCTAAAAGCAACTGCTCCGAAATCAGGGCCTTGCCGCCACTTGGCCAATCCGTACCCATCCGGAGCTTTACGCCTGCGTCAAATAACTGTTTTACATAGCCCATAAACAGGTGGAAGTTCTCCCTGCACCGGGCTACCTGCTCCCGGGACAAAGAAGTATCCTTCCCGCTGTTGTTGGTAAAATAGGTGAGCCCGAATTGCTCGGCCAGCAAATGGAAGCCCGTAGAAAAGGTAGCATTGTTTTTGGCGAGTTTACCAATTAAAGAATCCATCGCTGCCGGCTTTCTGTCACCGATAAAGCGAAATAGCTCCAACCGCTCTGCGAACTGCATGATCGGAAAATTTGCCGTTGCCGGAGCATAATGCTTTTGCATTTCCTGGCTAAAATCCTTGTCCTCATGTTGCAAATGCAGAATGCTGGTCGCCAGCGTTAGTATATGTTCATAGTGGCGCAACCCAATCGCCAAGGTGGAATCGATAAACAGAATGTTCTGGTCCACATGCCCGTATACGTTCATTCCCAGGCTATCGGCCGTCCTGAAAGCCGCTTCATATTCGGGTCTGCGCAGCTTCCAGTAAAGCTTAATATGCCTGATACCTGACTGGTGATATTCCCTAACTTTTTGCTGGGCTGCCAGCGGAGATCCCACAATAACATGATTGATATAGGGTTTACGGCCTTCGTTGGAAACCAAGGCGCCGCCTACCGTGTAGATATCGAGGTAATCCGGCCGGGGATCCGCCTGCCAACCCAGTACCGGGGGCAACCATTTTTCAGGCTGCCCCATGATCATGGCGGCGGTGACCCCATAAGGCAAATACGTATCGGACAGCCGTTTTCTGTAAACGGCTAAAGAGTCCTTGTGGAAATACTCAGGCAGCGCACCATACCTGCGATAAACATCCGTGAGATGAATGTGGGTGTCGACAAATCCCGGGGTGACCAGCTTTCCCCTGGCGTCGATCGTTCTTTGGGCAGCAAAGTTTTTTTGGTTGCCGGTTACATGGGTAATGATCCCCCCTTTAATAAGGATTGTCCGGTTTTTGGAAACTGCCCCTGTTCTGCTGTCAAACACGTTTGCATGCTTTATGACAAGGTCATATTTTTCGGACTGCCCAAAGGTTGCCAGTGTGGCCAGAAAGGCCAGCGTAAACGCAAATATTTTCATGATGGTGAGGTCTGTCTAAACGTTTACGGTTAATTGCCGGACTGTTTCAGGTAATAGAAATAGCCCAGGAAGCTGAGGGCAATGCAGAGGGCCATGATGGCGAGGGAATGGATGCCCAAAGGCTGGGTGTAGTGCACGGCAAATAGACCAAGTCCCGTACCGGCCAGGAGGGAAAACCATTTAATGGAAACGCCCCGGTTATCCTGAGGTTGGGTCTGCAGGATAGAGGTCGCCAGGCTATCGGAAACGCCCTTGTCGACAATTTTGTTTTTGATCCGGTGGCTGAGGATCTTGTCCAGGAGGGAAAGTACAAAGCGCATAACCAGGAAGACAAAGAAAATGCCCGCCAGCATTTTGAAAATTTCAGCGTCCAGGTTAATACGGGGGCCCTGCGCCGCGGCCCGGAAACCGGCCCCTAGCAGGGCCGTCATTGCGAAACTCTTTTTCATGTATGCTTGTTTGATAAAATGAGACGGATGTTCGGATTTATTGTTGCAGTTTTTTACAAAATATCCAGGAGATCCGCTTTTTTCTGGTAGCTTCTCCAGGCATCGATTGCCAGCCCCGATAACAGTACCAGCCCGGTGCACAGCAACATTAACTGGAGGAAAGGGGAGAGGCCTTCCACCAGCCAGGAAAAGTTGCGGTAGTTGACCCAAACCAGCAGGGCCGTAAATACCAGTGCGGCCAGCAGGAGCAGCACCACCTGCAGGATACCGGGAAAAGGTTTACTTTCCGGCGGTGTGAGCTGCGCCAGGACGGCGGCTTCGAGATCGAAGTCAAAAGCCGGTGCAGGCTGCTGCTCCAGGCCGGCGAACAGCAATTCGTAGGCGGCGGCCCTGGCCCTGCAATCCGCGCAGGCCAGCACATGTTCCCGGGTATCATTGCTGCAGTGTGCGGGATCGGCCGCATACGCCTGGAGTTCTTCTTCGCTCAGGTGTTGATTTACCATAAGTCTGCTTTTTTATAATGACGCAACAGGTAGTTTTTGAGTGCTTTCCGGGCACGGAATAAATAGCTTTTCACGGTGCCGCCCGGAAGCCCCGTTATGTTGCCGATCTCCTCGTAACTCATCTCTTCCTGGTGATAGAGGGCGACCAGGGTTTTATAGACCGGCGGCAGCTGCTCCATGGCGGCCTGCAGGATGCCCGAAAGGTCTTTGCGGAGCAGCAGGTCGTCGGCAGAGCGGCCCCCGGCAAATACGGAATCATCCGGCGGCAGTTGCCCGTAATCCTCCTCCCCACCGGGCAGGTTGTCGGGAAACACCAGTTTCTTCTTGCGCAGCTCGTCCAGGCAGGCATTGTAGCTGATCCGGGCAATCCAGGTGGAAAGTTTTGCATCGAACTGGAAGGAGGGCAGGCTTTTATAGGCTTTCAGGTAAATATCCTGCGCCTTGTCTTTGCGGTCTTCCGGGTTCGGGATCATGCGGGTGACGATCTGGGCAACGAGCCGTTCCGTATTCCGGATAAGGAGCCCGAAGGCGGCCTTGTCGCCGGCCAACACCCGGTTTACCAGTTGTCGGTCTGTGCTGTTTATGAGATGATTGTGCTCCACCGGGAAAATCTGACGTGCAGGGGCCGAAAATGTTGCAGGTTCCCCAAAACTTTTTCGGGCCGCAAAGGCAAAATTACGGAACCCCTAAGCGGTTTTTCATGCCCGGGAAAAGATCGTCTGTCAATTTGTCCCAATTGAAAATTACGGAGCATAAATTGATGTAGGGTCGAAAACGAAAAATGCAAGTAGAAATTTTTACACTCTGCGACTATGCGCAGGATTATGGCGGAAAGCTTTTTATCAATGGCACCTTTGACTCGATTCATTCGCAGGGTTTCCCCTTTGTTTATCCTTCTTTTTCGATTGCCGGCCGCTTCCGGTTTTCCGAAAAGGAATTCGGTACGCATAAACTCAAATTAACCGGCAAAACTCCGGACGGCGCTGAACTGATCCAGCCCATCGAAGGAGATATTACCATTCAGCGCCCGGCACCGAATGTTGATTATGCTTCCACGAACTTTTCCATCAACTTTGCCCAGCTGCCTTTTGAAAAGCCCGGTGTGTACACCTTCGAGCTCTTGGTTGACGGCGAATCCAAATCGGAACTGAAGGTGATCGCTTTCACCCAACAACAATAACTACGCGATGCTGCTTTAATGCATTAAAAAAGCCGGTTGATGCTTCATCAACCGGCTTTTTTATTTAAGACTTCAGGAAAGGCTTTTTCGCTTCATATTGGGCAGGAAAGCGGTAAAGATGCCGATCAGGGGGAGGTAGGCGCAAACCCGGAACACGTAGTCCAGGCTGGTATGGTCGGCCAGCCGGCCCAGTACGGCGGAACCCAGGCCGCCCATGCCGAAGGCGAGGCCGAAAAACAGGCCGGCGATCAGGCCCACTTTTCCCGGCACCAGCTCCGTGGCGTACACCAGGATGGCCGAAAAGGCCGAAGAAATGATCAGGCCGATCAGCACCGACAACACCACCGTCCAGGGCAGCGACACGTAGGGCAGCAGCAGGGTAAACGGTGCCGCCCCGAGAATAGAGATCCAGATAATATATTTCCGGCCGAAGCGGTCGCCCAGCGGCCCGCCCAGGACCGTGCCGGCAGCCACCGCTCCCAGGAAGGCAAACAGGTATACCTGCGATTGCGCCACCGACACCTGGAACTTGCTGATCAGAAAGAAGGTGTAATAGCTGGTCATGCTGGCCATGTAGAAGTATTTGGAAAAGATGAGAAGCAGCAGGATCCCCAGCGCCATGATGATTTTCGATTGGGGCAGTGCGGGCCGTTGCTCCGCCGTCGACGGGGCCGGCCGGGCGGCCCGCTCCTCGAGATGGTTCTGGTACCACCGGGCCACTGCCGACAGCACCAGGATGCCTGCAAATGCCACGAGGCAGAACCAGCTGATATAGGATTGGCCGTGGGGCGCGACGATCAGCGCCGCCAGCAGCGGGCCGATGGCGCTCCCGGCATTGCCGCCCACCTGGAAAATCGATTGCGCCAGTCCCTTTTTGCCGCCTGCCGCCATGTGGGCCACCCTGGAGGATTCTGGGTGAAAGATCGACGAACCGACGCCGATCAGGGCTACCGCCGCCAGCATCTGCCCGAGGCTGCCGGCAAAGGAAACCGCCAGCAGGCCGGCCAGGGTAAAGCCCATTCCGATGGCCAAGGAATAGGGGCGGGGCCGCTTGTCCGTATAATAGCCCACGAACGGCTGCAGGATCGAGGCCGTCAGCTGGTAGGTAAGGGTGATAAAGCCCACCTGGGTGAAGGTCAGGTGGTATTTTTCCTTGATAATGGGATAGACCGAAGGCACTACCGCCTGCAGCATATCGTTCAGCAGGTGGCTGAAACTGATGGTGAACAGGATCACGTAGATCGTTTGCGAGGCGGCGGGGCGAGGGGCAGCGAGGGTGGAGGTCTTCATATGCGGTGTTTTTAGCTGGTGATAAGTGGTAAAGGGGAACGCCTTATTTGCTAATAATTTCCGAGGCGATCTTCCAGGCCTTTTCTCCATCTGCCGCCCGGATGGCTTTAAAGAGGCGCTCGTGCAGAAGATAGGTCTTTTGAAAATCGGCCTGGTGGTACCGGCTGAGGAACCATTGCTTTAAATGGCCGGCTGCGGCCCGGTACAGGTCGGCCAGGATGTCGTTGCCGGAGGCGACGGCGATGGCGGTATGAAAGGCAATATCCGCCTCTACGCAATCCGCCAGGGAGCCTTCGACGGCAGCTGCCTTCCTTGCGGCCAGGTGCTGGCTGATTTTTTCGAGGTCTTCTTCCGTCCGGTTCCGGGCGGCCTTTTCCGCTATTTTCAGTTCGAGCAGCTGGCGGATCTCGTCCACTTCCTGCTCTTTGGCGCGCTGGAGGCGCTGGTCCATCGTTTCCCGCAGGGGGCCGGCCTGTTCCACGAAGGTGCCCACGCCTTGCTGGGCGCGCAGCAGGCCCGCATTGGTGAGCAGCTTGATGGCCTCGCGGATCGTAGAGCGCCCGACCCCGAAGCTTTTCATCAGTTCCGGCTCAATGGGCAGCCGGTCGCCGGGAAGGTATCGGCCACCGGCGATTTGTTCCCGGATTTTTTCGGCCACTTCTTCGGAAAGGGATTTTTTGGTTATCATAATACACGTAAATTCATCAGATCATCAGATGAATCAAAGGTAAGGTTGTTTACGGCAACGACAGTCAGATTTTTTTGTAGGAAGTCAACCCGGAAAATCAGGAGGTGCTCGTTTATTCCGGTTCGATTGAAGGCAGGATCACGTACCCCGGAATTGCATTCCCGGGGAAGTACACTTCATCCTAAAGAGCAACAGCAGTTCGAACCGTCCTTACCCGGAATGCAATTCCGGGGTACGTGTACCAACTTCTTTAGGACAGTGCTTTAATGATCTTTTCCAGGTCGGGGAGGGCGCCACCATTGTACACGTTTTTAAAGCCGCGCTCCTGCAACAGGCTTTGCGCCTTTACGCTGCGCAAACCATGCGAACAATAGGTGATGTAGGTTTTACCGGGGTCCAGCTCCGTATACCGTTCACGGATCGTGCCCAGGGAAATATTCAGGGAACCGGGAAGGTGACCGGCGGCATATTCGCCTTCGGTCCGCACATCCAGCAAAACAGCCCCGTCCGCCAGGAGCCGGTCCAGCCCTTTGCCCAGCTTTACCGAACGGTAGGTCCGGTAAGTAATATACAGCAACAGGAAAACACACCCGGCCAGGATCAGCGTTCTCATAATTTGCTCAGGATGCGCTTGTCGACATAGAAGGTGCCGAAGGGAATGAAGCTGGCCAAAAGCACCTTGCCGGTGGTGCGGAACTTCCAGCTCTGCTCCACGGCCACGCCGATGGCACAAAGTACGAACAGCACAAACAATACTCCGTGAATGGGGCCCACCAGCTTGGTCAGCGTCTGGTCCTGGAGAAAATACTTCATAGGCATGCCGATGAATACCAGCACCAGCAGGGAAAGGCCTTCAAAAAAACCGATAAGGCGCAGGCGCCCGACTTTTGTCTTCAATAATTGAGTCATAGTTATCTGAAATAAGGTCTGTTTGCAAATGGAGAAAAGGGCCAGGGAATGGCGATAAACAGCACGAGCAGCGCTATGCCAAACCAGGCCAGCATCGTTTTAAATTTTTGGCGGTCTTCCTGCTTTCTTTTGGACAGGGCCGAGCCAATGGTTAGCAACACAACAGCGGTCAGCATCAGCAGCATGTGCGCCAGGCCGAAAAACACCAGCGTCCTGTCCTGCCATGCTTCGCGAAAATGACCCCAGAACTGCCGCACCAGCGGGCTTTGCCCATACAGGGTCATGCCGATCACCAGCTGCAGGTGGGCCGCCGTCACCGCGAGGGTGCGGGCCGCCCCGTCACGGCCGGAAAACAATTTTTTGGAAACGTACCCCCGGCCCGCCCGGAACAGGACGTACAGCAGGCTGCCAACGACCAGCCAGCGGGTCAGCGAATGCAGAAAGATCAGGGTCGGGTACATGTCATTTGTTTGGGACGGGGCGAAGGTAAGGAGAAACATACCAGGCGGTATGTTAAAATGGGAATTTATTTTAACCCTTCCAGATAGGCCTTGAGCTGCTCTAAATAAGACAGGTAAACGGCTTTGCTGTTCCGGAGCTTTCCAAAATTCCGGATGCCCCAATAGCCCGCCATGACAAACAGGGTCACCTGTGCCGCATCGACATCCTTGCGCAAAAAGCCTTCTTCTTTTCCCCGCTCCAGGGTAGCGGTCATTTCAGCCTCCCATTGCTGGGTCAGCGCTTCCAGCGCCCGGCGGAATTCTCCGTTCCAGGGCGTCATTTCCTGGGTAAGGTTCGAGGCGGGACAACCGTACTCCACTTTCATGAACTTATCTTCCAGCAAAAGGTGGTGCATCATGTTGTAAATCGCCTGTCCCGGATCCTGATCCTTTTGCAACGATTCGATAAAGCTGCCGGCCATCGCGGGCTTCAGGATTTCGTGGATGATCGCCAGCCCCATTTCGTCCTTGTTCTTAAAATGGTAATAAAAGGCCCCCTTGGTCACCTGCGTCGTGGAAATGATGTCGTCGATGCTGGTAGCCTGGTAGCCTTTCTCGTAAATCAGCTCAAATGCTTTCTGTAAAATCGTATGCCTGGTGGCTTCTGCCTTTTTCATAAAAATACGAAACGGTATGAACGGCAAAGTACGATCAATCCCCCCGGCCGGCAAGGATTTTTAAAACGGCAGCGCCCCGAAGCCGGTCGATTCGTCCGCCTCCACCACAGGAAAGGAGGCGGCATGGCGGCCCTCACCGGAATACACCACCCCATCGCTTTGCACGCCCCGGCAGCCTTCGGCAATATAGCCGCCCCTTGAGCGGATAAAGGCCACCAGCTGCTGGTAATGGATGTTGGTACCGGTAACGGCCTCCACACCGGTCAGCACCAGCTGTTCGCGGGCACGGGTGAGGGTCACGTTCAGCTTCCGGTCCACGGGGTACTGTCCCCGCGCTTCGTTGCGGAACATCCGGGTATTGGAGGTCAGGAAGTCCATCTGGGCGTGGCTGGATACGCAAAGCGATACCAGGATGATGTCGCGCTGGCTGCCCTGGTAGCGCTCCACCGTATCCACCAGCAGGTGGTGGTAGCCGGGCAGGGAGGTGACCAGGGCGCTTTCTTCCATCCGGTCCTTTATGGCCGCGATCTGGTTGCGGAAAGGCGTGATCACCCCCAGGGTGGTTTGCGGGTCAAAAGTCTTCCCGCTCGCCCGGTAGATCCCAATTATCTTTTCCAGCAGCCGCACCACCGTATCGGCTTCTTCGCTGTTGGTCTTGGCCTGGCGCAGGCCGTCGGCAGGATCGCAGGCGGAGGGGATAAACAGGAGCCGGCGGGAGCAGAGGTAGCGCTCCAGTCCCGACCTCGAATCGGCGGGTTGCAGGTCGAGCGGCGCCGTCTGGCCGGCAAGGCGCAGCGGATCCTCGGACAGCTTCAGGCGGGATTCATAAAAGGAGTGGTTGGGAAACTGCAGCAGGTCCTCGTGCATGCGCCCCTGGCAGCTCAGGGCGGCATGGGCCCAGTGCCAGCCTTTTTCGCAGGCGTTGGTATGGAGCCGCTCGAACAGCGAGTTGCTGCGGGTTTCCAGCCCGATGGCCCGCAGCCCTTCGTGCGCCACACGGGCCCGCTCTTCGTCCTGCAGCACGATGGCCGGCAGCTGCTTGTGGTCGCCGATCAGGATGAATTTGGGCGCCCGGGTCAGGAGGCCTACCAGTTGCGGCTCGAGGATCTGGGAGGCCTCGTCCACGATGATGGTGTCGAAGCGCTTCAGGTCAAAAATCCCCGGCTTGCCGCTGATGGAGCTGAGCGTGCCCACCACTACCTTGTGGCGGTCGAAGAGCGTGCGGATGTCGTCTCTCTTAAAACGTTCGCCGGCCCGCTCCCGCGCTTCCACCAGCGCCTGCAGCTGGCGGTCCAGCAGGGCGTCGCGCAGCTGGGGATCGGTGGACAGCTCGGAGCCGATGCGGAGGTAACAGGGAGCGCCGGTGGAAGCCTGCCCGCCCGCCAGCTCGGCGCCCGCCTGGGCGATCTTTTCGCAGATCTCGTCCACTGCCCGGTTGGTATACGCCAGGATGAGGGTATTGCGGCCTTCGCGCAGCAGTTCTTGGGCAATGTTTTTCAGAACGATGGAGGTCTTGCCCGTTCCCGGCGGGCCCACGATAAGGAAATAGTCGGGGCTTTGCAGCGCCTGCCGCACGATGGCGGCCTGCTCGGCGGAGAGCCCCTGCAGCGGACCGTTGGCAGATGGATACGGGCGGGGTGCCTCCCGGCCCAGCAGGAGGCGGCGCTTCCGGGGCTCCGCCCGGAGAAATTCAATCAGCCCGCGGGTCATGTGGGTATAGGAACTGTCCATGACGTCTTTTTCCACGCCCCAGCAGTCGTAGGCCTCGAAAAAGGCCGCGTTGCGCTGCTGGCTGCGCAGCTGCAGGGTCACGTACTCCCGGCTGATGTCTTTGATGGTGCATTTGAATACCTGGCCCTGGGTGGGCTTGTAGCCCTCGGGACGGCAGGGGTACAGGATCACCACGTCGCCGGCGCGGAAGTTGGCGTTGCGGTTGTCTTCCCGGGTCCGGCGGAAGCGGATGGACCGTTCTTCGGTGGCGCAGCGGTTGCCGTCGCCGTCCAGGGTGAGGCCGTAGAGGATCTCGCAGCGTTCTTTCTTTTCGTCAAAAGCCACCCGCCACAGGCTGGCCAGCCCGAAGGTGGCCGCGGCGTCGCCGCCGTCGCCGCATTTGGACAAATAAAGCTCCCGGGCGATGAAGTTCACAAAAGCATGAAAGTAGGCCTGCTCCGTATCGTCGGCGGCGGCCAGGGGGGCGGTAAAGGCCTGGATGTCCTTTTGCACGTAGGGCAAAAAATTGGGGTGCAGCCGGCGGGTGACCAGGCCCGCTTCGTTCAGCGACCCGATGTAGCGGCGGACGGTATCGAACCGGGGCGTCCGGTCATTGGCCATGCGGTACTCCATGATCACCAGCAGGTTGCGGAGGTTCAGCAGTTCCTGCTTTTGTTTGAGCGAAAAGGTCTCGCTCCGCAGGTTGTCCGCCTCGGCCTTCGAATACAGCAGCCGTGTTTTGATGTCGCCGTATTTCAGGTCCAGGGCGCTTTGCAGCAGCAGCTCGTAGGCCATCAGCTGCCGCTCGTGGTTTTCCGAAATGCGCCGGTTGCCGAAGGGAGGGCTGCCCGACTTCAGCTCCACCACGTTGGCCTTCTGCCGGCACGACTTCACCTCCAAAATATCCAGCCGGCCCTGCAGGCCGAAGGTATCCGACAGGAAGGAAGGCTCCAGGATGCAGCCGGAAGGGTCGATGGGCAGGTCGCCCTGGCGGGGAAAGTCCTGCCGGATAACCCGGCGGATGGTCTCGAACTGCTTTTTGGCGTTGGCGCAGAAGTCGGCGAATTTTTGACGGTCCTTCAGCTGCTCGTTATTGGTAAAATCGATGGCGGCCTGCTTAAAGCCTTTTACCAGGGTTTCCTCGAAGGTCACGGGGGTGGGCGCCTCGTTCATGAGCTCGTCCACGAACAGGTTGGCCAGGTTTCCCAGCAGGAGGGGGGCGGTGGATTCCTGGGGCCGGAACTTATTAAAAAGGTAGTGCAGGGGCGAATCGCCCTGCTGCTTGAAGCATTCCGCCAGGGCCGAGGCATCCACCAGGTAGTCGGGCTCCGCAATGAAGAATTGCGGGAGGTACTGCCCGTCCGAGGTCAGCTCTACCTGCCACAGCAGCAGTTCCATGCCCGGGGCGAGCTGTTCCACCGACTCGCGGAAATAATCGTTCACGCCGGCCACGTTGACCCGCACCTCTATTTCATCGCCCTCCTCGCGCCGGCAGCGGAGGGCTTCCGGGCCCACCGATATAACCAAGCAACGAAGTTGCCCGATCCGTTCCACGGCGGCGGCCCCGAATGCGGGGGGCGGGTAGGACGGGGGCAGTTGCTTCTCCACGGCTGCCGGTAAGGGACAACCGAAAAAAACGGCCAGGGCTTCGCAGAGCGCTTTGAAATGATAGGGGTAGAGCGCGGCGTCGGGCGTGCGCCCCTGGTGCAACACGCCGTTGGCCGTGATCCGCAGACCGTTGAGGTAATGGTTGACCGTCCGGTCGAGGCGGTGCTGCTGGGCCAGGTAGGCCTGGCGCGAAAACAGGTTGGTGAACTGCACCGGCTCCTGGCGCGTCAGCTCGCGGCAGGCCTGCTCCAGCAGGTCGCGCAGGCGGGGATATTTTTCCTGCAGGCTGATGGCGCCGGAGGCGTGGAGGAGGGCAGCTTCTTCGAAGAACAGGTTCGCCTTGCTCATAAGCGGGAAGGTATATGGGTTGGGTTTGGGGGAAAAGGTTTTTGGCGTAACAAACCGCCCAAGGCGGTCCGGAGCACTTACGGCAGCCGGTATACCCGGATGTTGCCGATGGCCTGGCGCGACTTGGTGGACCGGAAGCCAAAATAGCCTTCCTGCAGCGGCCGGGGATCGTTCCAGCTAAAGAACACCACGCCGTCCACCGCGTAGGTAACGTTAGGGCCCGTTTTGCTGATGGAGACCGTGTACTCCCTGTTGGCCTGCATCAGGTGGGCGGTGTCGGTATATTCCTGCACGAGGGTGCGCTGGCCGTTGCCTTCGTAGCGGCGGAAGCGGGTGGTGCTGTTGGAGTTGCCGCCCTGTCCTACGTAATACAGCTGCAGCGAATCGTAGGATTCCAGCACGCCGTCGCGGGTAAACAAGTGGGGATTGCGGGGGTCGGAGGCCATCCAGAAGGTGTTGAGGTCGGACAGCCGGTCGTTGCTGCCGGTATCGACCACCACCCGGCGGGTATATTCGATGCGCCAGTTGCCGCCCAGCTTTTTCTTCAGCCAGACCGTCACGCCGCCCCGGGTATCCAGCCACAGCTGTCCGCCCCGGGTGTACACCGCCGCCGGGGGCTTGGGCGCTATTTCAGCTATCCAAACCGTGGTATCCAGGCTGCCGGTAAAGTCGTCCGAAAAGAGGAGCGTACCGCCGGTACCCCCGGTTTTAGCGGGACTACCCGGCTGGGCAAAAGCCCCAACGGAAAGCAGCGCAAACAGGAATATCAGGGAGGCATGCATGACCGAAAAATTATTAGGATCCTTGAAAAATAGGGTTTTATGAAGGGTCAAAAGTAAACCGAAAGAAAAAGGCGGCCAAACAACCTTTTGTCGTTTGCCGCCTTTTCAGCGTTCACCGCACCCAAAACCCGTGGCCATGGCCGAAAGGGTCGGGCCGATGTGGGGGGAAGGGAACCGTTCCTCTAAACTGTTTAGCAATAGGTCCACCAGGTCACGCGGTACCAGAATGCGCCGTACCGGGTTACATTCGTACCCACCGAGGATACGCAGTTGTAGTAGTAGCCCCAGCCATTCCGGTACAGGGTGTAGGCATAACCGGAGTAGAACTTCCAGCCCCAGAAATGATAGTAGAAGGAGGCATAGACGGGGTTGGTATGGAAGTTCGTCACCTGCACCCGGTGCCAGCTGGAGTTATAGTAATACAGGGAAGTGGTGGCCAGGGCCGCCGCTGCCGGGTCGGCCGTCAGGCTTTTTGTCGATTTATTGCGTACTTCGATGGAAACGGGAGTGTTCTTCGATTCCAGGGGCAGGTCCACCAGTACGGCGTTCTCGGGTATTTTCACGTCGTTACCGGTAGCCGTGCGCTGGGCGCCCATCCGGGAGGCCATAGCGGCGCCTTTTTCCGAGGACTTGCCGGGGTTGGGCTGTTGCAGCAGGCTGGTCGGTGTGTTCACCAGCCGGATTTCCAGGTCGTCCAGTGCCAGTTTGTCCAGGGTTTCTTTGTTAACGGCGCGGAAGCGCAGCTGGGCGGTCCGGGTATTGGTGGCATCGGAGATGCGGATCGAGCGTTCAAAAAGTTTTTCGGGTTCTTTTATTTTGAGGGTCTGGTCGGCCGCCCGGGCGCTGTTGACAGCGGGAGCGGTGTCCATCTCCTTATCATGATTTTTCTGACAGGAAGTCAAATACATGGTACTGGCAAAGAGGGCGAATACAGATAATTTCAAAGCTTTCATAACAACAAGGTTTTTTAAATGGTTAATGAAATGGTTTAGGGGATAATGGATAGGGGGTACGCGATGGGGGCTTCCTGTTGCGCAACAGGAAACGGGTCAGTGGAACCGGTTCGGGAAATGGGTTGGATAAGAAAACGGGCCGGATCATTGGAGGCGGCGGAAGGGAGCGACCCTGCTGCCGGCAGGCTTCCCGCTCAGGAAGCGAAGGATTCATTCGGGGCAAACGTTTGGATACGGAATGAAGTACTAACGGGTTTTCTTTGGGTATTTGGTTTTCAAGGCTTCCGGATAATTTTGTGTTCGTTTCGTTTCTATTATAATCTGGATTCGGCAAGGCAAGGGAAACAACAAACGAAATTTTTTTAATAATTATTTTTCATTATTTAAAGCGGGTTCTTCCATATCTCCCACCATAGGATTTACTAAGCCGGAAAGCCAGCAGGACTTGCTGGGCTTTACGCTCCGAAAGAAAGAAGGTAAACAAGTGATGATAATCGTGCTTTCATTGATTAGGGAGGACCCTATTGAATTTGAATTAGCAGCCAGAATATGGTAAGTTCAAAATCCTTCTGAAACCTGCGTCGATCTGTATCGAAAATCATTTGCTTCCATTGAGGAAATAATAGAAAATCGTAATTCGGAGTTTGTATCCATCCAGATTTATTTATCGTAAAATTCCAGCGGCAGGCCGTCGGGGTCGGTAAAAAAGGTAAACCGCTTGCCGGTGTATTCGTCTACCCGCACCGACTCGGCTACCACGTTGTTTTGCTGCAGCCAGGCTACCGCCTGCTGCACGTCCTCTACTTCAAAGGCCAGGTGACGAAGGCCCCTGGCTTCGGGCCGCGATACACGGGGCGGCGGGTCGGGAAAGGAAAACAGCTCGATCACGTAGGTGCCGTTGAGCGCCAGGTCCAGCTTCCACGAATCCCGTTCTTCCCGGTACACTTCCCGGATAATGGTCAGCCCCAGCACCCCGGTATAGAACGCTTTGGAAACGGCATAGTCCGAACAAATGATCGCAATATGGTGCACGCTGTTCACTTTAAGCATAATGGTTTCCGTTAGGTTGAATGTAAAGAAAAGGCTTTCCCTTCCATTAAAAAATTGCGGCAGACACCCGGCCGGGAATGCTTCTGATCCGTTTCCTGCGGCAAAGATGACCTGCCCGCCCGCGGGAAAAACTGATTTCAGTCATTCCCGCTCCGGATTATCCCTTCCGTTCCTGCCAAAGCTCGTGCAGGATCTCGTACGACCGTAAGCGGGCCGCCGGGTCATAAATGTGCGAGGCCACCATCAGTTCGTCCACCCCTGTATGGTCCACGAATTCCTGCAGGTCCTTCCGGATCCGGTCGTGCGCCCCTACAAAGGTGTAGGTGCGGAACGCCCGTACCGCCGCTTCCTCCCATTCGGTCCACCTGCCTTCCATGCTTTCTACCGGGGGCGGCAGGGGAGCGGTCCTGCCGCGTACCAGGCCCACGGCCAGTTGCAGGAAGGAAGTGGACAGGCGGGTGGCTTCTTCGTCCGTATCGGCAGCCACCACGTTGACGCAGGCCATCATGTAGGGTTCTTTCAGGTGGTCCGATGGCGTAAAGTGCTGCCGGTACAGGTTCAGGGCGGCATGCAGCTGGGCCGGTGCAAAATGCGAGGCAAAGGCATAAGGTAGCCCCAGCGATCCTGCCAGCCAGGCGCTTTCGGTGCTCGACCCCAGGATCCAGATGGGAATATCGAGGCCTTCGCCCGGGATGGCCCGTACCCGGCCCGTCCGGTTTTCCGCCGACAGGTAGGTGCGCAGCTCTTCGATGTTTTGCGGGAAGTCATACCCCGCCGCCAGCCGCTCCCGCCGCAGGGCCATCGAGGTCACCGGGTCGGTGCCGGGTGCCCGCCCCAGTCCCAGGTCGATGCGGCCGGGGTAGAGCGACTCCAGGGTGCCGAACTGTTCGGCCACGATCAGGGGGGCATGGTTGGGCAGCATGATGCCGCCCGAACCCACGCGGATGGTGGAGGTGCCGCCCGCAATAAAGCCGATCAGCACCACGGTGGCCGAAGACGCCACGCTTTCCATGTTGTGGTGTTCGGCCAGCCAGAAGCGGCGAAAGCCCCACCGCTCGGCCATCCGGGCCAGCCGCAGGCTGTTTTGAAAGGTTTCCGCCGGGCTGCGGCCTTCGCCCACCGTCGCCAGGTCGAGCAACGAAATCGGGAGCGCGGAGAAGGGTTTGGGGTCCATAGCGGGAAGGGGTTTAGGGCCTGAGGCGGGATTGGTTAATTGGTTAATTTGGGTATTAGGAATTTGGGACCGTCCTGCCGTCAAGGCCCAATTAACCAATTAACCAATTCCGCCAAGACCTGGGGCTAATCGAAATAGGTTTCCAGATCGGCGGACTTGACTTTTTTATAACCCAGCTCGATCTGGCTTTTCAGGATCCGGTCTTCGGACAGTTCGGGCAGTTGGTCAATCTCGAACCAGTCCACGTCCAGCACGTCGAAACCTTTGCGGATCCCAGAGGTCACGGCGGTGCAGTAAAACAGCAGCTTGTAGACATAAAAAGGCTGGGGCGGGTGGGGGTGCTTCCGTTTGTCGAAAACAGCCAGCAGCCGCTGGGGCACCACTTCCAGGCCCGTTTCCTCGAACACCTCCTTGATCACCGTTTCCCCCGGGGTATGGCCCACATCGGCCCATCCTCCCGGCAACGACCACCTGCCGTCGGCGCTTTCGCGGGCCATCAGGATCCTGCCTTCCGGCGACAGCACCAGTGCCCGGATGTCCACCTTCGCGGTAGGATATTCCTTTACCAGGGGAAAGCTTTCCGCCAGCTCATCAAGGCTGTGCCCGCTTATCTGCTGCAGCAGGCCCAGGCTGATCTCCCGCAGCTCCTGGTAGCGTTCCTTGTCATAGTCATTGTTACTGTAAAGCAGTCCGGTATCGGAAAGGGCCTTCAGCCGTTTCAGTACTTCGAGTAGGGATCCGTTCATGGCGTAAAATTATGCCTCCGGGCAACACCAGGCCCACCGTATTTTATTTTTTACCCCGGACCACGGGAGGGTACAAACGAAAAAGCCTCCGCGTATAAGATGAGCTATTAAGGAAAGGAACAATATTTGGGGAGGTGTCAGGATACTTGCCTACGTCAAAATTGCTCCAGATGAAGAACACCTGCTTTTCCGAGCCAGACCGCCTTCTTCCTTTGCCGCCAACCGGCTTCCATCCTAACGGTTATGTTCAAGGCATCAAAGCTGTGCCCCGCAAGAAGAGCCCGGTCCCACCGGCCCGTCCCCCCTCCGGCCAGAACCTAAAGTAAAATAAAAGATGAGCTTGTTAAAATACTGGAAACCAGTCGGACATCCGATTTATAAAAAATGTTACATTTAATTCCTCTATTGTTTACTTCCTCCATTAAACCTTGGTCATATGAAACGAAACTTGACCCGCTATTGGTTGCAGATCTTCTTTGCGACCCTTCTCATTTTCAATATTCCACGCTCCGCCCTGGCACAGGGATTCCCGGTAACCGGTACTGTTACCGATACCAGTGGCGCGCCCCTGGCAGGGGTGACCATCCAGGTGAAAGGCACCCAGACCCGCACGGTTTCAAAGCCCGACGGTACATTTTCCATCACCGCTCCCAACCCCACCTCCACGCTGATCATCAGCTATGTGGGCTTCACCGAGCAGCAGTTGCCGCTGGCCAGCCAGGGCCAGGTGGCCGTTGAAATGACGCCGACCGGCTCCTCCCTGCAGGACGTGGTGGTGGTGGGCTATGGCACCAAACGCCGCGGCGACGTTACCGGGGCCATCGCCACGGTCAGCTCCGAAAAAATCAAGGCGGTGCCCGTGACCAACGTCACCCAGGCCCTCCAGGGCCGCGTGCCGGGCGTGGATGCCAACATGAGCTCGTTCCGTCCGGGCGCCGGCGCCACGGTCCGCATCCGCGGCAACCGCTCCCTGGGCGCCACCAACGAACCCCTTTATGTTGTGGACGGCATTCCTCAGAGTTACAGCATCGACGACATCAACCCGCTGGACATCGAATCCATGGACGTGCTGAAAGATGCTTCCGCCACTGCCATCTACGGGGTGCGGGGCGCCAACGGGGTGATCCAGATCACCACCAAAAAAGGCCGGGCCGGCCGCGTAGCGGTGGAATACAGCGGCAGCGTGTCGCAGGACAAGATCCTGCGCAAAATGAAGGTGTTCGACGGGCCGGGCTGGGCCCAGTACCGCCGCGACGCCTACATCAGCGCCCGCGCCTACAATACCTCCCAGGGCACGGCCATCCCTTCGCTGTACTTCCCCGACCCCGCCACCGACTACGTGCTGTTCCGGGCCGATCCCAACGTGTGGCAGTCGGTAGCCATGGGGTACAACTTCAGCCGGCTGGACCCCACCAACAACATCTTCGTGTACCAGAAGCGCGCCACCTCCGAAGCGGAAAAGACCCTGCTGCGCAACCTGGGACTGGCCGTACTGGACAGCGTGGCCCAGTACGACCCCTCCAAAGTGCGGAGCACCGACTGGGCCGACCAGGCCCTGCGTACCGGCCTGACCACCAACCACCAGCTCTCGGTCACCGGCGGTTCGGAAAAGTTCCGGTCCTCCGTCTCCGGCTCTTATTTTAAACAGAAAGGCATCGAGTTCGGACAGGACTATACCCGCTACACCTTTAACCAGACCGCCGACTTCCGGCCGGCGAAAATTGTCAATATCGGTGGCAACCTCAACTACACCTGGTCGAAGCAGAACGTGGGTCCGTCGGTGTACTCCGGCACCATCGGCATGATCCCCCTGGCCCTGCCCTACGACAGCGCCGGCAACCTGATCTTCTTCCCCGGCAACGACCCCCAGATCGTCAACCCGCTGAACGACCCCAATACCGTGATTGAAGAAAACCGGACCAGCCGCCTCATCGGCAGCGTCTTCGGCGAAGTCTCGATCCTGAAAGGCCTGAAGTACCGGGCCGCCTTCGGCATCGACGCCACCAACGTGCGCAGGGGCACCTTCAACGGCACCATCTCCTCGGTACGGCAGGGAAACCCGGCCAATGCTTCCTATTCGATCCGCAACGGCCTGACCTGGATTTTCGACAACATCATCAACTACGACACCAAGATCGGCGACGACCACAACTTCTCCTTCACCCTGCTGCAGGAGCTGCAGAAGATCCGGGGCGACACCCTGACCTCCAACGCGGAAAACCTGAGCTACGAAAGCCAGAAATGGTACTCGCTGCAGAACAACGCCTTATCCACCACCACCAGCTCCGGCGGCCTGGCCGAATTCCAGCTGCTGTCCTACATGGGACGGGTCAACTACTCGCTGATGGATAAATACAACGTGACCCTCAGCGTCCGCAACGACAACTCCTCCGTATTCACCGAAGGCCACAAGGGTTTGTGGTTCCCTTCCGCCGCCCTGGCCTGGAAGGTGGATGCCGAACCCTTTATGGACGCGGTGAACGTGCTGAACTCCCTGAAGCTGCGGGTAGGTTACGGCTCGGTGGGCAACTCCTCCATCAGGCCCTACCAGGGCCGCGGCCTGCTGACCCGCATTCCCTACAACTGGGCCGACAACCCCGCCGCCGGCTTTGGCCCGGGCACCCTGCCGCTGCCCGATCTGACCTGGGAACGGACCAACGCCCTGAATGCCGGCGTGGATTTCGGGCTGTGGAAAAACCGCATTACCGGTACGGTGGATGTGTACCAGTCCAACACCACCCAGCAGATCCAGAACCGCTCGCTTCCGGCCGCTTCGGGCTTTCCCGAGGTGCTGGTGAACCTGGGCAAGATCCGCAACCGCGGCATCGAGATCAGCCTGTCGACCACCAACATCAACCAGCCGGGCGGCTGGCGGTGGATCACCGACTTCATGTTTACCAAAAACAAGGAAGAGATCGTGGAACTTTTTGGCGGAGACGACCAGGACAACGTGGGCAACCAGTGGTTCCTGGGCTGGCCCATCCGCACGTATTATGACTGGCAGCAGGAAGGGGTTTTCCAATATGCCGATACCTTGCGCGGCGGCATCCTGGCCGACTATTACTGGAAGAAAGCAGGCAACCGCGCCGATGTGCGCATGCAGCCCGGCCGCATCCGCGCCCAGGATACCAATGGCGACACCCTGCTCAACGAAGCCGACAAGGTGCCCCTGGGATCGGAAGTGCCCAAATGGATCGGCAGCGTCAACAGCACGCTCTCCTACAAAGGATTCGACCTGGGCATCTATGTGTATGTCCGCAGAGGCTCCACGGTAAGGGTGCTGCGGCCCCAGACCAACGGGCGCCAGGCGGGTCCCTACCTGAACTACTGGACCCCGACCAATCCCACCAACGAGTGGCCGCAGGTGAACAGTACCGTGGACGTGCAACCCTTCTGGCAGTCGATGACCTTCCGCGACGGTTCCTTTGTACGGGTGCGCAGCATTTCGCTCACCTACCGCCTGCCCAAGGAATTCGTCAGCCGGTACAAGGCTTCCAGCTCCAGCATTTTCTTCAATGCCCTGAACCCCTTCCTGTGGAGCAAGGTGGAGGACGTGGACCCGGAAACCCTGCCGTTTGTGACCTCCTATCCGTCGAGCAGGAACTCCAGCGCCGGTCCTACTTCTTACAGCTTCCGGAGCTTTGTGCTGGGTGTACGCCTTGGATTTTAGTTCAGCCGGATCAAACGGATCAAAGGGGTCGGTGGACCGGCCCCCTTTGGTTCCTCTCAACCCATACGTAAATACCACAAAATGAAAAAAGCCCTCTTGCCCATATTGACCGGCCTCCTGGTGGTGGCCGGCACTTCCTGCAAAAAGTTCGTGGAAGAAGAACTGGTCACCCAGCTCTCCTACGATTATTACAATACCGCCCAGGGGCTGGAAGACCTGGTGCGCTCGGCCTATTCCCCGCTGCGCTTCAAATACGAGGACGAGCAATCCTACCTGCTCTGGAACTTCGGCACCGACGAATTCATCCTGGGCGACCAGTACAACTTCAGTTACTACAATACCTATGACGCCCGGCTGGCGCCCGGCGACGGCTTTATCAACAGCCTCTGGGTCAACAACTATTTTGGCATCAACCGCTGCAATCTCGGCCTCGAACGCATACCGGCGCTGAACGAGCCCACTTCCCTGACCCTGGGCACCGAGGGGCAGAAGACCCAGCGCCTCGCGGAACTGAGGTTCCTCAGGGGGTATTATTACTTCCAGCTGGTACAGCAATTCGGGGCCATCCCGATCGTGAATACCTCCAGCCTCAGCGTGCGCACCGACTTTCCGCGGTCGCCGGTTCCCGAAGTGTACCGCACCCTTATTTCCGACCTGCGCTTCGCCTCCGCCAACCTGGCCACGAACGCTTCCGAGCCGGGCAGGGCCACCCGGGGAGCGGCCAACCACTTCCTGGCCAAGGCCTACCTGACCCGGGGCAGCGCCGTAACCGACCAGCGGGGCCAGCAGCCTACCGATATCGACAGCGCGGCTTATTTTGCCGACCTGGTGATCACGTCCGGTGCCTACACGCTGGAACCCGATTATGCCAACCTCTGGAACGGCGTCTATGCCACCAACACCCCGCCGCCGCTGGGCGAAAACGGCGCCGCCCCCAAGGGCGACTATTCACGCTTCCAAACAGCCCAGGCCAGCCGGGAAATTATCCTGGCCGCCCAGTTCAATACGAACCTGAACCTGATCGGGCCCCAGGGCAACCAGACCCATACCTATTTCATCATGCAGTACGACCAGGGCATTCCCGGCCTGTCGCGGCAGGCGGATAACTTCAACGGCCGTCCCTTCCGGCGCCTGGGCCCCTCGGATTATACCATCGACATCTACGACCGCAAGAACGATTCACGGTTTTACAAAAGCTTCCGCACGGTTTACTTTTCCAATACCAACACCGGCGTGCCCACCTTTACCGCCGCCAATGCGCCCCGGCCCGACCTGGTGGGCAAACGAAAATTCGGCATCGGCGATACGGCCGCCCTGTTTATTGTAAATACCCCAGCCACCGCGATCGATACCGCCGTACTGGCCCGCTACCGCTACCGTGTCTTCGCCCGCTACTTCCGGGGTTCCAACGGGGAGCTGCGGCAGGGTTTTAATAACAACAAATACCTGACGCTGGTGAAACACCTCGACCCGGTACGGGTGACCAGCAATTTTAACGAACAGCGGGGCGTGCGCAACGGCACCCTGGCCCGGTTCGCGGAAACCTACCTGATCGCCGCCGAAGCCTATGGGCGCCTGGGCAACTACGCCAAGGCGCTGGAATATGTCAACATCCTGCGGCAACGGGGCGCCTATCGTGCCGGCGAAATCAAGAACCCGCACTACTGGATGTTCGAAGGCGGCACCCAGGGCGATGTCAACAGCACCTACCCGCAGCTCATGGCCACGGAAACCCTGTTCACCACCAATGCGGCCAGCGAAAAGTACCCGCCCAGCGCCACCACCACGCCGGCCCGTTTCATTCACTTTATCCTGAACGAACGGACCCGGGAACTCTGCGGAGAATTTTACCGTTGGGAAGACCTTGTACGGACCGAGACCCTGCTGGAGCGGACCAAGCTGTTTAACAAAGATGCGGGCAGCATCCAGCCCTTCCATAAGCTGCGACCCGTTCCGCAGATCCAGATCGACCTCACTACCGTCGACGGGCAACCGATGACCAATGAACAAAAGCGGGCTTATCAAAACCCGGGCTATAATTAGGCCTTACCCGCCTCACCCCCGGCCCCTCCCGCTTAGGCGGGACAGGTTCTCCATCTGGAGAGGGGTGCCCAAACTTGAATCTTTTCCTACTGGTTGGGCAGAGGGAGTACCATAAAAACAGAAAAGCCTTTTCCAAATTGGAAAGGGCTTTTCTGTTTTACAGAAAAGCTATTCGTGCCAACCTGTAGGATAAGACTGTAGTTTGGGCACCCCCCTCCAGATGGAGAACCTGTCCCGCCTAAGCGGGAGGGGCCGGGGGTGAGGTTTCAGGACGGAACAGGACGCTTACCTTCCGTTGTTGTTTATTTTTAAGCACTTATCCTGTTGCTGCGGCCATAGAAATGTTTGGATCCGGAACAGGGGACCATTTTTTTATGCTTGTTTTTGATAGGAACGGAAAACTTATGTCCCTCCGGTCCTATCTTTAAATATGTGTTGGGCCATATGACGTTCACGCTTGTTATGAAAAAGAACTTTTTTTTGCTTCCGCATGGCAGTACGTTACCGTTTTGCCGTAGGAGCATGGGCCCCCTTCACTTCTTTTTCCTTTTCCTTTTCACTGTTTCTGTTGCAAATGCTGCTCCCTCCAACCGTCAGAAAACCTATATCGTTACGGATTTCGGGGCGGTGGGCGACGGCAGGACGTTAAATACCACGGCCATCCAGCAAACCATTGACCGTTGCGCCCGCGAAGGCGGCGGCAGGGTGGTGGTTCCGGCCGGGATATTTGTCAGCGGCGCCCTGTTTTTGAAAAAAGGGGTAGCCCTCCGCGTAGAAAAGGAGGGCGTGCTGAAAGGTTCCGTCAACCGCGACGACTACCCGATGGTGGCCACCCGCTGGGAGGGCACCGAAATGAACTACATGTGCGCCCTGGTGAATGCCGACAGCCTCGACGGCGTCAGCCTGACGGGGGAAGGCACCATCGACGGCTCTGGCGACAGCTGGCTGGAAATGATCCGCAACGAAAGGGAGCAGGGCGGCGGCCCCGCCCGGTGGATGCGGCCCCGCCTGATCGGCATCCAGAACAGCCGCAACGTAGTGGTCAAAGGCCTGCGGCTGCACAACCAGGCGGTTTGGTGCGTGCACATCCTTTATTGTGAGAACGTGGAATTGACCGGGCTTCATATTACCGCCAACCACAACATCCCTTCCTCCGACGGCATCGACATCGACTCGGACCGCAACGTAAAAATCTCCCGCTGCTTTATTGACGTCAACGACGACTGCATCTCCATAAAATCCGGCAAGGACGAGGACGGCCTGCGGGTGGCCCGGCCCAGCGAAAATATTGTGATCGAAAAATGCCGGTTCGGCTACGGCCACGGCGGGGTGGCCATGGGCAGTGAAACCTCGGGCGGCATCCGGAACGTCGTGGTGCGCCGCTGTATCGCGGAGACGGACAACTGGGCGCCCATCCGCTTTAAATCGCAGCCCAGCAGGGGTGGGGTGGTGGAAAACATTACGTACAAAAACTTCCGGCTGAACAACACCCGCAAGGCGGTTGAATTCAACATGGCCTGGCGCATGGTGCCGCCGGTGAAACCGCCGGCAGCGGTACTCCCGGTGGTGCGCAATGTACGGCTGGTGAAAATAAAGGGCACCGTAACCTCCGTGGGCGACATCCGCGGGCTGGCAGCAAGTCCCATCAGGGGCGTAGTTTTCAAAAAGTGCTCCCTCCGCGCTCAAAAGACACTGGTGGTCGAACACGCGGAACAAATAGACCTGTCGGGTCTGAAACAAGTGATAGAAAAAAAATAGACAACAGGCAATTGACAATAGGCAACAGGAAAAAGTCAGGGTGAACGAACAACATAGGAAAGGCGGCCGGGAACGGCAAACAACCAACAAATATGCTAACTGCTTTCCAAACCGGGGAACAGGGTAACTCGTGAACTGGTGAACGCGTGAACTCGTGAACTTTTAAATACAGGAAACATGAACAGAACCAAAGAAATCTTACTGGCAGTGCTGATGGGCACTTCTGCCGTCGGCTTTGCACAGGGAAAGCCGAACGACGTTACCGCGCCGCTGCACCTGCTGCAGCCCGACTATCCCGTTCCCTACAAGATTCCCACCACCGCTGCCGTCAAAAGCGTGCTGGACCGTGTGTTCACTTATCTCGACGCGGTAACGCCGGCCGCTTTTGTACACAAAAAAACCGGCGCCGCCGTGACCAACCTGTCCAATGTGGACACCAACGTGGCCATCAAACAGGGCGACTTCCGCCTGACTTCCTACGAATGGGGCGTGACCTATATGGGCATGCTGGAAATAGGAGAGGCCACCGGCGACAACCGGTATACGGCCTACAGCAAAGACCGCCTGGGCTTTATCGCCAATGCCGTTCCCGCCTTCCGCACGCTGTACAAAAAGCAGCCCCTGTCGACCAACCCCCTGCGCCAGCCGGTAGCCCCGCATGCGCTCGACGATGGCGGCGCCATCTGCGCGGCCATGATCAAGACCCTGCGTGCCGGCGGTTCGCCTGCGCTGCGGCCCCAGATCGACACCTTCATCAACTATATTTCCCATAAAGAATTCCGCCTGCCCGACGGGACGCTGGCCCGCAACCGGCCCCAGAAAAACACACTCTGGCTGGATGACCTGTACATGAGCGTGCCGGCCCTGGCGCAGATGGGCAAGCTGACCGGCGATGCCAAATATTACGACGATGCCGTCAAGCAGATCGTGCAGTTTTCGGGACGCATGTTCAATAAAGAGCTGGGCATCTACATGCACGGCTGGGTGCAGGGCATGAATGTGCACCCCGAGTTCCACTGGGCCCGTGCCAACGGCTGGGCGTTCCTGGCCATGGCCGAGCTGCTCGACGTGCTGCCCGAAAACCATCCCGGACGTGCCGCCGTACTGGAACAGTTCCGCGCCCATGCCAAGGGGCTGACCGCCTTCCAGTCGGGTAAAGGCCTGTGGCACCAGCTGCTCGACCGCAACGACTCGTACCTCGAGACCTCCGCCACCGCCATTTATACCTATTGCCTGGCCCGCGGCATCAACAAGGGCTGGCTCGACCCGCTGGCTTATTCCGGCATGGCCATCCTGGGCTGGAATGCCGTGACCACCCAGGTGAACGAAAAAGGCCAGGTGGAAAACACCTGCGTCGGCACCGGCATGTCGTTCGACCCGGCGTTTTACTACTACCGCCCGGTGAACGTGTATGCGGCCCATGGCTATGGCCCCGTGCTGCTGGCAGGCGCCGAGATCATCCGCCTGGTGAAGAACAACGCTTTTGAAATCAACGACAGCTCCATCCAACTGAAAAAATAACCCGGAGAACCGGGATCGGCTGGCCCGGTCCCGGTTCCCTTTCAAGGTTTTTGCCGATGACCAAACATTACTTTCCTTTTCTCCTTTCCTTTTCCCTTTGGGCCGGCTTGCCGGCCGTTGCGCAGAAAAAGCTGACGGTGCAGGCCAACAAGCCGGTAACGGCCGTTCCCGCCACCATGTGGGGCATCTTTTTCGAAGACATCAACTTCGGCGCCGACGGCGGCCTTTATGCCGAGCTGGTCAAGAACCGCTCTTTTGAATTTTCCACCCCCCTGATGGGTTGGAAGGAACTCAAAAATGGCGGCACGGGCAGGGTGCTGGTGATCAACGAAGAAAAAGAACGGCCGCAGAATCCCCGCTACGCCCGCCTTACGGTCGATGCCCCCGCAGGGGCCTATGGGCTGACCAACGAAGGCTTCCGCGGCATGGGCATCAGGGCCGGCGAAGGCTATAACTTTTCGCTTTGGGCCCGCAAAGGGCTGGGCGACCTGAAGCTGACCGTGGAGCTGGTGTCCGCCTCCGGCAAAAAGATCGGCAGCGCTTCGCTGCAGGGCTTTACCCCGGATTGGAAACAGCATTCCGTTTCCCTGGCCGCCACCGATACGGCCGTTAAGGGGAAACTGAATATTTATGTGGAAGGCACCGGCAGCATCGACCTCGATCAAATTTCCCTGTTTCCGCAAAATACTTGGCAAAAGCGGCCCAACGGCCTGCGGGCCGACCTGGTGCAGTGGCTGGCCGACCTCAAACCCGGCTTTATCCGCTTCCCCGGCGGCTGCATCGTGGAAGGCAGGGACCTGGCCAACCGCTACCAGTGGAAGACCACCGTGGGCCCGCTCGAAGACCGCAAACTGATCATGAACCGCTGGAACGTCGAGTTCCGCGCCCCCCGCAATGCGCCGGACTATTTCCAAACCTTTGGCCTGGGTTTTTATGAGTATTTCCAACTGTCGGAAGACGTAGGCGCCGAGCCGCTGCCGATCCTCAACTGCGGCATGGCCTGCCAGTACAATACCGGCGAAGTGGTGGCGATGCCCGAGCTGGACCCCTACATCCAGGACGCCCTCGACCTCATTGAATTTGCCAACGGTCCCGTTTCTTCCAAATGGGGCAAGCTGCGCTCCGATATGGGCCACCCCGCGCCCTTCGGCCTCAAGTACCTGGGCGTAGGCAACGAGCAGTGGGACGAGCAGTACATCGAGCGCTACCGGGAATTTGAAAAAATACTGAAACAGCGCCACCCCGAAGTAAAGCTGGTGGCGGCTGCCGGCCCTGCCCCCGAGGGTCCGCGCTTCGAATATGCCTGGAAGCAACTGCGTACCCTCAAGGCCGACCTGGTGGACGAGCACTACTACAAGCCGCCCGAATGGTTTTTGCAAAATGCCAGCCGCTATGATAGCTACGACCGCAAGGGTCCGAAAGTGTTTGCCGGTGAATATGCGGCGCACGGGAAGGATGATGCCCGGCCGGAATCGAAGAATACCTGGATGAGCGCCCTGTCGGAAGCGGCCTTCATGACGGGACTGGAGCGCAATGCCGAGGTGGTGCAGATGGCGTCGTATGCGCCCCTGCTGGCCCACGTGGAAGCCTGGCAATGGCGGCCCGACCTGATCTGGTTCGACAACCTGCGCTCCGTCGGCACGCCCAACTACTATGTGCAAAAGCTATTTTCTACCAATAAAGGCACCGACGTGCTACCTATCCTTGCAGGGGGCCGGCCGGTGACCGGCCAGGACAGCGTGTATGCCTCCTCGACCTTTGATAAAAAGACCGGCGAGGTGATCGTGAAGCTGGTGAATGTATCGGGCTCTGCCCGTCCGTACACGGTGGAGATTACTGGGAAAAGCCCGGCAAAGAAGGCAACGCTGCACGTGCTGCGGTCGGCGGACCGGCAGGCCATCAATACCCTGGACGAACCGCAGGCCGTTCAGCCCGCGCAGCGGGACCTTTCGCTGAAAGGGAACGCGGTCTCCCTGGCACTGGAGCCCCTGTCGCTGAACGTCGTGCGGGTACAGGTAAAATAAGGCATGGGCAACCATTAGCCCGCTTTCCGCATCCAATAAACATTCGATCACCTTCAATACCAAACAGTGAGCTCGTTAAAAGCAATAGCATCCGCGGTCCTGTTCGCTGCCGCCCTGTCGGTACAGGGGCAGGAGGCACCGGTGAAAACGGCCTTCAAATTCGATTTCGGTCCCGGCAAGGTACAGCCCGGTTATACCCAGGTGCTGCCCAGCACGACTTACACGGCCGATAAGGGTTACGGCTTCGACTATGCCTCCCCGGTAACGGCGCAAAACTATCCCGGTAAAAACCCGCTGCGCGACGACTATGTGACCAGCGACAAGCCCTATTATTTTTCGGTGCGGCTGCCCGAAGGCAACTACAACATCAAGGTGCTCCTGGGCGACCGCAACGGCACCTCGGCTACCACCATCAAGGCGGAATGCCGCCGGCTGATGGTGGAGGAAGTGAAAACCGCCAAAGGCGCCTTCGCACTTACCGAGTTCACCGTGCACGTCCGCGACAGCCTGATCCGCACCGGGGGTACGCCCACCGGGCAGGTGCGGCTGAAGGCAAACGAAGGCGGTTACCTGCACTGGGACGATAAGCTGACCCTGGAATTCAACAACAGCGCCCCCAAGCTGTGCGCCCTGGAGATCAGCCCGGCACCCGCGGCGACCACCCTCTTCCTGGCCGGCAACTCCACCGTGGTGGACCAGGCCCGGGAGCCCTGGGCAGCCTGGGGACAGATGTTCCCCGCCTTCTTCCTGCCCGGCAAAGTGGCCATTGCCAACTATGCCGAGTCGGGCGAAACCCTCAAAGCTTTTAAAGGCGAGCGCCGCCTGGAAAAGATCTGGAGCCTTGCCAAGGCCGGCGACTACCTTTTTATCGAATTCGCTCATAACGACATGAAGGAGGGGCCCAATCACCTCGATCCTTTCACCACCTACAAGGCTACGCTGAAGGAGTGGATCGGTGAAGCCCGCAAAAGGGGCGTCACCCCCGTGCTGGTGTCCTCCATGCATCGCCGGACCTTCGACTCTACCGGCCAGATCCGCAACAGCCTGCTCGATTACCCGGAAGCGGTACGGCAAACGGCCAAAGAAGAAAATGTGGCCCTGGTGGACCTGAACGCCATGAGCAAAACCCTGTACGAAACCTGGGGACCGGAACGCTCCATCAGGGCCTTCGTGCACTACCCGGCCCACTCGTTTCCCGGCCAGACCGCCGCCCTGCAGGACAATACGCACTTCAGCACCTACGGTGCCTACGAGCTGGCCAAACTGGTAGTGACCGGCATCCGCAATGCGAACCTGCCCATCGCCCAATACCTCAAAAAGGACCTGCCCGCCTACGACCCGGCCCAACCCGCCGCCTTCGAGGACTGGAAACTGCCGCAAAGCTCCTTTATCGCCGTTCAAAAACCCGACGGCAATTAATTGGAGAATCCGTGAACTTGTGAACTCCTAAAACAGCATAATGATCCCAAGGAACCTCTTTCTTTTTCTCACGCTCTTTTTCTGCTCCATAGCCTTTGCGCAGGGAACGGCTCCTTTTAACATCCGCAGCTTCGGCGCCACCGGCAACGGCAGAACCGTGGATTCCAAAGCCATCAACGACGCCATTGAAGCAGCCGCCAAAGCCGGCGGCGGCACCGTCTATTTTCCCGCCGGAACCTATTTAAGCTATTCGATCCGCCTGAAAAGCAATATCTCGCTCTACCTCGACCAGGGATGCACCCTGCTGGCAGCCGACTCCACCCATGGCGGCCGCTACGACGACCCCGAACCGAATCCACACGACAAATTCCAGGATTTCGGCCACAGCCACTGGCACAACAGCCTGATCTGGGGTGAAAACCTCGAGAACGTTTCCATCCTCGGTCCCGGCCTGATCCACGGCAAGGGGCTGAGCCGCGGCTTTTCCACCCGCGAGCACTGGGAGCGCATCGGCGTCCGGGCCGGGCCCTTCATGTGGGAGGGCGGCGCCAACAAGGCCATTGCCCTGAAGAACTGCCGCAACGTGATCCTCAAAGATTTTACCCTCATCTACGGCGGCCACTTCGGCATCCTGGCCACCGGCGTCGACAACTTTACCGTCGACAACCTGAAAATGGATACCAACCGCGACGGCATGGACATCGACTGCTGCCAGAACGTGCGCATTTCCAACTGCACCGTCAACTCGCCCTACGACGACGCCATCTGCCTGAAAAGCTCCTTTGCCCTGGGCTATGCCCGCCCCACGCAGAACGTGACCATCACCAACTGCCAGGTGAGCGGCTACGACCTGGGAACTTTTTATAACGGCACCTATCAACGTAAAGAATTTAACCAGGTGCCCGACCAGGAAGGCCCTACCGGCCGCATCAAGTTCGGCACCGAATCGAACGGGGGCTTTAAAAACATCACCATCAGCAACTGCGTGTTCGACTACTGCCGCGGCCTGGCCCTGGAAACCGTCGACGGCGCGCTGCTGGAAGATGTGTCCATCACCAACATCACCATGCGCGACATCGTGAACTCGCCCCTGTTCCTGCGCCTCGGCGGCCGCATGCGCGGACCCCAGGGCACCGCCATCGGCGAGCTGCGCCGCGTGAACATCAGCAACATCGTGGCCCATAATGTAGATGCCCATTTCGCTGCCCTGATCTCCGGCCTGCCGGGCAACGAGATCGAGGACGTACGGCTGAACAACATCCGCATCTACTACCGGCCGATCGACTCGCCGGCGACCCGCATCCAGACCATGGTGCCGGAATACGAAAAAACCTATCCCGAACCGCAGAAGTTCGGCGTGCTGCCGTCCTACGGCTTCTTCATCCGCCACGTAAAAGGCATCGAGCTGAACAACGTGGAGGTCAGCTACCTGGGCCAGGAAACCCGCCCGGCCTTTTTCCTCGACGACGTGAAGGGCGCCGACTTCTTCCGCATCAAGGCCCAGAAAGCGCCCTCGGTCCCCCGGTTCCAGCTGAACAAGGTGTCCGACCTGAACATCACGGGCAGCGGACCGCTGGATAAGAAAGTGTCGAAGGCCGAAACAATGAAATTTTAGTTCCCTGTTTGTACATATGAAAAAAGCATTCTTCTACTGCCTCCTGGCGTTTTTGTCGCTTACCGGTTCGGCGCAGGTGCTGAAAAAGCCCCTGCCGGACAAGCTGGTGGTGCTCACCTTCGACGACGCCCCGGTAACGCACTACACCTTCGTGGCCCCGCTGCTGAAAAAGTACGGCTTCGGCGCAACCTTTTTCGTTTGCGAGTTCCCGCCGGATTTTGCCGATACCAGCCTGTACATGAACTGGCGGATGATGCACGAGCTGGGCAACATGGGCTTTGAAGTGGCCAACCACACCCATACCCACAAGCACGTGAACCGGCTGACCCGGGAACAATTGGGCCAGGAACTGGCCTACATTGAACAAAAGCTGGACTCTTTGCGCCTGCCCCGGACCGTTAGCTTTGCCTATCCCGCCTACGATACCCATCCCACGGCGCTGGAGGTATTGAACGAAAGAGGCTATGCCTTTGCCCGCGCCGGCGGCTACCGCCTCTACGACCCGCTCACCGACCATCCCTACCTGGTGCCCAGCTATACCGCCAAAAAGGACAACCGGGAACAGATCCTCCAGGCGCTGGAAGGAGCGAAGGGCGGGAAAATCGCGGTACTGACCCTTCACGGCGTGCCCGACTACGCCCACGACTGGGTGACCACGCCCCCTGCCTTGTTTGAAGAATACCTCAACTACCTGCATGACCACCACTTCAAGGTGATCGCAATGAAGGACCTGCAACAGTACATCAATGTTCCAAAAGCCCTGGAAACCATATCTCCCGACTTTACCCAAAAGCTGAAATAAACCTTGCCATGAAAAAAACGAAACCCGTGCACCTGCTGCTCCTCCTGGGAGCCTTAACGGCCTCCTGCTGCGGTCTGCAGGCACAACAGCAGCCCCCGCTGCTGGAAACCGGCGGCCGGAAAATGCCCGAAGAATGGATCGACAAGGATACCCGCCACCGGCTGGTGCGGCTGACGCGCACCCCGGGCCGCAACGCCTCCTTTTACTTTCACAACAACCCCTTCATCGGCAGCAAGATGGTGTTTTACCATACCGACAGCGTCAACGGCAAACAGCTGTTTACCCTGGACCTGCACACCCGGAAGGAGGAACAGCTTACCCGCCAGCCGTCGCCCATGAGCGGGGAACTGGTGGCCACCAAAGGCCGCGAAGTGTTTTACCAGGTCAAGGACAGCGTCTTCGCCACCGGCATCGACAGCAAAAAGACCCGCCTGGTATTTGTCTTCCCCGCGGATTTCAAGGCGAATATCTCCACCCTCAATGCCGACGAAACCCTGCTGGCCGGCCGCTACAGCAGCGGCGAACAGGAGCGGGAAATTTATCGCCAGTACCCTGAAAAGAGCCAGTACTTCAACCGGATCTATGAAGCGAAGATCCCCAACAGCCTGTTTACCGTGAACATCAAAACCGGCGAGCTGAAAAAGATCCATACCGAGAACACCTGGCTGGGCCACGTGCAGTTTTCGCCTACCCTCCCGAACCTGCTGATGTTCTGCCACGAAGGCCCCTGGCACAAAGTGGACCGTATCTGGACCATCAACGTGCAAAGCAAGGAAGTGAAGCTGATGCACAAACGCACGATGGACATGGAGATCGCGGGCCACGAGTTCTTTTCGCCCGATGGCAAGACCATCTGGTTCGACCTGCAACAGCCCCGCGGCGAGACCTTCTTCCTGGCTGGCACCAACGTGGCTACCGGCGCCCAAAAGAAATACGGGCTGCAGCGCGACGAGTGGTCCATCCATTACACCATTTCTCCCGACCAGCAGCTGTTTGCCGGCGACGGCGGCGACCCCGGCCAGGTGGCCAAAGCCCCGGACGGCATGTGGATCTACCTGTTCCGGCCCCAGGGCAATAAATTCGTTTCCGAGCGCCTGGTGAACATGAAGCACCACGGCTACAAGCTCGAACCCAATGTGCACTTTTCCCCCGACGGCAAATGGGTGATCTTCCGCGCCAATTTCGAAGGCCAGGAAGAAGTATATGCGGTAGAAATCAAGAAAAGTTAGTAGGATAAAAAATCATTTTCACAGCAACATGACCAAGTTACATCTGACCACGATCTTATTAGGCCTTTCCTGCGCGGCTTCCGCCCAGGTGTCCTGGCCGGCCATTACACAGGAAACCAGGCCCTGGGCCCGCTGGTGGTGGGAGGGCAGCTCCGTGACCGCCAAAGACCTCTCCGCCAACATGGAACAGTACAAGGCCGCCGGCCTCGGCGGGCTGGAAGTGACGCCCATTTACGGCGTCAAGGGTTTTGAAAAACAGTTCATTCCCTTCCTCTCGCCCGAGTGGATGAGCCGGCTTGACCACACCCTGAAAGAGGGCAAACGCCTGGGCCTGGGCATCGACATCGCCAACGGTACCGGCTGGCCCTTCGGCGGCCCCTGGATCACCGACAAGCATGCCAGCAAGACCGTCCAGTTCAAAACCTACGAGCTGAAAGGAGGCGAGGAGCTGAAGGAAGCCATCGAATTCAAACAGGAAGGCTTTGTCCGCACCGCCAACAACCAAAAGCTGACGCCCGACCAGGTAGCCCCTGTCATTGCCGACAACAAGGATTTGCAGGGCATGGCCATCGACCAGGTGAAGTTCCCCGGCAACCTGCCCCTGCAGGTGCTGATGGCGTATTCCGATAAAGGAGCGGTGATCGACCTGACCAATAAGGTGGATGCTTCCGGCAAGCTTGCCTGGACCGCCCCTGCCGGCAAATGGACGCTCTACGCCCTCTTCCAGGGGCTGCACGGCAAGTTCGTGGAGCGGGCCGCCCCCGGCGGCGAAGGCTACGCCATCGACCACTTCTCGGCCGAGGCCCTGCGCACCTTTTTGGGAAAATTCGACGAAGCCTTTAAGGGACATGACGTCTCCGGGATCCGCGCCCTGTTCAACGACTCCTACGAAGTGGACGACGCCAGCGGCCAGTCGAACTGGACGCCGGCCTTTCTGGCGGAATTCAAAAAAAGAAGGGGCTACGACCTGCGCCAGCAGCTGCCGGCCCTGTTTCAGAAAAGCAACGACGACGCCAACCGCCGCGTGCTCTACGACTACCGCGCCACCATTGACGAGCTGATCCTGGAATACTTTACCCAGGAATGGAAACGCTGGGGCACCACCAAGGGCGCCATCATCCGCAACCAGTCGCACGGCTCGCCGGCCAACCTGCTGGACCTGTACGGCGCCATCGACATCCCCGAAACCGAGGGCAACGACATCCTGCGCTTCAAGTTCGCCACCTCCGCCGCCCACGTGCTGGGCAAGCGGCTGGTGTCCTGCGAGGCGGCCACCTGGCTGAACGAACACTTCCTCTCCAACTGGGGCGATGTGAAAAAAGTGCTCGACCTCTTTATGCTGGGCGGCGTCAACCACATCTTCTACCACGGCGTGAACTACTCGCCCGTAAACGAACCCTGGCCCGGCTGGCTGTTCTATGCCGCCACGCACTTCCAGCAGACCAACCCCATGTGGAAGGACTTTTCGGCCCTGAATACCTACGTGGCCCGCTGCCAGTCGTTTTTGCAAAAAGGGCTGCCCGCCAACGACGTACTGCTCTACTACCCGCTGGTGGACCGCTATTCCGACCCGGGCAAGGTGATGCTGCAGCATTTCGACAACATGGAGCACAACTTTGCCGGCACCGATTTCGAGCACCTGTCCCAACAAATGCTGGAGAAAGGCTACGGCTTCGACTTCTTTTCCGACCGCCAGCTACAGCAAATGACCACCTCCGGGGACGACATCCGCACCGGCGGCACCACCTATAAAACCATCCTGCTGCCGGCCAACAAATACATTCCCGAGGCTTCCTTCCAGAAATTGCTGCACCTGGCCAAAGCGGGCGCCCGCATCCTGGTGTACAAGAGCCTGCCGCAGGACGTGCCGGGCTACCACCGCCTGGCCGAACGCCGCGCCGCCTTCCAGGAACAGGTAAAAAGCCTGAAGTTTACCGACAGCGCCGGCCTGAAAAAAGCCGTGGTGGGCAAAGGGGCCTTTATCGTGGGCGACCACCTCGAAAGCCTGCTCAACGAGGCGGGCCTGACCGCCGAAGCCCTAGCTTCCTCCGGCCTCCACCACGTGCGCCGCAAGAACACCGACGGCTATACCTACTTCCTGAACAACCGCACCGACAAGCCTTATACCGGCTGGGTACAGCTGGGCGTGAAAGCCGCCTCGGCCGCCCTGTTCGATCCCATGACCGGCAAAAGCGGCCTGGCCAAATACCGCACCGTCAACAGCAACGGGCTGGTGGAAGTGTGGGTGAGCCTGCAGCCCTTCGAATCGGCTATCGTGCAAACCTTTACGTCCAAAAAGACGGGCACCCCTTATCCCTACTACAAGCCGGCCGGCTCCATCCAGGAGCTGCAGGGCGACTGGTCCCTGGAATTCGTCAGCGGCGGACCGAAGCTGCCCTCCAAATTGACGAAAACAAAGCTGGGTTCCTGGACCGACCTGGAAGGGGAGGACGTGAAGAACTTTTCGGGCACCGCCAAATACACCCTGTCCTTCCTGAAGCCCAAAGGAACGGCCCCGGCCTGGCTGCTCGACCTGGGCCAGGTGGATGAAACGGCCGAAGTGCGGCTGAACGGCAAAAAGCTGGCGACCCTTATCGGCCCCAACTTCCAGCTGGTGATCCCCGCCGCTTCCCTGGCGCCCTACAACAAGCTGGAAGTGCTGGTATCCAACCTCATGGCCAACCGCATCACCTATATGGACAAGAACGGCCTGGAGTGGAAGAAGTTTTACAACATCAACATGCCGGCCCGCAAGCCCGAAAACGCGAAGAAAGGCATCTTCGATGCCTCCGGCTGGCAACCCCAGGCATCCGGGCTGACCGGTCCCGTCACCTTAACCCCCCTGGCTCATGACCAATAAGCTCCTGCTGGCGCTCGGCCTCGCCGCCCTTTGCGGCGGGTCGACGGCCTGCGTCCAAAGCAAAAAGACCCAAAAGAACGCTGCCGCCACTGTAGCGCCCAAACCCCTGTTCCGCGACCCCATCTACGACGGGGCCGCCGACCCGGAAATCGTCTGGAATAAGAAAGAAAAGAAGTGGTTCATGTTCTACACCAACCGCCGGGCCAGCCTGCCCGACTCGGGCGGTGTGAAATGGGTGCACGGCACCCGCATCGGCATCGCCGAATCAAGCGACGGCGCCCGCTGGACCTACCGCGATACCGCCGATATCGACTACCGGCCCGTGTCCGACTACACCCACTGGGCCCCCGGCATGATCGAGCACGAAGGCACCTACCACATGTACCTGACTTATGTGCCGGGCGTTTTCAACGATTGGAACCACCCGCGCACGATCATCCACCTCACCAGCACCGACCTTTTTCACTGGAAGTACCAAAGTACCGTGCCGCTGGCCAACGACAAGGTGATCGACGCCTCGGTCTACCGCCTGCCCGACGGCACCTGGCGCATGTGGTACAACAACGAGCGGGACCGCAAATCCATTTACTATGCCGACAGCAAGGACCTGTACCAATGGGAGAACAAAGGCAAAGCCACGGGCGATCGTGGGGGCGAAGGACCCAAGGTCTTCCGCTGGAAGGACAAGTATTGGATGGTGGTGGACAACTGGGCCGGTATGAGTATTTACCACTCGGACGACCTGTTGCAATGGACCCGCCAGCCAAACCGCATCCTCGAGGAGCCGGGTACCGGCGCCGAGGACGCCGCCATCGGCGGCCATGCCGACGTGGTGGTAAACGACGGCCGTGCCTTCATTTATTATTTCACCCACCCCGGCCGCTCGAAGGCGAATCCCGCCCCTCCGCAATCCGTGGATGCCCGCCGCAGCCTCATCCAGGTGGCGGAACTGGAATACAAGGACGGCGTCATCACCTGCGATCGGAACAAGGAAGTGAAGATCCGTTTAAAGGCGCCAAAATAAAACCACGTAAAACCTTTTTTAGCAAACCGAACAAATGAAACAACTAGCACTTTTTTCGTTAGCGGCCGTACTTGCCTTTACCGGGCAGGCACAAACGTCCGTGAAACAACCCCCGGTCAAGGGGGCGCCCGTCAAGGAGATCAAATACCTCTCGGGCACCGACAGCAAGAACACCGTGGCCTGGGACTTCTTCTGCACCGGCGGCAACAACAGCGGCAAATGGACCAAGATCCCCGTGCCGGCACACTGGGAGCAACAGGGCTTCGGCGCCTACAACTACGGCCGCGACTACAAGACCTACGGCCGCAACTTCCGCTTCGCCGACGAGCAGGGCTTGTATAAATATTCCTTCCCCGTTCCGGCGGCCTGGAAAGGAAAGGAGATCTTCCTGGTGTTCGAAGGCTCCATGACCGATACCGAAGTGAAGATCAACGGCAAAAGCGCCGGCCCGAAACACCAGGGCGCCTTCTACCGCTTCAAATACAACATTACCGACAAGCTGAACTTCGGCGGCACCAACCTCCTGGAAGCTACCGTCAGCAAGATGTCGGCCGACGAATCGGTGAACAATGCCGAGCGCCTGGCCGACTACTGGGTCTTCGGCGGCATCTTCCGCCCCGTTTACCTGGAAGCCGTGCCCAAACAATTCATCGACCGTACTTCCATTGACGCCAGGGCCGACGGCTCCTTTGCCATGAACGTGTTTACCAGCGGGCTGACCGCGGGCACCGAAGTGGTGACCGAGATCCGCGACGCCGCCGGCAAGGTGGTGGCCACCGCTACCACGCCGGCTAAAGCGAAGGACTCACTGGTACAGGTAAGCGCTAAAGTGGCCAATCCCCTGCAATGGACCGCCGAAACACCCCACTTGTACAGCATGAACGTTTCGCTGCGCTCCGGTGGCAAAACCCTGTACCAGACCGGCGACAAGTTCGGCTTCCGCACCATCGAAGTGCGCCGGCAGGACGGTATTTACCTCAACGGCACCAAGATCAAGATGAAAGGGGTGAACCGCCACGTGTGGTGGCCCGAGACCGGTCGCTGCATCACGCCGGAGATCGACCTGATGGACGTGAAGCTCATTAAGGAAATGAACATGAACGCCGTGCGCTGCTCGCACTACCCGCCCGACCAGAATTTTTTGCGCCTCTGCGACTCCATGGGCCTGTACGTGCTCGACGAGTTGGCCGGCTGGCAGAAAGCCTACAGCACGAAGGCCGGCGCCCCGCTGGTGAAGGAAATGGTGCAGCGCGATGCCAACCACCCCTCCATCCTCATCTGGAGCAACGGCAACGAAGGCGGCCACAACAAGGAGCTGGACGACGACTACGGCCAATACGACCTCAGCAACCGCCCGGTGATCCATGCCCACCACCGCCCGGGCAACGCCTTTAACGGCATCGACTGCAACCACTACGAGGACTATTACAGCACCACCACTATTTTAAAGGATACCAACATCTACATGCCCACCGAATTCCTGCACTCCCAGGACGATGGTGGCGGCGCCGCTGCCCTCAACGATTTTTGGGAACTGCACTGGAACTCGAAGCTGGGCGCCGGCGGCTTCCTCTGGGCCCTGGTGGATGAAGGCATTGCCCGTACCGACCTCAACGGCTTCATCGACGTCAACGGCCTCAACGCCCCCGACGGACTGGTGGGTCCCCACCGCGAAAAGGAGGGCAGCGTCAATGCCATCAAGGAAATCTATGCTCCCGTAAAGATCTTCCAGAAAGAGCTGCCTGCCGACTTTAACGGCTCCATCCCGGTGGAAAACCGCTACCATTTCACCAACCTCAGCCAATGTACCTTCCACTGGGCGCTGGTCAACTACCGCAAGCCCATGGACCAGTTCACCGGCTACGATGTGCTGAAAAGCGGCTCCATCCCGGCGCCCTCGGTAGCTCCGGGCGGCGGCAAGGGCGCCCTGAAGCTGGGCCTGCCCTCCGACTGGAAAGGCTACGACGCCCTGGTGGTATCGGCCTTTGACCCGGCCAAGAACCTGATCTACAAATGGACCTGGAAAGTAAAATCCAATACCGACCAGCTGGCAGGCATCTTCAGCCCCGGCCCTGATACGGCCACGGTCAGCGTAGCGGAAACCGACTCGCTGTACACCCTGCGGGGCGGTGGCATTTCGGTGAACATCAACAAAAAGACCGGCTTCATTGCCGGCCTGGCCAATATGTCCAGCGACGCGCTTTCCTTTGGAAAGGGACCCGTGCTGGTGAGCGGCAACGCGGCCGTGACCGGTACCAAAACCTACAAGGACGGCAACACCCAGGTGGTGGAAGTAAACTATAGCGGCAACATGAAATATGCCCGCTGGAAGATGTACGGCAGCGGCTGGCTGGCCCTGGAATACGAATACGAACTGAACGGCACCTATCCCTTCGCCGGCATTTCGTTCACCTATCCCGAGAACTACGTACTGGGCGCCAAATGGCTGGGCAAGGGACCCTACCGCGTCTGGAAGAACCGCCTGCAGGGCGTGACCGACAACGTTTGGCAGAACGTGTACAACAACACCCAGACCGGCCAGGCTCCCTGGAGCTTCCCCGAGTTCAAGGGTTATTATGCCGACATCAACTGGATGCAGGTCAATACCGTAGAAGGCATGTTCACCGTAGCTTCGCCTGATACGGGCCTGTTCGTGCGCCTGTTCGACTTTTACGGCCTGTCCGGCGTGCGCCCCCATCCCGAGCTGCCCACGGGTACGGTTTCCTTCCTGGACCGCATCCCGCCCATCGGCACCAAGCTGGCGCTGAACATCAGCTACAACACCTCGGCCCTGGGTCCTCAAAGCGAACCGAACAAGATCAGCGGCGCCACGAAACGTACCCTGTATTTTTACTTCGGCCTACCCAAGCCCGACAAGGACAAAAAGCAGTTTACCATGCCCGCTGTGAACGACCTGTTCTAGGAAAGCGCTTTTGGTAAATAGTAAAAATAAAAGCACTCCGCAGCAAAATGGCGGGGTGCTTTTTTTATGCTCCGGCTTTCCCTTACCTTGGCGGCCGGACCATTCATCCAAGCTTGCAAAAACTGAAAAAATAAACCCATGAAGCCTGTTGCGCCCGATGTTTTCCAAATTCCCCTTATGCCCCGGAACAGTATCAATTGTTATGTGGCCGAAGGATTCCTGATCGATGCCGGCATCCGGAGCTCCGCCGCTAAAATCCTCAACAGCATCCGCGACAAAGGCGTGCACACCCACGTGCTGACCCATGCGCATGCCGATCACCAGGGCAGCAGCAAGGCGATCTGTGAACGGCTGGGCATTGAGCTGTGGTGCAGCGAACCGGAACGGGCCGCGGCCGAATCGGGCGATGCCACCGCCGATTACCCCGGGCAGGGCCACCTCGTCACCAGGTTCCAGAAAAAATTCTGGGCCGGCGGCGGCCAGACCGTGTCCCGCAGCCTGAAGGAAAATGACCTTATCGGCAACTTTCGGGTAGTGGAGACCCCGGGACACTCCCGCGGCCACCTGTCGTTTTTCCGGGAATCGGACGGCCTGCTGATCGTGGGCGACGTTGCCGTGAACATGAATTTGCTGACCACCATAACCGGCCTGCAGGAACCGCCGGCGCTGTTTACCAGGGATAGGGAAGCCAACCGGCGATCGATTAAAAAACTGGCCGCCCTTCGTCCCAAAATCCTTTGCTTTGGCCACGGCCCCGTCCTGATCAACAACGGATCGTTCGAACGGTTTGCCCAAAAACTTTGAACCGGGCGCTTTAACTTTTTTACTCCTAAATTCCCCCCGGCATGGTTCAGAAAATTCCAGCCCCGCAATTACAAGCGTTGTTTACAGCCATCCTGCTGCGCCACGGCATGACGGAGGAGCGGGCCGCCCGCTGCGCCGAAATCTTTACGGCCAACAGCCTCGACGGCGTATACACCCATGGCGTCAACCGCTTTCCCCGGTTTGTCCAGTACATTCAAAAAGGCTTTATCGACGTAGCGGCGGAGCCCCGGCTGCAACATGCTTTTGGCGGGCTGGAGCAATGGGACGGCTGCCTCGGTCCGGGTCCGCTGAACGCGGTAGCCGCCACCGACCGGGTGCTGGAGCTCGCCTCCAGCCACGGCATCGGCTGCGTGGCCCTGGCTCATACCAACCACTGGATGCGGGGCGGCTACTATGGCTGGCAGGCAGCCCGCAAAGGTTTTGTGTTTATCGGCTGGACCAATACCATTCCCAACCTTCCGGCATGGCAGGCGGTGGACAGCCGCCTGGGCAACAACCCGCTGGTGGTGGCCCTTCCGTTCGAAGGCGAAGCTATTGTGCTCGACATGGCCATGTCGCAGTTTTCCTTTGGCGCCCTGGAGCAGGCGGCCCTGAAAGGAGAGGAGCTGCCCGTTCCCGGCGGCTTTGACGCCCAAGGAGGGATCACCCACGATCCGTCGGTTATCCTGGCTACCCGGCGGCCCCTGCCCATCGGCTACTGGAAGGGCGCGGGATTGTCGCTGCTGCTCGACCTGCTGGCAACGGTGCTGTCGGCAGGCCTGTCTACGGCAGAGCTGGGCAAAAAAGAAGCCGAATACGGCGTTTCGCAGGTGTATATTGCCCTTGACCTGTCGCGCCTGGGCCACCGGCCAGCGATTGCCGCTGCCATCCGGGCCATCATCGACGATTACCGGGCATCAACGCCGGCGGAAGGCTCCGCAGGGATCACTTACCCCGGGGAACGGGTGCTACAAACCCGGCAGCGGAACAGCCGCGAAGGTATCCCGGTGCTGCAGCAGGTGTGGGAGGAACTGGAGGCCCTGTCGGCCGGGCACAATTGTAAATGAGACACATTGGGTAAGCGGCACTTAAAATAGGCTTAAAATCTGCATTCCAGCGGATGAGTTTTGGGTTCCGGACCGCTTATGGCACAGTTTTTCGGCTAAAGGTCATCAGTATTGCTTCTTTCATAAAGCAACCATCCTGCTATGACGAAACATGCCCTACGCCCCTGCACCCCGGCGGCAACCGGTTTCCGGCTTTTATCAAGTCTGTTCCCGGCTGCCTTTATCCTTTTTGTGCTGTTCCTCCCGGGGAAGGCCCTGGCGGCCCGCTATGGGGATAAGGCGAAACCTGATTTCTGTGCTCCGGCGCCCACCACCCCCTTACCAGATACCACCCGACCCCTGCCGGGCCCGGTCCGGCCCAGCCCCACCGGCTTTTCATCCGTGACGCCCCTGCAGCCGCTACCCCTTTCCAGCCATATTCTCGACAAACCCCAGGCAAAACTCTGGACGTATGCCGGCAAATGGTGGGCGGTGTTGCCAACCCTCACCGGCACCAAGATTTTCCGGCTGGAAGGAACCTCCTGGGTGGAAGCCCTCCATCTTACCGGCAACGCCAATTCCAAGGCCGACTGCCGGGTGGCGGGCAACCTGGCGCATATCCTCCTGTTCCGCGGCCGCGGCATCGACAACTCGTACCTCGTATCGGTGGAGTACGATAGCACCTCGGGTAACTACAAACTCTGGAGCAAGCGGCGCAACGCCATCACCATCAATTTCGAGCCGGGGGCGGAAACCGCCACCCTCGACCTGGACAGCACCGGCCGCATGTGGATCGCCTCGGAAAGTTCCACCGATGTGCTGGTACGCTGGAGCGATGCCCCTTATGCCGCCTGGAGCGCCCCCATAACTATTGCTTCGGGGATCGCGGAAGACGACATCTGCGCCCTGGCGGCGCTGCCCGGAAAGATCGGCGTGCTGTGGTCGAACCAGAATACCCAACGCTTTGGCTTTAAGACCCATGCCGACGGCACTGATCCCGCCGCCTGGTCGGAGGATGAGCTGCCCGCCGCCCGGGAGGCCCAGAATATCCGGCACGGCCTGGCCGACGACCACCTGAACCTGATGGTGGGCTCCGATGGTATCCTCTACTGCGCCGTCAAAACCGGCTTCGACACGCCCGGCCTGACGAAGCTGGCCCTGCTGGTACGGCGGCCTTCCGGCCACTGGGACGACCTGTACCCCATTACCCTGGATGAAGGGACCCGGCCCTTTATCCTGTTGAATGAAGCGCAGCGGAAGCTGAAGGTAGCCTACACCTCGGAGGAGAACGGCGGTGAGATCCTGTACCGCGAAACCTTCATCCCTACCATTTCGTTCGGGGGACCGAAAACCCTTATTTCCAGGAACGACCTGTGCAACTATGTTTCCAGCACCCACCAACCGTACACCCGGGAGGTCGTGCTGCTGGCCAATACGGTAAGCGTCCTTCCCCTGCAGGCGGTAGGCATTATCGGCAGGGACGAAGAGTCCGCCAACCCACCCGGCGGCGGCGACCCTCCGGCCGAACCGCCGGTAACCGTCCCGGAATTCCAGGTGACGCCGAACCCCTTTACGGCCACTACGCAGCTGAGCTTTAGCCTGGTGCAAACGGGACAGTACCTGCTGCAGTTGCTGGACAGCCAGGGTAGGACCCTTATGGTACTGGGAAGCGGGCGGGCCGAGGGAGGCAAACGCATCCTGATCAGCCTGGAAAATGCCCGGCTGCCCCAGGGTCTTTATTTTGTCCAGCTCCGCACGCCCACCTTCCATAGAACGCTGAAGATCATAAAAGGGAATTAAAGGAGTGGATAAAAACAAAAAGCACCCATTGCTGAGTGCTTTTTATAATAGTATGGGTTCACCGCTTACACGTTAAAACGGAAGTGCATCACGTCGCCGTCCTTCACGATGTATTCCTTTCCTTCGATGCGCAGCCGGCCGGCTTCGCGGCAGGCGGCTTCGGAGCCGTAGGAAACAAAGTCGTCGTAGCCGATCACTTCGGCCTTGATGAAGCCCTTTTCAAAGTCGGTATGGATGACGCCGGCAGCCTGGGGCGCTTTCCAGCCTTCGTGAATGGTCCAGGCCCGTACTTCCTGCACCCCGGCAGTGAAATAGGTATTCAGGTCCAGTAATTTGTAGGTGGAGCGGATCAGGCGGCTCAGTGCCGGTTCCTTCATACCGTATTCTTCCATGAACATCTGCTGGTCGTCGGCATTGTCCATTTCGGCGATCTGGGCTTCGATGTTGTTGTTCATCACGATCACCTCGGCCTTTTCGTTTTTCACGGCCTCTTTCAGCATCTCGGAATATTTATTACCGGTATGCATGGAAGGCTCGTCCACGTTGGCCACGTACAGAACGGGCTTGGAGGTCAGCAGGAACAGGTCGGCGACCGCCCCTTCCTCCTGGCTGCTCAGGTCCAGCTCCCGGATGCTGCGGCCCTGCTCCAGGTGGGCCTTGCAGCGCTGCAGCACTTCCAGCTCGGCCTTTGCTTTCGGGTCGCTCTTGGCCATTTTCTCGGTGCGGGCGATCTTCTTTTCCAGGCTCTCCAAGTCTTTCAGCTGCAGCTCGGTTTCGATGATCTCCTTGTCGCTAACGGGGTTAATGGCGCCTTCTTCGCGCAGCACATTCTCATCCTCAAAACAGCGCACCACGTGGATAATGGCATCCACCTCGCGGATGTTGCCCAAAAATTTATTGCCCAGTCCTTCGCCCTTGCTGGCGCCTTTTACCAGCCCGGCAATGTCTACGATCTCGATCTGGGTAGGTACGACACGGTTCGGTTGCACCAGCTCGGACAGCTTCTTCAGCCGTTCGTCGGGCACATCCACCAGTCCCACGTTGGGTTCGATGGTACAGAAACGGTAGTTGCTGGCCTGCGCCTTGGCGCTGTTGCTCACCGCGTTGAACAAGGTGGATTTCCCCACGTTGGGAAGTCCTACGATACCTGCTTGTAAAGCCATAAGTATTTCGAATTACGATTTTTAATGTACGATTACAGGGGCGCAAAGATAGGCATTCGTCCTTTGTTTATATTCCAATTGATGACTTACCTTAGGCCCGGGTAAATTGAAATTATGGCTTTAAGCAGGATCTGGTCGGCATTTATTATCGTGGCAATACTGGTAGCGGGGTTCAAAAGCATTTTCTGGGAGGACGCAAAGATCTTCAGCCGCATGGTCACCGGCCGGGCCGACGAAGCCTACGACAGCGTTTACTACCGGATGACGGGATCGCCCGAAGGCTCGGGCATTACCTCCACCGAAGGTTTTGTCAAATACCTGGGCGGCTACGGCTATGTGCCGGCCGACTCGGCCCACCCGGCCTCCGTACTCATCGCCGCTACCGAAACTTCCGACTCGGCTACCCTGCTGCAACAGGCCAACCCGGCCCTGCGGGTGTTCACCTACCGCTCCATCCAGTCGCGGCTGGTCAAAAAAGCCGACGGCATCATTGAAACCTGTAAAAGCGCCGTCAACATCAGCATCGGCCTGATCGGCATCATGGCCCTGTTTATGGGCTTTATGAGCATCGCCGAAAGGGCAGGGGGCATCCGCCTGCTGTCAAAGATCATCGGGCCCTTTTTCTCGCGCCTGTTCCCCGACCTGCCCAAGGACCACCCGGCCATGGGCCATATGATGATGAACTTTTCGGCCAACCTGCTGGGACTGGACAATGCCGCCACCCCCTTCGGCCTCAAGGCCATGCAAAGCCTGCAGGAGCTCAACCCCGATAAGGACACGGCCTCCAACGCCCAGATCATGTTCCTCTGCCTCCATGCCTCGGGACTGACGCTGATACCGGTCTCCATCATTGCGGCCCGGGCGGCGCTGAAGGCCCCCAACCCTACCGACATCTTCGTGCCCTGCATGATCGCCACCTTCGTGGCCACCATAGCGGCGATGGTGCTGGTGTCGCTGCGGCAGAAGATCCGCCTGTTCCAGCCCGTGATCCTGGCCTGGGTGGGAGGTATCTCGGCCGTGATCGCCCTGCTGGTCGTTTACCTGGTTTCCCTGAGCGCCGAGGAGGTGCAAATTTTTTCCAGCGTACTGAGCAACGGACTCATCCTGCTGATCTTCCTGCTGATCATCGGGGGAGCCCTGTATAAAAAGATCAATGTGTTCGACGCCTTTATCGAAGGAGCTAAAGGAGGCTTTGAAACGGCCGTCCGCATTATTCCCTACCTGGTGGGCATGCTGGTAGCCATCAGCATGCTGCGCACCAGTGGCACCTTCGACGTGATCATCAACGCCATGAAAACCTTTTTCGCCGCCCTGGGCGCCGACACCCGCTTCGTGGACGGCCTTCCCACGGCCCTGATCAAGCCCCTGAGCGGCAGCGGCGCCCGCGGCATGATGATCGACAGCATGAAGACCTTCGGCCCCGACTCCTTTGCCGGCCGCCTGTCGTGCATCCTGCAGGGTTCTTCCGATACCACCTTTTATGTCATCGCCGTTTATTTCGGCGCCGTCTCCGTCAGCAATACCCGCTATTCGATTGTCACCATGCTGCTGGCGGATCTCGTGGGGATCGTTACCTCTATTTTACTCTGTTATATGTTCTTCGGCGGATAGTTTACGAGTTTACGGGTTCCTGACGGGCGCCAGCAACTCGTAAACTTTATTAGAATGCGAACCGGGCGGAAACGCCCACCGCCGCCGGCTCGAAGAAGGTGTCTTTGAGCAGGTTCAGCTCGGGTTTCCAGTCGAGGGAAAAGTTGAGGGGCAGGGAAGGGATCTTGTAGTCGAGGCCCAGCACGCCCTGGGCGCCGAGGTTTTTGCGCTGGCTGAAGCCCACGTAGGCGCCGCCGCCGATGAACCAGTCCAGGCCGGTAGGGCCGATGGCGTTGTGCTTTTCCACCAGCAGGCCGATGGCTAAAGGGTCGAACGACAGCAGGCCTTCAAGGGCCGTGCTGCCGGTAAAGAAATGCTTAAAAGAAAGGGCGTTGTTGATCACCGCAGCGTTGGTGCTGAAGCGAATGCCCGCCGCGTTTTTATACCGCTGCGCTTTTACCGAAGAGCCGAGGAGCAGGAAAAAAAGGATCCCGCCAAAAGTTTTGAACTTGTTCATAAACGTTATCTGTGGGCTTGTAACGAATAGACCTATCATTAATTGCGGAACGGAAAAGAGAACGCCACGAACCCACAAAGCAACCGCACATCCATCAAACAAACTCGTGAACCTGTGAACTTGTGAACCCTGGAACCCTTTTCCTTACTCGAACAGCTCGTACTTTGTTTTGGGGCGGCGCTCTTCGAGCCATTGGAAATCCTTGAGCAGGGTTTCAGCAGGCTGGCGCTGCTTGATGGGGTAGAGCGAACCTTTTACCGAGCGGCGGAAAACGATCCGTGACAGCTCGCCGTTGGCGAAGTAGGCGTCGAGGATGTCGCTCTGGGTCTGGTTGACGCCGCTGAAGGCGCTGTCCTCGTCCTGGATAAAATAAACGGACTCGGCATAACCGTTGGCCCGGACCGAATCGATCAACCCCTCGTGGAAATAGCCATCCAGCCGGGTGGACTTGATTTGGTTAAAAATTCCTTTTTGCACCTCGTTGACCATGAAGCTGTTTTCAAAAACCTTTACCCGGTCGGCTTTGCGGTTGCGGGTGCGCAGGAAGATGGTGTCGCCGGTGATCTGGCTGCCATTGCTCCAGACCACGGGGCCCTGGAACAGCTGGAAGGTGGAATCGCGGAACGAATAAAACAAGCTATCGCTGACGGCCTGGACCGAATCGGAAAACACCCGTACGTGACGGAAGGCTTCGAAGTAGCGGTTGGAGGTATCGCTTTTGGCGGCCGGCGTCCTGGCTACAGGCTTTGCTGCCGGCGTTTTGGCTGCCCCAGCCTTGGGGTCGGGCGTCTTAGGGTCGGCACGGCGCCGGGCTACAGGAATCCCGGGCTTCCGGCGGAGGGTATCGGAGGGGCCTTCTACGGTGGGTTTACCCAACCCGGTGGCCCGCAGTTGTCCCACCCGCGCCCTAGCCGTATCGGACAGGGCGGCCGTGTCCGTAACCGGGCGAAGGGCAAGGACCGAGTCGGCAGCCACCGTGGCGGAGTCCGGCCGGGTAGGGGCGGAAAGGGTAGTATCGGAAACTGCTTCCTCCATCGTATCCGGCACGGCCTTTTCGGCGGCAGCGGCGGAATCAAGGGCGTCCCTTTCGGCGATGGTCAGCTGGTGCGGCCGGTGCAGGTCGGACAGCCGGGCGGAGAACAGGGTGTCGGCCGTAATATAAATGGAGTCGTTTTGCTGCTTGATGATCATCAGGGGCTTTACGGTAGCCAGGAAAGCCTCGTTGTGCTTGTTGACAAAGATCTCGTTGGCCAGGATGGAAATGCCCTTGGCGGTGTCCTTAACCACACCCCGGCCGCGGACCTGCACGATGCCCGAGGAGTCGTCATCGGCGATCTCGTCGCCGGTTACCGTCAACCCTTTGTCCACGATGGTGGTGCGCTTGGTAAACTGGGCCCGCCCGCCGCGGAGGTCGTAAGAGCCCTCGGAGGTACGGATGGTGCGCCCGCTGCTGTCGCGGATAAAGGTCTCGGCAATGAAGCGGGTGGTCTGCAGCTCCGTATTGTACAGCAGCGAGTCCGTGGTCAGGTGGTAAGCCGGGTCGTTCAGCACCACGTCCTTTTTAAAATAAACGTCGCGCAGGTCGGCATAGTAGATTCCTTCCCTGCTGGTGAGGACCGATTTCTTATTGACCACCTTGCCGCCCTTCGTATAGGTGCCGATCCGGCTGAGCATATCGTAGTCCAGCTCGTCGGTGGTCAGGGTGGCCTGGCCGTCGGACAGCTTGACCGCTCCCTGCAGGTGGGCCAGGCGGGTGTTGGTATGGTAACGCAGATAATTGGAATACACGTGGGCCGTATCGCTGTCGTTGATGTGGACATGGCCGAACGCCTCGAAGCGATTGGCGCTTTGGTTGATCACGCAGCTGTCGGCATAAAACAGGGTTGAGCCCTGCCGCAGCCGCACACTGCCCGACAATATCTGTACGGTAGTGGTATCGTTGATTTTCCGGAACGACATTTTTCCCGTAGGATGCAGGATCTCCACCGGCACCGTAGAATCGGCCGGAGCTCCGGTGAGCTGGGCAAAAAGAGGCGAACTGAATAAACAGGTTAGAAAAAGGAAAAGAAAAAAGAGTTTCAGCTTCATTTTTGGCTGGTTACGACAATAGTATCTTTAATGGTAGGGGCGGTCAGCGGTTCGCCTTTGTTCTTCCCGCCGAATACGGATATGTTCACATAGCGCTTGGGATGCACCCGCACGTCGTCGAGCAGTACTTCCAGGCTTAAGGCAGCCTGGTTCAGCTGGTTGTACAGCTTCTGATCGTTCATCAGCTTGCCCATGGTACCGTTCGGGTTGTTGAGGTTTTTATCAAAAGCGCTGACCGTGCTTTTTAATTGGCTGATCGTTCCCTCCAGGGCGGCAACGGTTTCCTGGATGCGGGCATTGGCCACATTGCTGGTAATGATCTCTACATTGCGGATGGACTGGGTGATCTGGTCATTGCTTTTGGCCAGGTTGCCGGTAACCGCGTTGAGGTTGGCCATGGCATGCGTCACCATACCGTTTTCGGTATCCAGCAAATGGCTCAGGTGTACCGAAGAGCGGGACAGGTTGGCGATCAGTGTCTGGATATTGGCATTGGTGGTGGGATCGAAAATGGAATTGATTTTCCCCAGTACATATTTCAGCGAATCCACCGTTTCGTTGACCCGGGTTACGGTAGGAGCGAACTGGGTCTTGATCTCGCTCAGCATATTGCCTTCGAGACGGGTGGCGATGGTATCGCCGGTTTGGAGATAACCGTTGGCGTTACCTTTGGCGATGGAAATAAAGGAAGAACCCACCAGGGAACCGTCGATATAAGCCACCGAGTTGGCGGGAATATTGATGTCCTGGTTCAGGTGGATTTCCACGATCACGTTATCTACTTCTTTGTTGGAGGGGCGGTAGTCGTAAACCGTTCCGATGGGCAGGCCGTTGATCTTGACCAGGTTGGATTTTTCCAGCGACCCGATATTTTTAAAAACAGCAAACAGGGTAGGCTGCTTATTAAAAATGGTTTTTCCTTTCAAAAAATTAAATCCGAGAACTAAAGCTAAAATAGAGCCTATCGCTAGAATACCAATCTTGGTTTCATTGTTGATCTTCATGAACGGTTTTTTTTCAAGGCAGTAGAGTGCCTATTGCGTGCCAAAGTAACGATAAAAAGGGAATTGGTTCATTGGTTCATTGGTTAATTAGGAATTACAGCTCTACGGTAGTAGCATAATTCCACTTCTGTACCGGCCTAATATCCCAATGAACCAATGAACGAATTCCTATCCTAATGGGCATGCTCATCCAGCGCTTTCAGGAAGGCATAGGTTTCCTTTTCGGTGGGCAGGCGGCGGGAGGAATGATTTTCCACCGGGGCCTGGTGTTTTTCCAGCCAGTCGATGTAGCCGCTTACGGCCTTGGTCACGCACTCGGCGATCTCCTGCTGGCCCTGCTCGCTGTTGAGGTAATCTTCTTCTTCGCGGTTGGTAATGTAGCCGGTTTCCACCAGGATGCTGGGCATGGCGGTGGCCTGCAGCACCCAGATGCCGACCTGGCGCTGCTGCTGTCCGCGGCTGGTGCGGCCTACCTTAATGAATTGTTCCTCCACCATGCCGGCAAGGGTGGAGCTTCTTTTAAAAAATTGCTTGGTCTTTAATAAGGAGAGGGCGATAAAGTCGGGGGAGTTGGGATCGATCTCGCCGTACTTTTCCTTGTAATTTTCCTCGGCGAACATGGGGGCGTTCTCACGGATGGCCACTTCCTTGTCGTCGTTCTTGTGCGAACCCCAGATGTAGGTTTCGGTGCCTTTGGCCGGGTTGGGGGTCGTATAATAACGGTATTGCGGAACTTGACGGGTAATTTTTTTGCGGCGCTTGCCTTTACCGGTATAGCTCACCACGGTTTTGTTACCGACAAATTCGCGGTGGGAGACGGGGGGCGCGGCGTTTACGTGGATGGAAATAAAGAGGTCGCCACGGTTCTGATTCGCAATCTGGGCACGGTCGCGAAGGTCTACGATGTTGCGGGTGGTGCGGGTTTGCACAATCTTGATCTCGGGGTGTTCGCGCGTGATCTGGCTGACCAGCTTTTGGGACACATCATAACAAATTTCATCCTCCCAGGAATAGCTGCCCTTGGCGCCGTTGTACCCACCGCTGGGCATGATCCCATGGCCTGCATCAATAATAATGGTACGCAGCACCTTTTGCTTTTTCTCAGAAAAGGCAAAAAGTGACGCAAAAAGAATGGTGCAGCAAAGGATCACTATTGTTTTCTTTAGCATATCAGATTTGTTTATCCGGTTTAGGCAATCTTCACTCCTTGTTATATAAGGTAAACGTTTAAATTTGTCCACCCCTTATGACAGGATCGCACAAATTTAGCTCAAAAAAATGCTCCTTATTTCTGGTTGTACTGGCAATTTGCTGTGCAATAACGTGGGAAAGTAAGGCCCGCCTTGTTAGCAGGAACGAAATTGGCAGCACTTTAACACTATTCGATACTATTCCGGTAAAAAGGGATACCACCCCCAAAAAAAGGGTTCGCCAGCGCACCATCGTGGATTCGGTGCTGGTGCGGTCGGATACCACCTTCATTAAAAAAGACACCACCATCTTCGTTCAGGATACCATCTTTCCCGGCCGGGATACCTTGCCCCAAAACGATACCCTGCCCGGAAAGGACAGCCTGGGCCGCCCGGTTGTAGGCGATTCCTTTGTCGTGAAAATGTCCAAGGACACCCTGGACGCCCCCGTGAATTATGAGGCGGAGGACAGTGTGGTGGTATTGGTACAGGGAAAAAAGATCCGCATGTACGGTAAGACCAAGACCGAATACAAGGATATTACCCTGACCGCTCCGCAGGTGGAAATGGACCAGCAGGCCAACATGATGACCGCCACGGCCGACCGGGACAGTACGGGCGCCATCGGCACCCGCGCCCGCTTTGTGCAGGGATCCAACGACTTCCAGAGCGATACCATCAAGTTTAACCCCAAAACCCAGAAGGGCCTGACCAAAAATACCTTCACCCAGCAGCAGGAAATGTTCGTGCAGGGCGAGGATGTCAAGAAGGTAGGCGAAAATACCGTCTTTATTCGCGGAGGGCGCTTTACTACCTGTAACCTCGACGAGCCCCACTTTGCCTTCCGCACCAACAAAATGAAGGTGATCGCCAATAAGCTGGCGGTGTCGGGGCCCACGCACCCCGAATTCGAAGGCGTGCCCGTGCCGATCTACCTGCCCTTTGGCCTGTTCCCACTCAGCCACGGCCGGCACTCGGGCCTGCTGCCGCCCCAGTTTACCGTGAACGACCAGTACGGCCTGGGCCTGGAAGGATTGGGTTATTATAAAGTGCTGAACGATCATATCGATGCCACCATCCGCGGCAATATTTACTCCTATGGCGGCTGGAACGCCAACCTTACCTCGAGCTACCGTACCCGGTACCGCTATAACGGGGCCTTCAACCTGAGCATCCAGCATACGAAATTCAACTTCAAGGGCGACCCGGACTACAACCTGTCCAAGACCTTTAATATTACCTGGAACCACAGCGTGGACCAGCGGGCACGGCCGGGGACCAACTTTTCGGCCAACGTGAACGCCGGCTCCACCCAGTACAACCGGTTTGTGGCCAATAACCCCAACCGAAACTTCCAGAACCAGTTGGGCTCCTCCATTGCCTATTCCAAAACCTGGGCGGGCAAGCCCTACAACCTGACGCTGAGCGCCAACCACAGCCAGAACAACAACACGAGGCTGATCAACGTGATCCTGCCCGACGGTAGCTTTACGGTGCAAACGCTTTATCCCTTCCAGAAAAAGGAAGCCGTAGGTACGCCCAAATGGTACGAGAAGCTGGGGGTTGGCTATAACGGTACGTTCCGCAACCAGTTGTCGTTTTACGATACCGCGGACCTGTCGGCCAACCGACTCCTGGATACCCTGCAATGGGGTGCCCGCCATAGCCTGCCTATTACGCTTTCCCTGCCTTCGCTGGGACCGCTGCTGGTGTCGCCCTTTGTGTCGTATGAAGAGGTATGGCTGCAGCGCCGGAGCCTGCTGACCTTTAATGACGTCACCAACAAGCTGGACACCTTCAGCCAGAAGGGCCTGTATACCGACCGCCAGGTATCCTTTGGCGTGGGCCTGAACACCAACGTCTTCGGCACCTACCAGTTCAAAAAAGCCCGGGTAGCGGCCCTGCGCCACGTGGTGCGTCCCACCCTGAGCATGAACTACCGCCCTGACCTTTCGAAAAGCCGCTGGCACGAGATCTACGCAGACTCGGCAAGGCAGAATAAGATTTCCTACTCCGAATTTTCCAACAACATTTTCAGCGGCTATTCGCAGGGACAGTTTGGCGGCATGTCGTTCGGCGTGGACAATAGCCTGGAAATGAAGTGGCGCTCGAAGAAGGATACCACCAACGGCGGCATCCGCAAGATCCGGCTGATCGACGGTTTCGGCTTCACCAGCGGTTACAACTTCCTGGCCGACACCATGCAGCTGCAGAACTTCAACCTCTACCTCCGCAGCACGCTCTTCGAAAAGATCAACCTGAACGTAAGCGGCCTGTTTATCCCTTACCAACTGAACCAGTTCGGGCAACCCACCCGGAACTATGCCTGGCAGGGTGATAAGTTCAGCCTGGGTACGCTGAGCTACGGCAGCATTTCGATGTCGACTTCGTTCCAGAGCAAGAAAGGGCAGGAGGACAAGCAGAAGGCAGGCCAGCACGGCAATGCCGGCCGCCTGCCGGTGGAAACCGATCCCACGCTCCTGGCCGACCAGCAGCAGTTGATGGATTACATGCGCCGCAACCCCGCCGAGTTCGTGGACTTCAACATTCCCTGGTCGATCAACCTGTCGTATTCGTTGAACTTCAACCGCCGGCCCAAAACGGATTATACCGGCTTTGAAACCGACCTGAACACCAACGTTTCGTTCAGCAACTCCTTTAACCTAACGCCCAAATGGAACTTCAGCACCAACGGGTATATGAACATGAAGTCGCTCAAGCTCGAAACCTTTACCATGTCCATTTCCCGTGACCTGCACTGCTGGCAGATGTCCATCAGCGTTACGCCGTTGGGCCTGCAGCGCTATTTCAGCTTTAACATCAACCCCAAATCGGGATTGTTACAGGACCTGAAGGTGAACCGTACCCGGACGTTCAGCAATTATTAATCGGCTGTCCGCTCCCCGGAGCATATTCAAAACACAGCTTTAATAGGAAGGGCTTAAAAGAGAGGATCCCACGGGTAATCTCTTTTAAGCCCTTCGTTCTTTTGCTGCCTGGAGAATGATATTTTCATCCAGCGTGTTTTTCCTGGCAGGAAAAACCTATTAGCTTGTTATTACTCCCGCTCCTTTTTCTTTACATAATACGCCTGCATGATCTCGAAGATTTCCTGCTTCAGCTCTTCGGTTGTTTTGCCCGCGGGGGAAACGGGGGGAAGGAAATGCATTTCCACTTTGTGGGGCCAGAAGAAAAAGGTTTGACCCCGGGGAAGCACAATGGCGGTATGATAGATCAGGGCGGGAATTACTTCTTTGCCGGTATCTATGGCCAGGCGGAAGGCGCCGTCGTGAAAGCGCTGCAGCGGCTGCTTTGTTTTGTTGCGGGTGCCTTCGGGGTAAATGCACATATGCAGTCCCATTTGCAGCACCTGCTTCATACGGGCATAGCTGGTCTTGCGGCTGTGCTCACTCTTACGGTCCACCAGCACGCTGCCGCTTTTATAGATGGTACCGAAAAGGGGAATACGCGACAGTTCAACCTTCGCAATGGTCTTATTGGGCCCGGGGATGCCGGGGCTGCAGAGGGGCACATCCATAAATGAATTGTGGTTGCACACCACGATATAATTTTCGCCCTTTTGAAAATGCTCCCTTCCCTTAAAAATCCGCCGCACGCCGGTAAAAAAGAAAAAGAAGTTCATCCACACCCGGAATATCCGGAACACATTGCGGGTCCGCCGGGGCTCGGGCTGCAGGGAGATCAGCCATACGGGCAGGATCACCACCAGCAGCGAAGCAACAAATACCAACGCCGCCCAAACGGCAAACAGCCTTCCCAGGATACTTTTAATCACCTTCATGCTCTAAGAATAACAACACAAATAAAACGAATCCCCGGAATTAATTGATGGCCCAGTCGATCGGGTCGATGCCCTGCTTCACCAGGTATTCATTGGTCTTGGAAAAATGGCGGCAGCCGAAGAAGCCGTTGCGGGCCGAAAGCGGGGAGGGGTGGGCTGCCTTTAATATATGGTGCTTCCTGCCGTCGATCAGGGCTTTTTTCTCCTGGGCAAAACGGCCCCACAACAGGAACACCACGTGCTCCCGGCCGGCCGACACTTTTTCGATGACCGTATTGGTAAACTGTTCCCAGCCGATCTTCGAATGGCTCATGGGCTCGCCGGCCCTCACGGTCAGCGACGCATTGAGCAACAGCACCCCCTGGTCGGCCCAGTGCTGCAGGTTGCCATGGGGCGGCAGGGGCACGCCGGTATCTTCATGCAGTTCTTTGAAAATATTCACCAGCGAAGGCGGCGGCGGCACGCCTTTTTGCACCGAAAAGCTCAGGCCGTGGGCCTGGTTGGGTCCATGATACGGATCCTGTCCCAGCAGCACTACTTTCACCTGGCCGTAGGGGGTAGAATTAAAGGCATTGAAAATCAGGGACCCCGGCGGATAAATGACCTTTCCCTGCGTCTTCTCGGTGCGCAGGTGCTCGGCTATCTGTTTGAAATAAGGCTTATTGAACTCTTCTTTTAATACTTCCTTCCACGAAGCTTCGATCTGAACACTCATCGTCCGCGAATTTTGGGCTGAAGATAACTAGAGTTCCCGAGTCCGCAAGTTCACTTGTTCACAAGTTCCGCCTGCCCCAAATTCCAAATCAACAAATTAACCAATCAACCAATTCCCTGCCTCCCCGGCCACTCTCTTCACACGACTCGCTATTTTCTCCTACTTTTGCCGCTCCTTTATGCAGCCTATTCAGAAGATATATCCCCAGATCAGTCAGCCCAGGCGCGTCGCCATTACCATGCACCAGAAACCCGATGCCGATGCCATGGGCTCGGTGCTCGGCCTCTATCACTTCCTGGTACAGTTCGGACATACCGTCCAGGTAATCTCCCCGACCAACTGGGCCCGCTGGCTCGACTGGATGCCCGGAGTGGCCGACGTGCTGGATTATGAACTCCACCGGTCCAAGGCCGACGAATTCCTGGACAGTGCCCAGTGGCTGTTCTGCCTCGACTTCAACCATTTCGGACGGACCAAAAGCCTGGCCGCCAAGCTGGAGGCGATGAGTTGCGAGAAGATCCTTATCGACCACCACCAGGAACCCGATGCCGCCAACTTTCACTACGGTGAATCCAATACGGCCAAAAGCTCTACCTGTGAAATGGTGTACGATTTCATCGTGGGCTCGGGCAACCGCGACAAGGTCAACAAGGTCATTGCCGAGTGCCTGTATGCCGGCGTGGTAGCCGATACCGGCTCGTTCCGCTTTTCCTCCACCGGTGCCACGGTGCACCATATGGTGGCTTCCCTGAAAGAGCAGGGGCTGGAGCATGCCAAGGTGCACGAAGCCCTGTACGACAATTTTTTGGAGAACCGCCTGCGCTTCCTGGGTCATGTCCTCAGCAACCGCATGGAAGTGTATTACGAGCTGAACACCGCCCTGGTGTACATATCGAAAGGCGACTTGCTGAAATACAATATCAAAACCGGCGATACCGAAGGACTGGTCAACTACCCGCTTTCCATCCAGGGCATTAAGCTCGTGGGCTTCGTAGTGGACCGCGACGAGGAACGCAAATGGTCGTTCCGCAGCAAGGGCGCCTTCGACTGCAACACCTTTGCCCGCAGATACTTCGAAGGTGGCGGCCACTACAATGCCGCCGGCGGCCGCGACAGCGAGCCCCTGGACAAGACCATCCAGAAATTCATGAAGGCCATCCGGGAAAATAAAAATCTTTTACAATAAACAAAAAACCAATGCGATCAGTAAAATTCCTTTTCAGTGCGGCAGCGATTGCAGGAATCATGAGCAGTTGCGGCAACGTGGACTTTAAAAAAACCAAAGGCGGGATGCCCTACAAGCTGTATCCCAGCAAAAGCGGCCAGAAGCTGGCGGCAGGCAATTTCGTGAAAGTCAACTTTACCCAAAAGATCAACGACAGCGTTCTCTTTACCACTTACGATAAATCGCCGGTTTACTTCCCGGTCAGCGCCGAATCACAGCCTTACGATATCTCCGAACTGATCCCCACCCTCAAAGTAGGCGACAGCGTGTATGCCGTGCAACTGATCGACACCTTCATGAAGCGCAACCCCGGCGGCATTCCGCCCCAGTTTAAAAAAGGCGACAAGCTGATCTCTACCATCAAGATCGAAGGCGTCTTCAAATCGCAGGAAGAAGCCCAGCAGGACGAAGCCAAAGAGCGCAGCGCCGCCTTCGGCCGCGATACCAAGGTACAAGGCCAGCTCACCAAAGACATCAAAGCCATCAACGACTACCTGTCCAAGAACAACATTACCGCTAACAAAACCGGCAACGGTACCTATGTACAGGTGCTGACCCCCGGTACCGGTCCCAAGGTGGAAATGGGCAAGTTCCTGAAGCTCCGCTACAAAGGCACCGTGATGAGCAACGGCAAAGAATTTGACTCCAACATGGACGGCAAAAAGCCCACCCTTGACTTCGTGCTGGCCGAAGGCGGCATGATCAAAGGTTTCGTGGAAGGTCTGCAGCCCCTGAGCCAGGGAGCCAAGGCCCGCCTGTTTATTCCCTCGGCCCTCGGATACGGCGAAAATGCCCCTCCGCAGATCGGACCGAACGAAAACCTGATCTTCGATGTGGAGGTCCTGGAAGTGAGCGCACCGCCTTCAACGCCAAATATGGCCCCTTCACCGACAGAAGACACGACTCACGCGCATTAATTAAATTCCGATAGTAATTTTTTGCAATTTTACGGCTCATCCAACGATGGGCCGTTTTTCTTGGTTCATCCGGATGAAAAAGTCCCGTTTTTGATCCAATTGTCCTGATGAGTCCATCGCTACCGTAGCGAGAAACCTATATCCGAAAACTATTATCCTATACCTATTGAAAGCCATTACCATCCAGTATATATGGCTTCCCTAAAAATGAGCTAAGTAAATAGAGCACGACGGTGCTCTTTTATTTTTTAGGACCCTCCCGACTTTTTAAATGTTCTGAACCCTGGAATTGTCCGACTGCCGCAGCGCCTGAACCAGCCTTATCGCCTGCACTGCCTCCTTGACATCGTGGACCCGCAAAAGATGGGCGCCATGGAGCAGGCTGATGGTATTGACCACCGTGGTGCCGTTCAGTGCCTCTTCGGCGGTAACCCCCAGGGTTTTGTATACCGTCCCCTTCCGCGACAGGCCCACCAGCAGGGGTTTGTTCAATTGCTCGAAGTACCGGAGGCCGGACAGCAGCTGGAAGTTATGGGCGATGGTCTTGCCAAAGCCAAAGCCGGGGTCGATGATGATATCGTTGATGCCCGCCTGGTGCAGCCCGGCCATTTTTTCATTCAGCGCATCAAATACTTCCGTCACCACGTTTTGATAAACCGGGTTTTGCTGCATATTCTCAAGCGTACCCTGTATATGCATGAGCACATACGGCACCTGCAGCTCCGCCACGGTGGGGATCAGCTCCGGGTCGATGCCGCCGGCAGTCACGTCGTTGATGATGGAGGCGCCGGCCTGCACGGTTTCGCGGGCCACCCGGGCATAATAGGTATCGATGGACAGGGGCGTTTCGGGAAAGCGCCGGTGGAGGGCCTCCACGGCCGGCAGCACCCGGGCCAGCTCTTCCTCCATGGCTACCCGCTGGCTGTTGGGGCGGGTGCTTTGCCCGCCGATGTCGAGCAGGGCGGCGCCGTCACGGATCATCTCCTCCGCCCGGAACAGCAGGGCATCGGTCTGGCTGACACGACTGCCGGCAAAAAACGAGTCCGGCGTGGTATTGATAATGCCCATCACCAGCGGCTCGTCCATCACCAGCAACCGGCCGTTACAATTCAGCGATTTCATATGCGGGATTTGCTACTTTTGGGCCGAAAGTATAATAATCGATCCATAAATGTTCATGCAAACAGTTCAATCCAATACGGAGCAGCAGTACGACAGGGTAGTAGATCAATGCCGGGATATCTTTTTCAAAAAAACGCGGGATTACGGCACCGCCTGGAGGGTATTGCGCACCATTTCCATTGCCGACCAGCTGTATATCAAGGCTTATCGCATCCGCACCATCCAGGAAACCGGTCACCAGAAGATCGGGGACAGCATTGCCTCGGAGTTTGTCGGCATTGTGAACTATGCGGTCATCGGCCTTATCCAGCTGGAGTTGCCGGTGGATGCGCCGGAAGAGCTGACACCTGAGGATGCCCTTCATTTTTACAACAAACAGATCGCTACGGCCCGCAGCCTGATGCAGGCCAAGAACCACGATTATGGCGAAGCCTGGCGCCAGCTGTCGCAGGAAAGCTTTGTCGACCTCATCCTCATGAAGCTGCAGCGCATGCGCCAGATCGTGGCCAACAAAGGCGCCACCCTCATCAGCGAAGGCCTGGATGCCAACTACCTCGACATGATCAACTATGCCGTTTTTGCCCAGATCCTGCAATCCGAAACCCACAACTAAGTTCGCATGAAAACCCTGACCAACGTTATCCGCGTCTTTGTCGGCGTCCTGTTCATCATTTCGGGGCTGGTCAAAGTCAACGACCCCCTCGGACTCACCTACAAAATGCAGGAGTTTTTCGAGATTTGGAATGCCGGCCTGGCCACTTCCGGCTTTTTCCTCAAAAGTCCCCTCATGGCCCTGTTCGATTTCCTGCACGAGCACTCCCTGGCCCTGTCCGTGGCCATGAACGCTTTGGAGATCATGGCCGGCGTGGCCCTGCTGCTGGGCTGGGCCCGCAACTTCGTTCTAAAGCTACTGCTGCTGCTGATGGTCTTTTTCACCTTTTTGACCGCCTATGCCTATTTATCGGGTAAGTTCCGCAGCTGCGGCTGCTTTGGCGACTGCCTGCCCATCCCGCCCTTTACTTCCTTCCTCAAGGACGTACTGCTGCTGGTGATGATCATCTTCCTGAATATTTACCAACGCTATATCCTGCCCGTAGCGGCCCCGCCGGTCCGCACGGCGGTGCTCGGGCTGTTTTTGCTGATCAGCCTGGGAGGCCAGTGGTATGTATTAAATTATTTGCCGGTGGTGGATTGCCTGCCCTTTAAGAAAGGCGCCAACATTCTCCGGCAGATGCAGATTCCTCCCGGGTCCATACCCGACAGCTTTGCCATCCGCTTCGTATACGAAAAAGGAGGGAAGCAGTTCGAATTCTCCCCCGAGCAATTACCGGCCGACCTGGGCACCTATACCTTTAAAGAACGTACCGACAAGCTGGTGCGGCAAGGCAATGCCGAGCCGCCCATTAAAGGGTTTGCGCTGATGGGTCCCAACATGGACTCCACCCGGCTGGTGATGGCCCAGCCCGCCTGCCTGCTGCTGTTCTGGGAAAACCAGTCCCGCCCCCTGAAAAGCTGGGCCGCCGATTTTCAACAGGTGTCGGCCGCCGCCGCCGCCAAAGGTCTGCCCGTGTACGTGGCCACCGCCATGCCCGTGGAAAAAGCAGCGGACCTGCTGGCCCGCAACGGCATCACTAACGTCCAGCTCTTTTCCTGCGACGTGACGGCCATCCGCACCGCGGCCCGCACCAACCCCTGCCTGTACCTGCTCAAGGGCGGCACGGTGCAGGAGAAATACAGTTACCGGGAAATGGAGAAGGTGGTGGGGGAGCTCTGAAAGTTCCTGAGTTTATGAGTTCCTGGGTTGGAGGGAAGGGGTCTTTTTCAGCATGTATGAAGATTATGATATAATCTTTTTCCTGGAATCCATGGGCGTGAGAGGGCCGTTGGGGCCGGATACCGACCTTTTTGAGGAGGCAGGTTTGCGGGGCAATGACTTCCAGGGCATGGTCGGGCAATTTGCCCGGAAGTACGGGGTCAACCTGGAGGGCTACCGCTGGTACTTTCATACCGATGAGGAAGGAGGCACCGGCGGTATCGGGGGCCGGCTGTTCGCCCCACCCTACAAAAGGGTGGAACGCATCCCGGTAACGCCGCGGATGCTGGCGGATTTCGCCAACAGCGGCCGCTGGTCCCTACCGTATCCCGACCACCGGTTGCCCCCGGTGCGCTACGATATCCTGCTCAACCAGGTATTGTTCTTTGGTGCCGTGATTGCCCTGGCGGTGGTGCTGCTGCAAAAATGCTAGCAGGCGGCTTTTCGGGGGGCCTTTCCGCGATACGCGTACATTTTCTATTTTAGAAAACTATAATCCTTTCCGGTGCTGACATTCATTCTTAAAAAAGCAGGCTACGGGCTGTTGGTGCTGCTGGGCGTCATCCTCCTGGTCTTTTTCCTGTTCCAGGGCTTTGGCGATCCCTCGCGGCTGCTGATGGGACAAACCGGCGACTCCGCTACCCGCGCCGCCATCCGTAAAGAGTTGCACCTCGACCAGCCCAAATGGCAACAGGCCCTGTTGTACCTCAACGATGTGTCGCCCCTGGGCGTGCACAGCACGGAGGAAATTCAGCAGAAAGCGCTGAAAGGCCTGTTCGTGGGCGGTCACTGGAAAGCGGGCCTGAAGCTGCCCTACCTGCGCACCTCGTACCAGACCCGCAAGCCGGTGGCCGACATTTTATGGAAAGCCCTTCCGGGAACGCTGCTGCTGGCGGTAGCCGCCATGCTGGTGGCAATAGTCCTGGGCATACCCCTGGGCGTAGGCGCCGCCCTCCGCCAAAACTCCTGGTTCGATACCGCCGCCGTGTTCGGCTCTATTGCCGGTATCTCGGCTCCTTCCTTCTTCAGCGGCATCATCATCGCCTACCTCTTCGGCTTTATCTGGAGCGGCTGGACGGGGCTGCACCTGACGGGCAGCTGGTTCGATATCGACCTGCAAACCGGCGAAAAACGGCTGTCGCTGCAGAACCTGGTGCTGCCGGCCCTGACGCTGGGCATCCGCCCCCTGGCCATCATTACCCAGCTCACCCGCAGCGCCATGCTCGACGTGCTGCGGCAGGACTATATCCGGACTGCCTATGCCAAGGGACTCGGCCGCAGCCGGGTCATCTGGCGCCATGCCCTGCCCAATGCGCTCAACCCGGTGATCACCGCCATTACCGGCTGGTTTGCCGAGCTGCTGGCCGGGGCCTTCTTTATCGAATATATTTTTGGCTGGCAGGGCATCGGGAAGGTAACGGTGGACGCCCTGGAAAAGCTGGATTTCCCGGTGGTTATGGGGTCGGTTTTACTCGCATCGGCCTTTTTTATCATTATCAACATCCTCGCCGATGTCCTGTACGGGCTGGTGGACCCACGTGTGGTGTTAAAATAATGTAGTAAAAAATTAATATTTTCCCGGTAAATTTTTAGTGGTTGCAAGTAGAAATGTTATAACTTTATGAGCCACCATTAAATCATAATTCCACAATTACACAATTTTTCACCTTAAACTATTTCATTATGGAAAAAGTTGCTGATGTATTGGCTCGGAAATACCCGCAATTCAATACCGTTTCACCTGATCACCTCATCAGCGATGCCCTGTACCAGATGTGTGCGGAGAGCGTTGATTTCCTGATTGTATTAGACGGCGATAGCTTCCTGGGTATTTTGACCAGTAGTGATATTGCCAACAAGGTTCTCTTCACGAACCGGCAATTGAATGAAGTGCGTGTAAAGGAATTTATGAACCGGAACCTGCCGGTGGCAACTTTGGACGACTCCATCGAATATTGCATGCAATTGCTGGAACGCCATAATGCCAAATACCTGGTGGTATACGACCAGTTTACGTTTAAGGGTGTGGTTTCTTCCTATGACCTGATGCAGGAAGCTTTATATAAAAGAAATACCGTATTCGAAGGCGCCCCCGCCGACCAGACTCCCTGGAAATATTGAAAGGCGACTTATTGAATGACCACTTCAGCAATATCATTCGAACCTAAAGCTTCGTTCACACGAAGCTTTATTTTTTCCTTCTGGTACATCAGCTCCTGCTTTAAGGGCGCCACATGCGTCGTGATGAACAGGGTTTTATTGATAATGCGGATGTTCTCGGTGTACTTGGCAATGGTCTTGCCCATGATCTTCTCCCAGATCTCCTCAATTTGCAGGGCCTGGATCTCTCCCTTCAGCCGGCTCTGATTCAAAAACTGCCTCAGGGCATCGCCCATTGAATACTCTCCCATGGGACAAAATTACAGGTTCACGAGTTTACAAGTTCACGAGTTTAGGAATTCGTTCCTGGGTTCCTGGGTTCCGTTTTCGGGTTCATGGGTTTGCGTGGTTCGCTGTTCCTTCCGAAGTTCGTTGGTATTCCTCCTTGCTTCGTACTTCGTATCGCTAACCTCGTACGTCCTTCCTATAGCCGGATCAGCTGAAAGGGCTGGTTTAAAGCGATCAATTGGGTTTCCAGGCGCTGGCAGTTGGTGTCGGTGATGAAGACCTGGCCGTCATTGCCGGTGCAGACCTGCAGCAGCAGGTTGGCGATGCGCTCCTCGTCCAGCTTCTCGAATACGTCATCCAGCAGCAGGAAGGGGGACAGCTTTTTCTGTTCCTTCAGCACCTCCATTTCGGCCAGCTTCAGGGCGAAGAGCAGGCTTTTGCGTTGCCCCTGCGAGGCAATGGCCTTGAACGCCTGGGCGCCGAGGTTCAGCACCAGGTCGTCGCGGTGGATGCCCGCACAGGTGCGCTGCACGGTCAGGTCCCTGGACCGGTTGGCGGCCAGCAACTGCTCGAGGGTGGCCCCCTGCAGCTCGCTTTCGTACAGCAGGTTTACCGGCTCGTAATGGCGCACGATCTCGTTGTACAGTTGCTTGACCAGCGGCAAAAAGCCCATGAGGAACTCCTGGCGCTTTTCAAAGACGGCATTGCCCTCCCGGGCCAGCTGTTCGTCGAGGATATCCAGCACCGACAGGTCGCGGCTGCCGAAAGGCTCGTTGTAATTGCGCAGAAAGGAATTGCGCTGCTGCAGCAGGCGGGTGTAGTTGATGAGGCTTTGCAGGTAGTTGCTGTCCAGCTGGGAGAGGAGGGTATCGATGAATTTGCGCCGGTCTTCGCCTGTACCCAGGATCAGCTGTACGTCGTCCGGGGCGATCACCACGCAGGGGTAGTGCCCGATATGACGGGAAAAACGGGTGTACAGCTCTTCGTTCAGGGAAAACTCCTTTTTGCCCGTTTCCCGCAGGATGCAAACGGCCTTTTCTTCCCTGCCGTTCAGGGTAAAGCGTCCCTCCACCCGGAACCCCTGCTGGCCGTGCTGCACCACCAGGGCGTCCTGGCGGGTGAAATAGCTTTTGGTAAAGCAGAGGTAATGGATGGCGTCCAGCAGGTTGGTCTTGCCCCGGCCGTTCTTGCCGCAAATGCCTACGACCCGTTCGGTAAAGCGAAATTCCTCGTGAAAATAATTCTTGAACTGAAACAGCGAAAGCGATTGAAGGGAAAGGCTCATATAGGCTCGCAAGGTAGAAAGAAAGAGGGCATACGGCAAAAATCACCCGGCTCCCGTCGAAACTAAAGCTTAATCCCTTATTTTTGCGGCTCAAATTTTTTGCCTGTGGCTTCTAAATTTTCTAAAGAAACCTACCTGTACTGGTACGAGTTAATGCAGTTGATCCGTCAGTTCGAACTGATGGCCGAAGAAAAATACAAAATGGAAGGCAAGATCCGCGGTTTCTTCCATGCCTACGTAGGGCAGGAAGCCATTGCCGCCGGTTGTATGACCGCCACTCAGCCCGGAGATTCTTTTGTGACCGGTTACCGCGACCACGGCCTGGCGATTGCCAAGGGCGTATCGGTGAACTCCTGCATGGCCGAACTGTACGGCAAGGCTACCGGTTGCGCTAAAGGAAAGGGTGGAAGCATGCACTTCTTCGGTAAGGAACAGAACTTCTACGGCGGCCATGGTCTCGTGGGTGCACAGATCGGCACCGGCGCCGGACTGGCGTTTGCCGACCAATACATGGGTACCAACAATGTGGCGCTGGCCTTCTTCGGCGACGGCGCTTCCCGCCAGGGCATGCTGCACGAAACCTTTAACCTGGCCATGCTGTGGAACATTCCCGTAGTCTTCATTTGCGAGAACAACCACTACGCCATGGGCACTTCGGTAAAACGCTCCTCGAACGTAACCGACATCTACAAGCTGGCCGACGCCTACGAAATGCCCGCCGACGTGGTGGACGGTATGCGCCCCGAAGCCGTGCACGAAGCCGTTTCCCGCGCCGTGAAACGCGCCCGCGAAGGTGGTGGCCCGACCCTGCTGGAGATCAAAACCTACCGCTACAAAGGTCACTCCGTAAGCGATCCCCAGAAATACCGCACCAAGGAAGAGCTGGAGCAATACAAGGCGAAAGATCCCATCGCGATCCTGCTGGAGACCATCAAAGCCGAAAAGCTCGCTACCGATGAAGAAATCGCCGCCATCAACAAGCGCGTGGAAGAACAAGTGGCCGAGAGCGTGAAATTCGCCGAAGAGTCGCCCTTCCCCAGCGATGATGAGGTGCTGAAGGATGTGTACATCGACCAGAACTATCCTTTCATTGTTGACTAATTTCTCACTATCCCATAAACTAACAATTCATGGCTGAAACGAAACAGGTGATCGAAAACGATGACCAGCAGGTAGTGGTAGACCGGGCCCGTGATTTCTGGAGCCGCTACAGCCGCCCCGTACTGATCGCCAGCGCAGCAATCATCGTGCTGTGCGGCGGGTACCTTGCCTATAAATATGCCATCCAGCGACCCCAGGAAGAAAAAGCACTCGAATCCATGTTCAAGGCAGAAGAATACTACCGCATGGACTCGCTCAACGCCGCCCTCAACGGCGATGGCGTGAATGCCGGCTTCCTGAAGGTGATCGACAAGTCGGGCGGCACCCCGGCCGGTAACCTGGCCCGGTTCTATGCCGGATCTATTTACCTGAAACAAGGCAACCCCGCCAACGCGGCCAAGTACCTGGCGGACTTTAAGACCGACGCCAAACAGATCCAGGCCCGCGCTTATAAGCTGCTGGGCGACGCTTATGCCGAACAGGGCAAGAATTCCGACGCCCTGGACGCCTACAAAAAAGCGGCGCATCATTTCGAGGACGACGACGTTAACTCTTCCGAATACCTGTTTCTCGCTGCTTATTTCGCCGCCCGCGTGGCCAATAACCAGAAGGAAGCCGTGGACCTGTTCAAGGAACTGAAGGATAAATTCCCCCGCACCGAAAAAGGGTTTGAGGCTGAAAAATACCTCGCCCAGCTGGGAGTTTACAGCGATTCCAAATAACCTACATAAAAAGAATCAATGGCAAGTTTAGGAAACAAGAACCTGCTGCAACAAATCGAGGGCATCCAGAACATCAAGGATGCCCTTGTTGTTTTAGTGAAAACCGAATGGAATGCCGCCGTGGTGGACGAGCTCGAAAGCGGCTGCATCCGCATTTTTGAGCAATACGGCCTCCGCTACCGGACCCTGACGGTGCCCGGCGCCGTGGAAATTCCCTTTGCGATCCAGCAAACCTGGGCCAACACGAACCAGCCCTCGGCCTTTATTGCGCTGGGCTGCGTGATCAAGGGCGACACCCCGCACTTCGACTATGTCTGCCAGTCCATCACCGACGGTGTAACCCAGCTGAACCTGGCGCTGCCCGTCCCCACCATCTTCGGCGTACTGACGGTGAACACCGATCAGCAGGCCCAGGAACGCATCGGCGGCGTCCACGGCCATAAAGGCGAAGAAGCCGCCATCACGGCCATCAAGATGATCCAGCTGAACCAGGGACTGAAAAGTTTGTAGTGGATAGTTTGTGGTTTGTAGGGGGCGGAACTCCGGAAAGCAAGGGAATGAAAGCAGTGGATACGAAAAGTCATTGTTGAAACACGTAAACTTGTAACCTGTGGAGGAACTACAAACCACAAACTACAAACCACAAACCTTTTTCGCATGAACGTACAGCTCTTCATTCCCTGTTTCATGGACCAGCTGTTCCCGCAAACCGCCTTCAATACCGTCAAGGTATTGGAAAAGACGGGCTGCACCGTTTCCTTCAATCCCGATCAAACCTGCTGCGGCCAGCCCGCCTTTAACGCCGGCTTCTGGAACGACGCCCGCCAGGTATGCACCAAGTTCCTGAAAGAATTTTCCCCGGACGACTACATCGTTTCCCCCAGCGCCTCCTGCGCCGGCTTTGTCCGCAACTATTTCGGAAAGCTGTTCGAGGACTCCCCCCTGCAAACCAATGCCACGGCCATCCGGAAGAACATTTATGAGCTGAGCGAGTTCCTGGTGAAAGTGCTGGGCCATACCCGCTTCGATGCCCGCCTCGATGGCCGGGCCACCTACCACGATTCCTGCGCCGGCCTGCGGGAATGCCACATCAAAAGCGAACCCCGCAAGCTGCTGGCCCAGGTGCGCGGGCTGGAACTGGTAGAGTTGCAGGACGTGGAAACCTGCTGCGGCTTCGGCGGCACCTTTGCCGTGAAACACGAGTCCATTTCCATCGGCATGGCCGAACAAAAGGTCGAAAATGCCCTGGCCACCGATGCCCGCTACCTCATCTCCACCGACCTGTCCTGCCTCATGCACCTCCAGGGCTATATCGACCAACAGGGCTACGACCTCAAAACCCTGCACCTGGCGGATGTGCTCGCCAGCGGATGGTGACAAACAATAAGTTCCTGAGTTCCTGAGTTCGTTGTTCTTAGCGGTTCTGGTTTATCTTCGCGCCCCTAATCCGCAAAAAATCAATCGTTATGGCTTACTGGCTGGTAAAATCCGAACCCTTTAAATACAGTTGGGAACAATTTGAAAAAGACGGGCAAACCTTCTGGGACGGCGTCCGCAACTACGGCGCCCGCAACAACCTGCGCTCCATGAAGGAAGGCGACCAGGTTTTCTATTACCACAGCAACGAAGGCCTGGAGATCGTCGGCATCGCCCAGGTAGTAAAAGAACACTACCAGGACCCGACAACCGAAGAAGACGCCTGGGTAGTGGTGGACCTGCAACCCGTGCGCCGGCTGAAAAACCCGGTCACCCTGAAACAAATAAAAGCCGAACAGCGCCTCCAGGAAATGGCCCTGCTCCGCCTCAGCCGCCTGTCCGTATCCCCGGTACGCGAAGAAGAATGGCTGGTGGTGATGGAGCTGGCAGGAGAACTTTCCTAACTTCAGAGTTTACAAGTTTACGAGTTCGTTACCGGCGCCAGCAACTCGTAAACTTGTAAACGCGTAAACTCGTAAACTAAAAACGCACCCACCTCTTTTCCGCCTGACTCTGAAACGCCCGTTCGATGATGCGGATGACGTTGACGCCGTCTTCCGCCTTTACCCTCAGCTCTTCGCTTCCCTGCAGGGCGCGGAGGATATTTTCGTAATAGGCGACGTAGTTACCGGCTTCGCTTTTTACCTTACCCCGGAACTCCACTCCATTGTATTCGGTATGGAGCGTTCCCCAGGTGCTTTCGGGCTCCTGCCCCCAGTTGGGCGTAGTGGCCGGCGACAGGCCGCCGTTCAGCGCTTCCTCCTGCACATCGAGGCCGTATTTGACAAATGAGCCCTGCTCGCCCAAAAGAATATACTTTGGCAGGGGCTCCTTTACCAGGAAGCCGGACTTCAGCGTCACCTTCAGGTTCCCGTAATCGAGCACCAGCTCAAAGTTGTCGATGATCTTCGTTTCCGGACGCTGGGTGCGCAGGTCGGCAGATACCGCTTCGGGCAGGCCGAAAAGGGTCAGGGCCTGGTCGATCAGGTGCGAGCCAAGGTCGTAGAGCAGGCCGGTGCCCTGGTCGCCCGCTTCCTTCCAGGTGTTGGGGCGCAGGGTATTGCGGAAGCGGTCGTAATGGATCTCGCACTCGGCCAGGCGTCCGAGCAGCCCGCTTTGCAGCACTTTTTGTACGGTCAGGAAATCGCTGTCCCAGCGGCGGTTCTGGTACACGCTCAGGAGCAGGTTCCGGCTGCGGGCCAGGGCGGCTAACTCTTCGGCCTCGGCCACCGTCACGGTAAACGGCTTGTCCACCACCACGTGCTTTCCGGCCAGCAGGGCTTCCTTTGCCAGGGAATAATGGGTGGCATTGGGCGAGCCAATCACTACCAGTTCGATGTCGGCATCCGAAAAAATATCAGTGGCCGCCGGTACGACCTCGGTGCCGGGATAGCGGCTGTTGATCAGCGGAAGATTGGCGGCATTGGTTTGTCTTATTTTTTTCAACCTCAGTCCGGGCACACAGCTGATGGTGGGAGCGTGGAAGATCCTTCCCGCCATGCCGAAGCCTACCAGGCCAACGTTTACCAGTTTATTCATGTGTAAAGAAAATTAAGGTGTCGCAAAGGTCCATTTTTATCCCGTTCACGGGTGGTTCTATTCGGCCCGGCGGAATACTTCGTCCAGGGTATAGGTGCAGATGGGATCTTTTTGATGGAAAAAGGCCTGGATCATGGCTTTGGCCACGATAGCGCCCTTGATGGGTTTTAGCCGGTGCAGGCCGGGAATACGGTGCAGCAGGTTCAGCACGGCCGCGCCGATCTTTTCCCCCAGGCGGGTTTCTTCGCGCTGGCCGGTCAGCAGGCCGGGACGCAGGATGCTGATCTTTTGAAAGGAAAGCTTTTGTATGTCCCGGTCCAGCTCGCCTTTCATGCGGGAATAAAAAAGCCTCGAATCGGGGGAGGCGCCGGCCGAAGACACCAGCACATAGGAAGGAACCCCATTGCGGGCGGCAGCGCGGGCAAAAAGGTATTGATAGGTATAGTCGATCCGGAACTGGGCGCCTTTGCTCCCGGCCTTCCGCAGCGTCGTGCCCAGGGCCGAAAACAGCACCGAACCGGTGACCAGGTGTTCCCAGTTCCTGGGAGCGTCGAAGTCAATAATGAATTCTTCCAGCTTCGCATGCCGGCGGCCGGAAGGCCGGCGCACAAAGATCTTCACCCGCTCTATCCGTTCGTCGCCGAGCAGGGCGGTCACTACCTGGCTGCCCACCAAACCGGTGGCGCCAATTACGATAGCTGTCTGAAGTTGTTCGGGAATCATGAAAGGGAAATGAATAGGCAATAAGCAAAGGGCAATAGGCAAATACGAATATACAGGAGAAGAAGGATCGAATGCGTAAAAGGAAATAGAATTCCAGTTTTAAAAAGTTAAATACAATGGGGTAACCCCTGTTGCCCTTTGTGGATTGCCTATTGCCTATTGCCTATTGCCTATTGCCAATTGCCAATTGTTCAGTACTTACCAGACTGGAGCTTTTCGGCTATGGCCACTTCCAGGTCGTCGGGAAGCGTACCGGAGTCATCGTCAATTGCCGCCAACCGCCCCAGTCGCGAATCCCAGGTAAACACATGCTCCGTACCACCGTTATAGCTGATCCGGTACCGGGTTTCGGTATTGAAGGTATAAGGGGCTACTTTTACCTCGTAGGGTACCTTTCCTACTACCATTTGAAAATTGCGTTCTTGCATATTCATTATTAGGGTTTTGGTTGTTCTCACAAAAAAAAGTCCAAAAGCGCACCCCTGAGCTGAAGGTTCCGGGAGGTAAGGGGAAAATAGAGTTACTTTACGGCCATGAAAACCGCCTTCCGCCTGTTTCGGGGCCTTCCGGCCATGGCTCCGTTTTTCGTGTTTGCCGTTAGTGCCTGTGCCGGCCCCCAAAAGGCCACGACACCTGTGGCCGCACCGGGAAATGTGGCGGTGGAAGGAAGGCTGCTGGCCCTTGCCTTCCAGCAACGGGCAGCCGAATACAGGGCCCTGTGCCTGCAGGCCTTTCAGCTGGCCCGCCTGCGGGTGGAAGCTTCCCTGCAACGACCCGCCTTGCGCCCCCGGGCCGTGGTGACCGACATCGACGAAACGGTGCTGGACAACAGCCCTTACGATGTAGCCCTGGCGCTGCAGGGAAAGGAATACGATGAAGCTTCCTGGAACGAATGGACCGCCCGCGCCTCGGCCGATACCGTACCGGGAGCCCCCGCTTTCCTCAAATTCGCCGCGGCAAAAGGCATCGAGATCTTTTACATTACCAACCGCTCCGAAAAAGAACGGCGGGGCACTCTGGCCAACCTGCAGCTGTTTGGCCTGCCCCAGGCCGATAATGAACACCTGCTGCTGAAGGGAAGCGCCTCCTCCAAGGAAAGCCGCAGGCAGGCCGTTCTCTCCGGCCACGAGGTGGTGTTGTACCTGGGCGACAACCTGTCCGATTTCAGCGCCCTGTTCGATAAAAAATCCACAGATGAACGGCTACGCAACACCGATAGCCTGGCCGCCGAATTCGGCGACCGTTTCATCGTTTTACCCAACCCCGTTTACGGCGACTGGGAATCGGCGTTCTACCATTACCGTTATGACCTCACACCCGCCCAGAAAGATTCCGCTATCAAAAGCGTTTTAAAAGGATATTAACCAAGGAACTTGTGAACCCGTGAACTTCTACAGAAACACTTACAAACGGATATAAACGTTCCCGTCCCGTTCTTCAGTGGGGTAGGTGGCGATCTTTTCGGTGGCGGGGCCGGCGGCTACGGCCCCTGTCTTTGTGTGGAATTGCGAGCCGTGCCAGGGGCATTGGACCGTGCCACAGATCAGCGCGCCCCCGGCCAGGGAGCCGCCCTTGTGGGTACAACGGTCGTCAAAGGCCACATAGCCTTCCTCGGTACGCCCGATGACAATCCGTTTCCCGTCCACATGTACCAGCTTCATCTGGTTTATTTTGAGCTCCTCCAGCCCGGCTACCGCCACAAGCCCGCCGGGGGCGTCCACGTGTGTCTCCGTCCACTTGCCCGCCTGGGCATAACGGATGTCCACCCCAATCTGGTTGCGGTACACCAGCGTTCCGCCCAGCCAGCCACCGATGAACAACAGGACGGTACCCACCCCTTCCAGCGCCAGCACCACGGCCGGCGAGGCATCGGCATTTCTCCGGTAAAAAAAGGCAAGGACATACAGGATCACGACCGTCAGGTTGATCAGCCCGTGCTTGGCGGCCCGCTTTTTCGCCGAGCTTTTCGGCGGCACGGTGTACCGAAAATCGATAAAGCCGGCCGTCGCCGCCAGCAGGGCAAACACCACACCCGCCCCCACCAGGTACATGCCGGTGCGCCAGAAGCTCTCGCTTTCCCGGACAACGCCCAGGACATCGAACAGCAGGGCGCCGATAAAAAAAGCCAGGGGAAAGGGGAGCAGTATGGGGTGCAGGGGATGGCCCTTGATCTGTGCTTTGCTTTTCATGCCGTTAAGGATTTAAAACCTGGAAAATAAACGGCACTACCACAAAAACAGGGCCCGCCCCAGGCTAATAATGCGTATGGTTCACCACCACGCTTTTCAGGTAGGCGGGGTCTTTTTTGCGGTCGTTGCCGCTGTGGCGGGCGGTGGCGCAGCCATACACCCGCAGCACGTTGCGGTTGAGGGTGATTACTTCCTCGGCGCCCCGGCCCGTAAAGTCGAACATATGAAAGACCGGATCGGGGAAAAACAGCCTGCCCTGGCCGGACCTGTTGAGATGAAATTTAAACCAGAACAGGTCGTCCGGGCCCTGCCCCCGCCAGGAGCCTTTGACGAAATCGGGGTTGCCGTTGATGGGGTTGCCCGGCCACTTGAACAGGAAGTCGCCCTTGTTGCCGAACCAGTACAGCTGGCTCCACAGGTAGGGTTCGCCGGCCTGGCGGTTGCCGTAGGTGCGGCCGCCCACTACTACCTGCGGTCCCGGCTGGCGGTCCAGGAAATCGCCCACCTGCAGTTGCTGGCTGTGTTCGGCAGTTTGCTGCCAGATGATAGCGCCGCTCATGGCCTTGTACACAAACACGCCGGTCTCGCTGTTGGCCGTCACAATATCCAGGCGGCCGTCGCGGTCCACATCGGCAAACTTGTAGCTGTCGGCATGGTCGTGGTTATCGCCCAGCAGGGCAAAGCGGTCCCAGATGCGCTGGCCTTTGGCGTTGAGCAGCAGCGAGCCTACCAGCACTTCGTCGATGCCGTCGCGGTCGAGGTCCACGGGATAAATGTAATGCCCGAGGTTGTCCTTTTTCCGCTCTTCGTCATGGCTCCACAGCCGCTCCAGGGCTGGCGTATAGGCGCTGACGTTGATGGTGCCGCCCATATCGGTAAAGCAAAGAATATGGGCCCCCTTTTTATGATCCAGCTTGCCGATGGCCAGGCGGAAGTTGTTGTATTCGTGCGGCAGGGGCCTGGTCGGCCAGGGCGCCTGCTTTTTGATGGCCCCGGTTTGCCCGTCGGCAATAACCAGCCATTCCTTGCCGTCCAGGAAGCGCCAGTGCACCACTTCGGCCCTGGCATCGCCGTCAAAATCCCACAGTACCCCGGGGGCCTCGAATTCCGACCGCTGGCGGCCGCCGGCTTCGGGAGCACTGTAGGTCCACAATTGCTTGCCGCTGTTATCGAAGACCGTAGCGGAAAAATCGGGGGAGAGCACCATGAAGTCGGTGGCGCCGTCGCCGGTCACATCACCGAACTTTACCGCGTTGGAATTGGGGATGGCGTATTCTTTCAGCAGGTTTACTTCCGGATGCAACTGGCGGGACTTCAGGTCTTCTTCCGTTACTTTTTGATCCTGGGTCAGCACCAGCACGTCGACCACGGCGCCGGGATGGATGCGGGTGATCTTGATATCATTCAGGCCTTCCTTCAGCCGGAAGGTGCCGCCATACTGCAGCGACAGGGAATCGCCCCCGAAGGTCGCCGCGGTCAGGGTGTCATTCACGGCCACCTTGAAGGAGCTGCCCCTGCCGCCCCTGCCCCGGACGTACAGCCGGTACAGCCCGGCCCTGGCCTGCACTTTTTTCAGCAGGTTGGTGGGCGAATGGAGCACGATGGCCGTATTGTTGAACACCCAGGACTCCTTCAATGCGCCCGCATCGGCCATCTGGTCGTTCTTGGGCAGGTCGGCCAAAAAATCGGAAGCGGGAATGACGATGCCGGAAAAGGAAGCACCGGTCCCAGAGCGGGAAGTATCGGCACTATTCCGGCCGAAAGCGGCGCCGCAGCAAAGCGAAAACAGCAAAGCGAAAACAGATGTTTTCATATGACAATTCAAAAGTTTACGGGTTTACGAGTGTACAAGATTACGAGTTCTTCCCGGCACGGAAACAACTCGTAAACTCGTAAACTCTTTATTTTTGAAGCATGAGCAAAAAGAAACTGGTCGTGCTGACGGGAGCCGGCATGAGCGCCGAAAGCGGGCTGAAGACCTTCCGCGATTCGGACGGGTTGTGGGAAGGTTACGACATCAATGAAGTGGCTACCGCCACCGCCTGGCGCCGGAACCCGTCGCTGGTGCTGGACTTTTACAACCTGCGCCGCAGGGGCGTTCGCGAAGCGCAGCCCAATGCCGGCCACTTCGGCCTGGCCGAACTGCAGGACCAGTTCGACGTGCAGATCATCACCCAGAACATCGACGACCTGCACGAGCGGGCCGGCTCCCAAAAAGTACTGCACCTGCACGGCGAGATCTTCAAAATGCGGAGCGAAAAGAACGAGGAGCTGGTGTACCCTATTTACGAGGACATCAACCTGGGCGACAAGGCCCCCGACGGTGCCCAGTTGCGGCCCCATATCGTATGGTTCGAAGAGCCCGTACCCCTGATGGAGGAAGCCGCCCGCATTGTCCGCAAGGCCGACCTTTTCGTAGTGGCCGGCACCTCGCTGGTCGTTTACCCCGCCGCCGGCCTGGTGGACTATGCCCCCTGGCACATCCCCAAATACATCATCGACAAAAAAATACCCTATACCCAAAGTTTATACGCCCTGACGAAGATCGAAAAGCCCGCAACGGAAGGAGTGGCCGAATTAAGGCGGTTGCTGCTTGGATAGTGCCAAAGTTCACGAGTTCACTAGTTCCAGAGTCAGGCCGTTACAGGTTTAGAAGTTCCTGTGCCAGGAATAAACTACCAAAGTCTGCAAGACTTTGTAGTTTGACCGACCTGCAAGTTGCTCCCAAACGGAGTTAGCCCAACTTTGGAACTCTGGCACTTTTGAACGCTGGAACTATATCTCTTCGTGCTGCTCGGTAAATTCGATGCCGTGCTTTTTGAGTTCGTTGAGCACGGGCACATAGATTTCCTTGGCGGTGGGGATCTGCAGCCCACGCAGGGGGATGCGGCCGGCAAGAATAAGTTTGGTGGCGACGCCCATGGGCAGGCCCACGGTTTTGGCCATGGCGGTCCGCTGGCCGTCTTCCCCGATAAGGGTCATGCTGCTGCGGGCGCGGAATTTCTTTCGCGGCCTTTTCTCTTCCTCACTGTGCCCTTCGTTCCCCGAACCGCGTACTTCCGGGTTTTCTTCGGGCAGTTCGTATTCCACTTCGTGCATCATCACCACCATGTCCTTGTCCTGCTCTGCCAGGGCCAGCTTTTTCTCCAGGGCGAATTGCAGCACGTCGGCGGCGCTGCAGCGCCCCTTGTTGATCAGGGTCTGGCCGTCGTCCAGGCCCAGGAAGAACAGTTGCTTCAGGGTGAGTTTGGCCTCGTGCATTTTAAAGGCGATGGTGGCGGCGGCATTGTTCTTCAGGTCGGCCATGTCCACCTCCTGCAGCTCGCCGCTCGAATTGACCATCAGGAAGTCCTCCACGGCTTCATTCCCTTCCTTGGCGGAGGTTTCTTCCAGTTCCACCAGGTTCATCAGGTCGGTCAGCAGCTGCTGCGTCACCTGGAACTGCTGCTGCAGGCGCTGCTCCAGCCAGTCGTTGAACTGGTTGCGGTCCAGGTGTTCCTTGAAGAATTCCATCAGCGACTTGCCGTCGGTCTCGTACAGCAGGGTTTCGTCGGTCAGCTTCAGGTCCACGAGGTTCTTCCAGCCGTACATGAAATCGGGGTGGCGCAGGGTGGTACGGACGAAGGTAGGGCAATGGGAGAGCGCGTACTTGCCGGCATAGCTTTCCGAGTCGCGGTTGGGGTACCAGCACAGCAGGTCATGACCCGGCACCACCACGTAGCGCTTTTCCGCGAAGATGCCCTCGTAGGGCACGTTTTCCACCTTGCCGTTCTGCCGGAAGACGGCGCCGCCCTTGCCCGCCAGTACCACGTTGCGGGGGTTCCAGCTGATCTTGTAATGCCAGGGGTTGTCGTCGCTGGCGGGGGCTACCAGTCCGCCGCAATGCGAAAGAAAGGAGGTCACCATGCCTTCTTTGAGCCGGATGTCGTCGATGAGCTTGCGGGCGCTCATATGGTCGAGGCCGGGATCCAGGCCCATTTCACACAAAAACAGCAGGTCCTTTTCCGCCGCTTCCTCGCCCATACGGGCGATCTCATCGTCCACATAGGAGGCCGTGAGCAGGTGTTTGCGGTAGTGCAGGCAATCCGCGGCCACCAGCCGGTGCAGCAGGGGCGGCAACAGCGACAGCACGATATCGGACTGCTCGATGTAGTACTGCCGCCGGATCTCGTCGGTAACGTCAAAGGAAAGGGCGGTCCCATAAGGCGAACCCTTGAGCTTTTCCTGCACCAGGGGCAGGTGGGCGTCCACCACCGTCAGGCGCCAGTCTTCTTCGGGCGCATTTTCCAACAGGTAATCGATCAGCAGGGTAGCCGACTTGCCGGCCCCAAACAGCAAAATGTTCTTCATGGAAGTTAATTACGCTTAAGATACTGTAAAAAAAGTTCCAAAGTTCCAGAGTTCCTGAGTTCCTGAGTTTGGTTTCCAGCAAGCCCATGAATCCCCAAACGAATGCGAAAAATTAAACTACCCAAAATCATAAAAGGGTATCCGCTCAACTCAGGAACTTGGGCACTCGGGAACTAAGGAACTTTTGGCGCCAAAAAACATTAACAATATTTTGCTTGCAACCTGCGCCAATTTCCCCGGAAAAGTTGTTTTTTATAAAGATTTTAAGCTTAAAAAGGGTAGTTTTGCCCCCTTTAAATTAGACACAACAGGAATAGAAATAAATGGAAGAAAATCTTCAACCACAAGAAACAAACGACATCAACCGCATCATCCCTGTTAACATCGAGGAGCAAATGAAAACCGCCTACATCGACTACTCCATGTCGGTGATCGTGGGTCGTGCGCTGCCCGATGTACGCGATGGGTTGAAACCGGTGCACCGGCGCATTTTATACGCCATGAATGAACTGGGCATGAACTACAACCGCCCCTATAAGAAATCCGCCCGTATTGTGGGCGAGGTTTTGGGTAAATATCACCCCCATGGTGATACGGCGGTATATGATGCGATGGTGCGTATGGCGCAGGAGTGGAGCATCCGCTACCTGCTGATCGACGGGCAGGGTAACTTCGGCAGCGCGGACGGCGACGGACCGGCGGCCATGCGTTATACCGAGGCCCGCCTGCACCGCATAGCCGAAAGCATGCTCGAGGATATCGAAAAGGACACCGTGGACTTTCAGCTGAACTTCGACGACTCGCTGAAGGAACCCACCGTGCTGCCGGCCCGTATTCCTCACCTGCTCGTCAATGGCTCCAGCGGCATCGCCGTAGGTATGGCCACCAACATGATGCCCCATAACCTCAGCGAAGTGATCGACGGCTGTATTGCCTATATCGACAACCGCGAGATCACCATCGACGAGCTGATGCAGCACGTGAAAGCCCCCGACTTCCCTACCGGCGGCCTCATCTACGGCATGGAAGGCGTCAAATCGGCCTTCCACTTTGGCCGCGGAAGGGTAGTGCTGCGCGGCAAGCTCCACGTGGATACCAAACCCAGCGGACGCGAGCAGATCATCATTACCGAAGTGCCCTACCAGGTGAACCGCGACGCTCTCTGCGACCGCATCGGCCAGCTGGTGAACGACAAGACCATCGAAGGCATTGCCCATATCAACAACGAATCCAACGGCAAGGAAGGCACCCGCATCGTGGTGGACCTGAAACGCGACGCCCTGGCCAACCTGGTGATCAACCAGCTGTTCAAGTACACCGAGCTGCAAACCTCCTTCGGCATCAACAACGTGGCCCTGGTGAAAGGACGCCCCCGCATCCTCAACCTGAAAGACCAGATCGCCGAGTTCGTGGAGTTCCGCCATGAAGTGGTGGTGCGCCGTACGCAGTTCGAGCTGAAGGAAGCCGAGAAAAAGGCCCATATCCTGCAAGGCTACCTCATCGCCCTGGACCACCTCGACGAAGTGATCGCCCTGATCCGCGCTTCCGCCACTCCCGATATCGCCCGTGAAAACCTGGTGAATGCCGGCTGGGGACTGGACGACATCCAGGCCAAAGCCATCCTGGAGCTGCGCCTGCAACGTCTGACCGGTATGGAACGCGACAAGATCAAGGAAGAATACGACGAGCTGATGAAGCTCATCGGCTACCTGCGCGACCTGCTGGCCAACGAAGACCTGCGTTTCGGCGTGATCAAGGACGAGCTGAACCAGGTGAAGGAACGCTTCGGCGACAAGCGCAAGACCGAGATCACCTTCCTGGACAACGAGATGAGCATTAAAGACCTTATCCGGGAAGAAGACGTGGTGATCACCATCTCGCACCTGGGCTACATCAAACGCACCTCGGCCACCGAGTTCCGCTCGCAGAAGCGCGGCGGCAGGGGCGCCAAGGGCAGCCGTACCCGCGAGGAGGATTTTATCGAGCACCTGTTCGTGGCCTCCACCCACCATACCCTCCTGTTCTTTACCGAAAAAGGCCGCCTGTACTGGCTGAACGTGTACGAGATCCCCGAAGGAGAAAAGAACAGCAAGGGCAGGGCCATCCAGAACCTGCTGCAGATTGCCCCCGACGATAAGATCCGCGCCATCATCGACATCGCCGACCTGCAGGACGTGGATTTCGTGAACAACCACTACATCGTGCTCTGCACCAAGAAAGGCATCATCAAAAAAACGGCCCTGGCCGACTTCAGCCGCCCCCGCCAGACAGGGGTCAACGCCATCACCATCGTGGAAGGCGACCAGCTGCTGGAAGCCCGCCTGACCGACGGCAACTGCGACCTGATGATGGCCATTAAAAGCGGCCGCGCCATTCGCTTCCCCGAAGATAAAGTGCGTTCTACCGGCCGCGGCGCCATCGGTGTGGGCGGTATTGAGGTGGACGGTGATGAAGATGAGGTTGTTGGCATGATTTGTGTCAACCCGTCGACGCCCGAAAGGACCGTTCTTGTGGTCAGCGAAACCGGTTTTGGCAAACGCACGCCGGTGGACGAATACCGTATTACCAACCGCGGCGGCAAAGGCGTCAAAACCATCAGCGTCACCGATAAGACCGGCGGCCTGGTGGGTATCCTGGACGTAGCGCAGACCGACGACCTGATCATTACCTGCAAAAGCGGCCTGACCATCCGCATGAAGGTAGCCGACATCAGCGAGCTGGGCCGTGCCACCCAGGGGGTGAAACTGATCCGCATCGACGAAGGCGACTCTATTGCCGCCATCACGAAGATTAATGTGCAGGAAGAAGAAAACGGCGAAATAAGCGAAACGGAAGAGGGAGCGGAAACCGCACCCGCTACCGGCGAAGCAACCAATCCGGCCCCGGAAGCATCTCAGGAAGGAGAGAACGGAGTTCAATCATAAAACAATAACAAAAACCATCAACAATGCGCAAACTAATCTTCTCCGCAATCATGGTCGCCAGCAGTGGCGCCCTGTTTGCACAGAAACTCGATGACGTTCAGGAGAAAATAAGCAAAGGGAAGTTCGCCGAGGCCCAGGAAAAGATCGACAAGATTATCGAAGACCCCAAAGGCCAGAAAAACGCCGAAGCCTGGTATTACAGAGGAATCGTTTACTACAACCTGGGACAGGACTCTACCCGCACCGATAAAGACTACCGCCAGGAAGCGTTCAGCTCCCTGCAGAAGTACTACGAGCTGGATCCCAAGAACCTGAGAGGTACCCTGGAGCAGAATGTGCGTGTTTTCCAATTATACGATGCCTACTACAACTCGGGCATCAAGGCATTCAACAATAAGAACTTCGAAGCCTCTTTCAAAAACTTCAGCCAGGCGCTGAACGTGGAGAACTATATCATCGGCAAGGGCTTCAGCTACCCCGGCATCAACATGTCGGCCCTGGATACCAACCTGATCCTGAACACGGCAGCGGCGGCTTCCAAAGCCAACCTGCGCGATTCGGCCATGGCCTATTACCGCCGGCTGGCGGATGCCAAGCTGAAAGGCGAGAACTACATCGAGATCTACCAGATCCTGATCGACTACTACGCCAAGCAGAACGATGCCGGCAACCGCGCCAAATACCTGGCCATCGCCAAGGAACTGTACCCCAACAACGACTACTGGTTCGACGTGGAACTGGCACCGCTGAAGGACGACAAGTCCAAGGCCCTGGCGAAGTACGAAGAGCTGATCGCCGGTAACCCCAACAGCTACTACCTGACCTACAACTACGCGGTGGAGCTGTTCAACTACCTGTATGCCGGCGACAAGCCCCCGGCCGATGCCGCCAGCTTTGAACCGAAGGTGCAGGCTGCTATCGCCAATTCCATTAAAGTGAACAACACGCCCGAAGGCAACCTGCTGATGACGCGCTACCTGACCGAAAGGATCTATAAGACCGAGGACAGCGCCCGCGCCGTAAGAGGCACTACGCCGGCCGACGTGAAGAAAAAGCAGGCCATCACCGCCCGCCAGAATGCCCTGTGGGACCAAATGGCCCCCTACGCCCAGGCAGCGTTCACGGCCTATGCTTCTAAACCCGAGCTGAAAGTGGCCGATAAAGGAAACATCAAGTACATCTCGAACATCCTGATCGACTACTACAACATGAAAAAGCAGTTCGACAAGTCGAAAGAAGTGGAAACCAAGGTAAAATCGCTGGGCCTGTAAGGACCACGAACCTTCTATAAATGTAAAGGCCGGGACATTGTCCCGGCTTTTTCATTGGCAGTGCCGGAAAATTGTCCGGAAGTACGCCCAAATCAATTGGGACAACCGAAGTTCTTGGCTAACTTACAGGCGAAAACTCAGCTGTAATGACACAAATTTTATTGCTGGAAGACGACATCAAAATGGCCTCCGAAATAAAGTTGTTCCTCGACAACCAGGGCTACCCCTGCGACGTGGTCAACGACGGATCGCAGTTTTTTGTGCAGGCGGATACCGCCCCTTACCAAATCTACCTGCTGGACATTAACGTGCCCCGGGTCAGCGGCATGGAGGTATGCAAACGCATCCGGGCCAACAATTCCGCCACCCCCATCCTGATGCTGACCGCCTACGGGGCGGTGGCCAAGAAAGTGCAGGCCCTGGAATACGGCGCGGACGACTACCTGGTAAAACCCTTTCACCTCGACGAACTGCTGGCCCGCATAAAAGCCCTGCTCCGCCGCAGCAGCCATGCCCAGAAAGGACCTTCCGGCGTGTTCTCCATCGCCGACCTGGTGCTCGACCCCTCCGAAATGAAGGTAAAACGGGCCGGAAAGGAGATCAACCTGACCCTCAAGGAATACAAGCTGCTGGAACTGCTGGCCCAGGCCCGGGGAAAGATCCTGTCCAAGCAAACCATAGCCGAACAGGTATGGGACATCCATTTCGAAACCGGCACCAACACCATCGAGGTCTACATCAGCTTTTTACGCAACAAGATCGACAAAGGCTTTGACCTGCCGCTGATCCATACGAAGCCGGGGTATGGCTACTATTTGAAAGAGTCCAAATGAGGAGTTTCTAAGTTCCCGAGTTGGCGTTACTCTGAACTTGATACCTCTTAACTCAGGAACTTAGGAACTCAGAGACTCAGAAACTTGCCTTTATGAACCTGAAGCAACGGTTTTCCCTCTTTTTCAGCCTGCTGTTCTCGGTGCTGCTGGCGGCGGTGATGATGACGGTTTATTACCTGTTTGCCAATTTCCGGCAGGAGGAGTTTATCGACCGGCTGTCGGAAAAAGCCGAAACCACCATCCGCCTGCTGGTGGAAGTGGACGAGGTGGACTACCAGACCCTGAAGATCATCGACCGCAATACCATCAACCGCCTGTACAACGAAAAGACCCTCATCTTTAATGACAGCATGCAGCTGATCTACAGCAGCCTGGACGACCCCCACCTGGAATGGAGCCCCGAAGAGCTTCAGCAGATCAAAAAAGAAAAAAGCCTTGTGCGCAAACTGGGCCAGATCGATGTGCTGGGCCTTTATTTCGACCTGAAGAACCAGGATTACTTCGTGCTGGTATCCGCGGAGGACAAATACGGAAACCGGAAGCTCCACTACCTTAAATACCTGCTCACCGGCGCCTTCCTGATCGGAACCGCCCTGGTGTGGATCCTTTCGTTTTACCTGAGCAAGCAGAGCCTGTATCCCCTCGACCGCGTCCGCAGCCGCATCCAGGAGATCACCGGCCAGAATCTGAATACCCGCCTGCCCACTACCGGCCGGGAGGACGAGATCAACGCCCTCTCGCAATCCTTCAACCAGATGATGGACCGCATCGACCAGGCATACCAGCGGCAAAAGGAATTTACCGGCAACGCCTCCCACGAGCTGCGGACCCCTATTGCCCGGATGGTTACCCAGCTGGAAAACATCCTGAATCGCAAAAAACTTTCCCCCGCCGAGACCATGACAATCCAAAGCATAGCCGAGGACGCCTATGAACTGTCCGATATGGTGACCTCCCTGCTGCTGCTGTCGTCCATGGCCGACAAGGAGGAGGCGGCCGCCTTTCGGAAAGTACGGCTGGACGAGCTGATCTTTTCAGCCGCTTCCGAGATCGCCCGCCTCCACCCGGGCTTCCGGCTGCGCTTTGAGATCGAAAACCGGTCGTTCGACGAAACCAATATCGAGGTGGAAGGAGATGAGACCCTGCTGAAAATAGCCCTCCTGAACCTGCTGAAAAACGCCTGTTCTTATTCGGAAGACCAGGTGGTTTCCTGCCTCGTGTGTCAAAATACGCCAACGCTGCAGGTTTTTGTCACCAATAGGGGCCCGGTGCCGGATGCCCCCGATCTTGCCTCCCTGTTCAATACGTTTACCCGGGGGAGCAACGTGCTCAACAAGCCCGGCAGTGGGGTCGGGCTCAGCATCGTGCAGCGGGTGTTGCAATACCACCTGGCCCGGGTCGAATACCGCCTGCCCGATGAGCAAACCAACCAGATCGTGATCACCTTTCCCCGAAAATTAAAGGATTGAAAATCACAAAAGGCCGATTAAATTTACCTTAAAATAAACTGTTGAGCTCGCAGCCTATTTTTATTCTTGCAGGTCGGCTATAACTTTACGCTAACATATCCTTAACATGACTGTCCACAAGCCGGGCAGTTGTTGCCTTTCCGTCCGTCCCGTCCCTTTTCCCGCTCCCTGTGAATTCGGTTTCCCGTTCCTCCCTTTGCATTCCCGCCTGATCCGGCACCTTAGCTGAAGCCAGAGCTATTGCCATATTATAACGGTACGCCCTAAGCGAAACGCATTCGCCCGGGATCTCTATTGTCATCAATATCCCGCAGGCCCTAACAGGCCTGCCGAACAATAAAAATGATGTTTATGAATTCCACCCGTTTCTCCTTTCTGGCACCCTTACTCCTGGGGATCCTTTCTATTTCATGCCACCTGACCGCCACGGACCTGACGGACCTGGACGAGGAAAACACCGTCGCCTCCCTGTCGGCCAGGGGAGAAAATATACGGATGAACCGTAGCCCGCTCAATCCCAAACTTTTGTACGAGGAAACCCTCGAAGAATCCAAGCCTTTTAACCCGGACAACCAGAACAGCCTGGGCACCTGGGAATACGCCATCCGCTACGTAGACAAGCCTGTGTTCCAGGGCGAAAAGTCCGTGCGCTTCGAGATCCGGGAAGCCCAGCCCCTGGTCCAGGGGGGCAAAAGGGCCGAAGTAGTGATCGTCAAAGGTGCGGAAAAAGAAATCTCCAGGGATGCCTGGTACTCCTTTGCCGTCTATTTCCCCTCCAACGGTTATGAGTATGATAACGACCGGGAGATCATCAACCAGTGGTTCCAGGACGGCACCCCCGCCACCTCCATGCGCACCCAGCGCGACCGCTTCCTGCTGGAAACCGGCAACAAGATTCTTAAAAGGTACCAGTACGACCTGGGCCCTATTGAAAAGGACCGCTGGCACGAATTCGTATTCCATTTTATCCATGACGACGATTCGCACGGGCTCATTGAAATCTGGCACGACGGCGAACTGGTGCTGAAGCGCAAAGGCGGCAACATGTACCCGGGTCGCCTGCCGAAATGGAAGATCGGCCTGTATAAAGCCACCTTCAAATACGGCACCTCGAATGTCACCCGGCGGGTCATTTACTTCGACAACATCCGCGTGGGCAGCCACAACGCCACCTTCGAAGACATGACCTCCCTTTATAAAACCCTTCCGCCGCCGCCCCCGGATAATGGCGGAGACAACAACGATGATACCGGTAATGATAACGGCGACGAACCGTCGATCAATGACCCGGGTACCGACCCCGGAACCGGCACGCCTCTCGATCCCGACGTGGATGATGGCGGGATCGACAATACGGACAGGGAAGGAGGAACCGGAAATAACACGGATACAACAATCGGCAATGGGCAATAGGCAATTGGCAAAAGATATACAAAAGGCAACAGGGTAATCCTTGTTGCCTTTTGCTTATTTACTGAATATTAATTGCTTGTTGCCCATTGTCCATTGCCCATTATTGCCTTGCCGGGAGGGAAATCTCGAACAGGGCGCCCTGGTGCTCGATGCCGGTGGCTTTGATGGAGCCCTTATGCAGGTCGATGATCTTTTTTACGATCGCCAGGCCCACGCCGGTTCCTTCATATTTATCCTTGGAGTGCAGGCGGTAAAAGATCTCGAAGATCTTTTCCGACTGTTCGGGCTTGAATCCGATGCCGTTGTCCTGGTAAATGATCCGGTAGCGTTTTTCCGTTCCGTTAACGGTTTCTTCGGCCCGGATGCGGATCTCGGGCGTCCGGCCGGCGGGGGAGAACTTGATGGAATTGGAGATCAGGTTTTGAAATACCTGGCCCAGCTGAAGGGCGATGCCTTCCACTACCGGCAGCGATTCCCAGTGCAGGGTGGCGCCTTTTTCCTGCACCAGCACTTCCAGGTCCTCGGCGATCTGGCCCAGCACCTGGTTCAGGTCCACCGGTTCAAAGGCCGGGCGATTCTGCGACAGGCGGGAAAACGTCAGCAGGTCGTCGATCAGTTTCGTCATCCGTTCCGCCGAGGTAATGATGTTGGTCAGCTGCCGCACCGAAGTGCCGTCCAGGCTTTCCTGCAGCCGTTCGGCCAGCAGCTTGCTGAAGATGGTGATCTTGCGCACCGGCTCTTTCAGGTCGTGGCTGGCAACGGAGGTAAACTGCAACAGCTCGTAGTTCCTTTTTTCCAGCTCCAGGGTGCGTTCCTTTACCTTCTGCTCCAGCATCGCCATGGCTTCTTTTTCCTTGTTGCGCAGCTCCTGCTGGATCTTTTTTTCTTCCGTCGTATCCCGCACTTCGATAACGGTGCCTTTCGGAATCCCGTTCTCGATGATGGGGCTGGCAATAAAGGCCACGGGAAAAAAGTGGCCGTTTTTGTGCACGAACATCTCCTCGCCACGGGTCTGGTTGCGCGAGGGCAGGGCCCGCTCGATGGGGCAATCTTCAATGGGGTAGTGCCGCCCGTCGGGCCGGGTATGGTGAATATAATAGTGCAGGGGCCTGTCCTGCACTTCCGCTACGCTGTACCCGGTCATCTGCTCCGCCGCCGGGTTCATGTAGGTGCAGTACTGGCGGTCATCCATCAGGAAGAGGGCCTGGAGGGTGTTGTTGGTGATGGTGTTGATCAGCACATTCTGGCTTTCGAGTTTTTCTTCGGCCTTTTTGCGCTCGGAAATATCGGTCAGCGAACCGGCAAAGCCGCCAAAGGTACCGTCGGCGCTGAAATAGGGACTGCCATGGGTGGAGCACCAGCGCACCTCGCCGTCGCGCCGGATAATGCGGAAGTCGTCGGTAAACACCTTGCGGGCGGCAAACGCCTGGCTGAAGGCCGCATAGGCATGGGCACGGTCTTCGGGCACCACGGCATTGACCCAGCCCTGGCCCAGGTGCCCTTCCGGGGTGCCGCCCGTCCAGTCAAACCAGGTCTGGTTGATATAAATGGTTTCGCCCGCAGAATCGGTCATCCACAGCACCACGGGCGAACTGCTGCTGATCACCTGCACGAAGTCCTTGCTTTTTTTCAGGGCCGCCTCTACCTGCCTGCCGCTGGTCACGTCTTTTACCACCGACATCACGTGGGGCTTGCCTTTAAAAATGAACCGGGAGCCTTTGAAATCCGCTTCAAAAAGGTTCCCGTCCTTGCGGATGCGGGTGTTGGTACCGGCATACTGGCGGCCGGAAAAAGCGATCTCCTTGAGCACCTGGAAATCGGAAGGGTTGTGAAACAGGCGGCTGGCGTGGATCCCGATCAATTCGCCGTAGGCATAACCAAAGATCTGGCAGGCGGCGGGATTGGCTTCGGCGATATAGCCGTTCTCGTCGTAAATGATAATGCTGTCGGAGGTGGCGTTGAAGATGCTCAGGTACTGTTCCTTTTGTTCCAGCAGCTTGCGCTCGGTCAGCTTTTTTTCTTCGAACAGGCGGGCATTGGTCATGGCAATGGCCGCCTGGATGGCGATGCCTTCCATCAGCTTTTCGGATTCCGGAGTAAATACTCCGGGTTCGGAATGGCCGAAGAACAGGCCGCCAATAGGTTCTTTGGTCACCGGCGACACCACGGGCACCGCCAGGTAACTTTTTACCGGCAGGTGGCCTTTGGGCATGCCGTAGTAAGGCGGGTTCTGGCCGTAATGCGGCTGCTGCGTCACGTCGTCGTAGCGAATGGTGCCGCGGGCGGTAAAGGTGGGATCGAAAATCTTCGTGTTCCGGGGCATGGGAAACTTGGCAAAGGCTTCCTTGGACACACCCGAAATGGTATACAGCATAAAGGAGTCGCCGGACTGGTCGATGACATTGTAAAAAAAGGCACCGAACTGTGCGCCCACCATTTCGGTTCCGACGTCGGTAACCCGCTGCACTACTTTTTCCAGCTCGACCTCTGAACTGATCATCTTCCCCGACTCGAGCAACAATTCGAAAATGGTTTTCGTAAACAAGGTATTATTTTCTTTGGTTAGGGTTAAGGGGTGTGAAAATTATAAAAACTTTGAAAAGGTTTTAAGAAAGGGTAAAATGTTTTCTGCACCAATATATTGTATTAGGGGTATATTTATCTACAAATACCTCGTGTGAAGAAAGAAAAAAGATTACATATACTGCTGGTAGACGACGATGCGGTGGACCGTGAACTGTTTATCGATGCCCTGAATCCTTCGGAAAAGAACTGCCTGGTGTCCGAAGCCGCCGACGGGCAGGAAGCCCTGGACTTCCTGGGCGCCCAATCCTTGCCCGACCTGATCATCCTGGACCTGAACATGCCGGTCAAGGACGGCCGGCAAACCCTCAAGGAGCTGAAGGCGCACCCGGTTTACAAAACCATTCCGGTTTGCATCCTGTCCACCTCCAGCGCCCAGTTCGATGTGCTCAACGCCTACGACTCGGGAGCGAACCTTTTTTTGGTAAAGCCCCACGACTACCGCGAGCTGACCGAAATGCTCCAGAACCTGCTGACGCTTTTCGGTAAATACACCGCATTAGCCGCACCGGCCTCCCATAATGCCCTTTAAATTTCGGACACCTTCACCCAGTCCACCAGCATAGCGCAGCGGCCTTCCCGGATCAGGGCCAGCGTATCCGCGGGAAGTCCCCGGTAGGGGGTTTCCGCCTTGTTGGTATAATAGGGGTAATTACCGCCCACGGCCAGGTTCAGCACCAGGAACTTTTCTTCGTCGAACGACCATTTTCCCACCCGCTCCACCATCTTTCGCGTCAGTTCGTACTGCACCCGGTCGTCGATGCGGAACACCAGGCGCTCCGGCGTGCAATCCACCGAATAGGTATGCCAGTCCGCAATGGATTGCCCGGGCGCGAAGAACAGTTTTTGTACAAAAGGCGAATCGAGGTAAAAGCCGGACCCATGTGCCGCCAGGGAGGCCCAGTCCTGCTCGCCCACGTATTCGATAATGTCCACTTCGCCGTGGTGGGGGTACTCGTTGACGCCCAGCAGCCACCAGGCCTGCCACAAGCCGGCCCCCGGGCACAGCCGGATGCGGGCCGAAGCGGTACCGTGCACAAACTGGAACCTTCCCCGGGTATCGATACGGCCGGAAAGAAAATCGCAGCCATGGCCCTCGACGGTCCGGTAACCGGGCGCATAACGGGGCGTCAGGGCCAGCACCCGGTTGCCTCCGGTTCCCTCGTCCTGCAGCGAAACGGTGAGCGGCGAATCGACATACGCCTGCAGCTCGTTGTTAAAAGGCACCCCTTTTTGCAGCACATTCCAGCGCGACCGGTCCAGAAAGGGGCCCGAAAAATTTTCGAAAAACACCAGCCGCTGGCGGTCGCCCCCGGCCAGCTCCGGCGGAAAGGAGGAAGAAGAAAGCATGTTGATAGGAGAGTTAGCGTTCCTTTCGCCCCGGGGCGGCCGCGTACCGGCTGCGGAACAACACTGCTTCGGGACTATTGGAAAAAAACGAATGAATCAATAACGGCCGCTTCATCCGCTTTATTTCCTCCACGGCCCGGTCCGCGTCGGCGGGGGTGGAAGCCCCGTCCAGGTGAAATACCCGGAAGCCGATCTGCAGCGGCTGCAGGTAGGCCTGTTCTTCGCCGATCCGCTGTTGGGCGTCGGGGTCGTTGCGGTCGATGAGGCAGGCAACGGATTGGAAATTGGCCGCCAGGATAAAGCCGAAATATTCTTCCCGGGTAGGGTAAGGCGTAAAATAAACCCCGGGTTCCAGCCGGAAAACGGGCCCTCTTTCCAGGGCGGGGATGCTGTCCAGCGAACGGCTCTTCATAGCGGGGCCCTCCACCGTTACGGCCCCGTGCTCCTGGTTAATAACCCGCCGGGCCACGTTCACCCGGTCCTTTCCCAGGTAGCAATGGATATAACACCGGCCCCGCAGGTTTCGGACCACCTGCCGCAGGCTGTCAATGGCTTCCTGGTTGTTGCTCACCCAGGGCAGCATCGGTATATGGACCAGGCGCAACCCCAATTCCGCCGCATGGGCTTTTTCCTTTTCGAGCAGGGCGGGCTCAAAGGGCACCACCAGGGGATGCAGCAGGGCCACCACCGTGGTATAGCCTTCCCGCTGCAGCGCCTGCAGCTTGTCCTTTTCGGGATACGGCCCGATGGTGAATCCCTGCCCCACGGCATCTTCGCGGGCCGTGTTGATCCAGGCGGGGTGCAGAAAGGCGTAAACCGAAAAAAGCGCCCCCGCCACCGGCAGCCCAATAAGCAGGGCCTTCCTGGCCGTGCGCCCCGATTTTTGGAGCTGCTGCCAGCACCAGCGGGCCAGGAAAAAGGAAAGCGCCGCCAGCAGGCCGATACAGATCAGTACGCGGACCTTTTCCTGGGTTTCGGTCCAGTTGCGGCTCCGGCCGTAATCCACCACCCAGCGCACGGGCCCCAGCAGGAACAGCGTGCCCAGGAAAAAGCCCCAGCAGGCCCATAACAACAATATGCTCGCAGTTTTTTTCATACCCATGGCAACCCGGGAAATTTTGCCGGCAGCAACTGCCGGGCGGAAATATCGGTAATTTGTAGTTCTTTGCGCCCATCGATCCCGTTCACCGGTTTATTTTTCGATTATGAAAATGATGCCCCTGCTCTCGAAGTTCCGCAATCCCGTCAGCCTCCTGCTGTTGTTTCTTTCCCTGGGCATGGCTTATTTCATTTGGTTCACCGCCACCACCATCCGGCGCAACGACCAGACCTTCCGCCTGGTCAACCACACCCACCAGGTCATTGAAAAGCTGGGACACGTCAATACACAGGTATTCGACTTCGAATCGCAGGTGCGGGGCTACGTTATTTCCCGCAACGCATCGTTCCTGAGCCGCTACGACGCCCTGCAGCACGAACTGGAAACCAGCCTGCGGGATATTCAGCGCCTGACCCGCGACAACCTCGTGCAGCAGCGGCACCTGCAACAGCTGGCGCCCCTCATTGCCGGTAAGATCCGCTTCCAGGAAGAGGTGCTCCGGTCCAGCCGCCAATCGAACGGGCAGGCCCTGAAGCTCATCTCCGGCCTGCAGGGAAAGCTGATCTCCGATTCGCTCGTCCGCATCCTGCGGGTGATGCAGCAGGAAGAAAGGCGGCTGCTGTACCTGCGCATCCACGCCAACCAGGAAGTGAGCCAGCAGCGCTTCAACGCCTCCCTGGTCATTGCCGTCCTGGCCTTTGTCCTCCTCACCGTTGCCCTGCTGCGCCTCCAGCGGGAACATACGCTGCGCAAGACCACGGAAGAAAAATACCGGAACCTGATCGAAAATTCCTCCCTGATGCTGTTCACCACCGACCTGCAGGGGGCTTTTACCTATGTGGGCGGCAAGTTCCGGGAGCTGACCGGCTACAGCCGCGAAGAGCTCATGGGCAACCGCTACCAGATGTTCCTCGATCCCGAATGGGCAGCGGTACTGAAAGCCTTTTACGAGGTGCAGGTGGCGCAAAACCAGAGCGAAAGCCTCATCGAATTCCCGATCCGCACCCGGGAGGGCGCCACCCGTTGGGTGGAGCAGAACGTGATCCTGCTGCGCCACCGCGAGGACATCACGGGCTTCCAGAGCCTGGTAAAGGACATTACGGAGCGAAAGGAGGCCGCCCGCCTGCTGGCCGAAACCGAAGGCAAGGTGCGGGCCCGGCAGGAGGAAAACCAGCGGCTGCTGCAGTCCATCCTGGACCATATTCCCATGGCCGTGTACATGAAGGACCTGTCGGGGAAGCTGCTGATGGCCAACCAGCAGTTTTACGCCATCTTCGGCAACGGCAGGGAGCAGGACTTCGAAAAAGTGGAACGGGCCATGCACCCCGACGCAGCGGTCGCCGAACGCTACGCAGCGGCGGACCGCCAGGTCACGCAAACGGGGCAGGCACGGGAACTGGAAGGCGTCTTCCAGACCCAAAGCGGTCCCCGCGACATGCTGTTTGTAAAATTTCCCCTCCTGGACCCGGACAACCGGATGTTTGCCCTCTGCAACGTGGGCCGCGATATTACCGAAACGGTCCGCTTCCAGCGCCAGCTGATCGACGCCAAATCCAGGGCGGAGAAAGCCGAACTGCTGCAGGAGGAATTCCTGGCCAACATGAGCCACGAGATCCGCACGCCCATGAACGGCATCATCGGCATGACCAACCTGATGGAGACCACCCCGCTCAACGAAGAACAACAGGAATACATCGAGCTGATCAAAAAATCCTCCACCATCCTGCTGCACCTGATCAACAATATCCTGGACCTCTCCAAGATCAAGGCCGGCAAAATGACCGTAGAGCTGGCGCATTTTCACCTGCAGGAAACCGTGAACCGGGTAGTAGCCCCCCTGGAATACCAGGCACGGGAAAAGGGCGTGCCCATCGTAACAGAAATGGAGGAGGCGCCGGTTTACCTCGAAGGCGACCAGAACAAGCTGGTACAGGTCCTGAACAACCTGCTCAGCAACGCCGTCAAGTTCACGCCCAAAGGCCAGGTCACCCTCCGGGTCCGGGCCCTGGAGCCGCAAGGCTTCCAACAGGTGGTGCAGTTTGCGGTAAGCGATACGGGCATCGGCATTGCCCCCGAGAACCTTTCGCTGATCTTCCAAAGCTTTACCCAGGTGAGCGACCCGATGGTGAAGACCGCCGGCGGCACGGGGCTGGGACTGGCCATCACCCAAAAGCTGATCGAGATCCAGGGCGGCCACCTCTCCGTGGCTTCCGTTCCGGGGGAAGGCACCACCTTCACCGTAGCGCTTCCCTACCGCCCCTCGCGGCCCGAAAACCTGGTGGAAGCGCCCCTGCACAGCGAGCTGCGGACCCGGGTGCGGGAATTTGCCCGGGGCAAAAAGGTATTGCTGGTAGAGGACAACCTCGTGAACCAGAAGGTCAGCTCCCGCCTGCTGGAAAAAGCGGGCCTGCAGGTGGACCTGGCCCAGGACGGCAAACAGGCGATCGACCTGCTGGCGGCCGGCTACCGCTACGACCTGATCCTGATGGACCTGCGCATGCCCCGGATGGACGGCTTCCAGACCACGACCTATATCCGCAACAAGCTGCTGCTGCAAACACCCATCATGGCCATGACGGCCAGCGTGCTGCGCAACGAAAAGAAGCGCTGCCTGGAGGCCGGCATGAACGATTACATTACCAAGCCTTTTTCCCCCGACGCCCTGTTCGCGAAAATGGCGGACCTCCTCCAGCCCGGCACCACCGAAGCGGCGGCCGCAGAGGACACCCACCAGCTTACCACGAACGGCCTGTATAACCTGGCCTTTATCGAAGAACTGGAAGACGACGCCTACACCGCCGAGGTGCTGGAAACCTTTTTGGAAACCACGCCCCTGGCGTTTGAGGAGATCAAGGACGCCCTCCTGCGTTCGGCCTGGGAGGAGCTATACCAGAAGGCGCACAAGCTGAAAAGCAGCCTGGGTGTGCTGCAAATGAACAACATCCTTAAATTCATCTCCCAGATCGAGGACGGGGCCCGGAAACAGGAAAACCCGGAGGCTATCGAAAACAGCTTTGCCGCCGCGGTGCACCAGTTTTCCCTGATACGGCCCATGCTGGAAGCCGACCTGGCCGAGATAAGGCAACGAAACCATTAGCGAAAGAAAAAAAACACGACATGAAAATACTGGTAGCTGAAGACGAACCGATCGTTCAAAAGACCATTGCCCTGCGCCTGAGAAAAGACGGCCACGAAGTCATCACCACCGACAACGGCCGGGAAGCCATCGAACTGGCAGACCAGTTCCAACCCGACCTGATCATTACCGATATCATGATGCCCTATGCCTCCGGCCTCGAGATCGTCAGCAAGGTAAAGCAGGGAACCCGCCACATTCCGGTGATCGTGCTCACCTCCATGGGACAGGAAAACGTGGTGGTGGAAGCCTTCAACCTGGGCGCCGACGACTTCATTGCCAAACCCTTCAGCCCGAACGAACTTTCGATGCGGGTGAAACGTTTTTCCACTAAATAGTTCCTGAGTTCCTAAGTTCCTGAGTTCCTGGGTTCCTGGGTTGGCGTAACTCCGAAACGTAAAGCCCGGGGCTGAAACAAACTACAAAAGTCTTAGAGACTTTTGTAGTTTAAACTGTTCGGATAACCCAGGAACTCAGGAACTCTTAAACTTAAAGAATGATCTTACTTTCAGACACCCTCACCGATTGGCTTTTCCGGTTCAGCCTTGCTTTCTGGGTTGCTATCGCCGCCCTGGTGCTGTTCATTTTGTTATACCTGCTGTGGCGCAACCGGCGCAGCCTGCAGCGGCGGCGCCTGCGGGCGTATTTCAGCGATTGCATCAGCAATGCCGGCGTTTGCGATTCCCGCGAAGAAGTGGCGGACCTGGTAGCCGCCATGGCGCCGGACTGGAATCGGCTGCGTACGAATGCCCGGGCCCGCCGGCTGTTCATTAAAGAACTGGTAAAGGCGCAGGAAGACCTCAGCGGACAGGCCTCGGACAACATCGTGGAACTGTATACCTCCCTGGGACTGGAAAAAGATATTCTGGAGCAGCTGGATGCGCCGCAGTGGCACCGCAAGGCGGCGGCCATTAACCAGTTGGCAGCCCTGCGGCAGGCGCACCAGATCGACCGTATCTTTCCCGAGACGAACCACCGCAACGCCGAAGTGCGGGATGCGGCGCAGCTGGCGATCGTACACCTGCAGGGAGCCGAAGGCCTTGCTTTCCTGCAGACCGCCCTTTATCCTATTACCCAGTGGCAGCAGATCCTGCTGCTGCACCAGCTGGACGGCGCCGAGCTGCAGCCCGCCCGGGTGTTGGAATGGATGCGGTCGGGTAACGCGACCGTCGTGGAATTCGCCCTGCGGCTGGTAGAAAAATTCATGCTGTTCGATGGCGTACCGGCGGTGTTCTCCCTGCTGGACCATCCCGGTGCGCCGGTACGGCGACAAGCCCTGCAGGTCGTCAGCGTATTGCCGGCGGAAGGGGCGGCAGCGGCGCTGGAAGAAAAATACCCCCGGGCCGATTATTCAGAACAACTGCTGATCCTCGACATCCTGGGCGCCATCGGCACCCGGGCGCAGGTCCCTTTCCTGCAGGCGCTGCTGGCCACACCCGACGAATTCACCCGCTACAAAGCCCTGTCCAGCCTGCACCAGCTGGACCCGCAGCAGGCAGCCCTGACCGCTCAAGGCCTGCAAGATGACCCTTCCTTTACCTACGTACTCTCCCTCATAACCGGAAAAGAAGCATGAGCACCTGGACGTTCCTATATTATTTCTTTGTGTACGGGATCCTGGCGTATTCGATCATTATCCTGTCTTTCTACATCTTTATCGGCATCTATTCCATCGGCGAAACCCGCCGGTATATGCGCAAGAGTTCCTTTACCGATTACCGGGTATTGTCCTCCTCGGACTATGCGCCCACCTTAAGCGTGCTGGCGCCGGCCTACAACGAAGGAGCCACCATCGTGGAGAATGTGCGCTCGCTGCTGAGCATTTACTACAACCACTTCGAGATCATCATCATCAATGACGGCAGCAAGGACGACTCGCTGCAAAAGCTGATCGATGTGTACCGGCTGGAAAAAGTGCCTTACTTTATGCAACCGTCCATTGCCACCAAGCCCGTCCGGGGCATTTACAAAAGCAAGGACCCGGTGTTCCGCAAGCTGGTGGTGGTGGACAAGGTCAACGGCGGCAAGGCCGACGCCCTCAACGTCGGCATCAACGTGGCCCGCAACCAGTACATCGTGTGCATCGACGTGGACTGCATCCTGGAGCAGGACGCCATGCTGAAGCTGACCAAACCCTTTTTGGAACACCCCGACAAGCGGGTGATCGCCACCGGTGGGGTGGTGCGCATTGCCAATTCCTGCACCATAAGAGTCGGCAAGATCGTGGAAGTGCACCTGCCGCGGCAGTTCCTGCCCCGCATGCAAACGCTGGAATACATCCGGGCCTTCCTGCTGGGCCGCATGGCCTGGGCCCGCATGGACGGGCTGCTGCTCATCTCCGGGGCCTTCGGCGCCTTCGACCGCGAAATAGTGATCAAGGTAGGAGGCTACGACCACAATACGGTGGGAGAGGACATGGAGCTGGTAGTGCGCATGCGCCGCTATATGGAGGAACAAAAGCAGCCCTACAAGGTGGCTTATATCCCCGATCCGCTTTGCTGGACCGAGGCGCCTGCCTCCTTCAAGATCCTGGGACGGCAGCGCAACCGCTGGACCCGCGGCACTATTGAAACGCTGAAGATGCACCGGGTGCTGTTCTTCAATCCCCGTTACGGCGTTATCGGCATGGTCAGCTATCCGTACTGGTTTTTCTTCGAGTTCCTGGCGCCCCTCATCGAATTCACGGGCTTTATCGGCTTCCTGGTCTTCGCCTTCTTCGACCTGATCGACTGGAAGTTCTTTGCCGCCATCACCCTGTTCATTTATTCGTTTGCGGCCGTGTTCTCGGTCTTCGCCATCCTGATGGAGGTGCTCACCTTCAACCAGTACAAAAAGCGCAGGGAGATCTTCAGCCTGCTGGCCACCGCCCTGGTGGAGCCCCTGTTCTTTCATCCCTTCGTGGTATGGGCGGCCATCAAAGGCAACATCGACCTGCTGCAGAAAAAGAAGGCCTGGGGCGAAATGACGCGCCAGGGCTTCCAGACCACCAAACCTAAAACCGGCAGCTAAGGCCCAGGGTACCGAAATACTGGTTGCCAAACGTATCGGGCAGGAATTCATCGCGCGACCAGTTGGCGGACACCTGCAATCCCAGTTGTTTGGTCAGGGACAGCTGGGCGCCGGCCCCCAGCCGGGTGGAGTGCAGCAGGGCGTTGCTGACGATCTGGATGTTGCGGCTTTCGTCGGGAGACACCCCCCTGCCCGCCTGCAGCCAGATATGGTCCCTTTCGTTTTTGAGGTACCTGCGGGCATTGAAGAAATAGGAAAGGTTGGTGCCGGCAGCACTGGGCTGGTAGTAGGAGCGGCCGTTCAGCAGCCAGTTGCCCCAGTATTTGCTCAGGCCCGCCGTAGCGATCCAGACCTCCCGGTCGAAATACAGGAAGCGATAGCCGCCCTCGGCTTCCCAGCCTTTGGATAGTCCCAAAAAGAGCGACAGCCCCTGGCGCCACTGGGGGAACACGGGCATCCGGGAGGAATGACCGGCATTGAAATAAGCATACAGCTTTTTGGAAAACTTCGGGTAGGCATCCAGTTCATACTGGAAGCCGGTGTGCCCGAGCCGGCGGGCATAGTTCAACCGCGGAATGAGAGCGCCGAAGCGCGTCTGGCGTTTGTATTCCACGCTGGCCAGCCGCCAGTCTTCGGCAAACTGTTTATCGAAATGGTGGTGGGTATACTGGACCGTCACCGCATTTTTCAGCGAATCGGTCACCTGCGCTTTGGCGGAACCTGATAGAGCCGCCTGTACGGCCAGAAGGAAAACAAACCTGGGTTTCATAAGGCCATGAAGGTACAAATCCGAAATAAAAAAGGCCCCGGTAAACCGGGGCCATCATCAAAACGCTTCGAATGAAAAAGGGGCTTAACCCACCACCTTCAGGTTGAAGGCGCCGGTGTTCTTGGCACCGTATAAAGTTACCCACAGCAGCAGCATCATTTCGGTGCCGCGGGCCGTGGTGATGTCGCCCAGGTCGACAATGCTTTTATCGTCCCAGCCGAACGATCCCAGGAGGGCTTTCACTTCCTCCTTGGCCACCGCATCGTTGCCGCTGACAAAAACGGTATGGTCGCCTTCCTGCACCAGCGAGGGGTTGACCATCAGGCCGCACCACATGGTGTTGAGGGTTTTTACCACGCGGGCCCCGGGGAAGGCACGCTGGATGTCTTCGCCCAGCGAGCTGGTGTTGCAAACGGTAAGGGTGGGGGGCATGCCCTTCGAAAAATCGAGGGGGTTGGCCACGTCCACCAGCAGCTTGCCATTGAGGTTTTCAGCGCCGGCCAGTCCGAGGGCTTCCACGGAGGCCACGCCGGAAGTACAGTTGAACACGACCTCTCCAAAAGCGGCAGCGTCGGCAAAGGTGCCCTGGCTGGCACGGCTGCCATTTTTTCCCACCCATTCGGCGGCTTTTTCGTTGGTGGCCGAGCGGCTGCCCATGCGCACTTCGTGTCCCAGTTCAATCAGTTTCGATCCAATAGTATTACCTACGATTCCGGTACCTAAAACGGCTATTTTCATTGTTGAAAATTTTTAAGGTAAGGGGGTTTGCGGTGAGAAATAACAGCGTAGCGATAGGGTAGGGAAGACCTGACAGATTTTTGAAACCTGTCAGGTCTTTTCGACTAATCATATCCGCCGAACATCAGCAGGGTGGAGTCGATATCGAGCGCATTCACCAGGCAGTGCAGCTGGCCGGCCTTCAGCAGGGCCAGGGAGCCCGGCAGCAGGCTGCGGATCTCGAAGGCACGCTGGCGGTGCGGAAACTCGTACCAGTCGCCCACCATCATGTACGCCTTGCCGGTCAGCAGGAAGAACACTTCCTGGTTGTCGCGGTGGCGGTGGATGCCGATGTTGCAATCGGCTTTGAGGATGTGCAGGTCCATGTATTCCACCGACAGGGCGCGCTCTTCTTTCACGCCGCCGCTTTTGTGGCCATCGGCATCGAACATCCAGGGCATCACGGGACGTCCCAGCTCGGAAATATCGGAATAGGTCTTGTAGTTCGACAGCAGGTTGCGGTAGTGCAGGAAGCCGGTGCCGCCGTGCGGGTTGGCGCTGACGCCGCCCTGCATGAAGTGGTCGTAGCCGCGCAGGATCATGCTGAACTCGTACTGGTAGTTCTGGCTGTTGCGCGAATCCCAGTAGGTTTTGGTGTGATCGGTCCAGGCAAACTCCACGCGCAGGGTGCGGATGGGGTGCATGGTATTTTCCGGCGCCACCTCGTACATGTTGCGGTCGGCCAGGTTGTCGCGGTCGAAGTCGCTTTTCTGTCCTTTCACCAGGTCGTTGCGCACGATCAGGTTGCCGGCCTGCAGGGCAGCCTTGCCTTTATCGCTCAGCTGGTTGCGCAGGGCGTTAAAGTCGGGGTGCGTCCAGATCTCGATCTCGTAGCGGTTGGTGTCGTTGTTGTAGGGCACCTTGATCAGGTCGGGAGCCTCGTTGTTGCCCACTTTCAGGTGGAGGAAAATAAAGCTGTCCAGCTTGTGGCCCGAGAAGGAGCTCAGCAAGGAGTCGGGACCGCCGGTGTACGACAGCTTCAGGAAGGGGCGGGCCACACCGTCGATGTTGACCCAGCCGCGCACCAGGAAGGTGTCGGTCAGCAGGAAGTCCTTGATGTTCTGCTTCTGGAAATCGGTCTTGTTATCCTGGTTCACGGGGTTCAGGTTGTCCATGTCGATCCCTGCCGGACCCCACAGCTGCAGGTCGGAATAGGGAAACAGGAACTGGAAGGAGTCGGCCTGGTAACAATGCAGGTGTTCGGCGAAGAAGTAGGCATCCTCCATAGCGCGCATCAGCTTCTGCGAAGGGTTCTGCGTATTGTAGTTGATGCCGCCCTGGGCTTTGATGAACCGGTCTTCTTTCGAAATTTTAATATCCTGAATATCGGAGAGTAAAGTTGTCATTCAATTAAGGTTTAGGAACAGTGATAGCCAAAGGCAACAAAGATGAGGGGGGTGGTCTTCGAAGTATTCCGGATACCGTGGATGCCGCCACTCTTGGTGTAGATCACCTTTCCGGGCTTGACGGGGATCTCTTTCACCGGCTTTTCGCCCAGGCAGTAGATCTCCTGCTTCACGGTGGGGTATACATCCGCTATGGCCGGGTCGTCGTCGTTGCCCATGTAGGCAATGCCTTCGCCGGAGACGATGTAGTACAGTTCCTCGGAACCGATGTGCTGGTGCACGCCCTCGAAGGAGCCGGGGGTCACGTTCACCTCGTGGAAGTAGACCAGGTCGCTGCCCAGCTCGCGCTGGAGGATCCACCGCATTTCCACGATGTTGGTATCGTCCTTACCGTCATTGACGAAGGCTTTGTTGTGGCCTTCCATCATGGCGTTCTTATAGCGTACCGGCTTCACGTCTTTCGAATCGAGGAACCAGCCGCGCTGGAAGTCGATGGCGTAGTTGTTGGCCTGCACGGTATTTTCGGGGGCGCTGGGCTTTTGGGTGTTGGGCACCTGGAAGGAGCGCAGGTAGTTGTCGTCCTGGGCCGGGTTGTTGATCTTGAAGCCCGAGGGTTCGTCGGTTTCACTTTCCTGGAAGAACAGGGTGAACAGCTTCAGGTCCTTGATATTTTTCATGGCCTCGGTAAACTGGGGCACATGGGTGATGGAACCGTTGCGGCCCATCTGGGTGAGCACCTTGTAGTGGTGGCGGCTGCCGGGGATGGGGTCCAGGGTTTCCCAGATCTCGCACTGGAAGGCGCGGATCCAGTTGTCGTACACCAGCTTCACGTTGGCCTTGACCACTTTTCCGTCGGGGGCAGTCAGGCCGACGGTACAACGTACCGTGTGGTGGAGCATACGGCCGCTTTCACGGGTCACCTCGATGAGGCGGCTGGCGCGGTACTCGATCCGCAGAATGCGGGACAGGAACTGGCCGTCCTGGTACACTTCGCCCTTCATCAGGGTGATGTCGTGCTTGTTGCGTACTTCCTGCACGTTATAGCGGTACCGCTGGCTGGCGGTGGCATTCAAATAAGCGGCGTGGTAGATACGGTCCGGGAAGAACACCACCCGGAATACCTCGTTTTCTGTTTTGGAATAGATATCCGAAAATCGTTGGTCCATCAGAAGGTTTTAAAGAGTTTTCAAAATTTCATCGGCCACGCGGAAGGAGTTGGCTTCAATGGTATGGGTCGGGTTTCCGCTGCCCGAGGTCGGCATGAAGGCGCCGTCCGTTACGTACAGGTTGTCGAAATGCCAGGCGCGGCAGTTGGGATCCAGCACCGAGTCGGCGGGGTTGGAGCCGAAGCGGGCGCCGCCCAGCACGTGGTTGGCGATGCGGATCAGGCCGTTTACCGCCTGGTAGGAGCCACCGGCACCCAGCACCTGCACACCGCCCAGTTCAAAGATGCGGCGGCACTCGTTGGCCAGGGTATCCATCAGGTAGGTATCCTGCCCATGCCAGGTTTTGTTGACATACGCCACGGGGCGGTTCCACTTGTCCTTGATGGTGGGGTGCAGCTCGATGCGGTTGTTGTACTGCGGCACCTGGTTGGCCATAAAGGAAAGGGAGATCTTGCGTCCGAACTCGCTGTCGAGGTAATCCACGATCTTCTGGCCGCGGAGGGTGGGGTCGCCTTCGATGCCCTGCCAGAGGGTGTCCAGGTCCATGGCGCCCATGGTGCGGAAGAGCGACAAGGGCAGCGCGGAGTCGGAGGTGTTGTTGTAGATAGTGGCACCGGCCCACAGGCCTTTGCTCTGGAGGTAGTCGTCGTTGTTGCAGACGTCGGTAGCCCAGTCGCTGTCCAGGGCGATGGACTTATCGGCGCGGGAACCGGCGGGGATCAGGCCGCTGGCGCCGCCGAAGGCGTGGGTCAGGAAGTATTTGCCCAACAGGTTGTTCTGGTAGATGCGTTTGCCGAAATCGGGGCTCATGAGGGCCGAGATCTGCAGCAGGCGAACCGACTCGATGGCCGAGCAGGCCACCACCACTACCTTGGCTTCCACGATACGCTCCTTGCCGAGGGGGTCGCGGTAGTGCACCTTGTTTACCTTGCCGTTTTCGGAGGAGATATGGGTGACGGTACAGTTGGGCTCGAGCTTAAAGTTGGGCAGGTCCTCGATGGGGCTGAGCAGCGATACCCAGGTGCTGGACTTCAGGCCCAGGGGGTCGCCATAGCGGTTCACGTACGAGGTCTTGATGGATTCGCAGTCGGTGGGCACCTTGCGGCCGCTGGGGGCGTGGTCCTGGGTGATCACCGCCAGGGGAGTGCGGTAGGGCTGTATGGGCTTGCCGGGAAACTTTTCCTTGCCGAAGGCGATCATGCCCTTGAGGGCGTACTCGCTGATGGGGTTGGGCTGCAGCGGGGTTTGGTAAAAGTTCTGACCGTTAAAAGGTTTCAGTTGGTTGTCGGCGGTGCCGTTCAGGCCTACGAGCTGCTCGGTCTTTTCGTAATAGGGACGCAGGGTTTCGTAATCGAAGGGCCAGTCGCGGGTCTCGCGCTTGACGTCGCCATTGGGGTCATTGGGCAGGTTGCGGCCCTGGTTGAAGGACTGCAGCTTGAAGTCGCGGGGGGTAAAGCGGAGCGAAACCGCACCGTACAGGTTGGTGCCGCCGCCTACCACCTGGGCGGTGTAGCCTTCAATGGTCACGCGGTCTTGGCCCTGGAGGTCGCGGTATACGTGGGGCTCGTCGTTGAGGTCGGGTTCCACGTGGCTGGCATAGAAGGGGGCGCCGTTATTGGCGGCTTCCTTCACGCGGATGATTTGTTCGGGACCGTCGGAGATCAGCTCGTCGCGTTTGAAGGTGCTAAGGGCCGAGGAGCCTTCTTTCTGGGGACGGATCAGGGGTCCTTTCTCCAGCACGAGGACCGATTTGTTCTTTTTGGCGAGGGTATAAGCAATAGGCGCCCCACCGGCGCCACTGCCAATGACAATGACATCGTAAATGGTATTCATTCGAGTAATGATTAGACGATTAGGAAGGAATTTCGAAAAGGGTGAACATTGGTTTTAGCCGCGGTAGTCTTTGTTTTTGCCCAAAGGAGCCTCCATGGCCAGGTCCCAGTTGAAGAACGAGGAAGTTACCAGACCGGTCTGGGCGTCCTTGGCGCAGTATTTTTCCTTGAGGTAGTTCCAGCCGGCTCCGCCGATGTTGCCGCCGTAGCGGGGGTGGCAGAAGGCGCCGGTAATGCAGTGGCGGCGCAGGAGCTTCAGGAAATACTGGGGATTGCCGTAGCGGCCGTAGTCCCAGCCCGGTACGTTGTTCGTGGCCATCTGGTTGTACAGGTCGTTGATCATTTCCATCGACACCTGCCAGGAGTTCACAAACGGGTTGCGCTGGCGCAGCACACGGTCGATGAGGTCGATGCAGATCTTGTAGTCGACCAGGTGGTGGCGCTCTTCCTTGGCCAGCAGGTTGGTGATGTAGTTCACCTCACCTACCGACTGGTCGAGACGGTGGATCGGCGTAGCGTCCTTTTCGCCCTTGGTGAGGCCGTAGTAGTAGCGGTTGATGTAGTTCTGGGCGTCCTCGGTGCGGAAGGGGATGATCTGTTCCACCATGCGGTAGAGCAGGTTCATTTCCCACTCCTCGAAGTTCATGGTATAGTTGTAATAGTCGGTAAAGAAAAACGACCATTCCTTACCGTTATTCAGGGTCACGCGCTGGGGGTTGATGAAGTCCAGGCGGTCCTGCCCGTTGACGCGGAACTTGTACTGGTAGCCTTTTCCTACAGGAAGGATAACGGTAAGGTAGTAGAGCTGTGTGCTTTCGCCGTTGTACTGCACGTTCTGCAGTGTCAGCGACTTGTGCATGGGGAAAAACGAGCCGACGATCTCCAGGCTGTTGATCGCTTCGTTGTCGCGGTTGTAGTAAATGAAGGTCACTTCATTGAACTTACCGGCAGTGGCATCCTCCTGCAGCACGGGGGCTACCAGCGGGAATCGCCAGCCTTCGGGAAAATTGCGTGTGGTGGGATCGCGGTATGCATCCCTGACGAGGTACTTGGTGCAGTAGTTCAGGAGTTCCTGAGCCTCTTTGGTGACGGGGCCAAAATACAATGCCATGTAAAAAGTATTTGTAGGATTTAAAAAGACTGCAGAACAGGAAAGGGAATCCTGAAACGTATAGCCAAAGCGATGGCGTGAAGTTCCCGGGAATAAGCAGTCACACAGTACAAGGCAGGAAAGGAACAACATACGGCCATCAGCCTGAAAAGAACACGGTTCAGAATTTTTTCACAGTATTCCGATGCAGTATCGATCGCGAATATTGTCGTAAAAATTTAATCGTTAGTAAACACCGGGCGGCACAATTTCTTTCAACGAGACATCAAAGTAGGAAATATTTTAAACTCTACAATAAATTGGGGGTTATTTTTCCGCACCTTAGTAAAATCCCTTAGAAAAACATGAGCAGTTAATTTTGGCGCCCCCTAAAAGAGGGAAAAGCAGTCGGTTTTGGCGGCTCCGCAAGCAGAGCATTCAGAAGCAGGTAGTTTTGGCGGAGGGGATAAGGGGCAAAAGGGTCAAAAGGGTCAGCGGCGTTTTTTGCTTCCCGCTTCGTTTTTCGTCGTAAGCAGCAGGATTTGGTAGCCAGCGGGAATCCATCTTCAGCGCCTGATCGCCTGTTGACCCAATGCACTCTTTTGACCCGGCATATTTACTTCACGTGGTAGTCCACGCTGTATTGCAGGAGGAAGTCGGCCTGCTTGTGGTTGGCATAGAGGGCTTTCATCCTGGCTTTTGCCTCCTCCTTGGTCTTGGCCGACTTGACCACGGCCACGAAGTCGTTGATGTATTTATCCGTGGCATCAATCAGGCTGAGGTCGCCGGCTTCGCCGTGGCCGGGGTACACTTTCGGCTTCAGGGTAGCGTAGCGCTGCTTCAACTGCTGCAGGTCGTCCTTCCAGTTGGCGATATGGTCAAAGTCGACGCCGTTGCCCAGCCACAGGTGCACGCCCTTGTAGCAGAGGTCGGAGGTGAACAGGGCGTTCAGGTCCTTGCTGTACACGGTGGTCAGGTGTTCGCATTCGGCGGGCTTGTAATTGGTTTCCAGCTCCAGGGTGCCGCCGCCTTCGAGGGTAAGGCTGTTGGAAGGCAGCACTTCCACGATATTGTCGTAATCGAAGCCGGCGGGGTTGGCGTCCGACCTGGGTTTCAGGGCTTGTTCCTTATCCAGCCAGCCCACGCTTTCCATCCAGGCGCTGAAGCCTTTCACGTCGGCCTTGATCTCGGGGGTGGCCACGACGATCCTGGCGTTGGGAAAGGCCTGGTGCATTACGTTGATGCCCATGTAGTGGTCGGGGTGGCCGTGGGAGATGAGGATATGGGTTACCGGCAGGTTTTTGGCTTTCACGTGCTCCGCCAGCTTCTCGGCTTCCAGGCTGCTGCGCAGTACGTCGAGCAGCACGATGGACTGTCCGTTGTCGAAAATGTAGGCGTTTACGGAAGAAGCCCGGCCCTGGTACACTTCTACCTTCAGTTTATTTTTTGCGGGAGGATCCTGTTTTACTACGGGGGTGGAAAAGGAAAAAGTGGCCGAAAGCAGCAGGCCGAAAGCGAGGGTGATCTTTTTCATTTCTGTAATTTTTTGTTCCACAAAACTAGCGGCCCGCAGGCGGGGGAACAATGGACTTACAGGCCGATCAGATGGATTTTTGGGAAAACTCCGCCCGGAACTGCTCGGGACTCAGGCCCTGCTTCTTTTTAAACAGGCGCGAGAAGTAAAAGGGATCGTTGAACCCCAGGTCGTAGGCGATCTCCTTCACCGAGTCGTGCGAATAGGACAGCTGGCGCCGCCCTTCGAGCAGCAGGCGGTCGGTAATGAGGTCGGCGGTGGACTTGCCGGTGCGGCGCGTAAGGATGCCCGACAGCTTTTTGGGCGTGATGTTCAACGAATCGGCATAGAAGCCCACGCCGTGTTCGTTGCGAAAATGGGTATCCAGCAGGTAAAAGAAATCCAGGTAGTATTTATCGGTAGCGGAGGTTTCCAGCAGCAGCGAGGCTTTGTTGACTTCTTCCAGCTTCCACAAAAAAGCCAGCAGCAGGTGCTGCAGCATCTGGCTGCCGGGGGAAGTTAAGGCGTTGGGGTATTCGGCGGCCAGCAGGGCGAGGATGCGGGTGAGCAGGTCCCAGTCGGCAGCGGCGGTTTCGATGAGGGCGTGCTGGTACAGCGGATTGAGGATGGTCAGCTGCTGCCAGGCGTCGGCAAGGCGGGCGTCGAAAAAGTCGGCCGTGAACAGCAGGAAATACCCTTCGAGGTCAGGGGCGAAATAGCCCAGGTGCACGCTGCCCTTGGGAATCACCAGCACCTGGGCCGGGTTGACGGTATACGTTTTGAAATCCACGGTTTGCCGGCTTTGGCCTTCCAGCACCAGCAGCACGGAATAAAAATCATGGCGGTGGTGATCTTCAGGCTGATCCAAAACATTGTTTTTCAGCGGGATCAGTTCGAAGGACAACAACTTCCCGTCGGGCCGGACGAATGGAACGGTGGGCACAATCTGTGACATAAACGAAATGCTGCACTCTTTACACACCAACAGCAGCCGGGCAAATTAAGTGAATTTCTCCCAGTGCCAAAAGAGGGATTGACGCACAATTCCTTCTTAAAGTACCCCTGTGATAAGCAAGGTTGGCAACATATTAGCATAGTATCGGATAAAAAACTGTATGAAAGTCATCTGTATTGACGGGGGAAGGAGAGCGGAAGATATCGGCACGGAGCCCCTGTTGCAGGAAGGAGCGGTATACCTGGTAGAAGGCGAGGTTTATGGCAACACCTCCAGGGGCACGCTGGTAGAATGCTACAAGCTCGCCGGCATCGAACTGCCGTTTGTTTATGTAAAGAACCGGTTCATTCTCTGTTCCAGCGATCCCGAAGAAGGAGAGGAAGCCCAAAACGATCCGGGCCTGGAACAGGATGAAGAAGCCGCCGAAACCGCGCCGGAAAAAGCCCTCCTGGCCTGCTGAGCTACAGGCTACCCAGCCTGAAGATGTCCCCGGAAACGGCGCCGCCCCGGGCGGTGCCGCCCCCCACCTCCCGAAACGCGCTTCCCTTTACCCCCTGAATGATCGCTGTCCCTTCTCTATTGACGATGAACCATCTGTCCTTGCCTGTTGGCTGTTGTCCATGGGTTATGGTCCTCTTTCGGCGCTCTTAAAAAAACTTTTTAAAATTTGCAGCCGGGAATGGGGGATAACCGCAGTTGGATTGTTATCAGGTAAAATAAGCGCATTGGCAGAAGCTGTTGTCCATAAACCCGTTTTTCATTCGCTGCGCATGGAAGAAAGCGATAGGGGGCTGGCGGAATTGCTGGCCCGCAAAGATGAAGCGGCCTTCGAACAGGTATTTCGCGCCCATTACGGGCCGTTGCATGCCTATGCCTGCTCGTTGCTGCAGGACGAATGGGCGGCGGAAGAAATGGTGCAGAACGTATTTTACAAGCTCTGGGAACGGGCGGACCGCCTGTCGCTGCAGGGACCGCTGGCGGCTTACCTGTACCGGGCGGTCTACAACGAAAGCCTCAACCACCTCAAACACCGCAAAGTAAAAGCCGAACACGGCCTGTACGTGGCCCGGCAGGGGGCTGCCGCCAGCGGCCCTGATAGCGGCCAGTTGAAAGAGCTGCAAACCCGCCTGCATGCCGCCATCAACGAACTGCCCGACCAATGCCGCCTGATTTTCCAGCTCAGCCGCTTTGAGGACCTGCGCTATGCCGAGATCGCCCGCCACCTGGGCCTGTCGGTCAAAACCGTGGAGAACCAGATGGGCAAAGCCCTCAAAGTGCTGCGCACGAAGCTGGCCGAATTCCTCACGCTCCTTTTTGTTTTCACCCATTTAAACGACCACCTGTGAACCCGGGATACCACGATATGGACAGCTTGCTGGTAAAATACCTGCTGGAAGAAGCCACGGAGGCCGAACGCGCCGCCGTGGACGCCTGGATAGGGGGCCAGGAGGCCAACCGCCGGCACTTCGAGCAATTAAAAACCCTCTGGCAGCAAAGCCGCCCCTCGGGCGCCCGCCGCCCCCTGGACGAAGACGCCGCCTGGCAGCGGATGAAAGCCCGCCTGCAGCCGGCGCCCCCACCGGCGATGAAAGGGCGGATGGCCCCCGGCTGGTGGAAGGCCGCGGCCATCCTGCTGCTGGTCGTAGGCAGCGCCCTGCTGGCTTTTTTCCTCCGCCGCGAAGCCCCCGTGGCCCAGCTGGCGGTGCAGAGCCAAAAAGAAGTCCTGCACCAAACCCTGCCTGACGGCTCGGAGGTGACCCTCAATAAAAACTCGCGCCTGCGCTATCCCGAAAAATTCAAGGGCGATACCCGATCGGTGGCACTCGAAGGCGAGGCTTTTTTTGAGATAACCCCCGACAGGAAAAAACCCTTTGTCATTACCGTGAATGAGGTGACCGTAAGGGTAGTGGGCACCACGTTCAATATCAGGGCCCGGAACGGGCTGACCGAAGTGGTGGTGGAAACCGGCGTGGTGCAGGTGAGCCGCCGCGGGCAGGTGGCCGAGCTGCACCCCGCCGAACGTATCACCGTTTCCCCCGGGGACGGCGCCCTGCAAAAAGAGCCCCTGGCCGACCACCTGCACGACGCCTACCGCACCGGGGAGTTCGTCTGCGACCATACCCCGCTCTGGAAGCTGGTGGCGGTGCTGAACGAAGCCTACGGCAGCCGCATTGTCATCGCCCGGCCCCAGCTGCGCTCCCTGCCCCTGACCACCACCTTCCGCCACCAGTCGCTCGACACTATTTTGGACATCATTGCCCAGACGCTGGAGCTGGAAGTGGTGCGGAAAGACGACCAGATTTTTTTGCAATAACGATAAGCACTCTTTTATGAAGAATTCGTCTGTAGCACGAAAAGGCCTCCTTATGCTCGGCCTGTTCGGCCTCTGTTCCCTTCGGGCCGCCGCCCAGAACCTGCTGAACCGGGTCATTCCCCTGGAAGTGAAAAACCAGCGCCTCGACCAGGTGCTGGAGCTCCTGAGCAACAGCGGCGGCTTTTATTTTTCCTACAATTCCGCCATCCTCAAACCCGATAGCCTCGTCACGCTTTCGGCGCGGGACAAAAGCCTGCGGCAGGTGCTGGGCACCCTTTTCCCGCAGGGCTATGAATTCCGCGAAAGCGGCAACTACCTCATCATCCGCCGGGCACCTATCCGGCTGACGCTGGTCACCAACCAGGCCGCTACAGAGGACCGCCAGTACGTAGTCAGCGGCTACGTGCTCGACGACCTCACCGGGCGCCAGCTGCCGGCGGCCAGCATTTACGAAAAACAGCAGCTGGTATCGGCCCTTACCAATGCCGACGGCTATTTTAAGCTGCGCCTGAAAAGCCGGGTCAAGACCGCCGCCCTCACCTTCAGCAAGGAATTCTACCAGGACACCACGGTGCGGATCGAACCCTCCTTTACCCAAAAGCTCACCATTACCCTGCTGCCCGAAAGCGGTCCCGACATCACCATCATCCGGCCCGAGGATTATTTTGTCCCCGACTCCCTGCGGGTACGGGTGACCACGCCTGCCGGCAGCGCCGACTACCGCTTTGTACGGGTGGATACGGGTGCGGTGGAAACCACGGCCTTGGGCAACCTGCTGCTGTCCTCGCGGCAAAAGCTGCAAAGCCTCAACCTCCGGAAATTCTTTACCGACCGGCCCTTCCAGGTGTCGGTGGTACCCGGGCTGAGCACCCAGGGCAAAATGAGTGGTCAGGTCATCAACAATGTATCGTTCAACGTTTTTGGCGGCTACGGCGGCGGCGTGGACGGCTTTGAGCTTGGCGGCCTGTTCAATATCGACAAAAAAGATGTGCAGTATGCCCAAATCGGCGGCCTGCTGAATATCGTCGGCGGCGGGGTGAATGGCCTGCAGGTAGGAGGGCTGAACAATACCGTGCTGGGCGGGTTCAACGGCGTTCAAATCGGGGGCATCAGCAACCTGGCGGGCAGGAGCTTGAACGGCCTGCAGGTGGGCGGGGTGTACAACCATGTATCCCGCAACGTCAATGGCTTCCAGCTGGCCGGGGTGGCCAACTTTGCCCGGGACGAAGCCCGGGGGCTGCAGGTGGCCGGGGTGGCCAACATCGCCAACCGCGAAATGGACGGCCTTCAAATGAGCGGGGTTTTTAATTATGCGAAACGACTGAAAGGCGTACAAATCGGCCTCATCAATTTATCCGATTCCTCCGACGGCTACAGCATCGGCCTGATCAACGTGGTGCTGCACGGCTACCACAAGCTGGCCCTTTCCGCCAACGAGGTCACGCCCTTCCACCTGGGCTTTAAAACCGGCAACCGCCGCCTCTACAGCATCCTGCAAGGGGGCCTGAACCGGAAGGAAGGGGAGAAGGCCTACACCTTTGGCTACGGCCTGGGCACCGAGCTCGGGCTGGCCCGCTGGCTGTCGCTCAACCCCGAGATCAGCGGCAACTACCTCTACCTGGGCGCCTGGGACTATGCGAATATATTGGGCAAAGGCGCACTGAACCTCAACCTGAAATTCGGCAAATACGTTTCCCTCTTTGGCGGCCCCGTGTTCAATGCCCTTTACTCCAACCAGCCTACCGCCCTGGGCGGCTACCGCTTCCCGCTGCCGCCGGCGAACCACCGCCCGCTGGACCTGGGCTTCGGAATGTCCAACTGGACCGGCTGGATCGGCTGGAACGCCGGCATTCATTTGTTTTAAAAAATTTCTTTTACCGGCATGGGGGTACGGCGCTTTTGAATTGTTGTACTCTACAAAGAAGCAACTGAAACCAATAAACTTTCCTCTACAAAAACTGAACATGAAAAAGATCCTGACCATTTTACTGGGTACCCTGATGACCGGGCTGCTGGTTTCCTGCGAAAAAGTAAACGGCGAAGGACCCGTAGTAACGGAAACGCGTAACCGCGGCAGCTTTTCCGGTGTCGACCTGCGGGTTTCCGCCAACGTGTACGTGACCCAGGACAGCACCCGCTCCCTGGAAGTAAGGGCACAGCAAAATATCCTGGACATCCTGGAAACCTATGTGGCCGACAATAAGCTGGTGATCAAATACCGCGACGGCAAACGGGTACGCTCCAACGAAGAAGTTACGGTAACCGTCCATACCCCTGCGCTCAACAGCCTACGCGTGAGCGGCAGCGGCAACATCACCGCACCCAACGCGGTTAAATCCACCGATATGGATATGGACATCAGCGGCTCGGGCAACATCCACCTGCAGCGCCTGGAAACCGGTTACCTGGGCGCCACCATCAGCGGTTCGGGAAATATCCGGGTACCCCAAGGCGCCGCCACCGACCAGCGCCTGCGCATCAGCGGCAGCGGCAACATCGACCTGGAAGGGGTGGGGGCCAAAACCGCTGCCACCACCACCAGCGGCTCCGGCGACATCCGCCTGCAGGTTGCCGACCGCCTGGATGTGACCATCTCCGGCAGCGGCTCGGTCCGCTATTGGGGCCGGCCCCTCATCAACTCCCACATCTCCGGCTCGGGAAAAGTAACCCCGCTTTAATTCCAAAAGGCCGCTTCCAAAGCGGCCTTTCTTTTTTCTCCTTTCCTTCCACCGCCCGGCGGACCTCCTTTTGCTATATTTGCCCCGCTTTACTGCTTTCCAATGAATTTTTATCGCAACATGAAGACTCCCGGACGCTTTCTGATCTGCCTTTCCCTGCTGGGCATGGTAGCCGCCTCCAGCGCTTTTGCCCCCCTTGATCGCTTACAGCCTTTGGCGGCAGCCCTCCCCCCCGCCAAGGAAAAACGGTACAACATTGCCGAAAGGGGAGCGGTCGGCGACGGTACGACGCTCAATACCAAGGCTATCCAGGCCGTCATTGACGAATGCGCCCAGGCCGGAGGCGGTACCCTGGTCGTTCCCAAAGGCGTATTCCTCAGCGGGTCGCTTTTTTTGAAAAAGGGCGTGCATATCGACATGGAGGAAGGCGCCGTGCTCAAAGGCTCTACCGATATCAACGACTATCCGAAAATCAATACCCGCATCGAGGGGCACTTCGAACCCTGGCGGGCGGCCCTGATCAACGGCGACGGCGTCGACGGCCTGCGCATCACCGGCAAGGGCACCCTCGACGGCAGCGGCAAGCCCTTCTGGCTCGAATTCTACCGCCGCCGCGACGCCAACGGCAAAACCACCAACCTGGATGTAGAACGCCCCCGGCTGACCTTTATCCAGAATTCCAAAGACGTCAAGATCAGCGGCATCACTTTTCTGAACTCGGGTTTTTGGAACCTGCACCTCTACCGCTGCCAGAAGGTGACGGTGGAAAACTGCCGCTTCCAGGCTCCCGCCGTTTCCAAACCCGACAACCATGCGCCCTCCTCCGACGGCATCGACGTGGACAGCTCGCAGGACGTCGTCATCCGCGGCTGCTTCTTTTCGGTGGGCGACGACTGCATCGCCCTCAAAGGCTCCAAGGGACCCTTTGCCCTGCAGGATAAGGAAAGCCCCGCAGTGGAACGGATCGAGATCACCGATTGCGTGTTCGAGGCCGGCGGCGGCATCGTCACCTGCGGCAGCGAAGCCACCATCGTCCGCGACGTGGTCATCCGGCGCTGCACCACCCGCAAACCTACCGTACTGCGCCTGAAGCTCCGCCCCGATACCCCCCAGCTGTACGAAAACATCAGCCTGAGCGACATCACCCTGGAAAACGGGACCGTAATTTTCAAAGTGTCGCCCTGGACCCAGTATTTCGACCTGAAAGGGCAGGAGCCGCCCAAGGCCCTGGTGCGCAACATTAAAATCACCAACGTCCGCGGCAATGCCGATTCTTTCGGCCAGATCACGGGCCATGACCGGACCGAGATCCGCGGGATCCTGGTGAAGGACGTGAACGTGCAGCTGAAAAACACCGACCTCCAGTTGAACAAGGTGCAGGACCTGCAGTTTAAGAACGTAACCGTAAACGGAAAAAAGATGGAAGCCCCCGTCACCGGCAAGTAAGGCGGCGTCCTGAGAATGTTTTGATTTTATTGGCAAATTTTGCGCGGTATTTTCCCTTAATTTGTGCCGGTTCAAAAACAGTTACGCACCACCAGATGACCCGATTGTTGATCATACTTCTTCTTATTGTCAGCGGGCTGAAGCTCACTGCCGGCACTCCCGGCAGTGTCCGGCACAGCCTGGCCCTGGTGGTGCCGGCAGGCGATCCTGCCGCAAACGGCGACGAGGACGATGATCCGGAAGCGGACCAGAAAGGAGGGAAGACTAATCCGGAGAATGAAAAAGAAGACGAATTCCCGCCGGCCACTCCCGACCATGCCTCCAGCTTACCCCCGGCCCGGACCCCGCCTCCGGCCCTGGGACCACAACCCATTCGTTCCGGCATCGCCGACGAACTTTTTATGCCCCCCGACCGGGCCTGATTTGCCCGGGGCAGGCTGCGCCTGCCCATTTCCCGGCACCCCATTTCCTGATTTTGTATGCTGGCAGGACCTTTCACCCTAAAGGTTCCGTCATTCGCTGCGCCGCAGGCGACTTTTGTCCCGGACAAAGCGCCTGCGAACGGGCGCCCTTAGCCGAAACCAATCATTTCAACCTACTCAAACCCAATCAATTAACCTTAATTTTGAAAACATGAGAACATTCAACAAAGAAGGACAGGAGAAGCTGACGCCCCAGGAAGCCCTGGACATCCTGAAAGAAGGCAACCACCGCTTTGTACGCAACCTGAAAGTGAACCGCAACCTGCTGGAACAGGTGAACGATACCCGCGATGGCCAATGGCCCTTCGCCGTTATTCTCAGCTGCATGGACAGCCGCACCTCGGCCGAGCTGATCTTCGACCAGGGTCTGGGCGACATTTTCAGCATCCGCATTGCCGGCAACGTTATCAACGACGACATCCTCGGCAGCATGGAATTCGCCTGTAATGTGGTGAATTCGAAGTTCATCCTCGTACTGGGCCATTCCAAATGCGGCGCCATCAAGGGTGCCTGCGACCACGTGCAAATGGACCACCTGACCCCGCTGCTGGCCAAGATTGACCCGGCCGTGCAACAGGAACAGACCGTACAGGAAAACCGCACCTCCAAAAACCCCGAATTCGTGGAAAAAGTGGCGGCCATCAACGTACAGAGAACCGTGAAGGAAATCCTCGAACGCAGTCCCATCCTGCGCGGACTGGTGGAACAAGGAAAAGTAGGCATTGGCGGCGCCATGTACGACGTGACCTCCGGCGATGTGGAGTTTTTTGAAGATACCCTCATCACGCACGCCGTTAAACAGGCGGCCGGTGTGAGCGCCTCCTAACCAGTTTCCGAACTATATTTTAAAAAGCCTGTCGCCCGACAGGCTTTTTTTTATCATAACTTATTTACATTCATGAGCTTGGCTGCCTGAGACCGCTTTATTATTTTTGAAAAGTTTTTTTTCCTGATCCTCCCTGTCCGTTCCCATTGCCTGCCCAGCTTCTAATCCTTCTACCTCAGGGAAGTACTGCTCCAATCCTGCCTTATCGGTAAAATTTGATTCCTGTTAAAACCGCCAGTCACATGAAAAGCCTTCTGTTCCTGATCCTGTGCCTGCTGGGGCGCACCCTGCCAACAACAGCACAGGCCGCGCTGATTCCCATGGGCAGTTCCTGGAAGTACTACGACAAGGGCAAGGACCCCGGGAGCTCCTGGCAAAAACCCTCCGCCAAGGATGGTTCCTGGCGCAACGGCGCCGCCCCCATGGGTTACGGCTTCAACGGGCTGGCCACCACCGTAAGTTTCGGGTCCAATCCCCAGCAGAAATACATCACCACCTATTTCCGGAAAAAGTTCTCCCTTTCCGATCCCCTGGCATACGAAAGCTTCAGCGGTTCGGTCAGCTTCCGCGACGGCATCGTCGTGTATGTGAACGGGAAGGAGGTGTTTCGCAAAAATCTGCCCGGGGGCGGCATCGGCTACAAAACCTATGCTTCTTATTCCGCCGGCGTGAATCGCCACTCGTTTACCATCGATAAAAATGTTTTTACCAGCGGCCCCAACCTGGTGGCGGTGGAGCTGCACCGGTCGGCGGCCGCCTCCAGCCTTTATTTCGACCTGGGACTGACCGGCAACCTCGACCGCACCCGGCCCCGTGTGCTCAGCAGCATGCGCCAGTCGCCGGCCGCTTTTTTCACCTCCTCCCCGGTGGTCACCTTCCGGGTTAATTTTTCCGAAGAAGTGAAAGGCGTGGAGCCTTCGGATTTTACCCTCGATGGCGCCCAGGGAAACGCTTTGCGGCCCTCGGTAACGGTGAAACCCGCCGGCACTGCCGGCACCGCCTACGATGTGACCGTGGGGAGTATCACCAACTGGATGCGGCTGCGCCTCGACATAAAAGGGGGCAGCGTCTATGACCATGCCGGCAATACCCTTTCCGGTGGCTATACGTTCGGACAAACCTATATTATCGATCCCCAGCCCACGGTGCTGGCCATCAACCGCCTGCTGCCGGCGGAGGAAGACACCGAAGTGGGCGAAGTCACCTACCGGGTGCACTTTTCCCAGCGGGTGAATGGCGTAGATGCCGCCGACTTCAACCTGGCCGAACTGAAGGGTGACCTTAGCGGCGCCATCAGCTCGGTACGGCCGGCCGGCTCCGGCGGCAACCTCTACGACGTAACGGTCAGCGGCCTTACTCGCGAGGTACGGCTGCGCCTCGACCTGAAAGGATCAGGGACGGGCATTACCGACGTTTATGGCAAATCCCTTTACAGCGGCTTTACTTCCGGCCAGGTCTACAGCCTCAACCCGGCCCCGCGGCTGCTCCGCATCAGCCGCCAGGCGCCCCTGGAGGCCTACACGGCCGATGGCGAGGTAACCTTCCGGGTGGTGTTTTCCGAAAAGGTCAAAGGAGTGGACGCTTCCCACTTTTACACCACCCCCCTCAGCGGCGACGTCCGGGGTACGCTGGCGGTGCTGGCCAACGAGCCCCTGGGCAAGGCCCCCCGCCCGGTAGTGACCCCCGTGGGCAGCGACGGCACCACCTATGACGTCACCGTTCACGGCATCACCGGCAACGGCACGCTGCGGCTGGATGCCAGGGAGGGCCGGAACGGCATCAAGGACGCGGACGGGCAGTCGTTTTCCGCCGGCTTCAGCAGCGGCGAAGCGTATTCTTTCCGGCAAAACACTTCCCAGCGCTTGTTTTCCGTAACCGACCTGGCGCCGGTAGCCATTTCCAAAAACACGGCCGACAAGCCGCAGGCCAAGGTCTGGTACCATGCCGGCCGCTGGTGGAGCGTACTGTCCACCCCCGGGGGCACAAAGCTGTTCCGCCTCGACGGCGCCTCCTGGAGCGAGGTGCTGACGCTGCACTCTTCCGGCAACCTGCACGCCGACTGCCGCGTGGTGGGGGACGTCACCCATATCCTGCTGTTCCAGCCCGAAAGCGACTCCCACCTGGTATCGGTGGCATACGATAGCGGCATGGGCAGTTACCGGCTTTGGGGGGCGCGGCCGAAACCGGCGGAGCTGCGCTTCGGCACGGGAGCGGAATCCGCCACCCTGGCCGTTGACGGCAGGGGCCGCATGTGGGTGGCCTCGGCGGCGAAAACCGATGTGAACGTACGCTGGAGCGACCCGCCCTATAGCCAATGGAGCGATACGTTCCGCATCGTCCAGGGCATCCTCGACGACGACATCTGCGCCATTACGCCCCTGCCGGGTAAAATAGGCGTGCTGTGGTCGAACCAATCCACCCAGCGCTTCGGCTTCAAGACCCATACCGACGGCGACGACCCGCGCAGCTGGTCGGCCGACGAAGAGCCGGCCTCGGCCCATGCCCAGCGCCAGGGCAATGGCTTTGGCGACGACCACCTGAATGTGCTCTGCGCCTCCGACGGCACCCTGTATTGCGCCGTCAAAACTTCCTACGATACGCCGGGCTATCCGAAAATCTCGCTGCTGGTGCGCAACCCCTGGGGGGGCTGGAGCTTTTACCCGGTTTCCTCCATCGAAGGCACCCGGGGCATTGCTGTATTGAACGAGCGTGCCGGGCGGCTGAAAATCATTTATGGTTCCAAAGAGGAGGGGGGCGATATCATCTACCGCGAAACCGCGCTGCCGCAGATCGAATTCGGGCCGCCCCGCACCCTTATCAGCGGCAAATACCTGTTCAACGAGGCCACCAGCACCCACCAGTCCACCGGTGGCGAAGTGGTGGTACTGGCCACCAACCAGGACGTGGAGCCGAAACTGGCGGTGGGCGTGCTGGCCCGCGATGCGGAAGACGCCCGGGCAGCACCCGGCGATGCCGGGACGCCGGCAGCACCAGCTGCCGGCGTCCCCCATAAGCCGGAACCGAGCTGGCCGGGCGCTTATTCGATCGCACCCAACCCGGCCACGGGTACAGCCACCATCAGCTTTACCCTGCTGAATGGGGAAGCCTACTGCCTGGTGCTGTATGATTTCTGGGGCAACCGGGTAGCGGAACTGGAAAAGGGGCAGGCGGAAGGCGGCCGCACGTATACCCACAGCATTGATGCCGGCAGGCTGGCGGCGGGCATGTACCTGCTGCGCCTGCAAACCCCCACGGGTAGCCGGACCCTGCAATGGGCGGTAATGAAATAAAGACACAGCACAAGTATAGGTTAACGGTGAAACAAAGAGGAGTGGGCCCGCCGGGCCCACTCTTCGCTATTGAAGAGGGGCGATCACGGCACAATTTTTTATTGCCTGAGGATCATTTCATCCAAAGGAATTTTATGACAAGAAAGACGCCCCTCCTATACGGAATGATTTTGTTGCTGGCCGCCTGCACCAATGCGCCGGAAAGCGACAAGGCAGCCACCAGCGACGCAAAGGAAGTAACGGCCCATTCAGCCGACGAAAGCTGGCAGGTCAATACCAGGGAAAGCAAGGTGGAATGGATCGGCACCAAGGTCACCGGCTACCATACCGGCGAAGTGCCCGTAAAATCCGGGGAGATCTTTGTGAAGGACGGAGCGGTGACCGGTGGCAAATTCGTGATGGACCTGGCCAACCTGACGGTTTCCGGCCCCAAAGACGTCAGCCCCTCCAGCAATGCCAAGCTGCTGGGCCACCTGAAATCGGCCGACTTCTTCGAGGTGGAAAAGCATCCTGAGGCCACCTTCGAGCTAACCGGGCTGAAGCCCTTTGAAGGCGCCGTCCAAGACACCGCTGATCCGCGGCAGGAAACGATCGGCAAATACAAGGTGGAGCATCCTACGCATACCGTCAGCGGCAACCTGACGATCAAGAATATCACCAAAAATATCGAATTCCCGGCCCGCATCACCGTCAGCGGGAATACGGCCGAAGCCATTGCCAAATTCAACATCGACCGCCAGCAGTGGAACATCACTTATCCCGGCAAGCCGGATGATCTGATCCGCAAGGACATTCACCTGGGCATCGCCATCAGGGCCGTGAAATAGGGAATTGGTTCATTGGTTCATTCAGGCCCCTGATTCCCAATGAACCAATGAACCAATTCCTATGATACAGTTAGCGGGTATCTACAGCAAAAGTGATCGGTTGTTTCCGGTAGGCCTTGACCGCGCGGCCGAATTGCTGTGCGGGTATCCAGCGGGGCGACATTTTCAGGATGCGCTCAACTTCCTCTTCCATACCATATCCGAATTTTGTCAGGGGCTGGAGGTTCTTCAGGCCCCCGTCCGTATCCACAATAAACTGGTAAACCACCGTATACAAGCCATCAGGAGCTTTGTGCCGGATCGGAACATCGGGTTTCAGGTTCCGTGATAAAAATCGGCTCCAGGCGGAGATACCGCCGCGAAAGTCGGCTTCCTGCTCCGGGCAGGCAGCGGTATCCAGTGCCCGGCCGGTGCTGTCAAAGCATTTCCAGTCCACCCGTTTGCCTGAAACATAATCTTCCGTAGCCAGTAGCTGCCCGTTGGGGTGGTAATATTTCCAGCGGCCCTCCCTCAGGGTATCGGAGACCCAGAAGCCGGCGGTCGCAGGGCGGCCGTTTTCGAACCAGCTTACTTCCACACCCTTGCCGGCCCCGTCGAAGTTCATGGAGTCGGACGGCATGCCGTCATTGTACCAATGCAGGCGAACGCCTTTGAGCCGGCCGCCCGCAAAATTGGCGGAATCCACCACCATGCCTTTGTCGTTATATTCCAGCCAGGAACCTTCTTTTTTGCCGCTCACATAGGCCCCGGTGGATTTGAGGACTCCGTCGGTGTGGTAGCGTTTAACGGTTCCGTGCGGCAGGGTACAGGCCTCATCGAGGTAGGTGCCCTCCAGGGCGAGACTGCGTTCGGGCAGGTAATAAGCCTGGCGGTGCCAGTGGGCGTCTTTTTTCTCCGTGATCACGTAATACCGGGGTACGGTTGTGGTGGGACTGAAAGAGTAGTCAAAGCCTTCTTCCCGCTTTTGCGCCCACAGAACGCTTAGCTGCAGCAAGAAGCACAGGCAAAACAAAAGTCTTTTCATAAGCTGTTTTTGATGGGCCTAATCTACGCGAATAAAAGAAAAAACACGAAAAGGAAAGGGGAGGGAAGGACCTTGGGATCACCTCATATTATTTTGTTTTTTCCGGATATTTCCCTTGCTTTGAAGTACTGCCCGGCGCTGTCGCCGGGCCTCTTCTCCCAAAGCCATATGGAACAGGAACCCCTGCTATTAGAACCGCTGCTGCATGCCCGCAATCGAAACAGGAGGGCTTTGCTTCCTGTATGGATGAAAATATTCATCTGGATCTTCTTTATACTGGCCGCCCTGATTTTTCTGGTATTGATACAGAGCAATTTCCGGCCAAACTTTGACTTGTCCCTGTATGGCTTGCACCATGACGGCCCTATGCGTGCCGGGGGGTACTTTCTTTGCCTGTTATACCTTTTTAAGGGTGTTACTGCCTGGGGACTCTGGACCGGAAAGGACTGGGCCATTACGTTTGGCCTGGTGGATGCGCTGGCGGGCATCGTCCTTTGTACTGCTGTCATGTTCCTCTTTCCGCTGATCCCTTCCTTAGGAAATACCTTTACCCTCCGCCTGGAATTGCTGGTGCTGGTACCGTACCTGCTGCAACTGCAAAAAATGAAGCCGCTTTGGATCCGGTCGGGTATGTAATATGGTGCTGTCATTCAGATCACGCAGGATCATTTATTAAGTTTAACGGGTTAGGTATAGTATTCACCATTCCAGGGTTCCATAAAAGAAATGGATATGCTCAGCCTGGTTAGAATTGATCATTGAGCCAACTTTTTCAGCAGTTCCTGATCTTCTCCGAATATCTTATCCAGATGTGCTGTATTTACGCCTGATTGCCCGTATTTCCCTTCCAGCTCTTTCAGATAAGCTAAAAGCTCATCCAGTGCTTTGTCCGGAATGTGCTCCAGCACCTGGTTTATCTCATATTTGATTTGATCTTTTGACATACTTGCTTTAAGCAAAAATAAATCCTTTTTGATCTTTTAAATACCCTAGAATCTGGCGAAGCGGCCAGACCGACCGGGGAATTTTTATAATGAGGAGGGATGGACAATAGAAAGATGCATGGAAACCGGCAGGAGCCAAGCATCGGTTCAGGAGTAGATCCTATTTAACATAATATAAATTATAGGCAAAAGGCTATTTAAGCGGGAGCAAGGTCCCAGTATGTTTTTATTGAATAGATAACGAATTAATCTTTAATTGTCAGAAGAACTCTTTAGGAACTTTTTTTCGGCGGTAACAGGTTATGAATAATAAAACTTAAGGTGAACCAGGTAATTAGGAAACATATACATTCCAGGGTAAAGCTTCCAAATTTATAAAACACTTCACTGATCGTTAAGGCGCCAACCAGAGCAGGAACTTCGGCTATTAAAAAGCCTTTGAAGCCCAGTTGTTTAAATAAAGAATACATATAGCATAGCTTTAAGGAGTTAATAATCTGAAGCCGAATTTCCCTAACAATTTACCTTAATCCGGAAAGGAAAACAAAATTTGAATTTCATCAGTGACCATTTCCTGTAATCTGAATTTAAAACCATAACGGGCTACGAATCAGTGCTTTTACCACTGAACCGCAGCCCGTTACAAATTTATTATTTCCTTACAGCCCGCTGTCCGGGGACTCCGGTACGGCCTGGGATTGACCGTTTTCCTCGATCCACCAGATGCCTTCCTCTTTCAAATCCTCGAAAAACTTATGCAGTATGGGCGGATTGTCGGCAAAACCGCCGACGTGCACCCCTTCCGTCACCAGCGCCTGGTCCGAGGTTTCCAGGACCGGGATGGACAGGTCGATCTCTCCTGTCATGGGATTGACCAACACCACCTGGTAGGAATTCAAATTGTTGACATCATGAAAATCAATAGCTTCTACCGGCCGGCCCGCTACCGGGTATTCAATCACAATAGTGCCGATCTTCAACAGTACAGATTGCTCGTCAGCCTGAATTTTCTTCCACATGTACTTAATTTTTTATCGATGATCAAATAATTATGCCAGCGGATTCAAAAATGCCCAAGCTTTCCGGACAGGGATCAACTGGCGAAAGGGAAACCGGGAATGGCTTCCCTCCCACCAGTCATATAAGGGATTAATACAATAATCGAACCTTGATGGTATGGGGCAGCTCTTTCAGCACTTCAGCAGCCTGACCCGACAGTTCCTTGTCTACATCCACGACCACGTAGCCAATCTCGTCACTGGTTTTCAGGTACTGGCCCAGGATGTTGATATTGTTCGCTGCCAGCTGGCCGTTGATCTGCGACAGCACGCCCGGAACGTTCTGGTGTACGTGCAGAATGCGGTGGGCGCCTTCCTGCGGCGGCAGCGACAGGCCCGGAACGGTCAACGATCCCAAAGACATGCCTTTTTCCAGGTAATTCAGGAGCTTGGTGCTCACGTCGTCACCGATATTCTCCTGTGCTTCCTCCGTAGAACCGCCGATGTGGGGGGTCAGCAGCACGTTGGGCAGGTTTTGCAGGGGCGACTCGAACTTATCGCCGTTCTTTTCGGGTTCTACCGGGAACACGTCCACAGCAGCACCGCCGATCCGGCCTTCTTTAATCGCAGCTCCCAGGGCATCCAGGTCTACCACTTCTCCCCTTGCGTAGTTGATCAGGATCGCTCCTTTTTTGCAATACGCCAGGTTTTCAGCATTGATCAGGTTTTTGGTGAACTTTGTTTCGGGCACGTGCAAGGTGATGACATCGGCCTCGCTCATCAGGGCTTGGAGCGTCTTCATGTCCGTAGCGTTGCCCATGGGCAGCTTGGTTTCCACGTCGTAGAACACCACTTTCATCCCCAGGGCCTCGGCCAGCACGCTCACCTGGGCGCCGATGCTGCCGTAACCAATGATTCCCAGGGTCTTGCCGCGCAGCTCGTGGCTGCCGCTGGCGTCCTTTTGCCAGGCCCCGCTATGGGCGGCCTTGTTTTTATCTAAAATTTTGCGGATCAGCAGGATGGAGGCGGCCATCACCAGCTCCGCCACCGAACGGGTGTTGGAATAAGGCGCATTGAACACAGCCACACCTTGGGCGGTGGCGGCCTTCAAATTCACCTGGTTGGTACCAATGCAAAAGCAACCGATTGCCTGGAGCTTTGCAGCCGCTTCCAGAACCGGCTGGGTAATCTGCGTTTTGGACCGGATGCCGATGATATGAACGTCTTTGATCTTCTCGATGAGCTCTTGCTCAGGGAGCGCTTTTGTCAGCTTTTCCACGTTGGGATAACCGCTCTGTTTAAACTTCTGAACGGCCTTTTCGCTGATGTTTTCCAATAAGAGCACCTTAATTTTTTCTTTCGGGTAGCTTGTTTTTACTGTCTCCATGCTGCAAATATCTGGAAATATTCCCCTTATAGCCAAGAGCAAACCGTTTTGAGGGGGATGATAATGCTCAGTTGGACCTGTTTTTGCATATCGTTAATGGTATTCTGATTTCTTCACCCCCGTACATTTGCAAAAAATCAAAATTTGAGAACGTTTCTTTTGTTGTGCCTGGTCCTGTGCCTGTGGAGCTGTCAATCCCCCAAAAGCAAGATGGACGCTGCCGGCGCCTTCCCGGCCGTTGCCGGCCCGACCCTGGACTCCGGCGAGATCCGGAAATACCACAATGCCGTGGAAAATTTCCTGAATGCCAGCCTGCTGCGTGGCAATTTCAACGGCAGCATCCTGGTGGCCAAAAACGGCACCATCGTCTATGAAAAATACGTGGGCTTCCGCGACCTCCGCGTCAAGGACTCCCTGGATGCCTATACCCCCCTCCAGATTGCCTCTACCAGCAAGCCATTTACCTCGGCCGCCATTCTTAAACTGGTACAGGAGGGCGAGCTGTCGCTAAACGATACCCTGGGCACCTTTTTCCCGGGCTTTCCTTATCCCGGTGTGACGGTAAAAATGCTGCTGAACCACCGCAGCGGACTGCCCAACTACCTGTACTACCTGGACAAGGGCGGCTGGGACAAAAAGAAAATGCTTTCCAACGAGGACGTGCTGCAGACCCTGATGACCCTGAAGCCGCCGCGGTCCGCCAACCCCGACCGGGGTTTTCAGTACTGCAATACGAACTTCGTGCTGCTGGCGTTGATCGTGGAAAGGGTGAGCGGTGAATCGTTCCCGGCCTACCTCAAAGAGAACTTTTTCGAGCCCCTGCAAATGGAAAACACGTCCGTAGTGACCCTGGCCGACAGCCTCCGCCGCCCCCTTTCCTTCAAGGCCTCGGGCGGCCTGTGGGCCTTTGATTATACCGACGGCCCCTACGGCGACAAGAATATCGCCTCCACTGCCCGCGACCTGCTGAAATGGGACCAGGCCCTGTACTACAATACTATTATTAATAAAGCGTTGATGGATTCGGCCTTTCAACCGTACAGCAATGAAAAGCCCTCGATGCACAATTACGGCCTGGGATGGCGCCTGCTGACCATGAAAAACGGCAAAAAGGTGATTTACCACAACGGCCACTGGCATGGCTTCAACTCGGCCTTCGCACGCCTGCCGGACGAAAAAGCTACCATTATTATCCTGGGCAACAAATACAACAGCTCCATTTATACCATCGCCCGCCGGATGTATAACCTTTTCGGCAAATACGATGAGAATGGAGGTTTGGATACGGTGGAATAAGGAATTGGTTCATTTGTTAATTGGGTATTGGGGACTTCCTCCCCGGTAGGCTACCCACCATAAAATGTACTGTATGCTCTTACTGATATTTGCATCTGGCACAAAAAAAGCAAGTATCGTACAAAGCCCAATTAACCAATTAACCATTTAACCAATTCCTTTGCCGAACATTTTTACCGCCGAACAGATCAGGGCCTGGGACGCCTACACGATACAGCACGAGCCGGTGACTTCCGTCGACCTGATGGAGCGGGCCGCCCGCCAGTGTGTGAGCTGGCTGGCGGCACAGGGGCTGGATAACCTGCCGGCTACCATTCTCTGCGGCAAAGGCAACAACGGCGGCGACGGCCTGGCTATCGCCCGCATGCTGCACCAGCAGGGCGCGCCGGTCGAGGTCTACATCCTGGAAACCGGTCGCAACGGCAGCCCCGACTTTCAGGCCAACCTCCAGCGCCTGCGCCGCCTGCCTGTGAACATCCGGTATATCCAGGCGCCGGAGCATTTCCCCCAAATGCCTGCCGGCGGCCTGGTCATCGATGCCCTTTTCGGCAGCGGCTTGAACCAGCCCCTGCGGGACGTAGCGGCTGCCCTGGTGGCGCACCTTAACCAAAGCCACAGCCTGGTGGTTTCCATTGATGTGCCCAGCGGGCTGTTCATCGACCAGTCGTCCTTGGGCCACCCCATCGTAAAGGCCGCCTTCACCCTTACTTTTCAAACCTACAAGCCGGCCCTGCTGGTGGCGGAGAACGCTCCCTGGATCGGCGAGGTGCAGGTGCTGGACATCGGCCTGCACGGGGCTTTTTTGCAAAAGGAACTTGCCCGCTTTCAATTGACCGACGAAGAGCTGATCAAAAATATTTACCGGCCGCGGGGGCGTTTTGCCCACAAGGGCCTATACGGCCATGCCCTGCTTATAGGCGGTAGCCATGGAAAGATCGGCGCCGCCGTACTGGCGGCCAAGGCCTGCCTGCATGCAGGCGCTGGCCTCACGACCGCCTACCTGCCGCGCTGTGGCTACACCATCATGCAAACCGCCCTGCCCGAGGTGATGACCCTGACGGATGCCGGCGATGAATGGATAACAGGCGCCCCGCCCGATACCCATAAATACGCCGCCATCGGCCTGGGCCCGGGCATGGGAACGGACCAGGCTACCCAACAAGCGGTGGCCCAACTGGTACAGACGGCCCGACAGCCGCTGGTGGTGGACGCCGACGCGCTCAACTGCCTGGCCCTGCAGCCCCAGTTGCTGTCCCACTTGCCGCCCTTTTCGATCCTCACGCCCCACCCAAAAGAATTTGAGCGCCTGTTCGGTCCCTGCGCCAATGACTTTGAACGCCTGGCGCTGGCCCAGGAAAAGGCCCGCGAACTCGGGGTCATCATCGTACTGAAAGGCCACCACACCCTCATTGCCCAGCCCGGCGGCGCCCTGTTCTTCAACAGCACCGGCAATGCCGGCATGGCCAAAGGCGGCAGCGGTGACGTGCTCACCGGCATCCTTACCGCTTTCCTGGCACAGGGCTATGCACCCGAATGGGCGGCCCTGTTGGGCGTTTACGTCCACGGACTCGCTGGCGACCTGGCAGCCAAAGCGCTCAGCAAGGAAGCCATGACGGCCTCCGACATTTCGGCCTTTTTATCCAAAGTGTTCCTGCTTTTTGCGAAATGGCAAAAAGGCGTATTGCCGGGATAACAAATTTCCCTCTGCAACCGTTTATAGTTTCATTAGAACTTTTGCCCCTTCTATTCACGTATCAACTGATGGCATTATGAAGTATGTATCGTTCCTGTTCCTGTTATTGCTCAGTTTAGTTTTTACCGGCTGCCTCAAGGAAAAAAGCGAGGAGACCGGCACGGCCGGCGGCAGCACCACCTATTTTTTACGGTTTAAAATGAATGGCACGACCAAAAACCTCAACTTTAACAACCAGGCTAAGTTCCAGGTGACGCCGGATGTCACCACCCTGGTCCTTACCGGTTTTGCCGCCGCTACCCCGGCTACCAACCCGGAAAGCCTCATCCTGAGCCTCAATTTCCTGAAAGCCGCCCCGGCTACCGGCGCCTACTCCGAAGATGGCAACCCGGATGATTACGTGCTGGGGGGCATCTACCTCGAAAACACGTCTACCTCTTATTATGCCGGACAGGAAGCGACCCCTGCCCTGCCCCTGACCCTGAACCTGACCAAACTCGACAGCGCCGTAGCGGAGGGCACCTTCCAGGGCGCCTTTTATAAGGCAGATGCCAGTGGGGCTACCACCACCGAAAACATCCTGATCACCGAAGGATCCTTCAGGCTGCCGATAAAATAGCCAGCGGCCATTATCGACACAACTTTAAAAGCCGTGGAGCCCGGCGACCTTGCGTCGCCAGGCTCCCCGGCTTTTTTCAGCAATAGAAAAATAAAAGCTCCTACATCCCGGGAAGCTTGAGGCCGGCGCCCTTGAGGTCCTGGATCAACGCTTCCTGGAAGGCCAGGCGGGCGTCAAAAAAACCGTGGGCCGGCACCCAGGCATTGATCATCACCTTATAGCCATCGGTCTCCACGGAAGAAACGCCCAGGCGTACCGGCGGATCGTTGAGCAGCGACTTGGTGCGCCCGATGGTTTTATCGACCGTGGTCCGCACCTCTTCGAAGGGAACGGCAAAGGGAAACTTCAGCTCCACATCCAGCCGGCGGCGCCCTTCGCGACTGAGGTTCACGATCACTTCGTTGGACAGCTTGCTGTTGGGAATGATGACCGTGGTGTTCTGGTAGGTAAGTACCACGGTGTAGAATATGCGGATTTCCGTAACGGTGCCTTCCTGCCCCTGGGCAATGATGTTGTCGCCCACGCGGAAAGGCTTGAGCAGCAGGATAAGCACCCCGCTGGTAAAATTCTGCAGCGTACCCGAAAGAGCCAGGCCGGCAGCCACGCCAAACGCCCCGATCAGGGCCGTGAAGATGGTCATCTGCAACCCCAGGATCTGCATCAGCGCCAGCACCAGCATTATCTGCAGGCCGGTAATAAATAAACTGATAAGGAAAGGACGCAGCGAGGGATCGAACTCCTTGTGGTCCATGTGCCGGTTCACCGCCTTGCGGATAAAGCGGATCAGCCATAAGCCTATAAACAGCACAAATATCGCGATGATCAACCGGGGTCCCACAACCAATATCCAGGCATAGAGCTTGTCGTAAAATGTAGCGAGTTTTTGCATCATTGAAAAGTTTACGCGTTTACGGGTTTACAAGTTTACGAGTAGGCCCGTAATTCAAGGTGTCATTTTTGGTGGAATACTCAACAATTCCATGCCAACTAATGCCAACCCCAGAACCGGCAAACAACTCGTAAACCCGTAAACTTGTAAACGCGTAAACTTATTTAGCGCTCATCCGCACTCGGACCGTACATTCCCGGAACGGGCACGTCGAGCAGGCGCAGGTAAACCGAGAGTTGCCCGCGGTGGTGTACCAGGTGGTTGAACACAAAGGAACGCAGCACCGCCATGCGGGGCAGGTCGAGGATGATGTGGTCACCGTGGCGCAACTTCCAGTGCTTCATCATGTCTTCGTCGGAAGTGGCGGCCAGGGTTTCGGTTCCTTTTTTCAAATTGTCCTCGAAAAAATCCAGCAGTTGCTGTGTGCTCTGGGGCACAAAGGGTTGATACTTGTTGGTGGCGAAGTCCAGTTCATCGGTGGTCAGGGTCATCGTCAGCCAGCTGAACAGTTCGGCCACGTGGCTGGAAAGGGACGCCAGGCTCATCGACTTTTCGTGGGGCTTCCAGCCAAATTTGTCAGCGGGTACCCGTTCCAGCATCTTGCGGGTGCTGTCGGCTTCGTGTCTCAGCTCGTTTAATAGCGGTTGATTTAAACGCATATGAATTGATTATGGATTGTTGTGCTCGTCCTTGGAAATAAAGCGCTCTTCCATGCCATGGGTCACTTCCTCGGGATGCTCCAGCTGGTGGGCCGGGTCCTTTTTCCGGCTCATCTTAATGACCTGGATGAGGGCGGTGAGCGCAAAAATAGAGCCGATGATCCAGTTCAGGATATTACCATTCTGATTTAAAAGACCGGCAATGAACTGCCCGCCATACACAAACACGCAGCTGGCAATGAAAGTGCCCAGGCCGATCCCGCTGATATAGGTATTGTAATGGCTGGCCTTCGGCAGCAGGATCTTCTTGGTGAACAGCACCGTGCTCCACCCGAACCAGAAAGGGATCTGCACGGGGTTGATGGCGCTCATGAGCACCCCCAGCACGAACCGGTTGAGCGTGCTGCTCAGGATCACGTTCTTGTTGACCGTGGGATGGGCGGCGGCATAAAAGCTCGAAGCCGCCAGGGCCACGATGATGGCCAGCGTCGCCCATTCCAGGATCCGGATCAGCCGTTCCTGCTTGCGCACCCAGTCCATAGCTACCAGCGACAGCCGCACATACACCAGCTCCACCAGCAGGGCGCCGATGGCAAACTTAAAGGCCGGCACCACCCCATCGCTGATGGAAATCTGCATCACGGCCACGTTCAGGGTTCCCAACGGCAGCGACCCCAGAAAGGAAATGACCATTCCCGTGAAAAATATCCGGATGAATTTTGACATGATTCTGTTAGTTCCTGAGTTCCTGAGTTAGGAGTTTACGGGTTGTTTACGGGTTCGGATTTCCGTAAGGCGGGATTTCTTGGTTCCGGTTTTTTGTTAAGTAGTTAAGGTGCCTTTTACTTATCAGAATACCACGCGGTTATCCAATTCTTCCAGCACCGCCAGGTGCTTCTTTGCGTCGCGAAGAAACTTCAGTCCTTTGCGGAGCGGCCAGTAGCGGATGCCTTTTTTGTGGTTGATCCGTGAAATGCGGTACAGGACCTTCCAGTGCATCAGGATCTCCCGGTACGCCTCCAGCAGCGACATGCCGCTGTTGTACACGTGGTTGGGCTCGGCCCCGCTGCCGTTGAACTCCAGGATAATGAAGTTCTTTCCCTGCTTCAGGTCGTCGATGGACGTGCATTTCAGATCATAACGGCCGTAATAAAATTGTGCCCGGTGGCTGATGGGGTCGAATACCGACAACAACTGGTCGTCAATCAGGTGGTGCAGGTTAACGAACCGGGCGCCCCTGTTCAGGTTGGCGGCATAGGTCAGGTAATACGACTGGCCCTGGGGCAGCACCGTGTCGAGGTAATCTTCGTGCTTGATGCGCATCTCCTCCAGTCGGTGCTTCGCCTTCTCATGCTCGAGGATAAGTTCCCAGACCGATTTGCGGCCGTCGCCGGTCACCTCCATGAGTTCCTTGCGGATAAAACCGGTAATGACGCCCTTTTCCTGGCCGGGAAAGCGGTAATAAAAAACGCTGGCTTCCACCGGATAGTCCACCAGGTCCTGGACGAGGTAGTCCACCGGCAGCTCGCGGTGGTATTTTTCCAGCTGTTCCCATTTGTCCACTTTCCGGAACAGCAGGCCCTTCATGCCCACGTCGGGCTTGACGCAGAACGGAAAGGTGAACCCATGGGCCACCACGGCCTGCCGCACCTCTTCCCAGGGAGCGCCGGGTTTGATGTACACGGTTTTGGGATACGAGCTTTCGGGCAGCAGGTCGTACATTTCGCGCTTGTCCTCGCCCTCAAAGCCACCGAAGGTCAGCGTGGGATTGGAGGAACTGAAAAACCAGACCGAACCCGAACGCAGGCAATACCAGGCCCAGACAGGCGTGATGGCAAAATAGCGCAATTCAAAGGGCCACAGTTCCCAGTTGCCCAGCTTCTCCCAAAATCGTTTCCATTTCATAAATCGGCGCCAAAAATAATAGGCAATAAGCAATAAGCAACGGGTTAATTGGGAATTGGTTCCTTGGGTATAAGGAATTCGGCCGGAACTTTACTGCACCCGGATAAAGCTGCTCCCCTCCCAATACCCAATTACCCAATTACCCAATGAACCAATTCCTTATTTACTGTTGCCCGTTGCCGGAGGCTTCATTACATTTGAGAAAACAGAAAAGGATGATCCGAACAATGGCTGATTTTTTTGCGGCCGGCGAAACCCCGGAAGTATTGTTCTGGGTAGGTTGTGCCGGCAGCTTCGACCAGCGGGCCCAGAAGGTCACCCGTGCCTTTGCCCGCATTTTGAACCATACAGGCGTCCGTTTCGCCATCCTGGGAAAGGAGGAAATGTGTACCGGCGACCCCGCCCGCCGCGCCGGCAACGAATTCCTGTTCCAGATGATGGCCCAGCAAAACATCCAGGTCCTTAATAATTACGGGGTCCAAAAGATCGTGACCACCTGCCCTCACTGCTTCAACATCTTTAAAAACGAATACCCTGAGCTCGGCGGCACCTACGAAGTGCTGCACCACACGGCCTTCCTGCAGCAATTGATTGACGAGGGAAAGGTCCGGCTGAAGGAAGGCGGCAGCTTTAAGGGCAAACGCATTACCTACCACGACAGCTGCTACCTGGGCCGTGGCAACGGCATCTACCAGGCGCCCCGGCAGGTGCTGGAAGCCCTGGACGCCGAGCTGGTGGAAATGAAGCGTTGCGGCAAGAACGGCTTTTGCTGCGGGGCCGGCGGCGCCCAGATGTTCAAGGAAGACGAGCCGGGCAACACCCGGGTCAACTGGGAAAGGGCCGCCGAAGCCATCAGCACCGGCGCCGGCATCGTGGCCGTGGCCTGCCCCTTTTGCAATACCATGCTGACCGACGGCATCAAGAATGCCGATCAGGAAGAAGCTGTCCAGGTGCAGGACGTGGCCGAACTAGTGGCAGCTTCGCTGCAGGATATCGGTTAATGGGTTCCTTGGGAACCAGGAAGCGGTTTTAGAGCCGGTCCCATCCCATTACCCCAATGAACCAATGAACCCATGTACCAATTAACTCCTTGGCAACAAGGCTATTCCTTAATTTTGCCTCATGAATTTAGAATACAAAGAATTACTTCCCGATAATTTTTCCCCTCAGAGCCGCGTATGGATCTACCAGAGCAGCCGCCTGTTCACCCTGTCGGAGGCCCTCGAGATCGAGAACCTCCTCGACCAGTTCTGCGGCCAGTGGCGCGCCCATGGCGACGAGGTAGCCGCCTTCGGCAACCTGTTCTTCGGCCAGTTTATCGTGCTGATGGCCGATGAAACGAAAACCAAGGTCAGCGGTTGCAGCACCGACAGCTCGGTTCGCTTTATTAAAGACCTGGAGCACCGATTCCGGGTGAACTTCTTTGACCGGGCCAACCTGGCCTTTGCCGTAAAGGACAAGATCCAGCTGCTGCCGATGGGCCAGTTGAACTATGCCCTCCAGAACGGTTTTATCGGCCCCGACACCCTGTACTTCAACAACCTGGTCGCCACCAAGGCCGACCTGGAAACCAAATGGATCGTACCGGTAAAAGACTCCTGGCTGGCTTCGAAGATCAAAGCAGTCGCCCCGTAATTTTTTACCCGCAAAATTTTTGGAAAGGCCCGGCACCCGCCGGGCCTTTCCAGTTCCTCATTTTAGAACTTCTTCAGCAACTGCTGTTTATTGATCACCTTCCCCTGGGGCTTTTTGGCGGGGGCCTTGGTCAGGTTGTAGCTGAGGCTGAGGCGGATGTTGCGGCTGTTGGCCGTGCTGAAGCTTTCCAGCTCGTAGTTGGTGCCGTAGGTGAATGAGCGGTTCTGCTGCTGGGAGAACAGGTCGATCAGGTTCAGCCCCACCGTCATTTTCTTTTTCAGCACCCGGGCCTGCAGGCCGATGTTAGAGCTGAGGGTGCTGCGGACCGTCCCCTGCGGGTTGGCAAACCGGTTGAGGGTGACATTACCCGAAAAAGTATAGCGGTCTTTCAGCGAATAATTCCCGTTCAGGTTGGAGGTCAGGGAGCCGCCGTCGCGGTATTTGCGGTTTACCTTGTCGAAGTCGCTGTAGCGGTTGTAGGTATAGGAGGCGCTGCCGTTCAGCCGCACCTTGCGGTTGATGGTGTAGCCGCCCCAGGCGCTGGCCTCGTATTCCTGCCGGCTGCTGATGTTTTGCCAGGTGATCTCCGTTCTGCTGTCCGACACCCGGGTGCGGATCTGGCTGAAAATGTTTTCCACCCGGTTATAGCCCAGGCCGGCATTGGCAAAGAAGCTGTTTTGGGTTTTGCCCGCCATCAGGTCGAAGTTGTGGGCCAGGGAGGCTTCCAGGTCGGGGTTGCCGAAACGGGTATTGTAGGGGTCGAAGTAATCCTTGGTGGGATTGAGCTCGTAAATGCCCGGCCGCCGGATGCTGCGGCGGTAGGTGGCGGTGAGGCTGTAGCCCGACTTCCAGTTCTTTGCCAGGTTGAAGAACGGCAGCCAGCTCCAGTAGCGGTTGGCCGTATCGCCAACCGCCTGGCGGAAATCGAAGGCAATGCCGGTGGCTTCGGCGGAGGTGCCGGCCGAAAGGCTGAAGCCCGCGCCCAGCTGCTGCCGCACCGATGCCCGGAGGTTGGCCAGGTGTTGTTGGAAACGGAAATCGCGGTCCAGCGAATCGATGCCCACCAGTTCGGAAGCCCCCTTCCGCTTGTAGGCGGTGGTGGCCGTCACCCGTTCGTGGGTGCCGGTCAGGTAGCCGCCCAGGGAAAGGGAGGTTTTCTTGTTGGGCAGTTCCTGGTCCAGGCTGCCCCGAAGGTGGTAGCCCGTGCTGCGGTTGGCATTATCCTGTTGCAGGATGGAGTCGGATACGAGGCTGCGGGCTACGGGATGGAGGAGCTGCTCGTAAAAGTTGCGGCCACTTCCCGTGGAAGAAAAGTTGGCGTTGGTAAACAGCCGCGCCACCGTTCCGGGCTTCCTGCTGCGGAAGGTATAGTTCAGGCTGATGTTGGGACTGTACCCATCGCCCCGGCTGCCGTTGTCGCGCTGCACCAGCTTGTATACCTGGTCGTGGCGGTTCTGGTTGCGGTTCTCCACCTCGCTGCGGTTGTCGTAATTGTTCTGGTTATACTGCAGCACCCCGTTCAGCGAATGGTACTTGTTGATATCGTAATCCAGGTTAGCGCGGAGGTTCGGCCGAAGGGTCAGGTTTCGGTAGCTGCTTTCGGTAAAAAAATGATTGACCGAATCCTTGTACAGGTTTTTGCGGTCCGAGTGGCCTGCTCCTGCATAGCGGCTGTTGGTGGCGCCCGCCGTAAGGGTAAAGGAAAGAGTGTTTTTACGGTAGAGGTAGCTGCCGTTGGCGGCCAGCTCGCCCCGGCTGCCGCCGTAGACGGTCACCCGGCCCGAGCGGCCGACCTTTCCCTTCTTGGTCACGATATTGATCACCCCGCCGGGCTCGTTGGCATAGCGGGCGGGCGGGTTGGTAAGCACTTCGATCTTTTCGATGGAAGAGCCCGGCATCGACTCCAGCAGGTCCTGCAGCTGCTGGGCATTCAGCTCCACCGGCTTGTCGTCGATGAGGATTTTGGGCTCGCGACCCCGCACTACCAGCTTGCCGTCGGCGTCCTTGGATACCAGCGGTACGGTAGTCAGCAGGTCGCTGGCGCTGCTGGTGGCGCTCAGCGCGGACTGGCCGGCATTGAAGGTGATGTTGCCGTCCTTGCTTTCCACCAGCGGCTTTTCGGCATACACGATTACTTCGCCGAGGCTGCCCTGGGGTGGAAGCGTCAGTCCTTCGAGGTTGAAATCGAAGCGCTCCGCCCGGAAAAAAATGCTGTCGAGGGTCAGCGGGCTGAAACCGGCAAAGGACAGCTGCAGGCGGTAGTAGCCGAAGGGGATGCCGCTCAGGGAAAAGCTGCCGTCCGTGGCGGTAAGGGTATGGCGGGAAACGGCGGAATCGGCCAGGGAGAACAGTTGTACGGTGGCGCCGGCCAGGGGTTTCTTTCCTTCATCCTGGAGGCTGCCGGACAACAGGCCCGCTCCTTCCACCTGGGCGGCGGCATAAACAGAAAGGAACAGGCACAGGGTCAGGGCAAACAATCTCATCGGCAGTAAAGATAAAAAGAAGAGGCACTAAAAATCCTTCTTAAAATCTGCCAACCTGTCACGGTGGGGACGGAATATGGTTATCTTTGGCCCCAATTTTTTCGGATTATGTTAGAAGTAGCTACCAAAGTGCATGACGAGGCCCGCCAGGGTGAAGCATTTGCTCCTTTTTCGGGAGATCCCAACCAGTACGGGCGCCAGTTTTATATAGAAAGCTATGGCTGCCAGATGAATTTCAGCGATAGCGAGATCGTGGCCTCCATCCTCAACGGCGAAGGTTTCGGTGCTACCCGCAACTTCGAGACCGCCGACCTTATTTTATTAAATACCTGCTCGATCCGCGAAAAGGCCGAGCAAACCGTGCGCAAGCGCCTGACCGAGTTCCGCAAGCTGAAGCAAAGCCGCCCCAGCCTGCTGATCGGCGTGCTGGGCTGCATGGCCGAGCGCCTGAAGGCTAAATTCCTGGAAGAAGAAAAGCTGGTGGACATTGTGGTGGGCCCCGATGCCTACCGCTCCCTGCCCCAGCTCATCTCCGAAGCCGGCGGCGGCCAGAAAGCGGTGAATGTGCTGCTGAGCCGTGAAGAAACCTATGCCGATATTTCCCCCGTACGCCTGAACAGCAACGGCATCTCCGCCTTTGTCAGCATCATGCGGGGCTGCAACAACATGTGTTCTTTCTGCGTGGTGCCCTTCACCCGCGGCCGCGAACGCAGCCGCGACGCCCACAGCATTGTCAACGAATGCCGCGATCTGCTGAACAACGGCTATAAAGAAGTAACCCTCCTGGGCCAGAACGTGGACAGCTACTACTGGACGCCCGAAAACGGCAGCAACACCCCCGTTACCTTTGCCCAGCTGCTGGAAATGGTAGCGCTGCTGTCGCCCGACCTCCGGGTGCGCTTTTCCACCTCCCACCCCAAGGACATTACCGACGACGTGCTGCACACCATGGCCAAGTACGAAAACATCTGTAAATACATCCACCTTCCGCTGCAGAGCGGTTCCACCCGCGTGCTGCAGCTGATGAACCGCAGCTATACCCGCGAATGGTACATGGCCAAAGTAGACCGCATCCGCGAGATCATGCCCGACTGCGGCATCAGCTCCGATATCATCGCCGGCTTCTGCACCGAAACCGAAGAAGACCACCAGGACACCTTGTCCCTGATGGACTATGCCCGCTACGACATGAGCTATATGTTCTTCTACAGCGAGCGTCCCGGCACCCTGGCGCAGCGCCGTTATGCCGACGACATTCCCGAAGAGGTGAAAAAGCGTCGCCTGCAGGAGATCATCGAGTTGCAGAACCGCCTGTCGCAGCAAAGCAATGCCGCCGACCTGGGCAAAACCTTCAAAGTGCTGATCGAAAGCACCTCCAAGCGCAGCGACGCCCACTGGATGGGACGGAACAGCCAGAACAAGGTGATCGTCTTCCCCAAAGGCAGCTACGACCTGAAGCCCGGCGACTACACGGTAGTGACCGTCAACGACTGCACCCAGGCCACCCTGCTGGGCGAGATTGCCTGAAATGTAACATAAAGGGAAGAGTAATCGACAAATTGGAAAAAGCAATGACTGACATACAAAGCATAAAAAACAGGTTTGGCATTATTGGCAACTCACCGGCGCTGAATTTTGCCCTGCAGGTAGCGGCCCAGGTGGCCAATACCGACCTGACGGTACTCATCGTCGGGGAAAGCGGGGTGGGAAAGGAAGCTTTTTCACACGTGATCCATTCGCTTTCGGCACGCAAACACAACCCCTTTATCGCCGTTAACTGCGGCGCCATCCCCGAAGGCACGATCGATTCGGAATTGTTCGGTCACGAAAAAGGCTCGTTCACCGGCGCGGTGGACAGCCGCAAAGGTTATTTTGAGTCCGTCAACGGCGGCACCATCTTTCTTGACGAGATCGGCGAAATGCCCCTGGGCACCCAGGCCCGCCTGCTCAGGGTGCTGGAAACCGGCGAATTCATCCGCGTGGGCTCTTCCAAGGTACAAAAGACCGACGTACGGGTGATCGCCGCTACCAACCGCGACCTGCTCCAGCAGGTACAGGGCGCCAAGTTCCGCGAGGACCTGTACTACCGCCTGAGCACCGTGCCCATCCGGGTTCCGGCCATGAAGGAGCGCAAGGAAGACATCCCGCTCTTATTCCGCAAGTTTGCCGTGGACTTTGCCGAAAAATACCGTACCGCCCCCGTGCAGCTCGACGACGAGGCCCGGGCGAAACTGATGAATTATCCCTTCCCCGGCAACGTACGGGAGCTGAAGAACCTGGCCGAACAGATGTCGGTGCTGGCCACGGAAAAACAGATCAACGCCCGGGAGCTCGATCGCTTCCTGCCCCAGCACAACAATGTCAACCGCCTGCCGGTGCTGGTGCAGGGACACGAGCAGGCTGCCCCCCACGAGTTCGCCAACGAACGGGAGATCCTCTACAAGCTGTTCTTCGACATGAAAAAGGATGTCACCGAGCTGAAGCGCCTGTTCTTTGAAGTGGTGCAGAACCCCTCCAACCTGCAGCAGACGCCGGCCTTCACCACCCAGGACCTCAAGGACCTCCATGCCCACCAGGACGGCCCCGCTCCTTTCCTGGTGCACCCGCACCCCGCTATCCCCCAGCAGCCTATGCCCGTGCAGCCGGTGCTGGTACAGCCGGAAGACATCCATGAGCACGTGGAGGTGGAGGAAAGCCTCAACATCATGGAAAAGGAACGCGAGCTGATCATCAAAGCCCTCAAAAAACATAAGGGCAAACGCAAGGACGCCTCCATGGACCTGGGCATCAGCGAACGGACCCTCTACCGCAAACTAAAGGAGTACAACATCGACGAATAGCCCCTGCAACCATCCTAAACCTTTCCCAATCCCAGACCATGTTCAAACGCTTTTATATACCTGTTTCCGCCCTCCTGCTGGCCCTCTTCCTCCTGGCAACCGCCGGCTTTTCCACGGGTTGCGGCGTCTACAGCTTTGCCGACGTGTCGATCCCGGACAGCATCAAAACCATCCGCATCAATTTTATCGACAACAAAGCCCGCTACATCAACCCGCAGCTCAGTCCCAACCTGACAGAGCGGATCAAACAAAAGATCAACAACCAAACGAAGTTGACGCGGACCAACAGCGACAATGCCCACTACGAGATCAGCGGCTATGTTTCCGACTACGCGGTCAGCACCTCGGGCATCTCCGACAAGGTGACGCAAACCAACCGCCTGACCGTGGCCGTGCACATCGTGGTCACCAACCGCCTGGCCGACAAGACGGACGAATACGACGTGAGCCGCAGCTTTGAATTCTCCGCCAACTCCTCCCTGCAGGCGGCCGAAGCCTCCCTGCTCGATGAGATGGTCCGCGGGTTGACGGACGATATTTTTAATAGAGTGTTTTCCAACTGGTAAGTTTACGAGTTTACGGGTTTACAAGTTTACGAGTTGCTTGCGCCCGTCAGGAACTCGTAAACTTGTAAACCCGTAAACTTGTAAACTTTCTCCCTATCTTGCCCCCATGTCTGAGCGATTTGATTTACTGGCCCTGGAGTTGTTTCAAAAGAAGATGGCTGCCTGTTCCCTGGAGGAGATCCGGAACCTGGCTACCCATTATCCCTACTTTGCTCCGGCCCAGTTGCTGCTGGCGAAGAAATCAAAAGAACTGGCCGTCCCCGATGGAAGCGGCCCCGTACAGAGAGCCGCTCTGTTTTATCCCGATGCCCTTCTGTTCGACCTGTTGCTGAACGAAGAAAAATATGCTACTTCCTTTGTAGTGGAAGAAGCCCCGGAGCCGGTGGCAGCAATGCCCGTGCCCCCGGTGGCGGAAACCGTCGTTCCGCAGGAAAAGCCGTTCCGCTTTAAACTAGACATGGAAGCGCCCGAAGCCGACCTGCCGGTAGAAGAAGAGGAAGACACAGAGGAACTGGAGGAAGAAGCCCTGCCCGCCCTGGACATCCAGGTTCCTGCTCCTGCTGCTGCGCCCCAGCAACCGGCCGTGCCGTCGGCTGCCAACGACGATAACCTGCTCACGTTTGAGCCCTTTCATACCGTGGATTATTTCGCTTCCCAGGGCATCAAGCTGTCGCAGGAGGAAACCCAGGCGCCGAAAGATACCGTGGGCCGGCAGCTGAAAAGCTTTACCGAATGGCTGAAGACCATGAAGCGCCTGCCGGCGGAACAACAGGGCCAGGGAATGGACCGTGCCTCGGAGCGCAAGGTGGAAAGCCTGGCGGCCCACTCCGTAGAGGCCAGCGCCATCCTTACCGAAGCCATGGCCGAAGTGTGGGCCAAGCAGGGAAACCGCGAAAAAGCCATGGAAATATATACCAAATTAAGTTTGCTCAATCCCTCCAAAAAGGCTTATTTTGCAGCCAAAGTCGAAAACTTAAAGAAAGCCCATTGATATGACCATTTTATTCGTGATCCTGATCATTATTGTTTGTGTGATCCTGAGCCTGATCGTACTGGTACAGAACCCTAAAGGCGGCGGCCTTGCCGGCAGCATCGCCGGTTTCAGCAACCAGTTCATGGGTGTGAAACAAACCACCGACGTTCTGGAAAAAGGTACCTGGATCTTTGCCGCCCTGATCGCAGTGTTGTGCATTACGTCCACGGCTTTCATTTCCGGTGGCACCACTTCCGGTCACGACCGCCTGGAAAACGTTGGTACCGCTCCCGTGCAAAGCGCTCCCCAGAAGGCAGCTCCCGCTCCTGGTGCTTTCCCCGCAGCTCCCACGGCTCCTGCTGCTGCTGATACGAACAAATAATTGCCAAAAATCTTATCGTACAACCCTGTCTGACAGACAGGGTTTTTTATTTACTTTACTGCATAGAACGGATATGAAAAAAATCATTCTCCTGCTGCTGGTACTCCTTCTGCTGGGGGCAGCAATCGTCGGTTGGATCTTCCTGGGACCCGCAACCGGGTTCAGCGAACGCAAACAGGTGCTGTACATCAGTTCCCATGCGGCCACCAAAAGGGCCGTGATCGACTCGCTGCAGCAACGCGCCATCGTGAAGAACACTTCCTTCTTTACCCTGCTGGCCGACCAGCTGGATTATTGGAAAAATATCAAGCCCGGTAAGTATGAAGTACCCAAAGGCACCAGCCTGCTGTCGCTGGTACGCATGCTGCGCAACGGCCGCCAGACGCCGGTCAACCTGGTAATTACCAAGCTGCGCACCCGCGCCGACCTGGCCCGCCTGGCCGGCAGCCGCTTCGAATTCGATTCGGCCGTCATGCTGCAGTTCCTCATCACCCCCGACTCGCTCCGCTCTTTTTCGATAGATCCCGCCACCTCCATGGCCCTGGTGCTGCCCGACACCTACACCTTTTTCTGGAACACCACGCCCCACAAGGTATACCAGAAGCTGGCCGAGGAATCGGCGAAGTTCTGGACCGCCGAACGCAAGGCGAAGGCCGGACGCCTGGGACTGACACCCGTGCAGGCCTATACCCTTGCTTCGATCGTGGAAGAGGAAACCAATGCCCAGGCCGAAAAGGGCAACATCGCCTCGGTTTACCTGAACCGGGTAAAAACGGGCATGCCCCTGCAGGCCGATCCCACCATCCGCTTCGCCCTGAACGATTTTTCCATTAAACGGGTTTACGGCGCCCATCTCGACGTGGAGTCGCCCTACAACACTTACCGCAACAACGGGCTGCCGCCGGGGCCTATCTGCACGCCTTCGCGGAAAACCATCGACGCCGTCCTGAACGCACCGGAAACGCCTTATTTGTATTTCGTGGCCGACAGCTCGTTCAACGGTACCCATGTATTCAGCACTACCTACGACGAACACCTGAAAAAAGCCAAAGCCTACCAGGAAGCCTTCCGGCAGCGTTTCGCCCCCAAGCAACAGGCATCAGGCAATGGGCAATAAGTCCTGGACTTATGACGAATAACCGTTAACTTATGATCCCATCAACCTAACTACCGAAGCATGTTGCTACAAAAATTAAAAGGAAAAGTGTCGGTTCCCACTCCGGTCCAGTCCATGATCGACCGGAGTATCGACCGCACCAAGGATACCTATATACCGGGCTTTCACGGCTTTTCGCTGTTCGAGGTCTGGCGGGCCTTTATCGCCCAACTGCGCAAGACCAGCCTGATCGAGCGGGCAGCGGCCATCTCCTTCAACATGGTCATGGCCATCCCTCCCACCCTGCTGTTCATCTTCACCCTGATCCCGCACCTGCCGATCTCGGGCAAATTCATCGAGGAGTTGTACAGCGTCATCCGCGACGTGGTCCCGGGCAAGCAAAACAACGCCGTCATTATCGAGTTCCTCGACGACTTCCTGCTGCACCCGCGCAACGAGCTGCTTTCCTTTGGTTTATTGCTGGCCCTGTTTTTCTCCAGCAATGCCATGATGGGAGTGCTGCGGTCTTTCGACAAGGATTATGAAGGTTTTGAGAAATGGAACGGCCTGAAAAAGCGCCAGACGGCGCTGATGCTCACACTTATTTCGTTTGTCTTGTTTTTCCTGTTCCTGTCGCTGCTGATCGCCCAGGGCGTGGTGCTCGACTGGGTAGGCATCCGCAACAAAGTGCTCCGCCTGCTGATCATCAACATCCGCTGGGTGTTCATCGTGATGCTGATTTTTTACATCGTTTCCTTTATCTACCGCCACGGACCATCGGTTACCCGTAAGTGGCATTTTTTCACGCCGGGCTCCGTCTTTACCACCACGCTGGTGATGCTGGCCACCGGCCTGTTCTCCTTCTGGGTAAACCACTTTAGCAACTACAACAAGCTGTATGGCTCCATCAGCGCCATCTTCATCATCATGTCGCTGATCTTCGTCAACTCCCTGGTAGTGCTTATGGGATTCGAGCTCAATGTCACCATTGCGGCCCTGCTGCGGAAGAAGGAGGCAGAAAAACAGTTGTAAGGGCGCAGAGAAAGTTCCTGAGTTCCTAAGTTCCTGCGTTCCTAAGTTGGCGTAACTCTGAACAGGAGAACGATTAACTCAGGAACTTAGGTACTTAGAAACTCAGGAACGCTTAACTTGTAAACTCGTAAACTCATAGAAACATGAAAAAACTATTGTTCACCACACTGGCGGCCATGGGGTTGTTATCGTTTACCGTAAACGAATTGCCGATCGGGTCGCCTATTCCCAAGCCGGAAGTAAAAATGAAAGACATCAGCGGCCAGGAGATCAGCCTGCAGCAGGCCAAAAAGAAAAACGGCCTGCTGGTGATGTTCAGCTGCAACACCTGCCCTTACGTGATCAAAAACCAGAAGCGGACCGCCGAAGCCTGCAGCTATGCCGCCAAAAACGACCTGGGTGTGGTCCTGATCAACCCCAACGAGGCGCAGCGCAGCGATGCCGACTCCTACGAGGCTATGAAAGCCTATGCAAAGGACCAGAAGTACAACTGGTACTATGCCCTGGACAAGGATTCCGAGCTGGCCGATGCCTTTGGCGCCAACCGCACGCCCGAGTGCTTCCTGTTCAATAAGGAAGGCAAGCTGGTGTACCACGGGGCCATAGATGACAACCCTTCCAACGAGGAGTCGGTCACCCGCACCCACCTGAAAGCCGCCATGGATGAGATGTTGGCCGGTAAAGATGTGAGCGTCAAAACCTCCCGTTCGGTGGGCTGCACCATCAAACGAAAAAGCTAAGCGTTACAAGCTGTACCGATAAAAAAAACCCGCCCTGCGGGTTTTTTTTATGCAATTTTTTGCCGGTATGGAGAGTTATTAGGAAAGAAACTGACCGACTGAATTCCAGGAAGCGCTACAAATCCACAAACAATTCGGGTTAGGGAAGAAAATTGAAATAGTGCTGGGTTGTGGGGAACAGAAAGCCGGCCACGTCAGGTGATGGCATGTTTTTGGCCCATTATAATAAAAAATTAATAAACCCCCCGCGTATGAAAAAGACTTTAACGTCTGTTCTGGCCGCCCTGCTCTTTTTCTCGTTTACACCTTCCCCGGAACTCCCCATCGGTGCTGATATTCCCAAAGGCTATATTTACATGAAAGATATTGGAGGCAATGACATCAGCCTCTACAATGCCACCCAGGCCAACGGCCTGCTGGTGATCTTTAGCGCCAATACCTGTCCGTATATCAAATGGAGCGAAAAGCCCTTGTCACTGGCTTGTGAATACGCGTTAAAAAACGAGATCGGGGTGGTGATGGTCAATTCCAACGAGACCGAGCACAAGGGGAACGAATCCTACGGGGCCATGATCAAATACGCGAAATACAATGGGTATCGCTGGTATTACGTACTGGATGAAAATGCCACCATCGCCAAGGCCTTCCAGGCGCAGCGCACCCCCGAATGTTTTTTGTTCAACAAGCAGGGAAAGCTGGTGTACCACGGCTCCCTGAACGATAATCCTTCCAATCCCGCCGCCGTTACCCGCGAACACCTCAAAATCGCGATGGACGAGCTGATCGGCGGCAAGGACATTTCCCTGAAGGTGACCAAATCACTGGGCTGTACCATCAAGAAACTCGATTAGTTTGGGGTAGCCTAACCACCCACTACGAACCACAAACGTTTACGTTTATCCGCCCGCTCCGGTTTTACGCAGCCGGTCGGCCTCGCTGACTTCGCCTTTCCCGTCATTGGGGCTGGTCAGCAGCGACTGGATCTCTTTTTCCAGCCTTTCGGGTGACATCTGGGCCTCGTAAAACTTACGGTAGCCGGTTTTGTTGTTGAGGAACAGGCTGGCGGGAATAGCGCCGGACCAGCTGCTGTCCACCTTCGGGCAGAAGAGGTCCGCATTGGTTTCATCCAGCAGCACCATGCGCTCGGCAAAATTGTGTTTCAGGGCATACATCCGGGCCTTGGGATGGGCTTCGGAAAAGTCCAGGCTGACCAGCAGCAGCTGCAGGCCGGCATTATCGTATTTCTTGGCCAGTTTCAAAAAATATGGGAGCTCTTCTACGCAGGGCTTGCAGAACGTCGCCCAGAAGTTGACGATAATGGGCTTGTCGGCAGTTTTCAGGTGCTGCTCCAGCTTGCCGATCTTCCAAACGGGAACTTCCTGGGCATGGGCCGTAGAAAACATGATAACAAAGAGTAGCAGGTTAAACAGTTTTTTCATTTGGTATCCCCCATTGTTGACTTAAAATTATTAATTCCTCCGCTGATAGCTTTGGTTTTTTATAATGTCCCGCCAGTTGCTTCTGCCGGAAGGCCTCGTACAGGGTGACGGCACAGGCTACACTGACGTTGAGCGACTTGATCATGCCTACCTGCGGGATCACCAGGCTGCCGTCGGTCAGCGCCCGCACCTCTTCACTAACGCCATACTGCTCGTTGCCGAACACCAGGGCCATCGGCTGTGTTAGGTCCGTCTCGTAGAGGTTGACAGCGTCCTGGGACAGATGCGTTGCCAGCACCCGGGAATATTTTTCCCGCAAGGCGGCAAAACATTCCTCCACATGGCCGAACTGGTGGGCCGTGATCCATTTGTCGGCGCTGCGGCTGCTCTGGAAACCCCATTTTTTGTGAAAGGGGATCCGGGTATTCAGCACATAAATTTCCTGCACCCCCACCGCATCGCAGCTCCGCATGATGGCCGAGATATTATGCGGGTCAAAAACATTCTCGAGCACCACCGTCAGGTCGTTTTGCCGTTTTGAAAGGACGGCCTCCAGGCGGCTTCTGCGTTCTTCAGTCATTTTTTTTTGCAAACTAATTTGAAAATATTTTGTTTTTCAAAAAATACTTCTACATTTGCAACCCGATCGACAAACGGATAGAAAGAAACGACGAAAAGGAAAGAAAGAGAGGCGATCTAAACGTTTCCGACGGTCACTAGTTTCGGGAAGTGGCGCAGCCCGGTAGCGCACTTGTATGGGGTGCAAGGGGTCGCTGGTTCGAATCCAGTCTTCCCGACTCTTCGAAAGGGATGGTCGCTTCAGACCATCCCTTTTCTATCCCCTTCGACTAGTGATTCATAGATTTGGTTAATTTTATACCGGAATAGTTCAATTTTTTTCGGGAAGTGGCGCAGCCCGGTAGCGCACTTGTATGGGGTGCAAGGGGTCGCTGGTTCGAATCCAGTCTTCCCGACTCTTTAAAAAGGGATGATCGTAACAGGTCATCCCTTTTCCTTTTTCCCGGTTCTAAAAAATACTTTTTTACTTTACACCATGCAGCTTACGCTCCAACAGAAAGCCATCCTGCAAACCAATGAGGATATTGTCATTAACGCGGTGGCAGGCAGCGGCAAAACCACCACACTGATGGAATATGCACGGTCGCGCCCCACCGGTTCCCGCATCCTGTACCTGGCCTTCAACAAAAGCGTAAAGGCGGAGGCCGCCCGCAAATTTGCCGACCTCAACAACGTGAAGGTGGAAACCGCCCACTCCCTGGCCTTCGATGCCGTGGTGAAAAGAAGTCCCTACAAGGTGGTGGCCGGCTATAAAAGCTATGAATGGGTAGAGCTGCTCCGCATCGACTCGGGCGACCTGCACGTGGACTATACCCTGGCGCACCATGTCAACAAATTCATTTCGTACTTCTGCAACAGCACGGCCCAGAAGGTGCAGGAGCTGAACTATGCCGAAACCGTTTCGGAAGCCAAGGCCCACCAGTTCGTCCAGCATTTTTATACGAATATCGAGCAGTACACCCGGCAGGCTTTGGCCCGCATGGATAAAGGCGAAATTGCCATCACCCACGACTTTTACCTCAAAAAATTCCAGCTGGCCAATCCCCAGCTTCCCTACGACTATATTTTATTCGATGAAGGGCAGGATGCCAGCGGCGCCATGCTGCAGGTGTTTTTGCAGCAGAAGGCCCGCAAGGTCATCGTGGGCGACGTGCACCAGCAGATCTACGGCTGGCGCTATGCCATCAACAGCCTCCAGCAGGCCCCTTACCCGCTTTACCCGCTGACCCACAGCTTTCGCTTCGACGATGAGATCGCCCTTATTGCCAACAAAGTGCTGGGCTGGAAAAAGCACCTGGGCGAGCCGCCGGCCATCCGCGTAATTGGCGATGGTAAAGGCGAAGGGCCCATCCTTACCCGGGCGACGCTGGCCCGCACCAACCTCAGCCTGCTGTTGAATGCGATCGGGCAATGGCAGTCGGGCCGGTTGCGCAAAATGCATTTCGAGGGCAACATCAGCAGCTACACCTTTGCCGACGAAGGCGCTTCGCTTTACGATGTGCTGAACCTGCACAACAACAAGCACGAAAAGATCAAGGACAAGCTGCTGCAGACCATGACCGACCTCAAGGACCTCGAAGAATATATCGAACAGACCGAAGACAACAGTTTGCGCATGATTGTCGACGTGGTACGCCAGTACGGCAACGACCTGCCCCGCCTGATCGGCGAGTTGAAGGACAACCACGTGACCGGGAAGGAGGATGCCGAGATGATCTTCAGCACCGTGCACCGCTGCAAGGGGATGGAATACGACGAGGTGACCTTGCTGAATGATTTCATGACGGAGGAAAAGCTGGTCAAGGCCTGTATGGAAGGGGGCAGCGCGATGAAGGAGCCCGACCGCAACCGGCTCAACGAGGAGGTCAACATTTTGTATGTGGCCGCTACCCGTGCCCGCAGCAAGCTGATCCTGCCTACCGAGCTGTACCCGTTCCGGAGCCTGCAGTTCCAGGCATCTGCACCGGCCCAGCCCGCTCCCTATAAGCGAAAGTTTTCCGAGGAAAAGAAGTACCCCTCCCGCTATGGGGATGAGAAGCCGAAAACAACGAGGTACACCGAAGAAGACGAGGAGGATTGGCTGTTCTTCAACCGTTCGTCGAACCGTTCCGCCAGCCGCCCTCCTGCCCGGAAGGAAGGAAAGAAAGCATCGGCCGGCAATACCGGCAAGCCCTGGACCCGTTCGGAGGAGCAGGAGTTGACCGACCTGTACCAGATAGGCGCTTCCCTCCAGGAAATTGCCGCCACCCTGAAAAGGGGCGTCGGCGGCATCAGCCACAAGCTCAAGGCGATGGGACTGATCGACGACGATTACCTTTAAGCTCTTAACAGCTAAAACCTTATGCAGGTTTCCCCTTACATTCGTTAAATAGATGCTAATGTGCCCGCTTATTAACGACTAAAGCTTTTTCATTAGGCCGAGGCGTCTTACTTTCGCCTCGGTTTTTCATAGGATATTGGATTTTAATACGGGGCTGAATTTCTATTCTGGCCCTTTTTTTTGCCCCTATGTGTCGTTTCGGTTGCGCCTCTTCCCTATTCACCTCCTTAAGTACGTTTTCGTCTACCTAAATTCCTCTTTCACCGAAACCTGCCGGCATAGCCCCCGGGGTGGCCGTACCTTTGATTCATCAAACGATCCAAACCCTTTGAAAGCCTTTTATCCAAAAAATATCCAAAAGTCTAAACCGACCGTTTCCATTATCCTGAAAAATCCAAAAGATCCGTGTACCCTTGGAACCTTCCAGATCCTGAAAAACCAAAGGCGTCCATTATCCATGATAGAAGAAATTAGTCAACGCCTTATAAACCATCCCCTCCCCGAGGGGATTTTTATTTCCCGGTTGGTTTCTTGCACAGGGCATTTATGTTTTGCTGACCATCAATTTCCCTAACAGATCAGGTATTTTGAAATAGCATATGGGGGAATTCACTTCATCCTAAGGAACCCGATACGCCTGATCACTCTTCCCTTTTAAAACTGGCGAGTTCCAATTTCCGACCTGCCCGCTACCCACCAAAATGGACAACTAGCAGTTAAAGGAGCAACCTGTGAACGGAAAAAATCTTTGGAAAAATGTTTAAATTTATTTTTCCAATTTGAAAATTGCCCCTATTTTCGCGGCCCGATCAACAATAGCGGGATGTAGCGCAGCCCGGTAGCGCGCTTCGTTCGGGACGAAGAGGCCGCTGGTTCGAATCCAGTCATCCCGACTTCAAAGAGAGCAGTTCTGAAAAGAGCTGCTTTTTTTATGCCCTACAAGGACATCAGCACCACCAAAATCGGTATGCGGACCGGGGCGTCATGGGCCTGGCCCTGTGCCCGGGAAATGTTTGCGTAGTCGCTACATTCCGGTTGTCAAAAACAGACAGGGCGATGCAATTATTTAAAGTATCCATCCACGAACGGGGACATAAAAAGGACTACCGCACTGTGCCGTAAAAACCTGTTACATGCGGGATGCCGAAGGCGGGAAACCGACTGGAGAAGAATCCGGGTTTTGCCCCAAATGCAAACAGCACCTGCTCGGGAAGGGCTGGAAATTATAAGCGGAAACATAAAAAGAAAAACGCAAGCCTCTGTTCAATGGAGCGCTTGCGTTTTTGAATTATCGGGAATTCATCTAAACAGAAGCCAGCACCTCTATTTTCCCACGGGTAACTTCATTATTTACGGTGCGGTATAACTGAAGCGGGTTGTCGTTCTGGAGTTCTTCCGGCAACAATTCGTCGGGCCAGTTTTGAAAGGCTACGGGGCGGACAAAGCGTTTGATGCCATCCGCACCGACGGCCGTGAAGCGGGGATCGGTGGAGGCCGGGAACGGACCGCCATGCTGCATGCTCCAACAAACTTCCACGCCGGTGGGCACGCCGTTCAGGATCAGTCGGCCGCAACGCTCCTGCACCAGGTCTGCCAGGTCGCTGTATTCGGGCAGTTCTTCGGGCGTGGCCATGAGGGTGCCGGTCAGTTGCCCTTCCAGGTGGCGGGCGACTGCCAATAATTCATCGCGGTGGGCACACCGAACAACCAGGGAATAAGGACCGAAGACTTCCTGCTGCAATACTTCGTTGCGGAGGAAAGCGGCGGCGGTTACCGTGGCGATGGTGGGGCTTCCGCAGCCGGCAGCCGCAGGCTGGCCCGATTCGGCCAGAACAGCAACTTCCTCCTGGGAAAGGGCCCGCTCCCGGTAGTCGCTATAAGCACGGGCAATGCCAGGATGGAGCATGGTGCCGGGTGCTGTAGATTGGATCTCCGTTGCCAGGACGTCCATGAATAGCTGGAGGTCCGCTCCTTCTATGCCCAGGAGCAAACCGGGATTGGTGCAAAACTGGCCCACCCCGAGGGTGATGGAGGCGGCATAGGCTTTCGCCAGCTCCGCCGCCGACCGCTGCAATTTCTGCGGCAGCAGGAAGACCGGGTTGATGCTGCCCATCTCGGCAAAAACGGGTATGGGCTCCCGGCGCTGGGCACCCCAATCGAATAATTGTTTGCCTCCCTTGTACGATCCGGTAAAACCTACCGCCTTGGTCATCGGGTGCTTGACCAGGGCCTCGCCTACGTCAAAGGATGCGCCGTACACATGGGCGAAGACACCTTCCGGCAGGCCGCATTCGGCTGCCGCCCGGGAAATGAGCGCCGCCACCAGGGTGGAGGTCTGGGCATGGCCCGGGTGGGCCTTCACCACTACCGGGCAGCCGGCAGCCAGGGCACAGGCGGTGTCGCCGCCGGCCGTGGAAAAGGCAAAGGGAAAATTGCTGGAGCCGAACACCACCACGGGCCCCAGCGGCACCATGGTTTTGCGGATATCGGGCCGCGGCGGATTCCGGTCCGGTAGCGCGGTATCGATGCGTACATCCAGCCAGGCGCCCCGCTCGCAGGCATCGGCATAGCTGGTTAATTGAAAGACGGTCCGTCCCCGCTCATTGCGCAGCCGCGCTTCGGGCAGGTGGGATTCCTGCATGGCCGTATGAATCAATTCGTCGCCGCTGTTTTCCAGGGCACGGGCAATGCACCTCAGGAAATGGGCCCGCTGGGCAAGGGAGCATTTACGATAGCGGTGAAATGCAGCCTGGGCCTGCTGCATCACTACGTTTATCTGTGACAGTGAGGTATCGTTATACATAAGGTTCTTAGTCTAAAAGGGTGGCCGAACGCTGAATGATTTCTTCCAACAGCTGGACTTCTTCGGGCGAGGGCATGGTGAGCGGCGCCCGTACATCGCCGGCCGTGCGGCCGATGAGGGTGGCCCCTGCCTTGACCAGGCTGACCGCATAGCCGTTCTTGCGGCCCCGCAACCGCACAAAGGGAATAAAGAAGTTTTTCAGGATCAGGGAAACGGTTTCCTTATTACCCCCCCGCAGGCTGGTATAAAACAGGTTGGCCAGCTCGGGTACGAAATTGAACACGGCGGAAGAATACGTATTCACCCCAATGGACAGGTAGGCTTCGGAAATGATCTCGGCCGTGGGCACACCGCCGATATACGACAGCCGGCTGCCGACGGTTTTGATGGTATCGTTCAACTCCTGGATATTGCCGGTACCGTCCTTCAACCCAATGAAATTGGGACAATTATCGGCCAGCTTTTGAATGTACTCGGCCGACAGCACGCCGTTGGCCCGGTTGTAATAGATCACCGGAAGGCGGGTGTGGTCCATAATGGCCTTGGCATAGGCGTAGGTTCCCTCCTGCGGGCATTCGGTCAGGTAGGGCGGCATCAGCAGCAGGGCGTTCATGCCCGCCTTTTCGGCAATTTGCGCCCCGGCAATGGCTTCGGAAATGCTCTTGCCTACGCTGGAAATCATCGGCACTTTTTCCTGGACGGTCTCGGCGGTGACGGCAACGATCTGGCGGTATTCCTTTTCCGACAGGGAAAAGAATTCGCCGGTGCCGCCGGCAACGAAAACGGAGGAAACGTTGTGCGAAACAAACCAGTCGAGGCGGGCGGCATAGCCGCTTTGATTAAAATTGCCCTGCGCATCGAAGTCGGTAACAGGAAAGGACAATAAGCCGTCTTCAAGGGAAGCCCGGATGTGTGCTAAGGATAAGGCCATAGTAATACGTTATGTGTAAGAAAATGTTTTGATGGAGAAAGCGGTTATGCGTTTAGGTAAGGGGACCCGGATTGAATAGGACGAGGTCGTTGTAGAGCCCCAGCTTATCGGTGGCGACGGTTTTGGTGCCGCTGGCGACGTCGAGGATCAGTTGAAACAGCTCCCACCCCATCTCTTCGATGGTTTTGGCGCCGAAGGCAATGGGACCGGCATCGAAATCGACCAGGTCGAACCAGCGGTGCCCCAGCTTGGAGTTGGAAGAAACCTTGATGACGGGCACCATCGCCAGCCCGTAGGGCGTGCCCCTGCCGGTCATGAAGACGTGCACGTTCATGCCGGCGGCGAGTTGGAGGGTACCACAGACAAAGTCGCTGGCCGGCGTGGCCACGAAGTTCAGGCCTTTGGTACGTACCCGTTCGCCCGGGGCCACGACGCCGGCAATGAGGCTGGTGCCGGACTTAGCCACCGAGCCCAGGGCTTTTTCCACGATGTTGCTCAACCCGCCCCGCTTGTTGCCGGGAGTGGTATTGGCGCTGCGGTCGGCCTGGCCGTTCGCCAGGTAGTTATCGTACCAGGCCATCTCGTCCTTCAGGGCCTGCGCCACCTGTTCGTTGGCGGCCCGGGGCACCAGCAGGTGAATAGCGTCCCGCACTTCCGTCACTTCGGAAAACAGCACCGTGCCGCCGGCCCGTACGATCAGGTCGGCCGCAAAACCGGCCACCGGGTTGGCGGTCAGCCCCGAAAAGGCGTCGCTGCCCCCGCATTGCAGGCCCACCACCAGGTCGGAGGCGGGACAGGTCTCGCGGCGCCGCTGGTTCAGCTTTTGGAGGTGCCGCCGGGCCAGCTCCATGATGCCGGCCACCATTTCTTCAAAGCCGGTAAAGGCTTCGTCCTGGAGGTACAGAATGGACTCGTGGGCCGTCTCTTCCTGCCGCAACAGGCGCTCGGGCCGCAGCTTTTCGCACCCAAGGCCGATGACCAGGGTCTCGTCGCCGAAATTGGGGTTACGGGCAATATTGCGAATGGTGCGGATGGGAATGATGGCAGCGGGAGCGTCGATGGCAATGCCGCAGCCGTAGCCGTGGTTGAAGGCCACGACGTCGTCCACCTGGGGGTAAAGGGGCAGCAGTTCCTTTTTGATCCGTGCCACCACGTGGTGGGCGATGCCGGCCACGCACTGCACGCTTTCGGTGATGCCTAAAATATTTTTCGTACCGACGGTTCCGTCGGCATTGCGATAGCCCTGAAAGGTGTAGCCGGCCAGGGGCTCGAACCCGGGCGCCTGGGGTTGCCGGTAGGGGATGTCTTCGAGTTCGGGCGGCTGCGGCATCTCGATGTTGGTCTCGTTCAGCCAGCAGCCTTTGGCCACGTCGGTATTGGTGTACCCGATCACCTGGCCGTAGCGGATCACCGGCGCCCCCTTGGGCAGGTCGGCCAGGGCCACTTTATGGCCCATGGGGATGTCTTCGGCCAGCACCAGGCCGTCGGCCAGTAGGGCGCCCCGGGCCGAACCCCTGGGGTTGGAAACGATCCCCACGTTATCGATCTCGGTGGTTTTTACAAAAAAATCTGCGGAGGAAACAGTCATGACGGTTCTTTTAGGTTAAGGGAAACACTTTCGATAAGATCATTACGAACACCAGCCCGGCGATGCCCATAACGGTCAGCATGCAGGAGAAATAACGGACGGTCTCGCGCTCCCGCATTCCCGACATTTCGGTAATGATCCAGAAGGCGCTGTCGTTCATCCAGGAGAACACCTTGGAGCCGCAGCCGATGACCAGGGCCAGGTAAACCGGGTGAAAGCCCAGGATGGCCGCACTGCTGAACCCTTTCATTACCCCGATGGTGGTGACCATGGCCACGGTGGCCGACCCCTGCGAGGTACGCACCACGGCGGTGATCAGGAAGGCCAGCGGCAGGATAAAGCTTTTGTACACGGAGGCCATCTCGCCGATCTGCACGCCGATGCCGGTCTGCTGCAGCATCTGCCCGAAAGCGCCGCCGGCGGAGATGATCAGCACGATCATGCCGGCGCTGGTGACCGCTTCGGTGATCACCTTCTGGAAGGCCTTGGCATCCGCCATCCGGCGCCACAGCAACAGCAGTGCAAAGAAAGCGGAAATGAACAGGGCGATGTTGCTCTCGCCCACCAGGTGGAAAAAGGCGATCACCCGGCCCAAAGCGGAATGCACATCGGTCACGCGGTCTTCGACAAAAAGCGTCAGAACGGTATTGCCGGCGATCAGCACCAGGGGCAGCACCACGGGCAGCAGGGAAATGCCCAGTCCCGGCAGGTCGGTCAGGCTCAATTGTGATTTTTCCTTCAGCTCCTCGATGGTACTATCGGGCGTATCGCGCAGGGGCAGGTCCCATTTCTTGTTGGCCCAGACCGAATAGATGTAGCCGCAAAGGATGGTGAGGATGCCCACGATGATGCCCATCACCATCATGATGCCGTGGTTGACGCTCAGCTCATTGGCCACGAAGGACGGTCCCGGCGTGGGCGGGATCATGGCATGCGCCATCACGCCGCCGCCGACGCCGCAGCTTAAATAAAGGCTTAGTTTCCGGGGATTGTGCACGCCCATGGACTTCACCAGGGGGATCATCAGGAAATACACCATGTCGATGAAGATGGGGATGGCCAGCGAAAAGCTGCCCGACAGGAAGGCCAGGGCGGCGTTCTTCTCCCCCACCCCTTTGAGCAGGCTGCGGATGATGCGTTCGGCCGCCCCGCTTTTGATAAGGGCGGAGCCGATGAGGGAGGCGAAGATGACTACCAGCCCGATCTTGGCGGCGGTATTGCCAAAGGCATGCGACAGCCGGTAGCCGATGGCTTGTTGCGAGAACTTTTCGGCTTCGGCGGCGGTCATGCCGCTGTGCAGGGCATACTGGTACAATTGGGGCTGGGCGCACAGCAGGCCGGTGACCAGCGCGGCGAATAACAGGGAGATCAGCACATGGAGCCGCAGCACGATGATACAAAAGAGCACCGCCACGATCCCGGTGCCGACAATAAAAAATGCGTTCATAGGGCAAGACTGGTTTTGATGTATGCAAATCAGGGCAATCGTTCGTTCCGCTTCCTTACTTAGCGGCCTTTTCCATTTCGTTGGCCATCAGCAGGAAGGCGCCTACGCCATGGGCGTCGTTGGTCACCACCGGCTCGCTGAGGTAGTAGCGGTAACTGCCGTCGCGGTAGGGGTTGTTGCCCAGGCCCGCGCCCCGGCAGGTATTTTTCAGGTTCAGCTGGCCGCCGGCGCCGGTTTCCAGAAATTGTTTCCGGATGCCTTCGAGGCCCTTTTTAGCTGTTTCCATGTAAGAAGCGGGCAGTAAGCCGAGGCGCACGCCTTTCGCTAACGCATACACGAACATGCAGGAGCCGGAAGATTCCATGTAGTTGCCCCTGGCATTGATGCTGTCGGTGATCTGCCACCACACGCCGGTGGCGGGGTCCTGGTAGCGGCGGATGCCTTCGGCCGTCCGCTGCAGGATCGCCTTCAATTGCTGGCGGCCGGGATGGCCTTCGGGCATGAAGTCGGGCGCATCCACCAGGGCCATGGCGTACCAGCCGATGGCGCGGCTCCAGAAGTGGGGCGAGCGGCCGGTCTTTTCGTCTGCCCATTTCATGCCTTTGGATTCGTCCCACGCATGGTACAGCAGGCCGGTCTTTTCGTCGCGGGTATGTTTTTCCATCCACACGAACTGGTTCACCAGGTCGTCGTAGGTTTTGGGATCTTTCCTGAAAATTTTGGCGTATTCGGCGTTGAAGGGCTGGCCCATGTACAGGCCGTCCAGCCACATCTGCCAGGGATAGATGGCCTTGTGCCAGAGGCCGCCCTCCAGGGTGCGGGGCATGCCTTCGAGCTGTTGGTTCACCAGCTGGGCCGCCTTGCGGTATTTTTCCTCGCCGGTGGCCTGGTACAGGAAGAGGACCAGCCGCCCCATAGGTATGTTGTCGATGCTGTATTCGTCCTGCTTGTAGGTGCGGATGGAGCCGTCCTCGTTCACGTAGTAGTCCACGTGCCGCTTGATGTAATCGAAATACTTTTTATCGCCCGTGGTCTTGTAGATCTCCTCCATGCCCCGCAGCACCACCGACTCCTGGTAGTGCCAGCGGGCCGTGCCGTCCTTGCTGGAGCCCACCACCAAAGAGTCTTTCCATTTGTTCATGGCCGTAGCCGCCAACTGTTGCGATAAGGGCTGGCCCTGGGCAAAGACACCGCCTGCCGCCAGCAGCAATAAGGACAAACCTAAAAATTGTTTGCGCATGCTGATGATTTTAATAAAGTGAAAAAAGAGAGCGCTTATTTGTAGCCTTCGTTCTGGGTGAATTCCGTTTTGTTCACCACGGCATCGAGCTGCTTTTGCGGGATGGGCCGCAACACGTGGTAGTCCTTTATAAAGCTGGCGGCTTCGGGGTTGTACTTACGTACCCGCTCCACCAGCTTGCCGGTGCGTTTGAGGTCGAACCAGCGGAGCTGCTCGCCGGCAAATTCGCGGGCCCGTTCATCGAGGATGAAATCGAGGCTGATGTCGGTGGCGGAAACCTGCATGGCGGCCGTTTGCCCGGGCTGCGCCGCCCGGCTGCGGATGACGTTGATGTCGGCGGCGGCATCGGCGGGGCGCCCCAGCTTGAAGGCGGCTTCGGCGGCTACCAGGTACATCTCGGCCAGGCGCAACACAAACACGTCACGGGCGCTCTGCACCTCGTTCATCGAGGGACGGGCAGGGTCGTCGAACTTGCGGAACTGGAGATACAGGGAGTTGGCGGCGATCTTTCCATCGGCCTTGTACATCTTGCTCTCGTCGATCACCAGGTATTTTTTGGTGGCCTCCACGGCATCGGGCATTTCCCCTTTCATGGCCAGGATGGCGGTATCGCCCACGGCCAGGCTTACCTTGATGGTGTTGCCGCCTATCTTCTTGTCGTAGGTGCCCCCCTTGTTGCAGATCCAGGCCTGCTTGAAGGTGGCTTCGTAGCGGGCATCCTTGGTTTCATCAAAAAGGTTCAGCAAAAACTTCGTGGGCATGTAGCGGGCGAAGGGCCGGCCGTTGGCCACGTCGCGTTGCATGCCGATGGCGCCGGCAGCGCTGCGCTCGTAGGCCATGCAGAAATGCAGGTGGCCGTTGTTGCCGCCCCGGGGATGGCCGTCGGGATTGATGATGGTGGTGGTGCCATCCGTATTGGTCACGGTGGTGCTCAGGTCACCATAGGTCAGGTTGGAAGTATAGTTCACCGCCCAGATCACCTCCTTGTTGGCCGCGCCGTTGGTGGCATTGGCCATGGTCCAGAGGTCCTTGTATTTGGCATTGAGGGCATAGCTATAGCCGGAGATCACCTTTTTGGCCAGGTCCAGCGCCTGCTGGTTGTTGCCGCGGGTCAGGTGGATGCGGGACAGGAAGGCTTCGGCGGCGGGTTTGGTGGCACGGCCCCACTGGGTGCTGGTGGGGGGCAGGTTCTCCACGGCAAAGTTCAGGTCGGCAATGATCTGCTCGTAGAATTTCGCCACGGGCGTGCGGTTGGAAGTGGTTTGGGCCGCTTCGGTGGGCTCGGTGGTAAAATGCACGCCGCCCCACTGCTCCACGATATGCCAGTAGTAAAAAGCGCGCAGGAACCGCAGTTCCGCTTCCCTTGTTTTCTGCAGGGAGGGGGCCATGCCCGACTTTGCCACCCCGGCGATGCCGGCATTACACAGGTTGACGGCCTGGTACGAGCGCTGCCACAGCCGCTCGATAAACACTTCGGTGGCCGACAGGCCGGCTTCGGAGCCCTGGAGGTTGTTGTACAGCATCAGGTCGAGGCGGCGGTTGTCCACGCCGGGCAGCCACAGGTCGCTGCCCATTTCGGTGAGGTTGTAGCCTTCCTCCTTGCCGTACCAGGCACGGGTGTAGGAATAGGCGGCATTCACCAGCGATTCAAAGCCTTCGGGGGTGGTGTACACCAGCTGGCTGGTCAGGCCCGAAGGGTTGTCTTCGGCCAGTTGTTTCTGGCAACCGGTGGCGGCGGCAAGGGACAGGGCGATATAGGCGATCAGGGATATCTTTTTCATGAGTAGTCTGGTTTGGGAATTAGAAATCGAGGTTTACGCCGGCCACGAACAACCGGGTCATGGGGTTGGAAACGGATCCGCCGCGTTCGGGATCGTAGTTTTTCACCTTGCTGTAGGTGTACAGGTTCCGGGCCGTGAGGTACACGCGGAGCGAAGAGAGGCGCAGCTGCTGCAGCAGGTCTTTGGAGAAGGTGTAGCCCAGGGTGGCATTGCGCAGCTTGGCAAAGGAGCCGTCCTTGTAAAACAGGGTGCTGTAGTACAGGGTGGACGCCTGTGTTTTGTTGGCATTGGGCCGGGGGAACTCGTTGGTGGGGTTTTCCGGCGTCCAGTACACATGGCTCAGGCTGTTGGTATTGGCCGAGGGGTCGTAGCTGCCGGTAAAATCATACTTCATCATTTGTCCCCAGCGGGCGAATACCTGGAAGCTCAGGTCAAAGTTTTTGAACTTGAAATCGTTGGTCAGGTTGCCGCTCCACTTGGGCCGTACCGATCCCAGGATCACCCGGTCGGAGGTGGCGTCGATGCGCCCGTCGGCCTTACCGTCGGCGCCGCTGACGTCCCGGACGCGGATATCACCGACGGCCTGGCCATAGGTCCTTGCCAGGGCGGAGTCGGCGGTCTGCCAGATGCCGGTTTTCTGATAATCGTAAAAAGCCTGGGTGGGCTGGCCGATGAACCAGCCGTTGGCCACGTCGTTGGACGAGGTGGCCAGGGCCATGATCTCTTCTTTTACTTTCCACCAGGAGGCGTTGATGTTCCAGCGGAAGGCGCCCTGGTTAATCACGGAGGCATTGAGGCCCAGCTCCACGCCGAGGTTGCGGGTCCGCCCCACGTTCTCGATGATGCTGGACACGCCCGAGGTCAGGGGCAGCAGGCGCTCGAGCAGCAGGTTCTTGGTGCGGGTCTGGAACACGTCCACGGTACCGCTGATGCGGTTCTTCAACAAACCGAAGTCCAGGCCGGCGTTGTAGGTGGTCGACAGCTCCCATTGCAGGTCGTCGTTGCCGATGCGGCTGCTGAAGGTGTAGCCGATGGCGGGCGACTCGTCGAAGGCGAAGGGGACGCGCACTAAATTGCTTTGGGTGGAATAAGGCGACACGGCGGAGTTGCCGGCCACGCCATAGCTCAGGCGCAGCTTCAGGTCGGAAAAGGCATTTTGATTCAGCATGAAGTCTTCCTTGATCAGGCGCCAGGCGGCGGAAGCCGAAGGAAAGAAGGCCCACTTGCGGCCGGGGCTCAGCTGCGAGGCGCCGTCCGAGCGGCCGGTCAGCATCAGCAGGTATTTTTCTTTGTAGCCGTACTGGATCCGGCCGGCGGCGGATACCAGGGAGCTCTTGATAAAGGCGGTGGAGGTGGCCACTTCTTCATTGGCATTGGCCAGGCCGTAGAACGACTGGTAGGCCAGCAGCTGGTTGGTGCCCTGGCCGGTGATCAGCTCGGCCCGGTTTACCAGGTACGACTGCACCGCCGTCAGGGTCAGCGCATGGTCGTCGAAGTTGCGGGTGTAGTTCAGTACGTTTTCGAGGTTGAAGTTGGCATTATTGCCGTTGACATAGCGGCTCAGGGGCTTGGCGCCGTTGCGCTCGGTAGTATAGGAGCCGGCGTACAGGCCGTCGCGGGAGTTGGTCACCGTCACGCCCAGGTTGGAGCGGAACATCAGGTGCTTCAGGGGCGTGTACTCGAGGTAGGCCGAGTTGAACAGGCGGGAGGTGCGGTTGTTGTTGACATAGTTGCCCTCCACTTCTTCCATCAGCGGGTTCACCGATCGGCCGTTGTTCAGCAGGGGCACCAGGTGGCCGGCCGAATCGTAGGGCAGCTCCAGGGGGTTGAGGCCATTGGAGGCGCCCAGGGCGTCGCGGCGGCTGTCCTGGAGGTAATAGGTCAGCTGGTTTTGCGTACCCACCTTCAGTTTCTTGGACAGCGTGTAGTCGGCATTCACGCGGACGGAATAGCGGTTCAGCTGGTCGTTTTTAAAGAGGCCTTTTTCCTTGAAATAATCCAGGGAGGCATAGAAATTCGTTTTCTCGCTGCCAGCGGAAACACCCACCTGCACGTCCTGCTGCGCTCCTTTGTGGATCAGGTAGTCTTTCCACACCACGCCGGGGGAGTTTTGCAGGTTGCCGAACAGGGCCGCGTCGTCGGCGGGGCCGTTCCATTTGCCGGTGGTGCGGTTGGCCTCGCGGCGGAAGTGTTTGAATTCTTCCGGCGACTGCACATCAGGGTAGCCGTAGATCTCGGAGGTGCCGGCATAGGTATTCACCGAAATGCGGGGCTGACCGGTCTTGCCTTTTTTGGTATTGATGATGATCACACCGTTGGCGCCGCGGGAGCCGTAGATGGCGGTGGAGGCCGCATCTTTCAGCACTTCCATGGACTGGATGTCGTTGGGGTTGAGGTCTTCGAAGTTGGTGTACTGGATACCGTCCACGATGTAGAGCGGCTGGTTGGAGGCGGTCAGCGAGCGGTTGCCGCGGACCGATACGTTGGCCTTGGCGCCGGCCGAGCCGCTGCTGCGGGTGATGTCCACTCCCGGCACCTTGCCCTGGATGGCTTCCATTACGTTGGAGGCGGGCACTTTCTTCAGCTCCTCGGGCTTTACCGAGGTCACTGCGCCGGTAAGGTTGCTTTTCTTTACCGCTCCGTAGCCGATCACCACTACCTGGTCGAGGGTGCCGGCGGCGGCTTTCATGTCCACGGCCAGCGTAAAGGTGGTGCCTTCGCGGAGGGTGTAGCCCGACAGGGTCTGGGATTCGTAGCCCACGATGGAAAAGGCAATGCTGTAGGGGCCGCCGGCCGGTACGCGGGAAAAGGTGAAAACACCGATGGAATCGGTTTTGGTGCCGAGGGTGAATTTGGAGCGGTCGTGGCGGAGGATGACCGAAGCGCCGGGCAGGGGTTCGCCCTGGGGGCCTTTCACCACGCCTTTTACGAAACTGTTATGCTCCTGGGCCCCGGCCGTCAGGGGCAGCAGGAAGGGTACAAGCAAGAAGAGCACGAGCAGGGATATCCCGGCTTTGAGGGGAGTAATCGTCATATGGCTGTCGTTTGTGTTTGGGGAAGAAGCCGTGTACAGGGTTTCCGGCTTTCCCGGTGGAAGTGCAATCAGGTTTATTTACAAAGGAAGGGACAGGGGCAACAGGGGGGCCTGGCCTCAGGGGTCATGTGCATCATACAGCGATCGTTTTTAAAATCCTCCCGGCCGGCCGCGCCGGTCAGCAGCTGCCGGGAAGGGATGAAAAATGTGGATTGGGCTTACTTCGAAATCACGAACGTGTCGTTGTTCCGGGTAACCGTAAGGTTGTTGAGGATGGCGATCTCTTTCAAAATACCATCGATAGAATCCTGGCTATTGTATTTCCGCGTGAAATAAATATTCTGTACGTCCTGCCGGTTGTATTCGATCTCCACCTGGTACATTTTCTCCAGTTGCTCGAGCACCATAGCCAGGGACTGGTTGTTGAACATATACCAGGTGCCTTCGGCGTTCTGCGGCAGGGAAGGGTTGTCGCGGGACGCCTCCTCGGACAGGATGGCCTCGGGAGCCGTCCCGCTGGCGCCCGAAAAGGCTTTCACCCCGGTGGTCCTGCTGCCGTATACAAAGGCCTGGCCGGGCAGCAGGTACACCTCTTTTTTCAGCTTCCGGTTGTTCCGGTCCACGGCTTTCACCACCACTTTTCCTTCGTACAGCCGCACAATGATGCGGGGGGCGTTTTCAAAAGCCGTAACGGTAAATTCGGTCCCCAGGGCGGTGGTGGCAATAGCGCCGCTGGTTACGGTGAACGGCCGTGTTTTGTCTTTGGCCACCCGGAAAAAGGCTTTGCCTTTTAAATAAATATCCCGTTTACCGGTAAACGGTTCGCGGTAGGTAATTTCACTTTGATGGGCCAGCACCACCAGGGAGCCGTCGGCCAGGGAAAGCCTTTTTTCCCTGCCGGTGGTATTCACCTCGTGCCGTTCGGCCACCGGGGAGGCCGGGGTTTCGGGGGCGGTGACAACCACGGGTGCCGCCTCTTTGGGCTGCACGGCAGCCTTCCAGGCCAGCCCGATCACCAGCAGCACCGAGGCGGCAATGGCGGCCGCTACCAACAGGCGGTAGACCGGCGAGCGGCGGGCAGGCGGTTCGGCATCGGCATAGGCTTCCGCTGCGGGCTCCTGTTCGCCCTGAGCAGCTTCCCGGGCGGCCAGTGTTTCTTTAAAATGGCGCCACTTCTCGTCCACGTTCATCCCCTCCAGCACGTAGGCCAGGGTCTTTTGCGCCCCTGCCAGCTGCCAGGCATCCCGGAGGTTTTCGAAGTAGCGCCGGTTGTCCTCACCGGAACGGATCCAGCTTTCGACCAGCTCGCTTTCTTCGGCATTGGCCTCTCCGGCAAGGTACCGGACCAGGAGTTCGTTATAGAGATCGTTATTTTCCATGCGCTATATAATGGAGACAACTATGGAAGAGTTTACCCTGACAGGAAAAGCGAAAATTTTTAAAAAATTTTTCCGCAGCCTACAACACCCTGGAAACCAGCACAATGGCCCAGAAGGCCAGGTAGCCCGACAATCGCTCCCGCAGGCGGGCGAGGGCCCGGCTCATTTGGGTTTCCACGGTTTTTACCGAAATAGACAGCTGGCCGGCGATCTCGGCGTATTTAAGGCCTTCAAAGCGGCTGAGCTCGAAGACCCGGCGCATCTGCTCGGGCAGCTCGGCTATGGCCCCTTCGATGGCGGCGCGCAGCTGCTTCAGGTCCACGGCATCGAACCCTTCGGGGTCCACGCTGTCCGGGGCCGACTTCAGCACCAGCTGCACATGCTGCTGCTTTACTTTTTCGTGCTTGATGATGTTCAGGCTGGTATGGTGGATGATCTTATATAAATAGGACCGGGGAGCGACATCGGCTTCCAGGGTGGGGCGGGCCTCCCAAAGCTTGATAAAGCTGGTGTTCACCACGTCCTCCGCCATTTCCATGTCAAAGCCGTACTTGAACTTGCAGTAAACGCAGAGGTTAGGAAAGGTTTTTTTAAAAAAAGCCTCGAAGGCGGCCTCACTCCTTCTCCAGTCCGCAAAGGACGCCTCTTCCTGGTTGTTCATTGAGGGATCAAAACTCATCTAAAAGTGCTTGCAGCGTTGAAAGTAGGAAATTGGCGGCAGCCCTTAAAATCTGTCGGAAAAAAACCGGTGGGGGCCGGCCCCGTTATTGCTGAGATATTGCTGTTATATTGTAGCGTTTTAACCGCCGGGGCAGCTCCTGGTAACGGCACCGGTACAACCGATTGGCCGGCAACGCTTTTGTATCCCCGGAAACCGGGGTTGCAGTGGCAGCGCTACGTATATTATTATACCCTTTTTTTATATCTTCTTCTCAAATTGGGAAAATGGCCCGGACCCGGTAAGCTGGACAGCCCTTATTCGAACGAGCTGAGCAGCGGCATGCTTTTTTTAAAGCCCTATTTTCCGAACAACTCAGCAACTACGGTCCCCGGGGTCGATGCCGGTTGTTTACCCTGGCGGAGGGTTCCAGTTGCTCCCTTTTGTTTGCGCCTACCCCTTAAAGCTAACCCGGCCTGTCCCACACCAGGTCTCCCCTCTTTTTTTGCGAAAAACAACATCAACCATGAAAAAAGCCACTTTCTTTTTTCCGGGCCTCCTGCTGCTCGTTTTCCAGCCTTCCGCTGCCCAGGCCCCGCCGCCGGATGTCACCCCGCCCCGGATCGTCCGCATCACCCGCCAGAACCCGTTAACGGAAATCGCCTTCGGCCCCACCGTCACCTACCGTGTCGTATTTTCGGAAAAAGTCCGGGACGTGACCGGCGCCGATTTTGTCGCCACCCGCCTCAGCGGCAATGTCCGGGGTACGCTCGCCCTGCTGGCCCCCGAACCCGTAGGTACCGAGGGAACGGAATCGGTACAGCCGGTAGGAACGACCGGCACCACCTACGACGTGTCGGTGCGCGCCATCGCCGGCACCGGCGCCCTGCGGCTGGACCTGCGGGATTCCACGGGCATCACCGATACGGCCGGCAATGCCCTCAGCAGGAGCTACGCCCCCGGCCCCAGCTATACCATAAATGCCCAGGCCCGCCCCACCGATGCCAACGGCCAGCAGCCCGCCGGCGCCGGCTTTACTTCCTTTACCGACCTGGCGCCCATCCCCATCAGCAGCCATACCGGCCACAAGCCCCAGTCGAAAGTGTGGACCCATGCCGGCAAATGGTGGACGGTGCTGCCTACCTATGACGGCACGAAGATCTTTCGCCTCGACGGTACCCACTGGACCCCCGTGCTGAAGGTGGCCAACTCCCGCAACTCCAAGGCCGACCTGCAGGTGGTGGGCAACGAAGTCCATATTTTGCTGTTCCGCGGCGCCGAAGGCAACTCCTACCTGGTATCGGTGGAATACAGCGAGCTGGCGGGCACCTACGTGTTCTGGACCAAACGGACGCAAAACCTGACCCTGGTGTTTGAGCCGGAAACCGAAACCGCCACCCTGGCCCTCGACGGCAACGGCCGCATGTGGATCGCCTCGGACGGCACCTCGGAAGTGAACCTCCGCTGGAGCGACGCCCCTTATACCCACTGGAGCGCACCCATCGTGATCGCCTCGGGCATTGCCAACGACGACATCTGCGCCGTTACCGCCCTGCCGGGCAAGATCGGCGTGCTGTGGTCGAACCAGCTTACCCAGCGCTTCGGCTTCCGCACCCACACTACCGGCGCCGACCCCGCGCTCTGGACCGTGGACGAGCTGCCGGCCGCCCAGTCGGCCCTGAACAAAAAGGGCGGCATGGCCGACGACCATATGAACCTGGTGCCGGCGGCGGACGGTACACTCTATTGCGCCGTAAAGACGTCCTACGATTCGCCCGGCTACCCCAAGGTGTCGCTGCTGGTGCGGCGGCCCAACGGCACCTGGGACCCCCTCTACCCGGTAACGGCCAATGAAGGGACGCGTCCCGTGGTGGTGCTGAACGAAGCCAAAAACCGGGTCAAGGTAGTCTTCAGCTCGCTGGAAAACGGAGGCGACGTGCTCTACCGCGAATCGGCCCTCTCCCCCATTTCCTTCGGGCCGCCCATCACCCTGCTGGCAGGGAACTACCTGATCAATTACACCACCACCACCCGCCAGCCCTACCCGTCCGAAATCGTGGTGCTGGCTACCAGCATCGAAGACAGCCTGCAGGCCGTTTCGGTCAAAGGCATCGACGGCAGCGGCAGCCCGGTCCATTCACCGACTTATATTACCCTGACCGACCTGATCACCGGCAGCCTGAGCCATCTGCTCCAAGCCGGCAGCCTTTCGGCCACGCCCAACCCGGTCACCACCACCTCCGCCATCAGCTACAACTTCACCCGGTCCACCGACTACGCCCTTTCCCTTTACAACAGCAGGGGCATGAAGCTGGCATTGCTGAAGAGCGGCAAGGCGGAAGCAGGCCGTCAGCAGCTCTGTACCCTCAACACCGCCGGCCTTTCCCGAGGGCTGTACCTGGTGCGGATCGATACCCGGCAAGGCGCGCAAACCCTGAAGCTGCTGGTGATAAAGTAAGGGATTTCGGATGTCGTCTCGCCTGAGGCGGGACGGCATCCGAAATTTTTCCACCCCTTATGCAACCTTTAGCACAATACTTTATCTTCGCCCCTTCATGAACATCATTATAAGGCAAGCACGAATTATTGACCCCTCCTCGCCTTTCCATCAGCAACAAGCAGATATTCTTATTCAGGCTGGCGTGATCAAAGCCATTGGCAGCCATGCTGGTACCTCCGCCGACAAAGTCATTGACCTGCCCGGCCTGTCCGTTTCCCCCGGCTGGCTGGATATCTTTGCCCACTTCTGCGACCCCGGCATGGAGTTCCGCGAAACCCTGCAGTCCGGGACCGAAGCGGCCGCTGCCGGCGGATATACCGATGTGCTTTCGCTGCCCAACACCACCCCCGTGGTCCACAACAAATCCTCCGTGGAATACATTGTGCAGCGCAGCCGCACCCTGCCGGTACGGGTACACCCCATCGGCGCGGTGACCAAGAATACCGAAGGCAAGGAACTGTCGGAGATGTACGACATGCACGCCAGCGGCGCCGTGGCCTTTGGCGACGGCACGGCCTCGATCCAGTCGCCCGGCCTGCTGCTGAAAGCCCTCCAATACATTAAAGCCATCGACAAGGTGCTGATCCAGGTGCCCGAAGAGCGCAGCATCAGCGGTCCCGGCCTGATGAGCGAAGGCATCGTTTCCACGCGCCTGGGCCTGCCCGGCAAGCCCGCCATCGCCGAAGAGATTATGGTGGCCCGCGATATCGAGCTGGCCAAATACACCGGCTCCAAGGTGCATTTTACCGGCATTTCCACCGCCCGCACGGTGGCCCTCATCAAAAAGGCCAAGGAAGAAGGCGTGGCCGTTACCTGCTCGGTAGCGCCCTACCACCTCTGCTTCTGCGACGAGGACCTGGCCCAGTACGATACCAACCTGAAGGTGAACCCGCCCCTGCGCACCGCCGCCGACCGCGACGCCCTGCGCGCCGCCGTAGCCGACGGCACCGTGGATTGCATCGCCTCGCACCACCAGCCCCACGACAAGGACGGCAAGGTGGTGGAATTCGAATACGCCAAGTACGGCATGATCGGCCTGGAAACCGCTTTCGCCGTCGTGAAAAGCTGCCTGCCCGACCTGCCGGCAGAACGGCTGGTGGAACTGTTCTCCACCGCCCCCCGCGACATCTTCCACCTGCCGGCCCCCGGCCTGAAGGAAGGCGCCCCGGCCTGCCTGACCCTGTTCCTGGAAAACCACAAATGGACCGTACGCCGGCAGGACCTCCGCTCCGCCTCCCAGAATACGCCTTTCCTGGACAAGGAAGTCACCGGCCGCCCCGTGGGCATCGTCAACGGCGCTCAACTATTTCTGAACGAACTGAACTAAGCAATGCAAAAAGAAACGAATGTCAATTTTGGTTTAAGGTGGGGCGTGATCATCGGGCTGGTATATGCTGCGCTCCTGTTCATCCGCTATTCGGTGGGGGAAGCCAACCCCATGATGTTCGGCATGTGGACCTTCGTGGGCTATGCCGTGGTATTGATCCTGCTGTACATCTGCGGGGTGAACCGCCGCAAACTCCAGGGCGGCTATATCGACCTGAGGGATGCCTTCCAGACCATGTTTATCGCCGTGCTGGGATTTGAATTCTTTTACATGGCGTTCAATTTCATTTACCTGAAATTCATCAACCCCGATTTTTTCCAGAACATGAAAGAAGCCCTCGAAGCCTTCCTGATCAAGAACAAGGTGGAGCAGGCGGACATCGACAAAAAGCTGGAAAACTTCGATTCCGATATGGGCCGCAACATGACGCTGGGCACCTCGTTCCTGTCCTTTGCCTACGCCATCGTCACCAGCGGCATCTTTGCCCTGCTCTTCGCCCTGCTGATCCGCCGCAAGCGCGAACCCTGGGAGAAGGGAGACGTTGTCTAGGGGATTGGGGTATTGGTTCATTTGTTCATTGGGTATTGGGAAGGGACAATGCTTATTGCCCAACGAAAACCGTCGAAGACAAAGTAACTATAAGCACTAACCGAAGCGCAACATAATAAACGTAAAACCCGGAACTTAGAACCGAACTCGTGAACAAGTGAACAGGCGAACTCGTAAACTTGTAAACTCGTAAACTCGTGAACTTTTAATCGTTATGGATCTGTCAATCGTCGTTCCCCTGTTAAATGAAGAAGAATCGCTGCCGGAGCTTTGCGCCTGGATCAGGCGGGTATGCCTGGAGCATCAGTATAGCTACGAGGTGATCCTGATCGATGACGGCAGCACCGACAACTCCTGGAGCGTGATCGAGGAGCTGCGGGCCGGCGACCCCAACATCCGGGGCATCCGGTTCCAGCGCAATTACGGCAAGTCGGCAGCGCTCAACGAAGGCTTCAAGGCCGCCCAGGGCGACGTAGTGATCACTATGGACGCTGACCTGCAGGACAGTCCCGACGAGATCCCCGGGCTGCGCAAGATGATCCGCGAGGACGGCTTCGACCTGGTGAGCGGCTGGAAAAAAGTGCGCTACGACAACAAGCTGACCAAGAACATTCCTTCCAAATTCTTCAATGCCGTGACCCGCAAGGTGTCGGACATCCACCTGCACGATTTCAACTGCGGCCTGAAAGCCTACCGCAAGAAAGTGGTGAAAAGCATCGAGGTCTACGGCGAGATGCACCGTTACATCCCCGTGCTGGCCAAATGGGCCGGCTTCCGCCGCATCGGCGAGAAAGTGGTGGAACACCGCGCCCGCAAGTACGGCGTAACCAAGTTCGGCTGGGAGCGGTTCGTCAACGGCTTCCTCGACCTGCTGTCCATCACCTTCGTGGGCAAGTTCTCCAAGCGCCCCATGCACTTTTTCGGCCTGTGGGGCACCCTGTTTTTCCTGGCGGGCATGCTCATCACCCTGTACCTGGTCATCGTCAAATTATTCCAGCCCGAGTTCGGGCTCACCAACCGGCCCGGCTTTTACCTGGCCCTGTTGTCGGTGATCATCGGCATGCAGCTGTTCCTGGCGGGCTTTATATCCGAGCTCATCGCCCGCAACGCGCCCGGCCGCAATTCGTACCTGATCGAGGAAAAGCTCGGCCTCTAAAAGGGGCCGGCGAACCCGCACCCATGATGTAGACTAAATTGCATTTACCTGATGAAAAAGATCCTGATCATCGGTCCGGCGCATCCCCTGCGGGGCGGCCTGGCTACGTTTAACCAGCGCCTGGCCCAACAGTTTGTGGCCGAAGGCCATGAGTGCTCCCTGGTGTCGTTTTCCCTGCAATATCCGTCCATCCTGTTCCCGGGAAAGACCCAGTATTCCGACGAGCCCGCACCGAAGGACCTGAAAATTCATTCCCTCATCAACTCCATCAACCCGCTCAACTGGCTGAAAGTGGGCCGCACCCTGCGGTCCTGGAAGCCCGACCTGGTGGTGGTGCGCTACTGGCTGCCGTTCATGGGCCCGGCCCTGGGCACGATCCTCCGCGGCCTGAAGAAAAACCGCCCTACGCGGATCATCTGCATCGCCGACAACGTTATTCCCCACGAAAAGCGGCCCGGCGACGAAGCCTTCACCCGCTACTTCCTCAAAGCCTGCGACGGCTTTGTGACCATGAGCGAATCGGTAATGGCCGACCTCCGCCGCTTTGAACCCATCAAGCCCGCCCGCCTGGTGCGCCACCCGCTCTACGACAACTTCGGCGCCGCCCTCCAAAAATCCGAAGCCCGGCAGCACCTGGGACTGCCGCAGGAGGAACGCATCCTCCTGTTTTTTGGCTTTATCCGTAAATACAAAGGGCTGGACCTGCTGCTGCAGGCCATGAAGGACGAGCGCATCCGCAACGAAAAGATCCGCCTGCTGGTAGCCGGCGAGTTCTACGAGGACGAAAAGCCCTACCAGCAGCTGATCGCCGAAGGCGGCCTGCAGGATTCGGTGATCCTGAACACCCACTTCATCCCCGACAGCGAAGTAAAATATTACCTCTGCGCCGCCGACTGCGTGGTGCAGCCCTACCGCGACGCCACCCAAAGCGGTGTGACGCCCCTGGCCTACCACTTTGAAAAGCCGATGGTCGTCACCAACGTGGGCGGCCTTCCCGCCCTGGTCCCCGACGGCAGGGTGGGCCTGGTTTGTCCCCCCACTCCCGCCGCCATTGCCTCCAGCATCCTGAAGTTTTACCAATTAGGCGAAGATTATTTTATTCCGCATCTTCGCGCCGAAAAACAAAAATACTCCTGGACCAATTTAGTACAGGCGATCCTGGAAATGTGAGAAGAAGGTACGCAGTACGAGGTTTGAAGTAAGATAACAACTTCACCTGCGCAGGCAACTCGTGAACTTGTAAACTCGTGAACTTATTAAGCATGATCTACCGAAGTAAAGCTCCGTTGCGCATCGGCCTGGCCGGAGGCGGTACCGATGTCAGTCCGTATAGCGACCTGTATGGCGGTTCGATCCTGAACGCCACCATTTCGCTCTATGCCCAGGCGTCCATCGAGCCGCTGGAGGAACACAAGATCGTGGTGGAGGCCAATGACCGCAACGAACGCCAGGAATTCGCCTGGAGCGATCACCTGCCCGTAGACGGCCACCTCGACCTGCTGAAGGGTGTCTACAACTGCATTCAACGAGATTATGGCGGCATCAAAAACGGCTTCAAGCTGTCTACCTTCGTGGATGCACCCGCAGGTTCCGGCCTGGGCACCTCCTCTACCCTGGTGGTGGCCATCATCGGCGCCTTTGCCGAAATGCTGCGCCTGCCGCTGGGCGAATACGACATCGCCCACTACGCCTACGAGATCGAACGCGGCTACCTCCACCTGGCCGGCGGCAAGCAGGACCAGTACGCGGCCACCTTCGGCGGCGTGAACTTCATGGAGTTCTTTGCCGGCGACAAAGTGATCGTCAACCCCCTCCGCATCAAGCAGCACTACCTGTTCGAGCTGGAAAACAACCTCGTGCTTTATTATACCTCCACCAGCCGCGAGTCGGCCCGCATCATCGAGCAGCAATCCAAGAACGTGGAGTCGAAGAAGGAGCAGTCCATCGAAGCCATGCACCAGCTGAAGCAGCAGGCCCAGCGCATGAAGGAAGCCCTGCTTCGGGGACGCCTCCACGAGATCGGCGAGATCCTCGATTACGGTTATGCGCAAAAGCGAAAGATGGCCGAAGGCATCAGCAACCCACTGATGGAAGAAATTTACGACACGGCCAAAAAGGCCGGGGCTACCGGCGGCAAGATCTCCGGCGCCGGCGGCGGCGGCTTCATGGTCTTTTACTGCCCCGGCAACACCAAGTACAACGTTATTAAAAGCCTGGAGCGCTTCGGCGGCCAGCACCGCAACTACCAGTTCGTGGAACACGGGCTGACGTCGTGGACGATTTCTTAAAGTTCCAGAGTTCGGTAGCGTTCTTCCCAATTCCTAATGAACCCATTAACCAATTCCTAAAAGGCCATTGACTTATACTTTTATATGGAAAAGATCAAAAACATCATTCAGGCTTCCATCGACGTGAAGCAGCAGATACTGCAGGACGCAACCCTGCTCCAGACCACTTCGACGGTGGCCAATGTGCTGGTGGCGGCCCTGAAAAAGGGCAACCGGGTGTATTTCTGTGGCAACGGCGGCTCGGCGGCGGACGCCCAGCACCTGGCGGCAGAATTCTCGGGACGCTTTTATGCCGACCGCAAGGCCCTGCCGGCGGAAGCCCTGCACTGCAACACCTCCTATATGACCGCCGTGGCCAACGACTACGACTTCGACGTGATCTACTCGCGCCTGATCGACGGCATCGCCAACGAAGGCGACGTGCTCATCGGCCTGTCCACCTCGGGCAATTCCCGCAACATCGTCAAGGCCTTTGAAACGGCCCGCGGAAAAGGGGTGGTGACCGTGGGCTTTACCGGCGCCAGCGGTGGCGCCATGAGGGAGCTGAGCGACTACCTGGTGAATATACCGTCCACCGATACCCCCCGCATCCAGGAAAGCCATATCACCCTGGGCCATATCATCTGCCAGCTGGCCGAAGAAGCCATCTTCAGCGAACCCGTCCCCAACCCGTAAAATTTTTTACGTTACATGGAGCAACAGGAAAATAAGAATTTTGGCGAAACCCCGAAAGTGACCGAGGCCATCATCCTGGCCGGCGGACTGGGCACGCGCCTGCGCAGCGTAGTGGCCGACCTGCCCAAATGCATGGCCCCCGTGGCCCAACGGCCGTTCCTTTCCTACGTGGTGGACTACCTGCGCATGCAGGGCGTGGAGCGCTTTATTTTTTCCCTGGGCTATCTGTCCGAAGCCATAGAAGCCTACCTGGCCGAACACTACCCCACTCTTCCTTACACCACGGTGGTGGAAGAGGAACCCCTGGGTACGGGCGGCGGCATCCAGCTGGCGCTGCGGCAGGCGCTTACCGAAAACGTTGTGGTAGCAAATGGCGACACCTTATTCAAGGTGGACCTGAAAGCGTTGAGCCAGTTTCACCGCCAGCAGGCGGCCGAATGTACCCTGGCCCTGAAGCCCATGCACCAGTTCGACCGCTACGGCGTGGTGGAAACGGGCGACGACGGCGGCATCCGCTCCTTCCGGGAAAAGCAATACTATGCTGAAGGTCTGATCAACGGGGGCATTTACCTCATCAATGCTCCGATTTTCCTGCAGCACGGTTTTCCCGAAAAGTTCTCCTTTGAAAAGGACTATTTGGAAAAATATACGGCCGAAGGCCGCTTTTTCGGTTGCGTGCAGGAAGGCTACTTCATCGACATCGGCATTCCCGAAGACTTTAAAAAAGCGCAGACCGACCTGGCGGCTTCCGTGCTGGACCTGTCGCAGATCGACAAAAGCTGGACCCTCTTCCTCGACCGCGACGGCGTGATCAACGAAGAGCGGGTGGGCGAATACGTACTCAACTGGGAGCAGTTTATCTTCACTACCGGCGCCCTCGAAGCCTTTAAAACCTTTCCCGACCGGTTTGGCCGGGTGCTGATCGTGAGCAACCAGCGCGGCGTGGGCCGGCAGCTCATGACGGAGGACGACCTGAAGGCCATCCATGAAGAAATGAAGCGCGAGGTTGCTGCCGTAGGCGGCACCATCGACCGCATCTATTATTGCACGGAAAAGGACGACAAGTGCTTTCACCGCAAGCCCAACCCGGGCATGGCCTGGCAGGCCGTCAACGACTTCCCCGACATCGACCTGTCGCGCTCCATTATGGTGGGCAACAAACCCAGCGACATGCGCTTCGGCCGTTCCGCCGGCATGTTCACCGTTTTCGTCACCACCACCAACCCCCAACAGCCCTTCCCCCATCCCGATATCGACCTGCGCTTCGACAGCCTGGCGCAGTTTGCGGAAGCGCTGAGACAATAGGCAATGAGCAATAGGCAATAGACAATAGGCAAGGGGCAAGCTGGAAGGAAACTTGATTCATTATAAAGGCTGTTAACTTATTGCTTATTGCCCATTGCCTATTTGTTTTTTGGGAAAACATTTGTCCTTTTTTGCCGTTCTTAGCAGCAGAACAAAATCTTCCTGACGGTGAAAAAATTCTTTCTGATCCTCTTTACGGTTTTTTTATTTGCAGCCGCAGGCGCCCAGAAGATCGCTCCGGCCGACCTGAAATTATTGCAGCGTCGCGAGGACACGCTGAAGGCGCTGGCGAAAAACCTGATCGTCAAGGAAGAGTCCGGCGACCGCATGCGGTCCGACAGCCTGTTCGTCCGCACCCTGGTCCGCGGCCTGCAGGTGAAGCATTCCTTTTATTATCCTTTTGACAGCGTCAAAGGCATCTCGCGCCTCTATGCCCCGGACAGCAGCTTCCGCCTGTTTACCTGGTCGGTGGCCCTCGACGAGCTGTACAACCGCCAGCGCGGGGCCATTCAATACAAAACGCCCGACGGCTCGCTGAAGCTGGTGGCTCTCCGCGACTTTTCGGAATTCACCGCCGCGCCCCTGGATTCACTGCGGAGCAAGGACAACTGGATCGGGGCGGTTTACTACAACATCATCAAAACCCAGTACAACGGCAAAAACTACTACACCCTGTTCGGCATCGATAACTACAGCGTCCGCAGCACCCGGAAATGGATCGACGTGCTGACCTTCGACAGCCGCAACCTGCCCGTTTTCGGGGGTACCTTTTCCTTTGAGCAGGACACCACCCGCAAACCCACCAAGGCAAGGCATTATATCGAATACAGCAAGGAAGCCAGCACTACGGTCAACTACGACCCCGAGCTGAACATGATCCTGTTCGACCACCTGATCTCCGAATCGAATGAGCCGGACAAGCCGCACACCTTCGTTCCCGACGGCGACTATGAAGGTTTCCAGTGGAAGAACGGCAAATGGGTGCACATCGAAAAAGTGTTTCACCAAAAACTCGAGGATGGACAGGCGCCGGTTCCCCAGCCGAGAAAGCAACAGCCCTTCCCCTTCACGATGGAAGAGGAAACCCAACAACCTCCGAAAGGCTCGGGCAATAAGCCCAGGAAATAGTTGGTCGCCCCTACTCCTTAAAAATAATACTGGTGCTGCTGTCTTTCAGCAAAGGCAGGGACTGCTGAAAATACTTGTTCAAAACCACCCGGAAGGTATTCGCCGGGCTGATGCCCTCGTACAGCATCGAGTAATCGCCGTCGGAAAAATAATAGGCGTTCAGGTTCATGAACTCCTTCTGCTTCGCGTCCTTACCGGAGAAAAAGCGGTAGCCATGATCGCCCTGGATGATCACCACCCGTTCGCGCTGCGCGTGCTTCGGTACCAGGGGTACCAGCTGCTGCAGCAGGCGGTTGGTAAAGATCACCTGTTTCAGGTAGGCTTCTTTTGTATCCTGGTCCTGAAGGATCACCGCCTTATCGGGAACCTCCCTGCCGGCAGCATCCAGGTAAAAGGGTTCATGCGGCAGCATTAAATGGGTATAGACGAATTTGGGCTGGCTGCTTTCGGCTTTCACTTCCTGAACCACCGATTCAAAATTGAATTTATTGCGGAACAGGTGGTATTGCTTCTGCTTTTTGTAATAATGGGGCACCTGGAACGCACCGGTAAAAATATTGCGGGTCGAAAAATTCCACCAGATGTCGCGGTCGATGCGGGAGGCCAGGGTCTGGTTGTCGATCTGCTCCCGGTCCTTGCCGTAAAAATAAGGGAGGGTTTCGGAGGGTGTACCCTCCAGGTCAAAGCAGCCGTAGTTCTTGATGGCGTACCCCTGCTGTTTTAAAAATTGGGGCAGCCAGGCATTTTTCAGCGTGGCGATCGCCTGCAAAAACTCCCGGTGCGACACTTGCTGCCGCTCCAGGCCGGGCCGTAAATAATGCAGGCCGAGGGTGGACGCCAGCGAGAAGGGCGTCACGTTGTAATTGCTCCGGGAAGCGGCGGAAATAAAGAACCGGTTGGCCCGCAACAGGCTGTCCAGGCCGCTGTTGTCAAAATTAAATTCCTGGCGGAGGCAGGCCGAGCTGGTATACTCGTCCAGGACGATAAAATAAATATCCGGTTTGGAGGTATGCCGGTTCGGCAGGGGGTGCAGGGGCGGCAGGGAGGTACGGCCCATCAAATTGTTTGCCTGGTCCTTGCCGGTGGCGGCCTGGTAGGCCAGCAGCCCCGCTTCCCAACCACAAAAGAGCCCGAGGAGCAACGTAAGAAAACGGATCAACCGGGAACCGTGCGCCTTTGATTGGAACAGGTAAACCCATACCGCCAGCAGGCAGAGGGCCGAGGCGGGCAGCAGGAAGCTGTAGGAGGAAAACAGGGAACCGGGAACAGCTTCTTTGAGGTGGTCGTGGACCGCCCCGAAGAAAAAGTAGATACATTGGCCAAAGAACGTAAACAGGGCCGCCTTCTGCAGGTTGCGGAACAGCAGCAGGGAGGCGCCCAGCAGGGAGGCGGCCAGCAGGAAATATTTACCCAGCAGCCACCCGCCGGCAGCCGGCGGGATCAGCCCGAAGTTCTCATTGACCCCGTGCAGGAGAAAAAACAAGGGCAACAGGAAAAGGGGAACCAGGTATTTGAGTGCAGGGCGAGGGGTGTTCATAGCAGGCCGAAAAACAGGTGGGTCGTTGAAGCAACAATCCCGGAGGCGCTCTTCTTATCGAAAAACACTTCCAGGATTGCTTATATATATTATTCGGGGCGATGCGGGTCGCCTTAATCTTCGAGTTTCAATACGGCCAGGAAGGCTTCCTGGGGTACTTCTACGTTACCGATCTGGCGCATGCGCTTCTTCCCTTCCTTTTGCTTTTCCAGCAGCTTACGCTTCCGGCTGATGTCACCACCATAACACTTGGCGGTTACGTCCTTGCGCATGGCCGAGATGTTCTCGCGGGCCAGCACCTTGGCGCCGACGGCGGCCTGGATGGCGATCTGGAACTGCTGGCGGGGCAGCAGCTCTTTCAGCTTTTCGCACAGCTTGCGGCCAAAATCCTGGGCGCGGCTGCGGTGAATCAGGGCGCTGAGGGCGTCCACCTTGTCGCTGTTCAGGAGAATGTCCATTTTTACGATGTCCGCCTCGCGGTAGCCGATGGGATGGTAGTCGAAGGAGGCATAGCCGCGGGTCTGGCTTTTCAGCTTATCATAGAAGTCGAATACGATCTCGGTCAGGGGCATCTCGAAAATAAGCTCCACGCGGGTCTGCGTCAGGTAGCTCTGGTTGATGAGGATACCGCGCTTGCCGAGGCAAAGCGTCATGATGTTGCCGGTGTATTCGGGCTTGGAAATGATCTGGGCCTTGATGAAGGGCTCTTCGATGCGGTCGATTTTTACCGTATCGGGCATTTCGGCCGGGTTGTTCACCACTACCTTGTCACCCTTGGTGGTGTAGGCTACGAAGCTTACGTTCGGAACCGTGGTGATCACGGTCTGGTTGAATTCCCGCTCGAGGCGCTCCTGGATGATCTCCATGTGCAGCAGTCCCAAAAAGCCGCAACGGAAGCCAAAGCCCAGGGCCTGGGAGGTTTCCAGCTCGAAGGTGAGGGAGGCGTCGTTGAGCTGCAGCTTTTCCATGCAGTCGCGGAGTTCTTCAAACTCGTCGGTATTAACCGGGAAGATGCCGGCGAATACCATCGGTTTCACCTCTTCAAAACCCTTGATCGCTTCGGGGGTGGGGTTGGCCGCCAGGGTGATGGTATCCCCCACTTTTACTTCCTTGGCGTTTTTGATACCGGTGATGAGGTAGCCCACGTCGCCGGTCTGTACTTCCTTGCGGGGTTCGGGTTTGAGCCGGAGGATGCCGATCTCGGAAGCCTCGTACTCCTGGCCGGTGGATACGAATTGTACCTTGTCGCCGGCCCTCAGGGTGCCGTTGAGGATCCGGAAGTAGACGATGATGCCGCGGAACGAGTTGAAGACCGAGTCGAAGATCAGGGCCTGCAGCGGGGCCTCGGGGCTGCCCTTGGGCGCCGGGATGCGCTCAACTATAGCCTGCAGGATCTCGTCGATGCCGATGCCGGCACGGCCGGAGGCCAGCAGGATATCCTCGGGCTTACAGCCGATGAGCTCGATGATCTGGTCCTTCACTTCTTCGATCATGGCGCCTTCCATGTCGATCTTGTTGATGACGGGGATGATCTCCAGGTCGTTGTCGATGGCCAGGTACAGGTTCGAGATGGTTTGCGCCTGGATGCCCTGGGCGGCATCCACCAGCAGCAGGGCGCCTTCGCAGGCGGCCAGGGCCCGGCTTACCTCGTAGCTGAAGTCCACGTGACCGGGAGTGTCAATGAGGTTCAGGGTATAGGTCTCGCCCTTGTATTTGTAGTTGATCTGGATGGCGTGACTCTTGATGGTAATGCCTTTTTCCCGTTCCAGGTCCATATCGTCCAGCACCTGGTCCATCATTTCACGTTCGCTGATGGTATTGGTCGTCTGCAGCAGGCGGTCCGCCAGGGTACTTTTACCGTGGTCGATATGGGCAATAATGCAAAAATTCCGGATATTTTTCATGTAAAGGAAAATGCTTCGATTGTGAACAGGCAAAGGTAGCAAGTAAATGCTACGAACGGCCACCCGGATGAATTTGGTAGACGTTAAATATTTGTCCCCCAATGGCGGGGTAATTATAGGCCGCGGAGGCTTTTGCCGCTATGGCCTCTGTATGGTATTGCGGATAACGTTCCCGCATATGGAGCAGCGCTTCCAGCAGTTTTTGGCCGTCCCCCGGGGGCACCAGCAGCCCGTTGGACCCATTGACGGCCTCTTTGATGCCGGCCACGTCCGAAGCGATCACCGGCAGGCCGCAGCACAGGGCCTCCACCACCACGCAGGGAAAATTCTCGTGCCGGCTGAACAGCACCAGCGCATGGGCCCGCTTCATCTGCTCCGCCACCCCGGTATACGGCACCTCCCCTGTTAAGACCACGCGGCCGCCGAAGGAGCCCGCTGCCACCAGCCGCTCCACTTCGGCATTGGGCGGGCCCACGATCTGCAACCGCCAGTCGGTCCGGATCGCCTGCAGGGCTTCGAAGGCCCGGAGCATGCCTTCGATGTTCTTTTGTTCGGACAGGGTGGAGACATGGATAAAGGTAAAAATCCCGGCCTTCCGCCCCGAATACCGGAAATGATCCGTATCGACCACGTTGTGGATGGTCCTGACTTCTTTTAACCGGAAAAGATCCCTAAGAACGTTGCCGATGGTGGCGGACACATTGATCACCGCAGCCGCCTGCTGAAAAATCTGCCGCACCTGCCTGCGGTACCAAAAGTGGCGCTTAAAAAAGTTGTCCGGGGCCTCGGGGAGGTAGGTGGACGCATGTTCGGAAAGGACATAGCCCAGGCCGAATTTCCTTTGGATCCAGCGCGCCAGGTTGCCCGCCTTCACGGGCACGTGCACGTGTACGCGTTGGGGCAGGCCATTTTTTTGGAAGTAGGTTGCCAGGAACCGCCGGGCCACCCGGTAGTATTCCAGGTTATACCGCAGCTTGTCGAGCAGGCCGATGCCCAGGGGCCTGAACCGGAAGTAAACGGTCACTTCCTGCAGCTGCCCCTGCCGGTGCACCACCACTTTTGATTCGTTAAAGGGCACCCACTCGCCGAACTGCGTAATATGGATGACCGTTACCGGGAAGTGGAGGGCCGTGGCCCGGGCGTGCCGCTGGATAAAGTCGCCGTTGAAGGGCTCCCGCTCGTTGGGGTACCAGGAGGGCAACCACAGAATATAAGGAGCCCCATGCTCCGGGGAAACGTTTTTGGAATGCATACGTATAGGTTACAACCAGGCCGACAGGTCGCGGCGGATCAATTGGCTTAAGGCGGTGATATCTGCAGCCAGGTATTGCTGCAACTGGCGCTTGAGCGCCGGGGGCATTTCGCCTCTTTTCTGAATGCTGATGTTTTGTTGAAAGAGCTGCGACATGATCCAGTGCCGCAGGGGCCGGAACGGCAGCAGCAGCCGTACCAGCTGTTGCAGCCGCCCCGGCGGCCGTTTCAGCAGGCGGTGCAGCCAGGGCCGCCGCACCTGCTTGTTGGCATTGATCACCTTGTAGGAAATGTCTATAGGCTCCAAACCCAGGAACCGGAATACCTCCGCCACCGTTTCGGGGGTGTGCGACCGGAAATCATCGTACAAAACGACCTTCACCTGGTCGGGGGGAAAGACGTCCAGGTAGCGTTTTACCTGGCGGTAAAACAAAACGGAATCCCGGTAGGGCGGCAGCTCGAAATAATCCACGCTGTCCGGCAGCCGCTCCCCTCTTTTGCGGGCTTCGTCCAGGCTGACCGCCGTTTCGAAGTCGAACACATCCTCGTTGCCGTCGTACAGGTGCTGGCTATGGAGGGAATGGATGACCTGCACGGGGTTGCGGAGCATGATCACGATTTTGGCATCCGGGGCAAACTGTTGGATCTCCGCGGCCGCGGTTTCGGAAAACAGGTACCAGACCGAGGCCTCGCCCCGGATCTTCCGGTTAGCGGCTTCCCGGAAATGCGCTAAATAATCCGGCAGGGAGATCCGGTCCTTCATCTTCAGGTCCCGGCCAAAATGGTGCATTTCCTTTTCGGCCATGAATACCTCCGGGTGCCGGGCCAGGTAGTCGTTCAGGGCGGTGGTGCCGCATTTGGGGGCGCCCACAATAAAAAAGTTCGGCTCGTTCATGTTTGCTAAACCACCCCGAAGGCGGTGGTGCGAAGTTTTAATTTTTTCCGTACAAAATAATACATCAGCAGGTTCCACACCGCCAGGCTGGCGGCGGAAGCCACCGCCGTGCCGACGATGCCGTGGCGGGGCGTCAGTAAAAAATTCAGGGCGAGGTTGACGGCCAGCGCCGCCACCAGGCTGACGATGCACCACTTCTGGTGGCCCGATTGCATCAGCAGCAACCCCACCGAACCGCAGACCACGTTCACCGCCTGCCCCAGGCACAGGATCAGCAGGGCTTCCCGGCCCTGCAGCAGGTCCACCCCGAAAAACAGCAGCAGCTGCTTGCGCAGGGCCACCATCACCAGCACCAGGGGCAGGCTGGCGGCCAGCACGGCCTGGGCGGAACGGGTGACCAGCTTCTGCAGCTGCAAAATGTTCCCTTCGGCATACAGGCGGGCGATGAGCGGGGAGGTGACAAAGTTGACGACCGTCAGCACAAAACTGATCAGGTCGCTGAGGCGCTGGGCAATGTTGTACACGCCTACCTCGGCATTGCCTTTGAGCTGGCCCAGTAAAAAGATGTCCACCCGTGCACTCAGCACATGCAGCAGGCTGAGGGCATAAAAGCCCATGGACGTGTACAGCCAGGGCCGGACGGCATATTCGGGTGTGCGCCCGCGCAGGTCGGGGGTCACGCTGCGGTGCAGCAGCAGCCCACTGATCAACAGCCCGGTACCGCCTACCGCTACGTTTAACCATAACAGTTGCTCCAGGGAAATGTGCCCGCCCACGCGCCACAGGAAGCCGACAACGCCCAGCAGCAGCAGCGGCCGGATCAGGGTTTCGGCTACCTGGCTCGCCAGGACTTTTTTCACCCCCTGCAGGCAGGAGCGCACCACGGCCGCCCCTGAAAGCGTCACCAGCGCCAGCGTCGCCAGCAGCCACCAGTTGACCGGCACGGCGCCCCGCACATCGCCGAATAAAAAGGCGACCCTCGTGGAAAAAAGCGCCGTCACCAGCGCTCCTCCCACCACTAAAGCGAGTGAAAAACAGAGCACGCCCTTTAGCCGGGGAAAGGCCCTTTCGGCATACAACACCGGGATGACCTTCACCAGCAGGGAGTCTACGCCCAGCAGGGAAATGGTCGCCAGCAGGTTCAGTAAATTAAACACAAAGACGTAGGTGCCATAAACCTCCAGGTCGACGACCTTCAGGAAAACGTAATTGAGCAACATGCCCAGGAGCAGGGAAAAGCATTGCAGGAGAAACAGCCGCACCGAGTTCTTCGCTACATATCCCGACAACCCGCCTTCCGCCTTCAGGGAAGCGGCGGCAGCCATTATCTTTTGAACAAACCGGGTCAAAATAAGGTTCCTGTTTTATACGGTCTGCGGATGCCGGTGCCGCTCGATAAAGCCGACCAGCTTGCCCAGCGATACTTCCAGGGTTTCCTTATCCGTTGCAATCACCAGGTCGGGATGCGAAGGGATCTCGAAGGGGTCGTTGATCCCGGACAGGTTATGGATCCGGTCGGCATGGTGCTGCGGCAACAGGGCCTTGGCATACAGTCCTTTGGTATCCCTGCGGATCAACTCCTCGAGGCTGCATTTGATATAAACCGTTTTGACCCCGGGATACTTATGGGCCACTTCCTGGCGCACCTCCTCGTAGGGGTTGATGGCGCAGATAATGGGCAGCACCCCGTACTGGGCCAGCTTGCCGGCCACGAAGGCCAGGCGCCGGATATTGGTCATCCGGTCGGCCATGCCGAATCCCAGGTCGGAACAAAGCTGTTTCCGGTATTCGTCGCCATCGATCACTTCCACGGCCATGCCCCTTTTTTGGAAATATTCCTTTGCCTGTTGCGCCAGCGTGGTTTTCCCGCTACCCGAAAGACCGCAAAACTGAATGATCATTTTGTACTTCTCCTTATAAGGAAAACCACCCGCAGCAGCCGCCGCGGATGGTTTCCGGTGATCCCGCAGGGGACACGATACACGATTATTTTTTCAGTGCCTGGATGATCTGCACGAACTCGGGGGTCAGCGAAGCGCCGCCTACCAGTCCGCCGTCCACGTCGGGGCTGCCGAAGATCTCGGGGGCATTGGCCGCCTTCACGCTGCCGCCGTAGAGGATCGATACCTGGTCGGCCACTTCCGGACCGTACTTGCCGGCGATCACGGAGCGCAGGTGGTGGTGCATGTCCTGGGCCTGCTGGGTGGAAGCGGTTTTTCCGGTACCGATAGCCCAGATGGGTTCGTAAGCGATCACGACCTTTTTCAGGTCCTCGGGGCTCAGGTGGAACAGCGACTCTTCGAGCTGCACTTGCACGTAACCGTTTTGTTCTTCTTTTTCACGAACCGACAGGGCTTCACCGCAGCAGAAGATGGGGGTAAGGCCGTACTGCAGGGCGATGTTCACCTTGTCTGCCAGTTGCTGGTTCGACTCGCTAAAATATTCGCGGCGCTCGCTGTGTCCCAGCACCACGTACTGGATGCCGATGGACTGCAGCATTTCGGCCGATACTTCGCCGGTATAAGCACCGCTCTTCTTGTCGTAGCAGTTCTGGGCGGAAATAAAGTAACCGGGCTTATTGGCCACCTTTTCGCTGGCGGCGATCAGGTAGGGGAAAGGAACGGCAAACACCACTTGCTGGCCGGGCGCCAGCTCGCCGCCGGCGGCTAATACGTCGTCTAATAATTTCTCGGCCTGCTGAAGGGTCAGGTTCATTTTCCAGTTGGCCGCAGCTATTTGTTTTCTCATGATGGAATTAATAATGGTCAAAGATATGCTTCAGGATTATTCGCTCATTTTCGGTCACCGCTTCTTTTTTGAGCGACTTCCAGTTGCTGATATCCGACAGGGCCTTGTCGAATTCGTAGCGCTCGATGCCTTCGCAGCCCCAGGAGAAGTGCGGGATATACTTGGGCGTGAGCCCGTTGCCGAAAACATTGCTGCAGACGCCCATGACCGTGCCCGTGTTGATGGCGGTATTGATGGCGGTGCGGGTGTAGTCGCCCATGAACACGCCGCATTTCTGGCCCACGTTGATGGCGCCGCGGGGCGTCCATACCTGTACCGGCGACGCATTGTTCTTAATATTGGAATTGGAGGTGCCGGCGCCCATGTTGCACCATTCGCCGATGACCGAGTCGCCGAGGTAGCCGTCGTGCGCCTTGTTGGAGCGACCGAAGAACACGCAGTTCTTGATCTCGCCGCCCACCACGCACTTCGGACCGATGGTGGTGGCGCCATAGAGGCGGGCGCCCATTTTCACCACGGCGCCCTCGCAGATGGCGACGGGTCCGCGGAGCATGCTGCCCTCCATCACCACGGCATTTTTCCCGATGTAGATGGGGCCGTCGGAGGCGTTGAGAAAGCAGTGTTCCACCTGGGCGCCCTTTTCCACGAAGATGTGGTCTTCGTTGATCACTTTGTTGGTGCCGGACAGGCCGTGCGATTTGCGCTTGCGGGTCAGCAGGCCGAAGTCCTGCTCGATGGCCCAGCCGTTCATTTCGAAAATGTGCCAGGGGCACTGGATCTCTTTCAGCTCCTCTTCCACCTCCACGGGCTTGCCCACCTTGATGCGGTGCTCGTTAAGCACCTCCTTTTTGGAGATGCAGTACACGACGCTTTCCCGCTGCGGAACGGAAATAAAGTCGCCGTGTTTGAGCTTGCGCACCTGCTTTACGAGCTTGGGGGTGGGCAGGATGTTGCCGTGGATGAGGTAAACGACGTCCTCGCCGATCTCCTCTTCCAGTACAATGGCTTTGTCGAGGTCCTTGTAGTCGTCCTCGAACTTGTCAAAAGAAGGCAGCTCCAGGGCTGTTTCCCATTTTTCGCGGATGGTGAGGATGCCGACGCGGATATCCTGCACCTGCCGGGTGAGGGTAAAGGGGAACAGGCTTTCCGGCTGGCAAAACTCTTCGGTAAATACAATCTTTTCCATAGCGTGCATCATGAAAGGTCAAAAGTCAATGGTCTTGGGACATTGGTCATTAGTCATTAGTCATTGGGGGTTCGACATCAGGTTAGCGGAAGCGAAGGTACGGAGCAAAAAAAAATCCCGCCGAATGGCGGGATAATATAGTCAATACTGTTGAAAACGGGAGAAAATAATTACTTTTTCGCGTATTTCTTTTTGAACTTGTCGATACGGCCGGCAGTGTCAACCAGTACGTTTTTACCGGTAAAGAACGGGTGCGAGGTATTGGAAATTTCCAGTTTTACCACGGGATATTCGTTACCGTCTTCCCATTTGATTGTTTCTTTGGAAGCAGTAGTGGAACGGCTCAGAAAACTGTCGCCGTTACTCATATCTTTAAACACTACAAACCGGTAATTTTGGGGATGAAGACCTTGTTTCATGATAATTCTTTTTATAAAAGAGACGTTTCGCCTAATTTGGAGCGGCAAAATTAGGGTATAAAACTATTTCCACCAAATGCTTTTCCTGTTAAAATTTAGCTACGCATATTGAGGTACTGCATGGGGAACTCCAGGCTGGAGGTTTTGCAGAGCTGGATCACGGCCTGCAGGTCGTCGATTTTTTTGGCGGTCACCCGAACCAGGTCGTCCATGATCTGGGCCTGCACCTTTAGTCCGGACTCTTTGATCAGCTTGACGATCTTTTTGGCGTCCTCCTGCTTCAGGCCGTTGCGCACGGGCACTTCCTGCTTCACCACTTTGCCGCTCTGATAGGGTTCCTTCGACAGGTCGAGGGCGGCGGGGTCGATGCCCTGCTTCATGGCCCGGCTGAGGAGCATGTCAATCACCTGCCGCACTTTCATGTCGTCGGCCGCCTCCAGGTCGATCTTCGAATCCTTCTTGTTCAGCTCAATGCCTACAGGCGAATCTTTAAAATCAAACCGGTTGGTAATTTCCTTTTTCGTTACGTTGATCGCGTTCTCCATGAATTGCATATCTACTTTGCTCACGATGTCAAATGAAGGCATAGTAATCCTGGTTTTGAATTTTAGAATTGAAAGTGCAGATTTACGATTTTTTGTTAAAGAAAGGAAAAAGCCCCTCTGGACAAAGGGGCCGTAGTTCACATGAGAAAATAAAAATATGTAAAAAGTTCAGGTATCGTAGCTGATCAGGAAGTAAAGATGGGATATTTGCTGCATCCCGCCGGTCCCCTCCTGCCGAACCCTTCAAAAAAGACTACGAAGGCTGATTTTTTCTCTGCCAAAGGCTGTCCGCCCTTCATAAAAAAGCCCGGAAAGTTACTTCCGGGCTGCTTGCCTATCCCTGAAAAGGCAGGTCTGGTGAACGACCCTGGCTGTTTGCCTATTGCTAATTCCCCACCCGCACCCGGCTCTGCTCATCGCCGGCGCCGCCGGAGGCTTTGCGCTGGGGCAGGCCTTTGATGGGTTTGCCAAAGCGGTAGGAGAAGGAAACCGTGGCGACCCGGCTGTCGTGGCGGTTGGAAAAGCGGGCGTCGGTTTGCTGGAAGCTGATAGAGCCGTGCGGGTACTGGGTGTACAGCAGGTCGCGGACGTTCAGCTTCACGGTGCCGGCGCCTTTCAGCACGGTCTTGCTGAGGCCGGTAGACAGCTGGCCCAGGGGCTCGATGCGGATCTGTCCTTCCACGCCCCGGCTGCGGTAAAAGCCGCTGAGTTCGGCCGCCCATCCCTTACCCCATTTGAACTGGTTGTTGATGTTGGCCATCAGGTTGGCCGCCTGCACATCGATCAGCTCGCCGCCGTTGATGCGGCCGGTAAAGGCATTGTAGTTGGCGTTGGTGTACACGATGGCCGTCCACCACTTCCGCACCGGCACCTGGGCGCTGATCGAGAGGCCGCCGCCGGTACGCCGGCCGATATTGCCCCTTTTGATGATGGTGGTATACTGGCCGTTGCTCATGCTGCTTTTTCCCTGCTCGAAGGTTTCCGTCACCATGTCCTTGGCGGTGTTGAAGTTCAGGGTGGTGGTCAGGAAGCTTTTGAAGGTATGGGCCAGCTCCACGTTGTGCGAGTACATCGGCTTCAGGAAGGGGTTGCCCTGCTGGTAGGTGTAGTTGTCCAGGAAGAACAGGAAGGGGTTCAGGTCCTGGTAGGCCGGGCGGTCGATGCGGCGGCCGTAGGAAGTGGCGAACTGGTGATGCTTGGCCGCGTTGTAGCTGATATAGACCGTGGGGAACAGGTTGCCATAGCTCCTGCGGAAGGAGGAATCCGGGGCCGTGGGATTGCCCGATTGCCTGCCGGTGTAGTCCGTTTGCTCATAGCGCAGGCCGCCCTGCAGGCCGATTTTTTTGTACTGCCGTCTGAGGTTCACATAGGCGGCGTTGATGTTCTCGGTATAATCGAAGTGGTTGGTCTTGGTGTAATCCGGTGTTTCTGCCTGCCCGTTCCGCTGGAAATAGTCGGCGGCATTGGCGGTTTTCACAAAGCTGGTTTTCAGGCCGGCTTCCAGTTTGGCTTCCTTGCCCAGCGGGTGGACGTAGTCGGTTTTGGCGGTGTAGATGTTGATGTTCACCGGCAGGTCGCCGCGCAGCTCCTGGCCGCCCTTTTTCACCCGCGAAGGATCAAAGGAGCTGTTGGCAAAGGTTTGCGCCAGGCCCGTACGGTAGCCGATATAGTCCAGGTCGGCGCTCAGTTCGCGGCCCGCCGTGTCGAACTGGTGGCGCAGGTTCAGGTTCAGGCTGCCGTTCTTCCAGTCGTTGTGGTTGCGGCTCTGGGCCTCCACGATGGAATCCACCTGCTTGGCCCCGTTCATCAGCGTGCTGGAACTCAAGGAGGAAAAGTCACCCGTCATGGCAAAGCCGTTGGCCACCAGGCCCAGGGTGGTCTTTTTATCCAAAAAATAGTCGGCGCCCAGTTTCAGGTTGTAGTTGCGGCTGGAATTGCGCATGTGCGACACCTGGTCGAAGATGGCCGAGGGCTCGCCCGAGGGTTTTTTGAAGCTGCGGTGGATCTCCAGGCGCTGGAAGCCGTTCCACTGGTTGGCGCTGCCGTTGGCAAAGAGGTTGAACTTGCCGGTGCGGTAGTTCAGGTTGGCGCTGTTGTTCGATTTCCAAAAACGTCCCTGGCCATAGTTGACCGTCACGCTGCCGTTCATGCCTTTTTGCTTGTTCTTCTTCGTGCGGATGTTGATGATGCCCGAATTGCCGGCCGCATCGTAGCGGGACGAGGGGTTGGTCATGATCTCCACCTGCTCGAGGGCCGAGGCGGGCAGGCTTTTGAGGTAGTTGGCCAGTTCGGCGGCGCTCAGGTAGGTCGGGCGGCCGTCGATCATCACCAGCACGCCCTGCTTGCCTTTCAGGCTGATGTTGCCGTCCCTGTCCACCGTGATGCCGGGCGATTTTTCCAGCACTTCCAGGGCGGTGGCCCCGGCATTGGAGGGCGAAGCGTCCACGTTGACCACCGTGCGGTCAATCTTTTGTTCAATAAAGGGCCTTGCCGCCGTTACGGTCACGCCGGCCAGCGCCTTGGCCTCGGGCGCCAGGTGGATGGTTTTGAGGCGGATGAGGGCGGTATCCCCTCCTACCGACACCACCTCCGAATAGGCGGTGGCATGGCCGGCGGCCGACACTTTCACCCGGTAATGGCCGGCGGGCACCCCCTCAAAGAGGTAGCGGCCGTCCGCCGAGGCGGCGGTAAACTTTATCGCGGAAGAATCGGACCGGCGCACCAGCGCCACGGTGGCGGCCTGCACGGTCTTGCGGTCGCCGTCCACTACGGTGCCCCCGATTTTCCCGCTGCCGGCGGGTCCCTGCGCCCCGGCCGTTACGACTAAGAATATCATGGAAAGGAAGAGAGGAAAAAATTTTCTCATAACCTAATGTTTAGTACTTGTGTTCGTTTATTACAAGCCAAAGATAGGTACTTTGCTTTACATAGTACATGGTTTTTACAAGAGGCCTGAAATTAGGATAAACGGCGGCGGGGGAATTGGGGATTGGTTAATTGGGAATTAGGCGGGAAGAAACGTTCATTATTTTATTAATCACAGGCAATTTTCAGGGAAGGCAAGGCCAACCGGATAAACGGCAAAAAGAAACGGGTAGCCCGGATACGCCCAACTCAGGAACTCAGGAACGTAAGAACTAACTCCGCAACCCAGGAACTTTCCCCCCAACTCGTAAACTCGTAAACCCGTAAACTCGTAAACTTCGAAACAGTTATCTTAGGCGAAAATTTAGCCGATGCTGATTGATTTTCGTTCCGATACGGTCACCCGCCCCACGGAAGGCATGCGTGAAGCGATGTTCCGGGCACCCGTAGGCGACGATGTGTTTGGAGAAGATCCTTCCGTCAACCGCCTCGAGCAGGTGGCGGCCGGCATCTTCGGCATGGAGGCGGCCCTCTTTTGCCCCTCGGGCACCATGACCAACCAGGTGGCTATCCGCTGCCACACCCAGCCCGGCGACGAAGTGATCTGCGACGTCACCTCCCATATATACCAGTACGAAGGCGGCGGCATCGCCGTCAACAGCGGCGCCTCGGTAAAGCTGATCAGCGGCAACCATGGGCGGATCACCGCGGCGCAGGTAGCCGAAGGGGTGAATGCCGACGACGTGCACAAGCCGGTATCGCGGCTGGTCAGCCTGGAAAATACCGCCAACCGCGGAGGCGGCACCTGCTACGAGCTGGAGGAGCTTCAAAAGATCCGGGCCGTCTGTACGGAAAACAAGCTGTCGCTGCACCTCGATGGCGCCCGCCTGTTCAATGCCCTGGTGGCCAAACGCCAGGAGGCGGCCGATTACGGAAAGCTGTTTGACAGTATATCCATTTGCCTGAGCAAAGGCCTGGGCAGCCCGGCCGGCAGCGTGCTGATCGGCACGGCTCCCTTTATCAAAAAAGCCCGCCGCATCCGCAAGGTGCTGGGCGGCGGCATGCGCCAGGCGGGCTACCTGGCCGCCGCGGGCCTCTATGCCCTGAAGCACCACATCTCGCTGCTGGAGGTGGACCACCACCATGCCCGCCTCATCGCCGAAGCGCTGCGGCAAAAAGATTTTATCGAAGAAATCCTTCCCGTAGAAACGAACATCCTTATTTTCAGTGTCCGGGGCCGTTACACGCCCGCCGCGCTGGTGGCGGCACTGAAGGAACAGGACATCCTGGCCCTGGCCATTTCCGCCCACCAGGTGCGCCTCGTGCTGCACCTCGACGTCACGGAGGAGATGGTGCAGCGGACCCTGGAAGTGATCCGGGCACTGTAAGCAATAACCGATAACCAGCTCTTATCTAACGTATATCAGTAACCTCAATAAAAATCAGAAGTTCATGTTTCCTCACATTAACCCGACTGCTACTGCTGCCTGGTCTTCGCTGGCACAGCATGCCGAAGCGCTGAAGCAAACAAATTTGAAGGAATTGTTTCAGCAGGATGGCGACCGCTACAAAAAATTCAGCTTCCCGTTCAACGACATCATTTTCGACCTTTCGAAAAATATCCTGACCGACGAAACCCTGGAAAAGTTGATCGCCCTGGCCAATGAATGCAAGCTGAAAGACGGCATCAACGCCCTGTTCGACGGCGACTTCATCAACGAAACCGAACACCGCTCCGTGCTGCACGTAGCCCTGCGCAATTTTTCGGACGAACCCATTTATTCGGCCGGTAAGAACGTGATGGACGACGTGCGCCGCGTACAGGGACAGATGAAGGCCTTTTGCCAGAAAGTGCACAACGGCGACTGGACCGGCTATACCGGCAAAAAGATCCGCTCGATCGTCAACATCGGCATCGGCGGCAGCGACCTGGGCCCCTTTATGGTGACCGAAGCCCTCAAGCCGTACTGGGTGGAAGGCATCCAGTCGTATTTCGTATCGAACGTGGACGGCACCCACATTGCCGAAACCCTCAAAAAGGTAGACCCCGAAGAAACCCTGTTCCTGGTAGCTTCCAAGACCTTTACCACCCAGGAAACCATGACCAACGCCCTGTCGGCCCGTGACTGGTTTTTGAAAACCGCCAAGGACCAGGCGCATGTGGCCAAGCACTTCGTGGCCCTGTCCACCAACGAAAAAGCGGTGACGGCCTTCGGCATCGACAAGGAGAACATGTTTGAATTCTGGGATTGGGTAGGCGGCCGCTATTCTTTATGGAGCGCCATCGGCCTGTCCATCGCCCTGACCATCGGCTACAACAATTTCGAGGAACTGCTGAAAGGCGCCTTTGCCATGGACCAGCACCTGAAGAACACCGAGTTCGACCAGAACATCCCGGTACTGCTGGCGCTGATCGGCCTGTGGTACGTCAATTTCTTCGGCGCGCAAAGCGAAGCCATCCTTCCCTACGACCAGTACCTGCACCGCTTTGCGGCTTACTTCCAGCAGGGCAACATGGAAAGCAACGGCAAGAGCGTGGACCGCAACGGCGAACCCGTGAGCTATGCCACCGGTCCCATTATCTGGGGCGAGCCGGGCACCAACGGCCAGCACGCCTTCTACCAGCTCATTCACCAGGGCACGCCGATGATCCCCTGCGACTTCATCGCACCGGCGCAAAGCCATAACCCCATAAGCGACCACCACCCCAAGCTGCTGTCCAACTTCTTTGCACAGACCGAAGCACTGATGAACGGCAAAAGCGAGGAGGAAGTGGAGCAGGAGTTTATCAGCCAGGGCAAGAGCGTGGAAGAGATCGCCCGGTTAACGCCCTACAAGATCTTCGAAGGCAACAAGCCCACCAACTCCATCCTGGTAAAAAAGATCACCCCGTTCTCGCTGGGCGAGCTCATTGCCTGCTACGAGCACAAGATCTTTGTACAGGGCGTGCTCTGGAACATTTTCAGCTTCGACCAGTGGGGCGTGGAATTGGGCAAGCAGCTGGCCAACAAGATCCTGCCGGAACTGAAAGGCGACGAACCCGTCAGCTCGCATGACGCTTCGACCAACGGCCTGATCAATGCCTATAAGCAGTGGCGCAACGGATAACCCGTAAGCCTTGAAAATAGAATGGGCGTATCCGACCTCTTCAGGGATCGGATACGCCCATTTTTTTTTCGGACCGGCATAGCCGGTAGTCAGGCGGTCATTATGGTCGGGGTGCCCGTTCGCTGCCCAGCGGGAAACCAAAGGTGGAACATTGAACGGGCGCCCCTATGCACAACGAAACCCTCCGGAACATGGAGGGTTGAATACTTTAAAGGACGATGAGACGTCCGCCGTACAGGGTACGGTTGGGGCAGGCAACCTAAGGAGGCAGGGTCAGGCTGCGCAGCACCTGATAGAGCAAACCTTAGAGCGGGATTACCATTTGTCTACTTCGTCGGTGGCGGCAGCGGAGGAAGGAGTTGCGGTGGTTTTGGCGGGCGTTTCAATTTCAACCACTTCATCCACTTCACCTTCGCCTTCGTACACTTCTTCGTGGTTGTAGGCATCAAAATCGAAGTCAGGCATCAGCTGGGTCTTTACATAATCCACAGCCTCGTTCAGGGCCTTGATGAATTTATTGAAGTCTTCTTTGTACAGGAAAATCTTGTGACGGTCGTATCCGTTGTCGTTAAAGCGCTTGCGGCTTTCGGTAATTGTCAGATAGTAGTCATTTCCCCGTGTTGCCCTTACATCGAAAAAGTAAGTCCTGCGTTTACCAGCCCGTATACGTTTGCTGTAAATGCTTTCCATTTTCTTGTCATTGTTTTCGTACGCCACAGTATTTGTTTTTACAGTTAAAAAAAGTTTTGGTTTCCCTAATTGTTACAAATATAACTATGTTTTCTCAACAGCCAAATTTGGGGAATTTTTATTCTTATTTGGGGAAATTTTTCGCATCCGGGTCATCTTGCAATTGGCGTGCATACATATCTGCATAAATACCACCCCTTGAAAGCAGCTCCGAATGGGTACCTTCTTCGGCGATCCGCCCGTGGTCCAGCACCAGGATTTTGTCGAAGGCAAAGAGGCTGAAGATGCGGTGGGTGATCACGAAGGCGGTCTTGTCGGCCAGGTGCTCCTGCAGGTTGTCCAGGATCTGCTTTTCGGTCTTGGCGTCCACGGCGCTCAGGGCGTCGTCGAGGATCACGATGGGCGCCTCCTTCATCAGGGCCCGGGCAATGGATGCCCGTTGCTTCTGGCCGCCGCTCAGGGTCACGCCCCGCTCGCCGACCACCGTCTCGTATTTCTGGGGAAAGCCCTCGATCTCCTTGTCCACCACGGCCAGACGGGCCGCCCGGCGCACCGCCGCAGGCCCCCCTTCGGGAGCGCCGAAGGCGATGTTGCTTTCCACCGTATCGCTGAACAGGAAGCCGTCCTGGGGCACATAGCTGATTTGCCGGCGCAGGGCGTGCAGGTCCACCTGCCTGATGTCGGTGTCCCCCAGCAGGATCTCGCCCGAGGTGACGTCGTACATCCGCAGGAGCAGCTGGGCCAGGGTGCTTTTGCCGCTGCCGGTGCGGCCGGTGACGGCCACCTTCTCTCCTTTCCGGATGGTCAGGGAAAAATCCTTCAGGGCGTGGATGCCGGTATGGGGGTAGATGAAATTCACGTTGCGGAACCGGATGTCCCCGGACAGGGCCGGCAACAGGGCCTGGGGGTGGTTGCGGATCAGCGGTTCGGTCAGCAGGAATTCGTTCAGGCGCTTTTGCGAGGCCGAGGCCCGCTGGATCATGCTGGCCGTCCAGCCGATAGCGCTGACGGGGAAGGTGAGCATGTTGATGTAAATGACGAACTCCACGATGGTATCAAGGCCCACGTTGTGCTGCCCGCGGATATAGTACAGCCCGCCGATCATGATGGTCAAAAGCGTGCTCAGGCCGATAAACAGGGTCATGGAAGGGAAATACAGGGCTTCGATCTTTGCCAGGCCGGTGGCGTCCTTCTTGTACTGCTCGCTGTTGCGGTCGAAAAACTCCAGCATGGCGTCTTCCTGGGCAAAGGACTTGATCACCCGGATGCCGGCATAGGATTGCTGGGCATTGGTGGTCAATGACGCCAGGGTAGCCTGCAGCGCCTCGCTTTTTTTGTGGATGATGGTGTTGACGAAATAGATGGTGGCCGCCAGGATGGGCAGCGGCAGCAGCACGTACAGCGTCAGCTCGGCATCGCGGCGGAACATGAACACCAGGCTGAGCGAGATGAGGGTAACCAGGTTGGTGAGGTACATCACCGCCGGGCCGGTAAACATACGCACCCGGCTGACGTCCTCCGCCATACGGCTCATAAGGTCGCCGGTACTGTGGGTCTTGTAAAAGGACGTATCGAGCTGCTGGTAGTGGGCAAACACCTCGTTTTTCTGATCGTATTCGATGAGGCGGCTCATGACGATGAGGGTCTGCCGCATCAGGAACATGAAAAAGCCGCGCAGCAGCGCCAGGCCCAGGATGGTCATGCCGCAGAGCGCCACTACCCCGCCCAGCGAATAGCCGGCGCTTTCCACCTTATGGATAAAGGCCCGCACCAGCACATCATACGAAGCCGTATGGACGCGGGGGCGGTAGCCGGGCAATTGCAGGGCCCGCTGCACGTAATCGATCACATAACCGGTCAGCTGGGGGGCCAGCACGTTAAAATAGTTGGAGATCGCCACAAAAAAGATCCCGATGCCAAAGCGGGACCGGTACTTCCAAAAGTATTTGTTGAGTGCTTTTAAATGTTTCAAGAACCAAATATAAGCACGAAGAAATAAGTACTTCGGACTTAGCTTTTTATGGTTTGGAGTTTGTGGACAGGTAGGTATGCTGATAAAGAAACTATTCACCGGTATCGAGGAAAAAGAAGCCCTTCGGCTGATCCGGGAGCGGTCGCTGGAGCTGAACACCATGAAGGACCTGGACCCGCTGCTGGAAAAGATCGGCAATGCCCGCATCGTCATGCTGGGCGAAGCCTCGCACGGCACCCACGAATACTATACCTGGAGAAGCCACCTCACCAAACGGCTGCTCCGTGAAAAGGATTTTAACTTCATTGCGGTGGAGGGCGACTGGCCGGACTGCTACAAGGTGAACCAGTACATCAAGCAGGAAGCGGGCGCCCGCAGCGCCAAAGAAGTGCTGCAGTCCTTCGACCGCTGGCCTACCTGGATGTGGGCCAACTGGGAGATCGTGGCCCTGGCCGAATGGCTGTACGAATACAACCTGGACCTGCCCCGCAACCGCAAGGCGGGCTTTTACGGCCTCGACGTGTACAGCCTGTGGGACTCGCTGGACGCAATCCTGGGCTACCTGGAGCAAAAGGATCCCGAGGCCCACGGCAAGGCCCAGGAAGCCCTGCGTTGCTTTGAACCCTACAAGACCGACGACGGCACCTCCTATGCTTATGCCACCCAGCTGGTGCCCGACCTCTGCCAGGACGAAGTGCTGGCGCTGCTGCAGGAAGTACAGGCCAAGCTGCCGGAATACGACCCGGACCAGGAGCACGTGTTCAGCGCCGAGCAGAACGCCCTCATCGCCGTAAACGCCGAAAAGTACTACCGCGCCATGATGAAGGGCGGTCCCCACAGCTGGAACGTCCGCGACAGCCACATGGAAGAAACCCTGGAGCGGCTGCTGGACCTGCACGGTCCCAACTCGAAGGCCATCATCTGGGAGCACAACACCCATATCGGCGATTCCCGCGCCACCGACATGATGGACGACGGCATGTACAACATCGGGGAGCTGGTACGTACGAAATTCAAAGAAGACGAAGTCTTCCTGGTGGGCTTCGGCTCGTACGAGGGCAGCGTGATCGCCGGCGGCAGCTGGGGCGCGCCGATGAAGGAAGTGGACGTGCCTCCTGCCCGCGAAAGTTCGTGGGAATACCTGTTGCACGAGGCCGGGGCGAAGAACAAGCTGCTGCTGATGGATGCCTTCCGCGATACGCCCTTCAATGAGCACCGCATCGGCCACCGTGCCATTGGTGTAGTCTACCGGCCGCAATACGAGCGTTACGGGAACTACGTACCGTCGGTACTGCCGCAGCGCTACGACGCCTTCATTTACCTGGACCAGACCCGGGCGCTGCACCCGCTGCACCTGGCCCCGCATGCGCATGTGATGCCGGATACGTACCCCTTCGGGTTTTAAGAAGTTTACAAGTTTACTGGTTTACGCGTGGAGGGTTAGCTGGTTGCTGCTTTTTATACAAAAGGCGTTTTTCGCCGGGCAAAGCCCTGATGGAGCATGGATTTAAAGATTACCTCATCTTTTTTCTTCTTATAAAAAAAATCCGTCTTAACTTGAACCCGCTAAATCAAATGTAAAAAATGACCATTCAAGAAATCTCTACCCTGCTGGAGGGAAAAACAGAAACCCTGCGGGCCAACCTGATCCAGGATCTTCAGAAAAAGGAAAGCACTTCCTCCCGGCTGCAGGAACATGCCAATGGCCAAGCCGAACCGGCCGCCCGTTTTAACCCCATCCAGGCCGCCCAGGAAGCCAGCCGCATCCGCCTGAACAAAAGAATGCTGGAAGAAGTAGCCCTTTAAGACCGGCTTTCCAAACCGGTTATCTCTAAAGATTGTTTGTACTTACCTTATTGAGAAGGCTAACCGCAAGGTTGGCCTTTTCCATTTCGTCCCGACCTGGCGGGGCGAAATAGGCCTAAAACAAAACGGCCTTACAAGTTTAAAACCTGTAAGGCCGTTTAAAAATGCTGTAGGGGAAGGAGTCGAACCTCCACGGGGCCGTTAGCAGCAGCACAAGTGCTGTTTTTATCCGGTAGTCCCCACCCCCGAGACAAGAGGGCATGTCTGCCAAAAATTTCATCACCCCACAGTGTAAAGAGCGTTGTTGTTCTTTGTGAGCACAAAATTAAGAGCCCGGCCCATTTCTTCAAAATAATTCAACCAAACTTTTAAAGTTTTAGAAATCATATAAAAATGGAGGTTCTTTCCAAACAATCATTCAACAACTCAGCTTCAAAAAGACCTCCGGTTGAAAATTGACGAATGGGCCGGGCGTAGGATCGCATTTTAAAAGCTCCGCACCAGGGTAATGCTCATCAAGCCGATCACCACATCGTTGGCAAGGGTTTTTACTTCCAGGTGCGACAGTTCCTTTTTGGGGTCCAGCGGCAGGTCCAGCACCGTGGCGGCACCGCCCTCAATGGCCCTGTTGGAATAACCCTTGATGGAGCTGAACTTTTCGAAGGTGCGGGTATCCTGGCCCGACTTCAGGTACACCCGTACCGGCTTTGGCGCTCCCGTGGTAAAGGCATAGCCGTCGGTATAAAAATCCTGTTCGATCGGCCACCAGTTTTCCGGGTTTTTCAGCTGCAGCGTTTCCGAGCTACCGTCCTTGTACACCACCGTTACGGCGCCATTCACCAGCCTCGTTTGCATGGGATTTGTAGAGCCCGCCATCAGCAGGTAGGCATGGGCCGCCTTTCCGGAAAGCGGCACCCGGGCCGAGTCGGGATAATTATCCCAGAGGGAAGTGTACAAAATGTTCTTTTCGCCGGCGGTGCCGGGGGTTGCCAGGGGGATGCCTGCTTCCAGCACCACTTCGTTTTTGCTGCCGGCCCTTGCCCGCAGGCCCGCATCGTCGATCTCCGCCATGGTGAGTGGGTAGCACCAGTTGCCGATGCCTTGGGTAGGCAGCTGCAGGGTCGGGCGCACCGGCCGCGGCGACAGGTACTCGTTTTTAAATATGCTCGTCACTTGATCGTTGAAAACTCCGGCCAGGTCCACTTTTTCATATTTCACGGAAGTGGGGTTCCGGCTATCCCAATGCAGCACGGTCTCCTCGGCCTTGATGCCCCCGGCCGTTTCCAGGCGGATGCGGTTGCTGCCGGCCACCCGGTACTCTGCGGGGATGCTGATCTTTCCGGAAACCGACTGGGCAGCCACCGCAACCGGGCGGTCAATCGCCCGCCCGTTAACGAGCAGCTTGCCGTTCAGCGGCGCCGAAGCCGCATTCGTTACCGTCACCTGGATACCTGCGGCATCGGCTACGGCGGCAATAGAGGCGCTTTTTACCGCCCGAAAACTGATAGGCTGCCACCAGGTCACGGCGCCCTGGGAAAGCTTTACAAATACCGTTTTGGCGCCCTCATCGGCCCGCAGCACGGCATTCAGGATCTGGGAGCCGGGCTTCCGCTGGCCCAAAGCGCCCTGGGGGTCGTACACTTCCTGGATCACCGCAGGACCCATGTCGACCACCAGCGGCTCGCCGGCGGCGTAGGTGCTTTTTACCTTCGGCTGAATTAGTTTATTGCCCTTCCATACGATCTCCACCTGGAAAGTGGTGGCAGGAGCCGTCGTAAACTGGAGCACCGGCGTTTCCACTGCCTGGGGCACCAGCGTCCAGGCCACTTTTTTGCCGTTGACCAGCACCGCTTCCACGCCGTCGAGGCGGGCGGGCAGGCGGAAGGCCGCTTTCAGCGGTTTGTTATAGCGCAGGCTGTAGGTTTCCCGGTTGCCGTTGCGGCGGAAAGAAAGGTCCAGGTCGGGGGTTTTCAGCGACGCCTTGTCCCAGGCGGCCGGGAAGCCGGGGCGGAGGTGCAGGGTATCGTTCAGGGCATCGGGGAAAACGCCGAACAGGCCTTCCACCAGGCTGCGGGCCGCCATGCCGATGGGGTCGGCAAAATCGCGGTACAGCTCGCCACGGATGGCGTCGTAGTACGACAGCTGCTGGAAATTGCCGGGGGCGCTGCTCATATACATGCTTTCCATCAAAAAGCTTTTCCACAGCTGGTACGCCTGCTCGGGGCGGCCCCCCTGCCAGTACGCCAGGGCCGTATGCAGCCCTTCGGCCAGCGCCACGTTGTTGAGCGACCAGTCGTAGGGCTGCCAGTTGGTGGTGGACAGCAGGTAAAGCGAGGTATCGGCCAGGCCTTTTGCCCGCACCGGGATGCGGGGAATATGGTGGTCGACATACCGCAGCGACTGGTAGGCCTGGAAGGGATCGGGCACTTTTGAATCCAGGGCATGGTAAATGGTCCAGAGGGCGGCGGCGGGGTGCAGGTTCTTGGAGGACAGCAGGTCCTTGTACTCGGCGTACCAGCCTTTTTCGGGCATCCAGAGCTGGCCGTTGAGGGCGCCAAGGATTTTGGCCGCCTCTTTCCGGTAGGGCTCGCCGTCCTGGCCGATCATCCTGGCCAGTTCCGCAGCGGCCTTGAAAGCGCGGTAGTTATACGAGGAGGAGTGCGTCACCCCGCCCCCGCTGTATTGGAGGGCGTCGGAGGCCCAGATGCAGCAGTAGGCATCGTAGAGGCCGTCGCCGTCGGTATCGAAATTCCGCTTTTCCCAATCCAGGTGGCGCTGGAGCACGGGCCACATTTCGCGCACGTAGGCCGTATCGCCGGTATACTGGAAGTGGTTGAGCAACTGGTCGATGAACACCAGGTTCATGTCGTAGTGGTGCGGCCGGAAGTCGCCGTTGGGGTTGCGGCATATATAGCCGCTGCTGAACATAGCGGTGCCCATCTTTTCCTGGTGGCGGGCCAGGTGCAGGGCGGTGTCGGCCACTACCGGCCCGGCCGGCGGGCTGGTCACCTGCGACAGGGCATAGGACGAAAAATGCCGGCGGGCCCGGTCGTGCCAGCCCAGGGGGTCGGCCGCGTAGGCGCCCCTCCAGGCGTTCAGGCGCATGCGCCAGGCCACCGCCCCGTGCAGGAAGGTGGGATCTTCCCAAACCGCGTCGGCGGCCAGGGTCAGCGCCCCGCCCAGGGTATTGATGTAGGGGTCGGGGGTTTCCACCACTACCCTTCCCGCCAGGCTTTTACGGGCCGTTTCGGCCTGTTGGAACAGGGCCCCCAGGTCCGTGGTTTTCACCGCACCGGCGGCCGCGGGGTTTTGAATGAAAAAGTACAGGGGACCGGACCCTACGGGCACGCGGGCCGTCAGCGCCGGGGCGGCGGCGGCCGTGGCGCCAAAGAATTGGAGGGGCGACTCCTGCCGGGAGGCATCGCCCAGCTTCAGGCGGGTACCGGCCGGGAACAGGCCGGTGAGCTGTTTCAGGGCCGCGGCGGCGCCGGGGAGGGTATCCTTCTGGCCCAGGTGCTGGATCTCGTAGCGGGCTTCTTCCGATAACGGGTTTTTGGAGCCGTAAAAAAGCGAAAACCGGTTCTGATCGATCTGGAAAATATTATCGCGGCAGTTTTCGGGCTTTAGGTAAAAGGAAGATTCCGGGTCGGCCCCGATATCGCCGTCACGGGAGAATTTTTTGCCTGTGGCCCCGCCGAAGGCGGCGAACAGCTCCAGTCCGGCAGGCAGGTTCCGACCTTCGGCCTTGAGCAGCATGCCCTCGCCGGTGGCGGTAGGGATAACGGTGAGCAACAACGTACCGCCCTGCAACAGGGGGTCCTGTACCTCGTAGGCCATGGAGCCGGGAATGTAGCGGGCAGTGACGGAGGAGGCGTCGATCAGCCATTTGCTGTTGTCGCCCTTTACCAGGCCCAGGCGCAGGTTGCCGCCCATACCGGGCATATAGAGGGCAAATTCGGGCAGGTCGCCGGTTTCCAGGCGGAAGCCGGTATGGGTGCCGTACAGCGCCCGGTTAAACCGTAACTTGCCGTTTTTAATCACGAAGTTTTGTCCTTCGGGGCGGTAGCGGAGTTCCCGCACTTTGCCATGCCAGGAGGCCGGCGCAGCAGCTGGCGTTCCGGAAGAAGGAGTTTGGGCCTGGGCGCTGGCCAGGGTAACCAGGGAAAGTAGCGTAAATATCCTGCGATTCATGTGCAACCGTTAAGGGAATGTTTAGGACCCGCAAGATATTGGTTCTGCGCAAGATTGCATTGATCTACATCAATGGAATTTCCTGGCTTAGCGCAAGGGAACACCCTCCAGCGGCAGCGTAGCTTTGCCCGGTCAATAAATATTCACCCATGGACTACAAGCAGTTTTTACAGTTATTCGAAGATATATTCAATAGCCCGGCACCTTCGGCACCTTACGACAAGCCCGACTACCTGCAGTATACCCGGCTGAACCATTCCCGCATGAAGCGCTGGACGAAAACCCTGGAACCGGACCCCGCCCTGCTTCAGGCGCTGCAACGCGCCGGCGAAAAGCAGCACTGGATCATCCTGGTGGAGCCCTGGTGCGGGGATGTGGCCCATACCCTGCCCTTCCTGGTGAAACTGGCGGAACAAAGTCCCTTTGTCACCTACGAGCTGCAGCTGCGCGACAGCGAGCCTTATTTGATCAACTCCTACCTGACCAACGGCGGGAAAAGCATTCCGAAGCTCATTGCCCGCGCCGAGGACGGCAGTGACCTGTTTACCTGGGGCCCGCGCCCCGAGGCCGCCCAGGCCCTGATGGACCGCCTGAAACAAGAAGGCGCTGATTTCGAAACCATCAAAACGGAATTGCAAAACTGGTACAATGCGGATAAAGGAAGGTCCCTGCAAAACGAGTTGCGACAAGCGGTCGACTCGATCCGCCAACAGCTGCAGGTAGCCTGAGGTCAGGGAACATAATTTTCCTTCTTTGCATAGAGCATCTTTTGGAACGGGCGGTGCCCATTCAAAAAGATGCTCTATTAATTTAATGATCCCATTAGAATAATGCCCTTAATGAGGCCCTACCCGTGTGTATGGGCCGCGTTTCCCCCGGACGGCGGCCTTCGTACTGGAAGTTCAGTTCCACATTGTTCAACAGGCGGCGGGTGATGTCGGCCGCCCACAGCAGGTTGGTGCCGGGCAACAGGCCGTCGAGCATGATGTAGCTGACGGTGGTATTGGCGGGATAATCGAAGCGGAGGCTGTTGACCGTAAACTTGGCATTGAGGGAACTATTTTGAAGCACGTTGTACTTCGTTTCCAGGCTCAGCGAACGCGAAAAGGCTTCTTCGCCGCCGAACTTTTGTTCGTTCACCTTCCGCTCCAGCCGGCCACTGCCCTGCAGGCGGAAAACGGTTCCCTTAATGAAGACCAGCTGTGGTTCCGCGGCCATGATCTCCAGGTGGTAATTCTTGTTGTCAAAAGCGGGCGAAAATAAGGCGTTGGCGCCTCTCTTTGCCAGCACATTCAACAAGATGGACTTGCTGAAATTATACCGGAGGCGGGCGGTCAGGTCCTCCAGCCGGCGGCTTTCATAACCATAGGTCAACAGCGCCTTGCCGTTGCTTTGCAGGAGGCTGACATCCAGGCCCCACTTGGGCGACATGCGGTTGATGGAAACGGTATTGACAAAGGAGGTGTTCAGCGTCAGCAGGCCGGTATCCTGCAGGTTGTACCGAAAAGGATTGAACTCAAAATCGCCGGTGGCAATCAACTTCTTATTTTGCTGCAGCGAGGTCTGCCAGTACAGCCGGGACACCCATCGCCCCAGGCGCCCGGCCCCCTTGCCGATAACCGCTGCGGGATCGAGGCGGAAGCTGTAGTTGAAGGTGGTATAAGCGGCCTTGACGAACTCGTTGCTGGGCACGAAAATGCGGATAAACTTCGCCTGGTCGCGGAACTGGGCCACCTCGAATTCATTGAGCTGCTGTACGCCGTCGCCGTTGTAATCATTCCAGGTAAACTCGCCCTGGCCGGCGGGCACTTCCAAAAACGCAAAATCCCGCTTCTGCTCCTGCCCTGTCCCCAGCTCGTACAGCACATTGCCGGTCAGCAGTCCCTTCCATTCGTTCACCAGGTACTCGGTCCGGCCCAGGATGGTCTGGTCGTCGTTGTTTTGCGAGACCGCCTTTTCATACACCTTCAGCTTGCGATAGGTGGCATTGAACAGCAGCTGGTGGCGGGCGCTCTGGAGCAGCTGGGCCTCCAGGTTCACGTTGTAGCTGCGATCGCCTTTTACCAGGGCGTCGCCCAGGGGGTATTGGTCCGCCCGGGTAAAGAAGCTGAGGCCGTAGCGGTTCTTCCGGCTTTCATCGGTCTTCAGGTAGGCGGTGTAGGTGTCGAAGGAAAAGCTGCGGGCGTCGATAGAGTCGTTGGCACGGTGGCGCACCTCGCTGCGCTCCAGGGCATAGCGCCCGCCTACCTGCAGGCCCGACAGGAACCTGAGTTGTTTGCTGATATCGAGCGAAGGGTGCAGGTAGGATCCTTTTTCCGTCGCACTGTTGAAGCGGGTCAGGGCTACCGCATTATTAAAATTCCATCCTTTTACCGCTGCCGTCTGTTGCAGGGTATTTTGATACCCTTTATAGCTGTCGCTGCGCTGGTAGGTGGTAAAGCCATACGTCAGTCCCCGGGCCGCCTGGTTTTGAAGGCCGGTGGAAAAACGAAAAATGTTTTCCGTGGCGGGCGAAACCACCAGCGGCAGCCCCCACTCCCGCGAGAACTCCACCTGCCGCAGCCGCTCCAGCGGCCGGAACTTTTCGTTCACGTGCTCCAGGTCGAGGCGGGTGGCCAGGGCCAGGGCGTTAGGCCCCTTCAGGGGAACCCGGTTTTCGTACTGCAGCTTGGCGGCCAGGCCGGCATCGTCGCCCCCGTCTTTGGAAGAAAAGCTATTGACGTCGTAGTTGCTCAACGCCACCTCGGTTTGCAGGCGGTTGTTTTTGTTAAGGGTATAATCGGAGCCCAGGGTCAGCAGCTGCTGCTTTTTCGGCGCCACCAGCACCATCACCGGCTCGAAGCGCCCCCCCTTCACCCCGTTTACCGGCGCCACGTAGCGGAACACCTTGCCGTTGGCCCCGTTGAAGTCGGGCACATAGTTGCCGCCGCCGTCGCCCAGGTCGGTAAACGACAGCGAGTACCGCGCCAGGGCGGGATCGGTGGAATAGCGGTAAAACGAGTCGATGCCCGCGCCGGTGGTATCGTACACCCGTTCGTACAGGATCTTGTCGGTGGCGAAGGTATCCCGGACGGCCGTGCCGTAGAGCGCCCGCTGCACGCTGTCGCCCAGGTCGAAGAGGAATTGCTTTTGGCGGTTGTCGAGGGTTTGGTTGATGGGCGAATTTTTGGCGTCGCTGTTGGTAAAAGCGGCCAGCTTTATTTTAAGCTTTTTGTTCAGCTCGAGGGTTTGTGACAGGTAGAGGTTGGCATTAAGGTAGTTGCGGTCGGCGTACTCGAACTCCACCTGGATCCGCGAATCCTTGGTGATCATGCGGCGGGGCGTAAACGTAACCTCGGCGGTATTGTAGTTGACCACGTAGTCCTGGTCCTCGCCCCGCTGCAGCAGCTCGCCGTTGAGGAATACCCGTTCGGTGCCGGCCAGCAGGATAAAGAACAGCTCGTTGTTGGCGCCGGTCAGGCGGTAAGGTCCCTGGTTGCCCTCCAGCCCCTGGAAGACGTTGCGGGTAAACTTACCCTTGGCAATGGAGCCGCTGGCCAGGGTGGACGACTGCACTGTAGGCGACAGCTTGTTGGTGATTTGGAAGGACAGGCCCTGGAGGCGCTTGTAAAAATTCAGAAAATACAGGTCGTTCTGCCGCAGGTCGATATCGCCCAGGTTCAGTTGCCACCCTTTTTTGCGAAACTGCAGATAAACCTGGTCGAACTCGTTCAGCTGCTGGGTGTTGCCGTCGGGCTGGATGGGAATGTTGTTGTCGGAAATGGCGGCGGCAATCTCGATGGAGTCGGCCAGCATGCCCTGCAATTGCAGGTTCAGGTTGGAGGTCACCACGGCATCCTGGTTGTTGCCAAAAGAAATGCCCCGCCCGAAGGAACCATTGTACTGGAGGTTGCCAAAGCGGAACAGGCCTTTGGCCTCTTCGCCGCTTTTCGGGCCATAGGAACTGAGCGCCGAATAGCGGGCGATGCTGTCGTAGCGCAAGCGCTGCACCACCGAATTCAGCCGGAAGGGAAATACCCGGTACGACAGGGAAACGGTGTCCGTTGGCGGCCGGTGGTTCCAGTACAGCACCGCCCGAACGAAATCGAGCCGCCAGGTACTGTCGGCCAGGCCGTTGATGACGAAGGTTTGGGGAATGATGCTGAGCGTATCCAGCACCAGGCTGTCCTGTACCGGCACCGCCTTGGCCCGGAAGTTGGACAACGGCAGCTCAGGGGCAGGCAACTGTGCCCCGCCGTACAGGGCAGGGAACAGGCAGAAAAGAAAAAGAATAATGCGGCCCCGGAATTTCAACAGGTGATTTTTGGCTAAGCTATAAAAATAAGAAGCTCTTTCCGCTTACCGGCCGCGCAGGGCGGCAACCGGCAGGATTTAACGGAAAAATAGAAGGCAACTCCTGCTTTCCGGTCGGGCACAAAAAAGCCGGCTGTGCAGCCGGCTCTGGTATAGATTTTCTCGTTCGCTTATTTCTCGGCGGACAGGCCTGCTGCCAGGTAGTCCAGGTTCATGCGGGAGATGTTGGTCACCGAAATCTCTTTCGGGCAAACGGCTTCGCAGGCCTCGGTAAAGGTACAGGAACCGAACCCTTCCTTGTCCATCTGGGCCACCATGCTCAGCACGCGGCTCTTGCGCTCGGGCTGGCCTTGCGGCAGCAGCGCCAGGTGGGCGATCTTGGCCGACAGGAACAGGGAGGCGGAAGCGTTCTTACAGGCCGCTACGCAGGCGCCGCAACCAATACAGGCAGCAGCCGCAAACGAAGCGTCGGCCTTGTCCTTCTCCACCGGCAGGGCGTTGCCGTCCACGGCATTACCGGTATTGACGGAAATATAGCCGCCGGCCTGAACGATGCGGTCGAAGGCGGAACGGTCGGTCACCAGGTCCTTGATCACCGGGAAGCCGTTGGCGCGCCAGGGTTCCACCACGATGGTGTCGCCGTCTTTAAAGGCACGCATGTGCAGCTGGCAGGTGGTGGTGGCATGCCAGGGACCGTGGGGGCGGCCGTTGATGTGCATGGAGCACATACCGCAGATACCCTCGCGGCAGTCGTGGTCAAATGCGATCGGGTCTTTGTCTTCGCGTACCAGCTGCTCGTTCAGCACGTCGAACATTTCGAGGAACGACATTTCGGAAGAGATGTCGCTCACCTTGTAGGTCTCAAAGCTGCCTGCGCTTTTGCTGTTGTTCTGGCGCCACACTTTCAGTGTGAGATTCATGTTATAATGTTCCATAACCCCTGATTACCCCGCTCAACAGGGCGGCTCGTTGTCCGCTCCGGATGACCGGGTTTGCGTTTAAATTTTTTACAATGATATGCTGTAAAGGAAGCGGCCGGACGGATACGGGGCCGGGGACGGCCGCCTCCTCAACGAATTATTTAAAGAACGTTTGTTTGAACTGCCGCCCCCGTCGGTACGGGAGGGCCGCAGGTTTATTTGTAGCTCCGGGCGCTCGGCTTCACCACTTCGTAGTTCAGCGTTTCCTGGTGGAGCTGCCATTCGTGCTCGCCCTTCATTTCCCAGGCCGACACGAACATAAACTCGTCATCATTCCGCAGGGCTTCCCCTTCATCGGTCTGCGATTCTTCGCGGAAGTGACCGCCGCAGCTTTCGGCACGCACCAGGGCGTCGCGGCACATCAGCTCACCCAGCTCGAGGAAGTCGGCTACGCGGCCGGCCTTATCCAGTTCGGGGTTGAACTCATTGATGCTGCCGGGGATCTTCACGTCGCTCCAGAACTCTTTTTTCAGCTGCTGGATCTCGGCGATGGCTTCTTTCAGCCCCTGGGCGTTGCGGGCCATGCCGCACTTGTCCCACATGATCTTGCCGAGGCGCTTGTGCAGGCTTTCCACGGTCTGCTTGCCCTTGATGTTCATCAGCTTGTGGATGCGGTCCTTCACCTCTTTTTCGGCTTCCAGGAAGGCCGGGTGGTCGGTGGGGATGGCATTGGTGCGGATGTCGTCGGCCAGGTAATTCCCCAAGGTGTAGGGGATCACGAAGTAACCGTCGGCCAGGCCCTGCATCAGGGCAGAGGCGCCGAGGCGGTTGGCGCCGTGGTCGGAGAAGTTGCACTCGCCCAGGGCATAGAGGCCCGGGACCGAGGTCATCAGCTCGTAGTCCACCCACAGGCCGCCCATGGTGTAGTGCACCGCGGGGTAGATCCGCATCGGGATCTCGTAAGGGTTTTCGCCGGTGATCTTCTCGTACATGTCGAACAGGTTACCGTACTTTTCCTTCACCACTTCCTTACCCAGGCGGGTGATGGTGTCGGCATCCACGTTGCCCAGGCCGCGCTTACCCACTTCGATCTTGCCGTAACGCTGGATGGCGGCGGCGTAATCGAGGTAAACGGCTTGTTTGGAGGTACCTACGCCGTAACCGGCATCGCAACGCTCTTTGGCGGCACGGGAGGCCACGTCGCGGGGTACCAGGTTACCGAAGGCAGGGTATCTTCTTTCCAGGTAGTAATCTCTTTCGTCTTCGGGGATGTCGCTGGGGCGGCGGTTGTCGCCCTGTTTTTTCGGCACCCAGATGCGGCCGTCGTTCCGCAGCGATTCGGACATCAGCGTCAGCTTCGACTGGTGTTCGCCGGTTACGGGGATACAGGTGGGGTGGATCTGCGTGTAGCAGGGGTTTCCGAAGTAAGCGCCCTTGCGGTGGGCTTTCCAGATAGCGGTAACGTTGCTGCCCATGGCGTTGGTGGACAGGTAGAACACGTTGCCGTAGCCGCCGCTGCACAGCAGCACGGCATGGCCGAAATGGCGTTCCAGCTCACCGGTCACCAGGTTGCGGGCGATGATGCCGCGGGCCTTGCCGTCGATCTTCACGATCTCGAGCATCTCGTGGCGGGTGAATTGGGTAACGTTGCCCAGGGCCACCTGGCGTTCCAGGGCCTGGTAGGCGCCGATCAGCAGCTGCTGGCCGGTTTGGCCGGCGGCATAGAACGTACGCTGCACCTGCGTACCGCCGAAGGAACGGTTAGAGAGCAGGCCGCCGTATTCGCGGGCAAAGGGTACCCCCTGCGCCACGCACTGGTCGATGATGTTGGCGCTGACTTCGGCCAGGCGATGCACGTTGGCTTCGCGGGCGCGGTAGTCGCCACCTTTGATGGTATCGTAAAACAAACGGTAAACGGAGTCACCGTCGTTCTGGTAGTTTTTCGCTGCGTTGATACCGCCCTGGGCCGCGATGGAGTGTGCCCGGCGGGGAGAATCCTGAAAGCAGAAAACTTTTACTTTATATCCCAGTTCGCCCAGGGAGGCGGCGGCGGAGGCGCCGGCCAGTCCCGTACCAATGATGATGATCTCCAGCTTGCGCTTGTTGGCCGGGTTCACCAGTTTCACATGCCCTTTATAATCTTCCCATTTTTTCTCTAAAGGTCCTTCAGGAATTTTTGCATTTAGCATAACCGCTGATTTATTTCCACTGGTTCTTCCGCCGCAAGGGGTATTCGCGCTTACGGAGGTTGCAGAAGAACCGGTATTTAAATGATAAATTATTTGATCTGATAATGAGTTGGGGCGGGCAACGACCGTCGCCTGCCGGTTGCTTACGGGTTGTGCGGGGTTACCCACTGGAAGTACATGCTGATCGGCATCAGGGCAAACAGCAGGCAAACGATGATGGTAAAACCGTAGCCGGTGGCTTTCAGCATCGACTGGTATTTTTTGTTGTACACACCCAGGGTGCGGAAGGCGCTGCTGAAGCCGTGCATCAGGTGGTAGAACAGCGAGATCACGCCAATGAGGTACAGTACCACTACGATCCCACTTTGAAAGGCATCGAACATCTTCAGGTACAGATCGTGCATATCCACGCCGTTATAAGTTACCGGCTCCAGGTTGTGCGTGATGCGGGAAGGAATCCAGAAGTCGGAGATGTGCAGCACCAGGAAGAAGAACACCAGTGTGCCCAGCAGGCCCATGGAACGGCTGTACCATTTGCTGCCCCGGTTACCCAGGTCCACGTTGTAGCCCTGGCCGCGTTTTTTGCGGTTCTGCAGCTCCAGCGACCATCCCTGGATGATGTGGATAAAGAACCCGATGAACAACACGATTTCCAGCAAACGCATCACCAGGGTAGAACCCATAAAGTGGGCGGCCTTGTTGAACATTTCACCATTGTCGTACGGGTCAAAGATCGGGAGATCATAGAACATACATGCGTTCAACCCGACGTGCGCCACCAAAAAAAGAATCAAAAAAATGCCTGTCAATCCCATCACTATCTTCTTTCCGATAGCCGATGTAAAAAAATGCGACCATTTCATAAGCGGGAAAAGTAAATTTGAAAATTCGACGCTAAGTTAAGGGTCAAACGTTAAAAAGAAAACATTGATTAATTAAATATATGAGCTGCGCAAGGTTTAAACCCCATTTTCGGCAGATTTACCACATCTGCATATTTTTTATATAAGGTTTAAAGCAAATTTTCATGGAGCAACTAAGCGTAAAATCCCTGGAAACAATAAACTTATTTTATTTTTTAATACATGCTATTTCTCCTCTGAAGCGTATACTGGCAACGCATTATCCACCTCCTGCCCCACCAGCCCCTAAACTTGTAAAGCCGCCAACTTGTAAACTTTCTAAAGCGGCAAGCGCTTATTGATTACGTCATCGATCTTCTTGAACAGGTGATAGGGTTTGTACACGCGCCAGTTGGAAAGGTCCATCAGCTCCACGTAGTAATTGAGCTTTGCCTTGCGGAAATCGTACTGGGTGGCTTCGGGCATGTTCAGGCAAACGATCCAGCCCTGTTCGTCGCTGACCTCCTCGTACCATTCCTGGTAGTAGTCCTTGTCGCCGCTGTGGAAATTGAGCACGTTTTCGGCGATGAGAATGAATTTGGAAATGCCCTGGCTTTCGAATTCATCGACCACGTCGCGCTTTAGCGTCATGATGTCGTTTTCGATCGCATCGTTCCACTCCCCGATCAGTTCGATGATGACATAGCTTTCATCATAGTCGGCCTGCAGCACCTTCAGGTAGAGGGTGCGGCTGCCGAACTCATCCCACTGCGGGTGGATGTAGTAATTGTACACCGTCTGCGTGAATTCAAACTCGGAATATTCGCGCTTGAAAAACGGTGAGCGTTCATCCTCTTCGCTGATATAAATGTGGCGCCAGTTGTAGTAGGGTTCAATATCATGCATAAACCTCGCGAAGGTCCGTATTTTTGGTTTGCGCCGGCCCGTTTTTATCAATTTTTAGGAGGATCGTTCCCTGCGGTAGGCTGCCAGGGCTTTTTTGACGCTGCCGTATTGCACCAGCAGGGCTCTTGCCTGTTCGTAGCGGAGCAGGGGCAGCTTTTCCAGCAGCATGCGGGCGCCGCGGTCGAGCAGCTTTGCATTGGTGGGGTGCAGGTGCACCATGCGGTTATCCTCCACCCTTCCCAGCCTTATCATGACGGCCGTGGAGATCATGTTCAGCACCATCTTTTGCGCCGTGCCTGCTTTCATGCGGGTGCTGCCGGTGACCACCTCGGGCCCCACCGGCACTTCCACCGGGAAATGGGCCAGCCGGGCCAGGGGCGAACCGGGGTTGTTGGTGATGCCGCCCGTCAGGATGCCCTGTTGCCGGCAGGCCTCCAGGGCGCCGACCACGTAAGGCGTGGTGCCGCTGGCCGCCAGTCCTACCACCACATCCCCCGCTCCCACACCCTGCTGCTGCAGGTCCGCCCATCCCTGTGTGGCACTGTCTTCGGCAAACTCCACTGCCGCGGTCAGGGCTTTTTCGCCCCCGGCAATGAGGCCCACCACCCGGCCGGGAGCCATGCCAAAGGTGGGCGGCACTTCCGAAGCGTCCAGCACGCCCAGGCGGCCGCTGGTGCCGGCACCGATATAAAACAGCCGCCCGCCCGCCGCCATCTTGTCCACGATGGCCACCACCAGCCGCTCCACCTGCGGCAGCGCCTTTTCCACGGCCGCCGCCACGGTTTTGTCCTCGCTGTTGATATGCGCCAACACCTCCGCCACCGGCATTTTTTCCAGGTGCCTGTAGGGGCCGGGCTCTTCCGTTAATTTCTTGAATTCTGGCAAGTTGTCTCGGTATTAATTAGTTCCTGAGTTCCTAAGTTTCTGGGTTCCTGAGTTAAGCTTCGCGGTTGAAAGGCTCACATGCTTATCCGTTTGTTCTGAATTCTACGTCATCCGGAGTGACGCCAACTCGGGAACTCAGGAACTTAGAAACTCAGGAACTCTAACTTTTAATCTCTTCCCCATGATAGTTGACCAGCCCCTGCATCGGGTTTTTGAGAATCTTGCCCAGCTCGAACTCGTAGGAGTGGCAGAGCTGCTCCAGGACGTCGCTGAAGCCGTAGGCGATGCTGCCCACGAAGTTGACCGGGTGGGTCCAGACCTCGGGGTATTTACAGAGGTGCTGGAAGAAAAAGTCGTTCAGCCCGTCTTCGAGGATGTTCTCCACCATGAAGTGCCCCCGGTTTTCGGCCAGGAACATGGCAAAGGTGGCCAGGTAGCGGTTGGGCAGCGGCTTGGAATAGATATTGTCGAGGACCTCCACCGCCGTGGTGGTGAACATGGCGTCGAAGCGGGAACGCAGGTCGTCGTCGAAGGTATTGTAGAGGTAGTATTGCAGCACCTTCTTGCCCAGGTAGGCGCCGCTGCCCTCGTCGCCCAGCACGTAGCCCAGGCCGGGACTGTTGCGGACGATCTTTTCGCCGTTGAAAAAGCACGAGTTGGAGCCGGTGCCCAGGATGCAGGCGATGCCCTTGCCGTGCCCGCAGACTGCCCGGGCCGCCGCCACCAGGTCGGTATTCACTTCGATGGCCGTATCGGGAAAAGTTTCCTCCAGCGCCTGCCGCACGCTCCGGGCATTGGTGGGACTGGCGCAGCCGGTACCGTAATAGTACAGGGTTTCCACGGAAACCTCCTTCAGCCTGGGTAGCAGCTCCTTGGCCAAAAGCTCGGTCATCTCCCGGGAGGTATAGAAGTACGGGCTCATGCCCTGGGTAAACAAGGACTTTTTCCGGCCGTCCTGGATCAGGCACCATTCGGTTTTGGTAGAGCCGCCGTCGGCGATTAAGGTTGCTGGTTCCATTTTATGGGCTTAAAGAATTGTTGTAAATAAAATGCAAAACTTTCAGTTTGGTCAAATCCAGTATTTTGCATCCCGATTTTGGACCACTAATATAAAGTAACCGCAAACGATGAGGAATAAAAAGTTACAGGTCTGGCTCCCGCTGACCTTTTCCCTGGTGATGATCGCCGGCATGTTCTTTGGCTTCAAGCTGCACCAGCAAACCGGCAGCACCCAGGGCTTTTTCAAACGTGATAAACGCAACGCCCTCCAGGAGGCCTTCGACCTGATCAAGGCCCGCTACGTGGATTCGGTGGGCATCGACTCCCTGCAGGACAACGCCATTCAGCAGGTGGTCAGCAACCTGGACCCCCACTCTTTTTATATCCCCGCCGCCAACGTCAGTGAAGTCAACGAAGACATTATCGGCAACTTCCAGGGCATCGGCGTGGAATTCAATATTTTCGCCGACACCGTGCACGTGATCTACGTGGTGGCCAACAGTCCCAGCGACAAGGCAGGCCTGAAGACCGGCGACCGCATCCTGAAGGTGAACGATTCCTCCGTCGTGAGCAAGACCCTGCCCTCCTCCGAGATCAAGCGCATGATCCGCGGCCAGGCCGGCAGCCTGGTAAAGCTGACCATCCTGCGCGACCGGGCGCTGAAGGACGTGTTCGTAACCCGCGGCACGATCCCCCTGCCCTCCCTGGACGCTTCCTACATGATCGATGCCACCACCGGCTACATCAAGCTGAATAAATTTTCCGAGACCACCTACCGCGAGTTCATGGAATCCATGGAAAAGCTGCAGGCCCAAAAAATGCAGAGCCTGGTGCTCGACCTCCGCGGCAACGGCGGCGGCCTGCTGACCCAGGCCATCAACATCGCCGACGAATTCCTGGACGGCGAAAAGCTGATCGTGTACACCAAGGGCACCAACATCCCCCGCCAGGAGTACAAGGCCAGCAAGCAGGGCATTTTTGAACGGGGCAAGCTGGTGGTCCTGGTAGACGAGCTGACCGCCAGCGCCAGCGAGATCCTGGCCGGCGCCCTGCAGGACTACGACCGCGCTACCATAATAGGCCGCCGTACCTTTGGCAAAGGCCTGGTGCAGGAGCAGTACGAGCTGAGCGACGGCTCGGCCCTCCGCCTGACGGTAGCCCGCTACTACACCCCCTCGGGCCGCAGCATCCAGCGCCCCTACGACCACGGCAAAAAAGTGTACATGGAAGAAATCTATGAGCGCTACGACAACGGCGAGATGCTCTATGCCGACTCGATGCACTTTTCCAAGGACCATCCCTACAAAACCTCCGGCGGCAAGACCGTTTACGGCGGCGGCGGCATCGTTCCCGACCATTTCGTACCCATCGACTCGAGCCTGTATATCCGCAACGTAACCAAGCTGTACCTCGAAGGCCGCTTCAACAACTTCGTGTATACCTACTACATCAACCACCTGGGCGAACTGCAGAAGTACCGCACCCCGGCGGAGTTCGAAGCCAAATTCACCAATACCGCCGAGGCCTGGGACCAGCTGGTGGTGTTTGCCGCCAAGGACAGCATCAACCTGAAAAACATCCCCGCCGACGATAAAAAAGAGATCCAGGAACGCATTAAGGCCTACCTGGCCCGCTTCCGCTGGCGCACGCAGGGTTTTTACGAAGTGTCGAACAGTACGGATAGTATGGTGCTGGCGGCCATGTCGGAGCTGAAAAAGTAGTTTACGCGTTTACGGGTTTACAAGTTTACGAGTTGGTTTCCACCGAGGGGATGCGGTTTACATTTTACAATCCCTTACATTAGTGAAGACCAACTTGTAAACCCGTAAACTCGTAAACTCTTTATGGTGGACACCTTTGAAAAGATTACCTGCCGCATTTATCCTTCGCCGAAGGAAGTTTCGTTGTACACGGCCCGGGCCATAGCGGAGCTGATAAGGGCCAAACAGGAGGCCGGCGAGTCCTGCGTGCTGGGACTGGCCACGGGGGCCACACCCAAGGCCCTGTATGCCGAGCTGGTACGGATGCACCGCGAGGAAGGCCTGAGCTTCCGCAACGTCATTACGTTTAACCTCGACGAGTACTACCCCATCGACCGCGACGCCCTCCAGAGCTACCACTCCTACATGCACCGCCTCCTGTTCGACCAGGTGGACATCCTTCCCGAAAATATTCATATTCCCAACGGCGAACTGTCGCGGGAAGAAGTGAAAAAGCAGGGCGCCGCCTACGAACAGGAGATCGAGGCGGCCGGCGGCATTGATTTGCAGGTGCTGGGCATCGGCAACAACGGGCATATCGGCTTCAACGAGCCGGGCTCCTCCCTGTTTTCCAAAACGCGGCTCATCAACCTCGAGCCCTCCACCCGCCTGGCCAATGCCTACGAGTTCGCCAATATTTCCCAGGTACCCCGCCTGGCCATCACCATGGGCATCAGCACCATCCTCAAAGCCAAACGGGTGCTATTGATGGCCATGGGGCCCGCCAAGGCGCCCGTGGTACAGAAGGCCGTCGAGGGCAATACCACGGAGCAGGTGCCGGCTTCGCTGCTGCAGCACCATGCCAATTGCGAGTTCGTGCTCGATGAGTCCGCCGCCTCCAGCCTTACCCGCTTTAAGAGCCCCTGGCTTACCGGCGATATCGAATGGACACCCGCCCTCATCAAAAAGGCGGTGATCGACATGGCCCTCAAAAGGGAAAAGCCCATCCTGTCGCTCACCAATGCCGATTACAACGAATTCGGACTGGGCGACCTGCTGGTGGAAAAAGGCGATGCCTACAGCATTAATTTGCAGGTGTTTTACCTGCTGCGCGACACCATCACCGGCTGGCCGGGCGGCAAGCCGGGCCCCGACAACCCGGCGCACCCCGAGCGGGCCTATCCCTTTCCCAAACGGGTGCTGATCTTTTCCCCCCACCCCGACGACGACATCATCAGCATGGGCGGCACCCTGCAGCGCCTGCACGACCAGGGCCACGACGTGCACGTGGTATACCAGACCTCGGGCAACATCGCCGTGACCGACGAATTCGTGACCCGCTTTCTGGACTTTGCCGTGGGCTTTGAAACCATTGCCGGCATCAATGCCGAAACCTCCGCCCGTATTTTGCAGGAGGCCCGCCAGTTCCTGTCGCAAAAGCGGCCCAACCAGGCCGACACACCCCAGATCCGGGCCATCAAAGGCCTGATCCGGCAGTGCGAGGCCCGCGCCACCTGCCGCTACGTGGGGCTGAAGGACGAGAACGTACACTTCCTCAACCTGCCTTTTTATGAAACCGGCACGGTGGAAAAGAATCCCATGGGCGAAGAGGATATCCATATGACCACCGAGCTGCTGGAGCGGCTGAAGCCACAACAGGTGTACAGTGCCGGCGACCTGGCCGACCCGCATGGCACCCACCGGGTATGCCTCGACATCGTGCTGGCGGCGCTGAAGCGGCTGAAGGGCCAGCACCTCAACTGGATCCGCGACTGCTGGCTGTGGCTCTATAAAGGTGCCTGGCAGGAATGGAACATGGAGGAGGTAGAAATGGCCATTCCCATGAGTCCCGGCCAGGTGCTGCAGAAGCGCTACGGCATTTTCATTCACCAGAGCCAGAAGGACATGGTGCCCTTCCAGGGCGAGGACAGCCGCGAGTTCTGGCAGCGGGCCGAGGAGCGCAATGCCCGTACCGCCAACCTTTATGCCCAGCTGGGCCTGACAAGGTATGCGGCGATGGAGGCATTTGTGCGCTGTCCGTTCTAAACAAGTTCACGAGTTCGTTGGAGGAAGGGGGTTGGGGAAGTTGACACAAGCTTTTCCGGAGCGGACGGACCACGTACCCGGAATTGCATTCCGGGGAAAAGGCGCTCCGACCTAGCTCCCTGAAAAAATTCTTACGTTTTTGAAAAAAGTTTTGGCAATTAAAGTTCGCCGCCTATATTTGCACCCCCAAACGGAACAGCGCACCGGAAACGGTGAGACCGCTTAACCAGGTTCCGCTTCGGGAAATGGCCCCGTAGCTCAATTGAATAGAGCATTTGACTACGGATCAAAAGGTTTCTGGTTTGAATCCAGACGGGGTCACTAAAAGCGCTTACAAACAAGTTGTAGGCTGGTCTTCAAAAATCTTCCTTCGGGAAATGGCCCCGTAGCTCAATTGAATAGAGCATTTGACTACGGATCAAAAGGTTTCTGGTTTGAATCCAGACGGGGTCACTAAAAGCGCTTACAAACAAGTTGTAGGCTGGTCTTCAAAAATCTTCCTTCGGGAAATGGCCCCGTAGCTCAATTGAATAGAGCATTTGACTACGGATCAAAAGGTTTCTGGTTTGAATCCAGACGGGGTCACTAAAGCGACGATCAAATCGGCGCAAAAAATAGCAAAAGCCAGTTAAATCATTGATTTACTGGCTTTTGTGCTTTCCGACCTCTTCCAAAATATTCAAATCGTCTCAAAAAAAATGTCCCCTAATCGGTCCCCTCCTTGGAAAAGACATCCCCAGGGGACCGATTGGGGACCTAGATCCGCCCAAAGCCTGATCCAAAGGGCAAAATGCCATAAATATTCCCCCTGTTGCCGGCGCCCAGCGTAAGGGCGGAAGCCTGCTTCGCCAGTGGCAGATGCTGCGGAGGGGCGGGCAGCGCATAACTATAAGCGTTAGGGGATACGCGGGCAAACAGATCGGTATTCAGGAATGTAGCGCCTAAAGTGACGCCCAATGATTTCAAAAGATTGCTGCGGTCCATGATTCAGTTTTTATAGGCCAGGGGATTATTTTCAGTTAGCTCCATGCCCTTCAGCCCTGACAAGGAGAAAGGATTACGAACCGTAATCCTTTCTTCTCTTGTTGAACCAGACAGTCGGGTGATGGAACGAAGGGGTGAACGCACCCGGATGCCAACGGCTATTTGGCCGCCACGGAAACCGTGCTTGTTCCCCAGCTTTTATTCGGCTCCGGCCCCATTTCCAGCACCAGGCTGCCGCCTTTGAGCAGCTCGCTGGCGGGGAACCAGAACGTATCCAGCTTTCTGCCGTTCAGCACCGCGCTTTGCACGTACTTGTTTTCACGGGAGGCATTTTTGGCTTCCAGGGTAAAGGTTTTGCCCCTGCCGTACCGGCCGCCCAGGTCGATCGTCACCTTTTCGTAGAGCGGGCTGCCGATCTCGTAGATCGGGTTCACCTGGCAGCCGCCGTCAACCTGGAACAATCCCAGGGCGGACATGATAAACCATGAGCTCATCTGGCCCTGGTCCTCATCGCCCAAATAGGCATTGGCCACGCCATAGTTATAATACCGGTCCATGATCGAACGGCTCCACTTCTGCGTCAGCCAGGGTTGCTGCACGTAGTTGAACAGGTAGGCAAAATGCATGGATTGCTGGTTGCCCTGGATCACCGGGTAGTCCCAGTACTGGTCGTTGGGTGCATTGAAGCGCCATTTCTCGCTTTCGTCAAAGCCCCATCCCAGCCGTTCCTTGAACCGCTCCACGCCGATGGTCTTTGCCAGTCCCGGCACATCCTGCGGTACAAAGAAGGTCAGCTGCCAGGCATTGCCTTCCACGTAATGTTCATTGGCGCCCGAACGGAACGGATCGAACTTCTCGTACCAGCTGCCATCCGACTTCCGCATCCGGGCATAGCCGGTGGCCGTATCGATCACGTTCTTCCACCAGCCGGCCCGCTGGCGATACTGCTCGTACTCTTTTTCCTTGCCCAGCGATTTGGCCAGCTGCGACAGCGCCCAGTCGTCATAGGCATATTCCAGCGAGTTGGAAAAACGTCCCTTGTCGTAGGGAACATACTGGTATTTCATGTAGGCCTCGAAATCGGCGTTGCCGGCCAGCCCGCCGCCCACTTTGGTCTGGGGCGTGGACAGGGTCTTGTGGGCCGCCGCAAAGGCTTTTTCCACGTCGAAATCCCGGATACCCATCTGGTAGGCCCCCACGATCAGCGGCACTTCGTGCTCGGCCACCATCACGGGAACATACTCCATGCCGGCAGGCCCCTTGGCCAGCCAGCCGTTGGCATCATACATGGCCAGCTGCGACTTCACCCACTTCGACGACCATTCCGGCGTCACCAGGTTCCAGAACTGGTTCAGGTTCCAAAACGAGTTCCAGAACGCATCGCACCCCAGGGCCACGTCCCCAGGCTTTTGCAGCTGCTGCACCTGCTCGGCAGCATCCACCCAGCGTCCGTCCACGTCGCTGAAAATGTTCCGGCTGCACATCGCCCGGTACATGTTGGTATAAAAGCGCACCTTCTCGCGGCGGTCATTGGTTTGGATCTTCAGGCGGCCCAGCAGGTGGTCCCACTCGCTGCGCTGGTGGTCCCGCACCTTTTCAAAGCTCCAGCCGAAGGGCTTGCTGATCTCCTCCTGCAGGTTGCGGGAGGCGCCGGCTACGTCCACAAAGGAAATGCCGGTGCGCACCTGCACCACCTGGTTTTCGCGGGTGTCGAATTCCACGAAGGCGCCTGCGTCTTTGGCGTCTTTGATGCGCAGCAGGTCGCCGGTCCGCACCTCGTCGTTCACCCAGGTGCCGAACTTGCGGATCGGCCGGTCGAACTCGATGACGAAATGCACGTTGTACTCCTGCTCGCTGGAGCCGGCCTGGGCGATCCATACCTGGGGCGCAAACTGCTTGCTGACGCCCTCGATGCGGTAATCGCTGACTTTCTTCAGCGTTACTTCGGGCAGTTGATAGCGGTTCTCCGCCGGCGTCTGCAGGTCGATAATCACCCGCGAATCGGTGGCCTTCGGGTACGTATACCGCTGGAAGCTGGCCCGGGTGGTGGCGGTCAGTTCCGCCTGGATGTCATAATCGGTCAGCTTTACCTTGTAATAGCCCAGGGGCGCTTCTTCGGTGGCCTTGTCGATGCGGGAACGATAGCCCGTGCCGGGAGCGCTGCGCTGGTCGCCCACCTTGATCTTCAGGGGACCGTTGGCGGCCATCATGCCCAGGCCGGCCATGGTCCACTCGTGGATATGGCTGAAGGCGCCGATGCTTTCAAAGGTGGGGTCGTAGCCTGCCTGCCAGCCGTCGTTCTGGTTGTCGGGGCTCAGCTTCACCATGCTGAACGGCATCCAGGGGCCGGGGCCGATCATCCAGCGGGAATGGGCCGTTCCTATTTTGGTATCCACGTAATCGGAATAAAAGGCGGATTCCCGGGGCGACCGGGTCACGGTTCCGGCTTCGATCACTTTGCCGTCCGCCAGGAGCTCGTAGCGGCTTTTGGTGGTCTTCGAAACGGCGGGCATCGGCACCTCGAACTGGTAGCGGCCGGTTTCCAGCGTTTCGTCAAACACCTGTTTGCCGTCCAGGCGCACGGTGAACCGGGGCTTGCCGCTGATGCGCTCCAGGTCGACCAGCAGGGGCTGCACCCGCTTGCCTTCGGCCGCCAGCTCGTAGCCGGCGGGCTTGGCTTCGCGGACAAACACGCTGCCCGCAGTTTTCAAACGGGCGCTTTGGGGCGCCTCCAGGCGCACCTGGTCGAACACCAGCCAGGAGCCGTCCAGGGAGGTCAGTTGAATTTCATTGCCGCCGGCATGCAAGGTAGCCGGGTCGATGGGGATCTCCACCAGGTGCTCTTTTACCGTGGACACCTCGCCGGTCAGGGCGCTGCCGGGAACGCCTTTGGGCAGCTGGGTGACGGTGGATTTGCCGTTCACGCTGACTTTGAACAAGGGGGGATTTTCGACATTATACCCCAGGAGGTCGACCACCAGCTTCCAGTTTCCCTGGGCGGGCAACTGGTCGAGGCCGAACAGGATGTTGACCAGGTGCGACCGGATGCCGGAAGTGGGGGCCGTACCGCCCCAGCTGTCCTTGGGTCCCGGCAGCACGTAGGGCCAGTCCTGCTCGGGCTTGGAATGGCCGACCAGGAAGAAGCGGTCCTCCCAGCCGAAATCATATTCCAGAAACCGTTTGTACTGCGACGGCGCCAGGGCCATGCCTTTGCTTTGATTGTCGGCGGCCCCGATCTCCCAGATCACCTGGGACTGGCCGTTTGCTACCGCCCCTGCGCAGGATAACAGGCAGATCATAGCCGTTTTCCGCAGGCGGGATTCTAATTTTTTCATATGGAGATACATCATTTATCCGGTTAAATATTATTTGCGTTGTCCTACTGCATTCGGGGCGGCACCGTATTGGTCTTTCGGCTGGCTGCCCATCTGCACCACCAGCCTGCCGCCTTTTTGCAGGTCGGACAGTTGCAGGAAGGGTTGCGACAGCTCGGTGCCGTTCAGGGTATACGACTGCACGTAGGCGTTCGCCGCACTGTTGTTGACCACGTCGATTTGGAAATCTTTGCCCCCGTAGTACTTTTTATTGCCCTTGATCACGATCTTGTCGAAGAGCGGGCTGCCCAGGCCTACCTGGGGCTTGATGTCGGTAAAGCCTTTCACGTCGAACAGGCCCATGCTGGCGATGACGTACCAGGCGCCCAGCTGGCCCTGGTCCTCATCCTGCCCGTAGCCGTAGCCGTGGATGCCGTCGGTGCCGTAGAATTCATTGCAGATGGCCCGCACCCATTTTTGGGTCAGCGAGGGCTTGCCCGAAAAGTTGAACAGCCAGGAGGTATGCAGGTTGGGCTGGTTGCCGTGGTTGTACAGGCCGGACAGGCCGGAGAAGGCATCCAGGGTTTTGCCCCCGCCAAACGCATTTTTCTGCGAGGTGCTGAAAATGCTGTCCAGGCGGCTGTTGAAGGGATCGCGGCCGACCTTGGCTACCAGTCCTGCGGGATCATGCGGCACATAGAAGGTATACTGCCAGGCGTTGCCCTCCTGGAACCCCCGCCAGGGCTGGCTGGGCTTGAAATCGCCGATGAACTCGCCGCTGGCCAGCTTGGGACGCACCAGCTTCAGGGAGGGATCGAACAGGTGCTCCCATCCTTTGGACAGGCGCATCAGCTGCGTGTAATCCTGTTCTTTGCCCAGCAGCTTCGCCCATTGCGCCACCGCGTAGGAGCTGTAGGCATATTCCAGGGTATGGGAAGCGGAGAACTGCCAGGTTTCGGCCCACTCCCTGGACTTGTCGATATGGTTCACATAGCCGTATTTGACAAAGTTGCCGACATCCAGCTTGCCGGCGCCGCGGGGGCGCCCGTTGGCTTCCACCTCGTTTTTCAGCGACGCCTCGTAGGCCAGGTTCACGTCGAAATCGCGGATGCCCGACATGTAGGCGCTGGCCATGGCCAGGCTGACGAAATTGGTGCCTACCCCCGACACAAATCGGCTGTTGGCAATGCCGTCGGCCAGCCAGCCCGCATCTTTGTACACCAGGAGCTGGCTTTTGATCCAGTCGGAATAATATTCGGGATACGCCAGGGCCCAGAGCTGGGTGAGGTTCCAGAAGCCGCCCCAGATGGCGTCGGTATTATAGTGGTGGTGCACCGGGCGGTGCTTTTTGTCCAGGGGGATCTGCCCTACCGTGCCGTCGTTTTTGGGATAGGCGCCGTTGACGTCGCTGGCCAGGCCGCGCCCCAGCAGGGAATGGTACAGGCCGGTGTAAAACTTGACCATATTTTCGCGGACCGGCGTTTCCACCTTGATCCGGCCCAGCTGGTCGCTCCAGGCAGCCGTCGATTGTTTCCGGGCTTTCTCAAAGGAAAGGCCGCCGGCCTCCGCCTTCAGGTTCAACCGGGCATTTTCCACGGAGGTGAACGAAAGGCCCGCCTTGATGGTAATGCTTTCCTGGTCTTTGGTATCGAAGCTGAGGTAAAGACCTGCTCCTTTCCCGGCCTGCCCCGTGGCGCCGGCGACTACATTTTTCCCGCTGAACGCACCGAAGGCCTTGGGCTTCTTATCCAAAACGGCGGAGAAGTACATCGTCACTTCGGCCCCCGGCTGGTATTTTTGCACATAGACCGGCAGGGTAGTGACAAATCCTTCGATCCGCCCGTCGGCGGTGTAGTACACTTTGGCGTCCTTAACGTTGCCGCTTTCACCCTGCTTGTTGCCGATGTCGAACAGGATGTGCGACTCCTTGCCGGCGGGGAAGGTATAGCGGTGAAAGGCTACCCTTGGGGTGGCGGTGAGTTCGGCCCTGACGCCGTAATCTTTCAAAAAGACGGAATAATAACCGGCCGTGGCCTGTTCGTCCTTCCGGTCGAAGCGGGAGCGGTAGCCGTCATCGGGGTTTTCCAGCTTGCCGGGCGTCGTTTGCAGCGGCCCGGTGATCGGGGCGAAGACCACGCCGCCGATCTGGAACTCGTGAAAGTTCGGAAAACCTTCGATGGATTCGTGGCGGTGGTCATAGCCCGTGGCGTCCCAGCCATGGAAATTGCCGTAGCTGCCGTTGGTGGAAGGGGCCGGCTTGGCCATTCCGAAGGGATAGGCACCCGGAACATAGTGAAACCAGCGACAATGCGCCGTTCCGATATTGGGTTGGACGTATTGGACCAAGTCCCCTTTTTTCTGTGCCTGGGTATAGGTGGGAGCCGCTATAGCCAGCAGCGCTATCCCGGCCAGGTGTACTAATTTGTTCTTTGCTTTCATATGTGTAAGCATGGTTGTTAATCGATGTAAATTCCAGTGGGATGGTTGGTTTTCAGGGGGTGGCGGCTGTCGCGGTAGCTGGCGGCGCCCAGCAGGGCCGCTTTCTCGCCCAGCAGGGCCGTCCGGACGGGAACGCCGGGATGCTGTGGGCGCAGGATGCCGAGCAGCGGTTCCCGGAAGCGCTCGTAGGATTTGGCGATATTGCCGCCGATCACCACTACCTGCGGCTCGTGCAGGCTGATGAACGGCACCAGCACCCGGCCCAGGTTTTCGCCGAATTCCTCGAATACCTGCCGGACGGCTGCCGGGTGTTCCATTTTTGACAGCAGCTCCAGCACCCCGGTGACGGTGTCGCCGGTCAGCTCGCGGTAGCGCCGGACAAACCAGCGGGTGCACAGGTAGTTTTCGGCTATATCTCCCCGGTAGGGCGCCTGCCACAGGCCGGCCTCTTCGGCTACCCCCTCCTGGTAGATGCCGCTGCCCAGCCCCGTGCCCAGGGTCACCCCCACCGCTTTGCGCAGCCCGTACCCCGCCCCTACGCAGACCTCTCCCTGTAAAAAGGCGGCGGCATCGTTCATCATCGAGATATTTCCCGGCGCCAACCCGAGGCGGGATGCCAGCAGCTCCCGGACGTTCCGCCCGTAGAGCGGCTCGTACTTTCCCTGGCCCTGCATGTAGCTGACGCCGTTTTCGTAATCAAAGGGTCCGGGCATGGCCAGGCTCAAAATTTCCGAGCGGCCGCGGGCGGCCCGGGCGATGGCGTTGCTCCATACCTCGATGACCTGTTCGGCGGGGGCCCCGGCATCCACCTTTTCCCTTACCAGGGTGTCCAGGAGGATGATCTTCTTTTCCATATCCACCAGGGCCGCCGTAATATGGGTGCCGCCGATGTCGGCACCGATGACCAAAGAATCGTTTTTCATTTGTCGCTTTTTAAGGGTATCAGTGGAGCAGCATGCCTTCCTCTTTGGCCAGCTCCTCCTTGGTTACGGTAATGCCTTTTTCCTTCCAGTAATTTTCGATTTGTTCCAGCGACTGGCCCTTGGTTTCCGGCAGCAGCTTGTACACGGTGACCAGGGCCACGATGCAGAAGAAGGCAAAGAACCAGAAGGTGCCGGCGCTGCCGATCTCCCGGAGCAGGATGGGCGTCAGCTGCCCGACGATGGTATCGGCGATCCACATCACCATGATGCTGATGGCCAGGGCCCGGCCCCGGATGGCGTTGGGAAAGATCTCGGAAGCCACCACGAATTTCAGGGGCCCGATGGAGAAGGCGAAGCAGGCCAGGAATGCCAGCACGCAGACCAGCAGCCAGAGGCTGGTGGTAGCCCCGGCATAAAAGCACCAGCCCGTCAACAGCAGGGTAAGGGCGGCGCCGGCCGTTCCCAGGATATACAGGGGACGCCGGCCCCAGCTGTCCACCTTCCAGATGGCCACCAGGGTAAACAGCATATTGGCCGCCCCGAAGATGATCTGGCTGATCAGGGAGTTGCTCAGCGAAATGCCGGCATTGCTCAGAATGCTGGGACCGTAATAAATGATGGCATTGATGCCGCTGAACTGGGAAAACAGGGGCAGGAGGATGCCGATGAGCAGGGCTTTGCGCATGCCCGGGGCAAACAACTCCTTGTAGGAACCGGCCGCATGGCGGTCGGCGGCCGCTGCCTGGGCTTCGGCCCGGGCCTGCGGGCTTTGCGCGATCCGGCCCAGGATCTCGCGTCCTTCCGCCTCCCGGCCCTTCTGGAAGAGCCAGCGGGGGCTTTCCGGCACCAGGAACAAACCGGCCAGGAAGCACAGGGCCGGCACCACGCCCAGGCCAAACATAGCCCGCCACACCTCCTTACCCAGCAGCACCGACAGGAACCCTTCGGTGGGCGGATGGTGGGCGGCATAGCTGACCAGGGCGGCATTGGTAAGGTACGCCACCAGGATGCCGAAGGTCAGCGCGAACTGGTAATAGGTCACCAGGCGGCCCCGGATAGAGGGCGGCGCTATTTCGGAAATATACAGGGGCACGACGTTGGAGGCGATGCCGATGCCGATGCCGCCGACCAGGCGGGCGGCAATGATCCAGGAAAGCGTAGGCAGGAGGGCGCAACCCAGGGCCGACAGCACAAACAGGGCGGCCGACAGCAGGAGGAGCTTTTTGCGGCCCAGGCGGTCACTCAGCTCGCCGGAAAAGGCCACGCCGATGATACAGCCCACCAGGGCGGAAGACACGAACCACCCTTCCTGGGCGGCGGACAATAAAAACTGTTGTTGCACCAGGGGCAGGATCCCGGATACGACCGCCATATCGAAACCAAACAGGAACCCTCCCAGGGAGGCGACCAGGGTGATAACGGTGAGACTGATTTGCTTTTTTTTCATATTCATATGGAAACAATTAAAGGGGTTAGTTTGCGGAAGACATTGAAGGCGGGGCGTCGGCCGGGCGGCTGCCCCACTGCTTATTGGGCGCCGGGCCCATGCGGAGCACCAGCTTTCCGCCATCGACCAGGTCGGAATGGTAGAACCAGGGCTTCGTCTGGGGCTTGCCGTCCAGGGTGGCCGACTGTATATAGCGATTGGTTGCGGACGTGTTTTGCGCCTCGATGGTGAAGGTCTTGCCCTTGTAATAGCGGCCATCCAGCTGGATCGTTATTTTGGAAAAAAGAGGGCTGCCGATCTCGTAAAAGGGTTTGGCAGCGACGCCGCCGTCGGTTTGGAAAAGTCCCATGGCCGCCAGCACGTACCAGGCGCCCATCTGGCCTTCGTCCTCGTCGCCCAGCCAGCCGTCGTAAGCCGTGGCCCCGTAATACCGGCCCATGATCTCCCGCGTCCATTTCTGAGTGAGCCAGGGCTGGCCGGAGTAGTTGAACAGCCAGGCGGCCTGCATGTTCGGCTGGTTGCCGTGGTTGACCGGCACCTTGTCGTACATATCGCCGGCGGCGTTGAAATTGAAGCGGGCCGACTTTTCAAACCCTTCGTTCAGGCGGTGGTTGAATTCGTCCTTTCCCATCAGGTTCAGGATGCCCTGCACGTCGTGCGGGTTGAAGAACGAGTACTGCCAGGCATTGCCTTCGAGGTAGCCGGGGCCGCTGAAATTGGTGCAGCAGAGCGGGTTCCAGTCCTTCACCCAGCTGCCGTCGCGGTTTTTCATCCGGATGTATTTGCTTTCGGGGTCGAACACGTTTTTGTAATTGCCCGCCCGTTTCCGGAACAGCTCGTACTCCAGGTCCTTGCCCAGGGCTTTGGCCATTTGGGCCACGCACCAGTCGTCATAGGCATATTCCAGGGTGTTCGACACCTGTCCTTCCTCGTTGGGCACGTAGCCCCCCTTCAGGTACGACTCGAAAAACCGGTTGCCGACAAAGCCGTTTTCCGGCGTGCGCATCCCCGGCGTGGTCTGCTGGTGCACCATGGCCTCGAAGGCTTTGGGCACATCAAAATCACGGATGCCTTTCTGGTAGGCGCCCACGATGAGGGCGATTTCATGGGAGGCTTCCATGATGCCGGAATATTCGATGCCGGCAGGCCCTTTGGGCAGCCAGCCCCCGGTCTTATAAATTTCCAGCAGCGACTTTACCCAGTTGCTGGTCAGGTCGGGATTCACCAGGGCCCACAGCTGGTTCAGGTTCCAGAACGTATTCCACAGCGCATCCGAGCCGTAGACCGGCGAGGCCGCCTGGCGCACGTTCTCATTGACGTCCACGTATTTTCCATCCACGTCGCTCCAGGTGGTGCGGGCCACGTAAGAGCGGTACAGGTTGGTATAGAATTTCTTCTTGTCCGTTTCCGTGCCTCCCTCGACTTTGATTTTGCCCAACAAGCCGTTCCACACCTTGCGGGCGTTGTAGGCCACCGCGTCGAAGCTCCAGTGAAAGGGGTTCATTTCCGTTTCCAGGTTCTTCCGGGCGCCCTCGATGCTGACCAGGGAGATCCCGGTCTGCAGCAACAGCACCTCACCGGCCTTCATATCGAAGTCGGCGAAGGCGCCCATGCGGCCTTTGCCGGCCACTTCGGTCACGCCTTTCTGCACCTTGCTGCCCTTCCAGCCGCCGAACGACTTGATCGGCTTGTTGAAGCGGGCGACAAAATGCACCGTGTACTCGTTCCAGCTCCACTTCTGCTTGCAGTAGCCTTCCACCTGGTTTCCCGATACGCGGGTGATCCGGGCATCCAGGATATCGGTCTTGGCTTCGCCCGGGATATCTAGGTCCAGCAAAATGTGGGCGTCTTCCTGGGCCTCGGGGTAGGTAAACCGGAAGAACCCGGCCCGGGTGGTGCTGGTCAGTTCGGTACGGATGTTCCCGTTCATCAGCGTGACGCCATAATAGCCGGGGCGGGACACTTCGGTGCTTTTGTCGATGCGGGAGCGGTAGCCCGACGTCCAGCCCGTGGTGGGCGCATCGGCGGGGCCCCGGTACGTACTGAGCTCGCCCACGGTAGGCATGACCGACAGGCCCACCATGGTCCAGGAGTGAATGTGGCTGAAGCCGCCGACATTCCCCAGGCTGTATTCATAGCCGGACTTCCACACCTCGCCCTGGTTGTCGGGGCTCAGCTGCACCATGCCGAAGGGCATGGTGGCGCCGGGGTTGAGCATCCAGCGCGACTCGGACGTGCCGATGAAGGGATCCACGTAATCGACCGGCTCCCTGCGCTGCGCCTGTCCCGACAGGAACAGGGCAGCGGAAAAGACGGCCAGGAATAGTTTGCGTACATCTGTTGGCATATGCAAAAGAATTAGCCGGGGAAACAAATATTTTCTTTGATAAAGGCTTTGACCACTTTGGCCCTGCCGGCACCCAGGTTGGTGAGGGTGTAACGTTCCGCGGCGGCCGGGATGACAAAGGTTTCCGCGTATTGAAAGGTCTGCACAGTTCCATCGGCGGTCTCCACGCGAACCGCCTCCCCTTCCACCAGCATGAGCACGTGCACGGTATTGCGGGTGTCCACCTCCAGCCGGGAATCAAACTCCATCCGGTGGACGTCGTAAAAATGGTCTTCGTGGGTGGGCAGGTGCACCAGTTCCCAGTCCGCACCGGCGGCGAGCGTTACCGGTTGGGAGATCAGCTCCTTTTTCACCCGTTCGCCCTTGCGTTCGAAATTGAGGTTGTTGAAGGCATGATCGATATTGATCGGCCGCGGCTGTCCGTTCAGGTCCAGGCGCTGCCAGTCGTACATTTTAAAGGTAAAGATGTAGGGGGTGGCGCTGATCTCCAGCACGAGGCTGCCGGCGCCCGCGCTGTGGACCGTGCCGTTGGGGATCAGGTACAGGCCGTGCTTTTGGGCGGTATGCGCCTGCACGTATCGGGTAATGGGAATTTCCTGGCCGGACTCCTGGCTGTATTCCAGCTCCTGGCGGAAGGTTTTAGGGTCGATGTCCTCCTGGAAGCCTAAATACACCTGGGCATCCTGCTTACAGTCCAGGATATAATAGGTTTCGTCCTGGGTGATGTTTTCGCCGAACTCCCTGCGCACATAAGGCAGGGAAGGATGGCACTGGATGGAGAGGTTGCCGCCTTCGAAGGTATCCAGGAAGTCGAAGCGGATGGGGAACTCGTCGCCGAAAACCGCGGCGTCGCGCCCCAGGACCGCCGGGGCATGGCGGAACATCAGGAAGTCGAAGGACACTTCCAATAAGTTGCCGTCGCTTTCGAAGACGATGCCGTTTTCCGGCACGATCAGCTCGAAGGACCAGGCGTAATTGACCGCCTCCTTGTTCAGGCCCTGGAAACGCTCCTTCATCCAGTGGCCGCCCCAGGCGCCCGGCTCAAACCAGGGCCGCACCCGGTAGACCGACCGGCTTAATTGCTGCAGGCCCGCCTTCAGGTCGGCGCCCGGCATCCAGTTCACCGACTCCTTCCACTGGGCATCGGCGATCACCGCGATGCGGTCCAGGAGGGCCTTTTTGTGGGTGTTCAGAATAGGCCAGTCCACAAAGTAAAAGCGCTTGTACATCTCCGTGTTCCCGGCCTGCCGGTCGGAACCGAAGTTGGTGACCGATTTCGCCCGCATCCGGAACTGGATCTCGTTCTTGGGAATATCCAGGTACACCACCGGGGCGCTCCAGGGCAACAGGGCGGCGCCGATGCCCAGGGCGATGTTGACGTCATAACGGGCGTCGGGTTGCGCGGCGGACAGCCGGTCGGCCTGGAAAAAATCTCTCAGGTCCAGGCGGGAGCGGGTGCCCCAGACCGAACCGGGAGTGCCCAGGAAGGGCGCCACCAGCTGCTCTATCGCTTCCGGCCCTTTCCGCAGCCGGTCCAGGAGGATCCAGTTAACCGTTACGCCTGCCTGCTGCAGCTCCTGCTCCAGGCACTGCCGCACCTCTTCCCAGAAGATGCCGATATACCCGTCGATCAGGACGGTTTTTTGTTTGATGATCCATTGGGCCAGGGAAGCGTAGCCGCTAAAAATTTTTCCGGCGCCCACGGCATGACTCGGATAGATGTCGTAGCCGGAAGGCTGTTTTTCCTGCCCGCGGAGGGTCTGGGGAAGGATCGTCTCGGAGGTGGCCCTCCATTTTTTCGTTACAGGAGCGGTTGCTAACGTGTTATCCAGGACTTGCATAGTAAAATGAGGTTGTTGAGGTGGAATGCAGGACAAATGTAGGTATGTATATACATATTAACAAAGAATCCCGGCATTTTTTTATTCGTTGTTTTCAAAAGGGTTTAAAATTCGAGGCGGAAGGTGGTCATGCCATAAGGAAGGACCATGACGGTACCGGGGCTTTTCGGCCCGGGGCGTTCGTCGGCCCCGCAGGTGCGCACGGAGCGCGGCGTCCCGGCCGGCCAGCCCAGCGTGACCCGTTCGGGTTGGCCGGAAACGGATTTCAACCGCAGGATCAGGGCTTTATTGTCGGCGCTTTTCTTCAGCGTGGAGATCATGATGTTGGGGTTATCCACGGAGACCGGCGCCCGGTCCACGGGGTTCTTATCCGTTGCCACCACGACGAAGGGCCGGTTCTGTTCCAGGCCGAAGCGGGCGGCCACCACGGGGTCGTATTTCCCATGCGGCAGCACCTGGTAGCGGAACGACATCAGCCCGCCCTGCTCCAGGGGGAAGTTGGTATCCCAGTGGTTGTTCAGGGGCCAGGAATAAAGCGTTTGGGAAGGCGGCGTGCTTTTCAGCCAGTTCCAGGGCTGGCGGGCGCCGTCCAGGATATTGCCCGACAGGCCGCCCACTTCCACCAGCGGCGACTCGATGCAGGTCCAGGTCAGCCCGTACTCCGGGTTGGAAATGTCCACGTGGCGCTGGAAGGTGAACCAGTTCTTGTTGGCGGAGGGCACCTGGTCCTGGTCCGGCACCATGTTGCCCCAGGGGATATCCATGCGGACAACGCCCTGCGGCACGTTGAAATCAAAGCCAAAGTGGATGCCTTCCTTTTTGCGGGTGGCGATCTTGTCCACCGTGTTGACCAGCTCCAGGTAGGGCTGCCCGCTGAAGAGGCGCACCTCGCGGGTGAGGCTGCGGCAGCCCGGCGCCTCCGAGACGGCTTCCAGCGACACCAGCAGGGGTCCTTTCTCCTTTACCCGGAGGGCCACCTGCGTGGGGTGCCCGGTCGTGAACGTGCTGTCCTTGCCGTTCTTCACGCCCAGGAGGTAATGATAGCTGTTCAGGGCCACCGGGGAGGAAGGCCGCACCAGCTCGCGGCCGGTCTTCCGCTCCAGCAGGCGGCTGATGTTGCCGGTCGCCGGGTCCAGGGTGGCCGTCAGGAAGCTGTTTTGCAGCAGTGCCGCGCCCGCTTCGGTATCGCCGGAAAGGCTGCAGCGGCCGGGCAGGACTTTATACAGGCGGGAACCCAGGGCCGGGATGTTTTCCGCACGGAAGATCAGTTCCCCGGAAGACAGGCGCTGGGACAATACTTCTTTGCCCTGGTCGTCCACTACCCGGTCCCCTGCCCTGCCCTGTTCCGGCGACAGGGTAACGATGCCGCCCCGCGGCCAGGAAAGGGTATTGACCACCGCGATGCCCGGGGCTTCCTTTTTCGCCACCGGCTCCAGCGCCCGGCGGATCCATTCTTTACTGGAGCTTTCGGCCTGTTCAAAGAAGGCGGCCTTGTTGGCTTCCACCTTCTTGGCCAGGGGCGCCCGCGGGTCCTGGTAGCCCCAGGTATGCTCGGAAGCCAGCAGCAGCTGTTCCCAGGACCGGCTCAGGCTGTCTACCGGCGCCGGGCGGTTTTTTCCCAGCAGGGCCCAGAGGGCCTCCGCCTGCACCAGGTTTTCCTTGCCCCGGCGGCCCATGCCCACGCGGCGGGCATCGGAGCCCAGGCCGTTGGTCCAGAACTCCGTAAAATCGCCTTTGTATTCCGGGATCACGGAGCCGTATTTGGCTTCATAGGCGGCGTGGATTTCCTTAATGCCCGCGATTTTGAGCTTGGGAAAAGCGTACCGTTCGTTCCACAGCCTGACCGCTTCGGGCAGGTCGGCATCGATGAGGCAGTTATCCGCCATCGACCAGGTCATGGCATAAATATCATAGGGAGAGTTGGCCTTTTCGAGCTTGGCGGTCTCCTGGAAAATAAAGGGGTCGATAAAGTTTTTGAGGGGGTCGGCCGTGCTCACGCGGTCGTACTTCGGGCTCAGGGACTGGGTTTTGGCCAGGCCGTAGATGCTGCCCTTCAGCCGGTAGCCCCAGCCGTAGGAAGCGGCCTGCAAAAAGAAGATCCGGTCCTTTCCGTTCTGCGCCACCCAGTAAAAGGGTTTATGGTCCCAGCTGTGCCGCAGGTCGTAATAATTGGGAAAGCTGAAAAAGGCTTTTACTCCGTTTTGCGCCGCCGCCTGCACCAGTCCCCAGGAGCCGCCGGGATTGTCCATCTGCACCATGGTGGTGATGGGCACGCCGGTGGCGGCGGCGATGGCATGGTTGTTTTCAAATACCCGGAGCAATTCTTCATCCGAGCAGGCGCTGGTATTCAGATTGGAGTGGGCCCCGTCGATCTGGATCCAGCCTTTGCGGACGGCCTCGACAAAGGATTTCTTCTGCTGCGGGCTGGCTTTTTTCAGGTAACTGCGCACCACCCAGGTGGCTTCGGGGTTCCAGATGAACCGGGCGCCCTCGGGATAATGCTGTGTTTTGCGGGCGATGTCGATGCCCACGTCGATGTTGCGCACATGCAGGTCTTCGACCACTTCCTGCAGGTTGGTGTAGCCGATATCCACGTGGGAATGCGGGTAGATGTACACGGTCCATTGCTTGCTTGCGGGCACGGCTACCTGCCTTTGGTACTGTCGTTCGCCGTTTTGCAGCGTAATGTTCACGGTGGTGGCGCTGAGGCCGGCATTGGCCGGCAGCAGCACCGCCAGGGAATCGCAGGGCGTTGCGGGGGCCAGCTCCCGTACTTCCTTTTTTCCTTCCCACTCGGTGGTCAGGAGGATCTTGCCGCTCAGCGGGGTTTTTGGGAAATACAGCAGTACTTCCCGCCCGGGCTTCCCGTCCGGCCGGTACTTGTACCAGGGTTTTACCGCGTAATCGAAGGTGAAGGGATCCGATTTGGGGGAAAAAATTTTTGTGGGCTCCGGGCGCAGGACTGGGAAACCGGGGGCATACCCGGTCTGCAGCAGCGCATACCCGAGGCAGGCAGGCCACAGCAGGGAAAACAAACGTGCAGGGGACATTTTTAAGTATTTAGCGGAGGTTTTCGGAAAACAAAAAGCGTAGGAGAAGGGACGAGGTAAAGGAACGTAGTCCGCCCCGGGTAAAAGAGCGGACTACGTGGAGGATACCGGTAACACGACAGGTATGGGTGCACCTAGGGAACGGTCACTACTTTGGGCTCGTTGTAGTTGAACTGCTTTAAGCCGTAGTCGATCCGGGAGCCCACCCGAACATAATAATCCCGGGATTTGGGCAGCACGCCGCCGATGGTGGTCAGGGTAACGGTCTGCCCCACGATGGCGTTGCCGGCGGTACCGCTATAGGCCAGGCGCTGGGAGTAGCGGTTGTCGAAATTGTTGTTGCCGACATAGGGCGTACTGTTGACATAGAGGTACAGGTCGGTGATGTTCTGCTGGAAAGCCGGGTTGGCCGTACCGCGGGTCACTTTGACGTTCGCGGAGATGGTGCCGTTGCTGTTCAGCACCGGCTCACCCACCCATTCCACGCGCAGGAACGGCTCCACCGAAAAGTCGAGGGTGGTGGTGCCGCCCCTGATCTCCAGGGTTTTGCTCCCATCCACCGTGGTGCCCTGTACCAGGGGCACAAAGGCGCCCTCGGCGGAGACTTTGTACTTCCCGGCAAACACCTTGGTATTGTTGTAGGTGCCGTCCTGCTTGCAGGCCAGGTACAGGGGGGTGGGGGTTTCGCTCCAGCTCAGTTCCAGCAGCTTGATGCGGGTGCCGGCGCCGTTATCGCCCGACACTTCGCTTTGCACCGGCTTGCCGGTGCCGGCGTCGATGATGTTGCCCCGGAGGGTTTCGGTCGGCGCTTCGTAATTATCGATCTTGGTACACGAGCCGGCGGCGGCCACGGCCAGGACGAATGCTATAGCTTTCAGGTTCAGTTTCATGTTGATAGGAATTAATAGCCAGGATTTTGATCAAGGTTGGGGCTTTTGGTAATCACGCCCGCGGGGATCTGGTGGTAGTACCAGCGGGGGTCGAAGGTGTAGCGGGTGTTGCGCTCGTCGAACCGGGAATCGAAGATGTATTTACCCGCATCGGCCACGTAGAACGGCATCAGGATCTTGTAGATGGTGCTGTTCTGCTCTTTGTCGCTGATGCGCCACCTTCTCATATCCCACCAGGTTTTGTTCTCGAAGGAGAGCTCTTTCCTTCTTTCGCGGCGGATCTCGTCGATGGAGGCGAGGTTGGCCAGTTGCGTGGCGCCGGCCCGTTCGCGGATGAGGTTGATGTTGGCCAGGGCGTCCGCCAGGTAGGTGCCCCCCTGCCCGGCCTGGTGCAGCTCGTAGGCCGCTTCGGCGCTGTTCAGCAGCACCTCGGCATAACGCAGCTCGATCCAGGTTTGCTCGGAACGGTTCGGCAGCACTTCGGCGGTCGGCTTGTCGGGCGACAGGTATTTTCTAATAGAAAAGCCGGAGATATTGCCTGCGGAGCCGCTGTAGTTGGTAAACACGCCGCTCAGGCCGGCCGGGTTCATCTTGCTGCCATTGGGCAGGGTATAGGCCGTTTGGGCGGAGCCGGCGGAGGTCACCAGGTTGGCCGTGGGGTAAGCGGCGGTGGAGCCTGCCGGAACCAGCCGGCTGATGCCCGCGGCGGAGCTGCCGGTATAGATGCCCCTGCGGATCTCGATGTTTTCGCCTTTGAACACATCGTTGGGGAAGATCACGGTGGCCCGTAACCGCGGTTCGGCATTGGCAAACAGCTCCATGGGGTTGCTGAACAGGAGATACTTGCCGTTGGCATCCAGGGTCTGGAGGGTACCGTCGGCGTTCTTGGGCAGGCCTTCGAACATTTCCACAAAATCCAGCGTGGGATTGGTTTCGGCCGAATAGCCGCCGGGGCCCCACAGCTGGCGGGGAACGTTATGGGCGTCGTAGCCGTGCACCGCGTCGGGATACTTGTACTGCTTGACGAAAATGTTCTCGGGGCTGGAAGCATCCAGGAACAGGTTCACGAAGTTCTGGTACTGGGCGCTCTTGTCACCGGCGGCCCAGTTCTTTTTGTACAGGCTGAACTTTCCCTTCAGCAGGGCGGCCGCATCGTAGCTGGCCTTAAAATACGCCACGGCCTTGTCGTTGGCGATGCCGCACAGGCGGCCGCCCTTTACGGTCAGGTCGATCTGGTTGTACTTGGCGATGCTGCCGGCGTAGAGCATGGCCCGCGACTTGAAGCCGGCCGCCGCATACCGGCTGGCCCGGCTCTTCGAAGCGGTTTCCGGCAGGTTGGCATAGGCAAAATCCAGGTCGGCCGCGATAAAGTCCCAAACCGCCGCTTCGGGGGAGCGGGGCACCTTGAGCTCCTCGATGCTTTCGGCCAGCTCGCTGATGCCCTTGCCGGCGCCGGTCAGCACCTTGTCCACGATGGGCACGCCGCCGTAGCGTTTGGCCAGGGCGAAGTAGGTGGCCGCCCGGATGAAGCGGGCCTCGCCCAGCCAGTTGTTGACCTGCGCCGTGCTGAAGTTGCCGGCGTAGGCGGGCAGGGTTTCCATGAAGTAGTTGCACTCGCGGATCAGCTTATAGGCATCCGCCCAATAGCCGAAGGTCTCCGTGGTATTGCCCATGTCGCGGCTGATGGCTTCGCCGGTAGTGGCGCTGGGAGGACCGAAAAAGGTGTTGTTGAACCCCGTGGTATGGGAGTACTTGAAGTCCTCAATGGGGATCTGGCTGTAGATACGGGCCATGTAGGCGTCGATGCCGCTGGTATTGGAAAAGACATCCTTATCCTGGACCACGTTCAGCGGCGGCAGGTCCAGCTTCTGGCAGGCCGACAGCCCGAGAATTAACAGACCGAGAAGGATATAAAAACAGTTTTTCATGCTTCTTTATTAGAGTTTTACGTTCAGACCAAAAGTGTATTTAATGTCGAGGGGGTAGAGGTACCCGAACTGGCTGGAGGGGTGCTCCGGATCGAGGTATTTCAGCTTCGTCAGCGTGAACATGTTGTAGCCGTTGGTGTACACGCGGAGGCCTTTGATACCGAGACGGGACAGCAGCTGGCCGGGCACGGTATAGCCGATCTCGGCGCTCTTCAGGCGGATGTAGGCCGAGCTGGAGGCATTCGCCAGGGTGTTGGTATACGGCACGGTGCCGGTATAGGCGTAATGGCCCGGGATCCAGACCGTCTTGGGATCATACGGATCGGCGGTAGGATCAGCGGGGTGCCAGCGATTCAGGAATTGCTCCAGGGCGCCGCCACCGGCCCAGAGGGGCGTGTTCAGCTGTTCGAAATAAGAGACATACGACCTGCCGGCGCCGTTGAAGTGGAGCGTGAGGTCCAGGCCTTTGAATTCGCCGCCCAGGGTCAGGCCGCCGGTCAGCAGGGGCGCTCCGGTAAGGGCGATGGGCTGGTTGTCGTCCACGCCGATCTGGCCGTCGCCGTTCCAGTCTTCGTAGCGGTAGTCGCCCACCACGGTGCCCCTGCGCACGAAGATGGGGCTCTTCACCAGTTCCTCGTAGCTGGCGAACTGGCCTTCGGAACCATAGCCCCAGTACAGGTTGTTATACCGGTTGTTGGTATTGTAGCTGTTGTTCCAGTTCAGGTACGAGTTGCCGGCTTTGGCCTTGATGCGGGTCGTGTTCATGGTACGGGTCAGGCCGAAGGTTCCTTTGATGTTGTAGCGGAACTGGCCGATCCGGTTGCGGTGAGTGATGTCGAAATCCACCCCGCGGGTGCGGTCGCCTTCCAGGTTTTCCTGGGGCAGGCCCACCCCTACTACGTCGGGCAGGGTCGACAGGCGGGTGGTAAGCAGGCCGGTGCGGTTGCGCTCGAAATAATCCACGCTCAGGCCCAGTTTGCCGTTCCAGGCTTCCAGGTCGATACCGCCATCGAGGGTGGTGGCGTTATACCAGGTGAGTTTGGGGTTGGGCAATCCCTTGCTTTGCACGGAGTTGATGAACGCGCCTTCGAATACGGCGCCTGCGGGCAGTTTGTCCGAGGAGCCGCCGGCCGGGTAGTTATAACCGGTGATGAACTGGTAGTTGGAGGCGTTTTCATCGCCCAGCTTACCATAGGAAGCCCGGAGCTTGAGGTTGTTGATGAACGACAGGGAGGAGCTGCTCTTCCAGAAATTTTCCTGGGAAACGCGCCAGCCCGCGGAGGCCACGGGGAAAAAGCCCCATTGCTGGTCGGCGGCGAACTTGGAGGAGCCGTCCTCGCGGAACGCGAATTCCGCCATGTACTTTCCTTTGTAATCGTAGGACAGGCGTCCCACGTAAGCGGCGATGGCGCTGCGGTACAGGTTGCCGGCAGCCATGGCGCCCTGCTGGTTCAGGCTGTTGCCCGCCAGCAGCTGGTCCACGTCGATGGACAGCTCGCGCTGGGCGTTGAAGTTGTCGCCGCTGCGGTTGGTCTTTTCATAGAGCACCAGGGCGCTGAGGTTGTGCGCGCCCCCGAAGGTGTGGGCGTAGTTCAGCGACAGCTGCACCTGGTTGGAAGGAAATTCAGCGTATTCCCTGCGGATGGTGGCCGGCTTCTGGTTAGGAACGGCCGCATAGGTATCGTTGCTGGCGTTGTAGTTGTACAGGTTGAACGTCTTCTGGTACAGCTTGTTCACGTTGGTGCTGAAATCGTAGCTGTACTGCGCCTTGGCGCTCAGGCCCTTGACGAAGGGAACGACGTAATTCAGGCTGGCGGAGGACTGGAACCACTTATTGTCGCGGACCTGGTAGCCGTTGATGTCGCTGGAAGAATGGGCCACGCCGTTCAGGCCGCTCAGCACGTTGTTCAGGTAGGCCGGGTTGTCGTTGGCGTAGATCGACTGGGTCGGCGGCTGGTACCACAGGCTGCGGAACACGTACCAGGGCGAGATGTAGGGCTGGTCCTTCTTGCCCAGGATGCCGCTGAGGTTCAGGTCGAACGTCAGGCTTTTGGTGATCCTGGAGCTCAGGTTGGAACGCAGGTTGACTCGGTGGTAGTTGACGTCGTTGCTTTTGAAAAAGGATTGCTGGGAAGTATACCCGATACTGGCGAAATAGGTGGTATTCTCGCTGCCGCCCGTCACGCTCAGGTCGTGCTGGGCTTGCGGGGCGGAATTGCGGATGATGGCATCCTGCCAGTTGGCGGCCTTTTTGGTGCCGTTGCGGTAGGCTTCGAAATCGGCGGCCGTGTACAGGGGCGTGCCGCCGTTGATGTTGTGCATGCGCTGTTCGTTCACCAGCGTCATGTAGTCCTCGATGCCCACCGGTTCGGGCAGCCGCGAAGGAACCTGCAGGCCGTAGCTGCCGTTGTAGTTCAGTTCAAGGGCGCCCTTCTTTCCCTTCTTGGTGGTGATCAGCACCACGCCGTTGGCCGCCCGCACGCCGTAGATGGCGGCGGAAGCGTCTTTCAGCACCGAGATGCTTTCGATGTCGTTGGAATTCAGGCTGGCGATGTTGTCGCGGGGAACGCCGTCGATGATGATCAGCGGGGCGCCCAGGCCCCGGATATCGAAGGAGTTATCGAAGGAACCTGGCTCGCTGCTGTTCTGCACCACCCGCAGGCCGGCGATCTTGCCGGTCAGCATGTTCTGCACGTTCTCGTTCTTGGTGGCTACGATCTCGGCATTGCTCACGGAAGAAATGGCGCCGGTAAGGGCGGTCTTCTTCTTGGTGCCGTAGCCGACCACCACCACGTCGTCCAGCGCCACGGTGGAGGAGGCCAGGGTGATGGTGAAGGAAGAAGGGCCGGAGATCGTCTTCTGCACCGGCTTGAAGCCCACCATGCTGAAGACCAGGGTCTGGCCGGTTTTCGCCGGCAGGGAGAAATTGCCCCCGGCATCGGTGGTCGTTCCGCCGGCGTTGTCTTTGAGGGATACGGTCACGGTGGGCAGGGGTTTGCCCCCTTCGTCGAGCACCGTACCCTGGATGCGCACCGGGGTTTGGGCCCAAGCGGAACCGGCGCCCAGCACGCCTACAGCCAGGGTAAAAATAAAGGGTAAAGCAGGTTTCAGCTTAGCGGACCAGGGCTGCCGGGAAGGCTTACCGGCTTTTGCGGGGTCGATAGGTAATGAAGGATTCATAACGGATTAAGCAGTCTGTTTAATGATGGATAAATGGGTTGAACAGGACCAGGTACTTCGGCGGAGGAAGGGTGGCGCTTTGGTAAAATGCGTCGGGCTCATCGCGGAGGAACAGGCGGAATCGTCGCAGCATTCACAGGGAACGGGGACGGGGCAGGCAGGGGGTAAACGTCTCATTATGGCAATTTTTAAATTCGAAAGCGCCGGGCGGCGCGTTTATATGTACAAACATACAGACATACATACAATGTGACAAATAATTTTTTGTACTTTTGATGAAAATCATCCAAAACCCGTCAATATGAACCTGTCCATCGATCATCAGAGTTATATACCGCTGCACCTGCAGGCAGAAGAGGTGCTGCGGAACCTCATAAAAGACCCCGAATACGCCAATGGAAAGCTGCTGCCCAACGAAGTGGACCTGGCCCGCCAGCTGGCGATCTCCCGCACCACGCTGCGGCAGGCGCTGAACAAGCTGGTATACGAAGGGCTGCTGATCCGCAAGAAAGGCATCGGCACCAAGGTGGCCGGCGGCGCGGTCAGCTCCAAGTCGAACAACTGGCTCAGCTTTTCCCAGGAAATGGAGGCCCGCGGGATCCCGGTAAAAAATTTCGAGCTCCATGTCAGCTGGGTCCTTCCCGACGAAGTGGTGGCCGACTTCTTTGATATTGCGCGGGACAAGAAAGTGCTCAAGCTGGAGCGCCTGCGGGGAAAGAATGAAGGTCCGTTCGTTTATTTCATCTCGTATTTCCATCCCCGGATCGGGCTGACCGGCGACGAGGATTTCAAGCGCCCGCTCTACGACATCCTCGAAATGGATTATTTCGTGCGGGCCAACCTGTCGCAGGAAGAGATCAGCGCCAAGGCCGCCGACAAGTTCATCGCCACCAAGCTCGATATAGCCGAAGGCAGCCCCGTGCTGCTGCGCAAGCGCTTTGTATTCGACCAGGGCGACCGCCCCATCGAATACAACCTGGGGTATTACCGGGCCGACAGCTTTGTATATACCGTAGAAAGCCGCAGGGAATGATCCACTGCGGCTTTTTTTCGGTGGGCTTTCCGGCCTATTGCTGCACCGGGTCCCTGTACTGCTGCTGCAGCTTTTTCAGCCGCACCTTCAGGTCGGCCACCACGGAGGCATAGGCGGGATCGGCGTAGCGGTTCTTCATTTCCTTGGGATCCTTCTTCAGGTCATAGAGCTCCCAGCTGTCGATGGGGTCATAAAAATGAATCAGCTTGTAGCGGGGCGTCCGGATCCCGTAATGGTTGGTCAGCCCGAAGGATCTTTCGTAGTAGTGGTAATAGATCTCCTTTCGCCAGCTGCCGGTCTTTTCCTTTTGCAGCAGGGGCTTCAGGGAGGCGCCCTGCATGTCCTGCGGCACGGGCAGGCCGGCCAGGTCCAGCAAGGTGGGGGCGATGTCCAGGTTCAGGGCATACTCCTTTACCTTCCGCCCGGCGGGGATGAGGCGGGGATACCGGATCATCATGGGAGTACGGAAGGACTCCTCGTACATGAACCGTTTATCGTAGATACCGTGTTCGCCCAGGTAAAAGCCCTGGTCGGACATATAGACCACGATGGTGTTTTCGGCCAGCCCTTTGGCCTCCAGGTAGTGCAGCACCCGGCCCACGTTGTCGTCCACCGCCTGCACGCAGCGCAGGTAATCCTCCAAGTAGCGCTGGAACTGCCAGCGGACCTTCTGGTCCGGGTTATCTATCTTTTTAAACTCCTCGTATTCTTTGGCGTAGCTGCTGTCCCAAAGCTGCCGTTCCCGGGGCGTAAGGCGCTCCACCTCCCGCTGGTATTCGGCCGGGGCCCAGTCGTTGACGGCGCCCACCGGGCAGCTGTCGCAGGGCACCTTGCTGTCGTAGCGCACGTCCAGGTGCTCCCCTACCGTTATTTGCTGCCGCCGGAGGGCCTGCCGCCCGTCGTAGCGGTCGTAAAAGTTGGCGGGCAGCGGGAACTTCCGGTCGTTGAACCGGTCGAGGTATTTGATGGGGGGCATCCAGTTGCGGTGCGGGGCCTTATGCCCCAGGACCATAAAGAAGGGTTTTTCCCGGTTTTGCTCGATCCAGTCCAGCGAAAGGTCGGTGATCACGTCGGTGACGTAGCCGGTATAGGCCGTGTCTTTTCCCATTTTATTAAAGGGCGGCTGGTAGTAATGCCCCTGGGCGGGCAGGATGTTCCAGTAGTCGAAGCCGGTGGGGTCGCTCCACAGGTGCCATTTGCCGACGATGGCGGTGCGGTAGCCGTTGCGCTGCAGGATCTTGGGCAGGGTTTCCTGGGCCCCGTTGAAGAAGGTGCCGTTGTCGCGCAGGCCGTTCACATGGGAATACTTGCCCGTGAGCATCACCGCCCGGCTGGCGGAGCAGACCGAATTGGTCACGTACGCCTGCTGCATCAGGGCCCCCTGCCGTGCCAGCTGGTCGATCCGGGGGGTCTGGATCAGCGACGACCCATAGGCGCTGATGGCCTGGTAGGCGTGGTCGTCGGTAATGATGACGATGATATTGGGCTTTGCGGGCGGGCCGCCGGCTTGGGCGGTTGCGGGTTGGGCATGGCCCCAAAAGGCGGAAAGGGCCATCCCGACACCAAGCGTCAGGAGCAATTTTTTCATGGCAAGTAAGGAAGTCATAGTGTCTGGGAAAAATAGGATGAGTGAATGCAGGAGCCCCGCGCACCTGCCCGGAACTCGAACAGGTCAAAGGTACATCATTTGTACATACATTACTACATTGTTTTTTTCTCAATGTTGCCTTCCTGTTTGCCCGGCCGTATCCGGAAGCGGACGGGAATTTCCCTTACATTTTTTGTGCTTGCCGGTATGCAGCCGGTTCCGTTACCTTTATTGTAAATCGTAAGTAATTATCGTGAAGCAGTTGAAAATAGCGGGCCTTATTCTATGCGTGGCGGTAGCCACCCGTTCGGCGAACAGCCAGCCGGTTGTAAAAAAACAACCCGAAAACCTTTCCTGTCACCAAAATATTCCCCCGCGTTTTGCGGCAGCGAACTACCCTGCCTTTCCGGGTTCCGCCCGGGCCAACGGCGCCGCTGCGCGGGACGGCATGGTATGGATCAAGGGAGGGGAATATGTGATGGGCGCCTCTGATAACGAAGGAAGAAGGGACGAATACCCGCAGCACCGGGTGCAGGTGGACGGGTTCTGGATGGATGCGACGGAAGTCACCAATGCCCAGTTCAGAAAATTCGTGGACGCCACCGGCTATGTAACGACGGCCGAAAAGGCACCGGACTGGGAGGAGCTCAAAAAACAATTGCCCGCGGGAACGCCCAAACCGGACGACAGCCTGCTGGTGGCCGCCTCCCTGGTATTTACGCCCCCGGCGCAGGCCGTTCCCTTAACCGATTACACCCGGTGGTGGCGCTGGCAGCAGGGAGCCGACTGGCAGCACCCCCAGGGACCGGGCAGCAACCTGGAAGGCCGGGAGGCGTACCCGGTGGTGCACCTTTCCTGGGAGGATGCCAACGCCTATGCCCGCTGGGCCGGCAAGCGCCTGCCCACGGAAGCCGAATGGGAGTTCGCGGCCCGTGGCGGCCTCAGCGGCCAACCTTACAGCTGGGGCCGGGAGGCGGTGGAAACGGGCCGGGCAAAGGCCAACACCTGGCAGGGGACCTTTCCCGTGAAGAATACCGCCCGGGATGGCTTTGCGGGGCTGGCGCCGGTCGGGCAGTTTCTTCCCAATGGCTACGGCCTCTACGACATGGCCGGCAATGTGTGGGAATGGTGCAGCGACTGGTACCGCGAGGATTATTACCGGCAGTCCCCGGGCCAGCCGGCGCGGAATCCCCGCGGGCCGGCCACGAGCCTGGATCCGCAGGAGCCTTATACCCCCAAGCGGGTGATCCGGGGCGGCTCCTTCCTCTGCCATGCTTCCTATTGTGCCAGCTACCGGGTGTCGGCCCGTATGAAAACGTCACCCGATTCCGGGTCGGAACATACCGGTTTCCGCTGTGTTGCTCCTAATTAAAAACCCGGCATCCCAGCACTTCCGCGATGATACCGCTATTTGGGCGATCACCTCCTCCATCCGAAAAATAGAGCAGGGCTTTTCAATGGCCAATGGTGTACCTATTGAAACGGTAAGCCGTATGTTGGGCCCTACCAAGATCACCACCACCCAGAGTTATGCGAAAGTGCTGGAAAATAAAGTGAGCGCTGATATCCCGGCGTTGGAGGAAAAACTGAAAAATATGAAATAGTGTTTACTCCCTGCTTCTGTGTGTTCATCTCCTTACCGTATAGAAACAAAAAATCCTGGTCACGCCAGGACTTTTGTATTCTAAAATGGAGTTCGCCCTCCGAATGACGGAACGAGAAATCGTTGCGCCCGACTTGGGGAGAACGTGTTATTTTAAGGGTTCTGCTTTATAGCCGGCGCCTTCCAAAGCCTTTACCACTTCAGCCGGATTTACCGCTTCTTCCGATGCAATGGTCAGCACTTTTTCAGGAACCCGGGTATCCACTTCCCAATTGTCCTCACCCACTACCTGATTCAGTACAGGAGTTACTTTTTCCACGCAGCCGGAGCATTTAATGGTCGTTTTGAATTTCAATGTTTCCATGACTTTTAAATTTACAGGGTAAAATTAGCCGGCTTCGGAGAGGCTCCCGTTATACTTTAGCGGCCGGTTTGTATAAGATTTTGACCGTTATTCAATGATCACTTCCACCGCGTCGTCCAGGGGGTGGCTCTGACAAAGAAGAATGAAACCTCCATTTACTTCTTCTTCCGTCAACGCATTATTCTTCCTCATGTGCACACGACCAGCGGTTTGCCGGGCCGCACACCGGCCGCAGGTACCGTTTTTACAGGAGTAGCCAAGCGGCACCCGGTCTTCCAGGGCGGCCTCCAGTATGGTCTTTCCTGACTGCACTTCCAACAGGTTGGATTGCTCATAATAATGCAGCAAGACTTCTTTGGGAACCCTGGGGAGCGCTATAGCTACAGGCTCCTCCGCTGCCGGGGCAAAATCTTCCTGATGGATGTGACCGGCAGGGACCTCCAGGAAATGAAGTACTTCGGTGGCCAGCTTCATGAGCCCGCCGGGGCCGCACAGGAAATACTCCGACTCCCGGGTGCTTGCGCCCAAAAATTTTTTCAGCGTTTTCTTCAGCACCAGCCGGCTCAGCTTTTCCGCCCGCGCATTTCGGCAGGGAAGGCCGGCTGTCCCCGTTTCCCGGGAAAGGAAATGATGGACCTGCAGCCGGTCGGCATACTGCTGTTCCAAACGGGTGATGCCACCGGCAAAGACCACGTCCTTCCAGCTGCGGTTGCAATCGATCACCAGGATTGGTCGCCCGGAATGCTTCAAAAAGGCTTGGAGCATGGAGTACAGGGGCGTGATGCCGCTGCCCCCGCCAATAAGCACCACCGGGTGCCCGCCGGTCGCCTCCGGGACGGCATAAAAGGCGCCATGGGGCCCGTCCACTTCCCACACCCGGATGTCCCGCGCATGGCGGAAGATGAAGTTGCTCATCCTGCCGCCTTCCACTTTTTTGATCGTGATAGCGGGCTTTTCGTCCTCCCCCGGCGCGGAACTGAGCGAATATGACCTTAAAATCTCCTCACCTCCAATAATCTGCCGCAGGTTTACAAATTGCCCCGGCCTGTAGGGAAAGGGTTGCCCGTCGGTTTCAAAGGTGATGGTTACGGTATCCTCCGTTTCTTGCGTCACGGAAGCTGTTTTCCAGTTGTATGCCTTATGGTTCATTACAAAATTCTTTCTTAACTATTTGATGGTAAATGGCTTTGCTGCACCCTGTCGGTTGATCGGCTGGTGCAGCAAAGCCATATAAATTTGGATTCTAAACTTTATTTACCTGTATCGCTTTTTGCTTACAGACTGCTCATCTTTAACCGTAAGCTGTTGCTCACTACGCTTACAGAGCTCAGCGCCATGGCGGCACCGGCGATCATAGGGTCCAGCAGGAACCCGTTGACGGGATACAGCACGCCGGCCGCCAGGGGAATGCCGATCAGGTTGTAGATAAAGGCCCAGAACAGGTTCTGGCGAATGGTCCCGACGGTTTTGCGCGACAGCCTCAGGGCTTTGGGGATGCTGTTCAAATCCGAGGTGATCAGGGTCATCTTGGCCACATCCATGGCGATATCGGAACCCTTGCCCATGGCAATGCTGACATCCGCCTGGGCCAGCGCCTGGGAGTCGTTGATGCCGTCGCCCACCATGGCCACCACTTTACCCCGCTTTTGCAGCTCCTGCACAAAGGCCGCCTTGTCCGAGGGCATCACTTCGGCCCGGAACTCCTTCAGCCCCGCTTCCCGGGCCACGGCGGCCGCCGTGTGCCGGTTATCGCCGGTAAGCATGTACACCTCGATCCCCGAGCGCAGCAGGGTTTCAATTGCCTGCCGGGAGGTGCTTTTTACCCTGTCGGCAATGGCAATGAGGCCCACCACGGTCCGGTCTTCAGAAAACAACACCACCGTTTTGGCTTCCGCCTGCAGGGTTTCCATTCTCCGGCTGACCGCTCCTTTTACCAGCACGCCCAGCTCCTGCATCAGTTTGAGATTACCCACCCCATATTTACGGCCCCCGTGTACCGAGGTGATGCCCTTGCCCGTAATACTTTCCACTCCTTCCAGCGAAACAGGGGCGCTTTCCTCCGCTGCTACCTGCCGGACCACCGCTTCGGCCAGGGGGTGTTCCGACCGGGCTTCAATGGCCTTCAGGATGGCCTTTAAGGCCCCCTGCCGGCTTTCATCCAGGATCTGCAGGTCGGTTACCTCGGGTTTGCCTTCTGTGATGGTGCCGGTTTTATCCAGCACTACGGCATTTACTTTATGGCCCAACTCCAGGCTTTCGGCGTCCTTGATCAGGATGTTGTTTTCGGCCCCTTTGCCGACTCCCACCATAATGGCCGTGGGCGTTGCCAGGCCCAGTGCACAGGGGCAGGCGATCACCAGCACGGTGACGGCCGTTAGCAGGGCATGCGTGAATGCATTGTCCCCGCCCAGCAGCATCCAGGCCATAAAGGTGAGCAGGGCGATGCCGATCACCACGGGCACAAAGATACCGGCGATCTGGTCCACCCGTTTTTGTACCGGTGCTTTACTGCCCTGGGCCTCCTGCACCCTGCGGATGATCTGGGCCAACACCGTATCGGCGCCCACTTTTTCCGCCCGGAACTGGAAGGAGCCTTTTTGGTTGATGGTGCCGGCAAAGACCTTTTCTTCGCTTTTCTTGAGCACCGCCACCGGCTCCCCGGTGATCATGCTCTCGTCCACGTAGGATTCGCCCCCTGTCACCACGCCGTCCACCGGTATCTTTTCCCCGGGCTTTACCAGCAGGGTGTCGCCGGCTTTCACCGCGCTGAGGGGCATTTCCATCGTAGGACCGCCTTCGTGGACCATGGTAACGGTTTTGGGCTGAAGGCCCATGAGCTTTTTCAGCGCAGAGGAGGTATTTGACTTAGCTTTTTCTTCCAGCAGCTTTCCTAAGGAGATAAAGGTAATGATGACGGAGGCGGCTTCAAAGTAGACGTGGGCGTGCAGGCCCCGCTGGTGCCAGAAGCCCGGGAACAGGGTGTTGAACGCACTGAACAGGTAGGCAACGCCGGTGCTCAGGGCCACCAGGGTGTCCATGTTGGCCTTCCCGTGCCCAGCCTGTTTGAAGGCGTTAACAAAAAAGCTTTTTCCGAAATAGAAGACCACCGGCGTGGACAGGGCCATCATGATGCCGTTGCCAAAAGGCAGGTCCATAAAGAACATGCCGATGATCACGATGGGCAGGGAAAGGACCGAAGACCAGAGGGTGCGCCGGCGGAGGGCTTTATAATGGTTTTGCTGCGCCGTTTCCCGTATTTCCTCGCTGTTTTCGGTATCAATCACCAGGTCGTACCCGATGGAGCGGATGGTATTTTGCAGGTCGGTTTTCGTGGCTACCGAAGGGTTGTATTCCACCCAGGCGCTCTGGTTGGCGAAGTTGACCCCGGCGTCCTGTACCCCGTCCACCGATTTGAGCATGGATTCTACGCTGACGGCGCAGGCGGCGCAGGTCATTTCCAGCACCGGGAAGGTTTCCCTCACGCTCTTGCCCCTGGCTGCATCCTTTCTTATGGTGATTGTTTCGGACATAATGGAATGATTTTCACAAAGGTCCTGCAGATGCAGCAGGTAGCTGTTACACTATAAGCGCTTTACCTTATACAATTTCAGGAGCCGCCGGCGCGGGACCGGGCAGCCTCCTTGCTCGATTGGATCTTTTTGAAGTGGGAGGGATTCAGTCCTGTGTTGCTTTTGAACTGCGCAGAAAGATGGGCCACACTGCTGAAGCCCAGGGCAAAGGCCATGTCGGCCAGGGACCGGTCGGTATAGACGAGGAGCTCCTTGATCTTACCAATCCGGAAACCAATGATGTATTTCTCCAGCGTAGTCCCTTCCATTTCGGAGAAAAGCGTACTGATCGCATCGGGACTGACCCGGAGCCTGTCGGCGGCAAGGGTGGAAAAGCGGAAGCCCGGGGGAAAGTCAAAGGAGCCGGAATACACCTCGGCCACCAGGGCCTTTGCCTCCTTTAACAGCCGGAGCCGCTTGTCTTCCAGCAGGCTGAAGCCCAGGGACTGCAGGCGCTCCTGAACCTGCTCTTCGGGTATTTGGGCATGGGGCGCGAGGGTCACTTCACCCAGGCCCACCGCCACCACCTCGACGCCCAGGTGCTCCAGGGCCTCTTTGACCGAGGCGATACACCGCTCGCAGACCATCCCCCTGATATAATATTTCCGATGTTGCATAGCATATTTTTTATATAAACGTACCTAACGGAGCCGGGTCAATAGGTCAGCGTTATGCCTCCACCCAGCCCCATATCGGTGTCGTAATGGGTGGAAAGGGCCAGCCACTTGGAAAGAATATACCGCAGCCCCGCAGCATATTCCTTGTCGGTGTTGCCCATGAAGTTCATCCGCAGCCGTTTGGTCAGCGGGATATCTTCACGGCTGAGCTGGAAGCGCAACTTGCCGTTGCCGTCCACCCGGGCGTCGGCCTGCACCAGCCAGGGCAGGGTGTACTGCACCCCCGCCACCACCGTTTTACGATGGTTCTTGTTGCTCTGCTGACCGAAGAGGTTCTTTTCCTCGGCCTTGTCCAGCCCTTTGCCGTCCAGCTTCTTATAATGGTAATCGAAGCCCACATAGGCAAACCACCACTGGTTCACGCCCAGGTAGCGGCCGATCATGGTTTCGCTTTCAAAGCCGTGATGGAGATTCAGGCCCATATGCCAGATCTGCTGCAGGGCATAGCGGTTGGAAGAAAGCATGGCCTCGCCGTCACTGCCGTTGGACTCGATGCCGGCACGCACCATCAGGTGGCGCATGCTGTTGTCTTTTTTGAACATCCGGTAGGCTTTGGCTTTATCGGGCAGCTCGGGGTTGGGCGGCGAGTGCTCATAGGTGAATACCCGGCCCATGCCGGCCATCATGTGAAACAGGATATGGCAGTGGAAGAACCAGTCGCCGCTCTGGTTGGCGGCAAACTCGACGGTATCGGTTTCCATGGGCATGATGTCCAGCACGTTTTTGAGCGGGGCGTATTCCCCCCCGCTGTTCACCAGCCTGAAGTCGTGGCCGTGCAGGTGCATGGGGTGACGCATCATCGAGTGGTTGGTCAGCACCAGGCGCAGCACCTCCCCCTTGCGGATCTGGATACGGTCGGATTCGTTCACCGTCTTGTTGTCCAGCGTCCAGACGTAGCGGTTCATATTGCCGGTCAGGGTGAAGTGCAGGGTCCTTAGCCCCTGCCCGGGCAGGGTGGTCTTTACCGGGGAACGGAGCAGGTCGTAATTAAGGGTGAGGGGGCCGGAGCCGCCCATAGCGCCCATATGATGCATATCATGGCCTGCAGGCGCCCCTTCCTGCGGCATTTGGGCTTCGGCCTTGGCGGCCATCGTGTCGTTCGGGGCTTCGCCGCCAGAAGAATCCAGGGGCATGCTGCCCCCTTCGGTGCCCGGGCCGGAGCGTTCGGGGTACATGACAGAATTCATATCCATTTTCTGGTTGCTCATCTGCATGCCCATATCCTTCATGGTGCCGTTGGTCCGCATCATGGCGTTCATCATCCGCATGCCTTCAAAGTATTTCAACCGCGGCAGCACCGGGGCGGGCATTTGGGGGCCCGCGCCCAGCCAGAGCGAAGCTGCGCCGGTCCGGTCCTCGGAGGTGGCCCGCAGCTCATAGCTCCTATTCCGGGGCACGGTCACCAGCAGGTCCACGGTTTCCGCCGGGGCCACGATCAGGCGGTCCACCGCCACGGGCGCCACTTCGTTTCCATCATGACCCACTACGGTAACCTTGCCCCCGGCGTACTGCAGCCAGAAATAGGAGGAAGCCCCGGCATTGACCACGTGCAGCCGCACCCGGTCGCCGGCCTTCAGCCCCGTCACCGAACTTTGGAGCCGACCGTTGGCGAGGAAGCGGTCGTAGAACACGTCGGAAACGTCCATGGCCTTCATCCGCTTCCATTCGTTAAGCAGCTTGGTGCCGAGGTGACCTTCCGCTATGGCTTCGGCATAGCTCTGGGTGCTGCCCTTTTTAATGGAAAACCAGTCGTTGGCCGTACGCAGGCGCCGCTGGATCTGGGAGGGGCGGTCATCGGCCCATTCGCTCAGCACCAGTGTATGGTGCCGCTCCCCTGCTCTATTGCCAGCCGTGGTTTGCTGGGTATCCGCCCTGGGCTTAAAGATCAGGGCGCCGTACATGCCGGCCTGCTCCTGCAGGGCCGTATGCGAATGGTACCAGTAAGTGCCGTTCTGCACTACCGCAAACCTGTACAGGTGGGTTTCCCCCGGCCCGATGGGGGCAGTGGTCAGGTAAGGCACCCCGTCCGCCTGGTTGGGCAGAATGACGCCGTGCCAGTGCAGGGAGGTTTCTTCCTTTTTCAGCCGGTTGTGCAAATAGATCTCCGCCGTATCGCCTTCGGTAAAGGTGAGGGTGGGGGCAGGAAGGGAGCCGTTAATGACGACGGCCTTCCTGCGTTTGCCGGTAAAGTTCACCACCGTGTCGCTCACGTAGAGGTCGTAGCGCACCGTTTTTCCTTGCTGCAGAAAAACCTGCGGCTTTTCTGTTTCGGTTTCGCTGTGCTCATCCTGGGGCATCTGGTGCTGGTGCCCCGCGGCGGCCGTGTCCGTTTTGATGTCCTCCTTCTTCCGCTCCTTTTCGCGGGGCAGCGTGTCCGCCTGCTGCCTGGCCGATGGTTTTACCTCCCGTTTTGCCGGCGCTGCCGGCTTTGCCGGGACACGCTTTGGTGCTGCCACCCGGATGGTCTTTTTTACCAGGTCCATCCCGCATATGGGACAGGTGCCGGGGCGGTCCTTCCGTACCTGCTCGTGCATGATACAGGTATAAATCACCTTTTGGATCGTTTTCTGTGCTCCCGCCAACAGGGAAACGGTTGCCAGCAGCACCACCAGAATCATCTTTTTCATGCCATTTCTTTTGGAATTCATCTTAAAATCAGGGTTGCAGGGTGGCCACCACCTGGCCACAGGTCAGCATGCTGCTGCCATAATAGGGGTTTTGCACGGCCTTTTCCGCGCTGAGCCAGTAGGCGCCTTTCATGGGGCAGTACAGCTTATAGACCGGCCGGGCCGTCAGCCGCACCGAAGCGGCCACGGCAGAAAGGTTCCGGGAAAGGTTCGCAAACAGGGTGCGCTGCTTTTTGAGGTCTTTGGTGGAGGAAAGGGCGGTGGCATCTTTCAGCAGGGCGTTGATACTTCCTTCTGAAATGACCTTGTAATCGATCGTATTGAGCGTTTGGAGGAGTTGTTCGGCGTTAGCGGCGGCTGAGGCAGCGTCGCCGGCCACCAGTGCGTTTTTCAGGTTGTAGTAATGAGGCAGCAGGCCGGAAGCATTGCCGGTAGTGTCCTGCGAAAAACCCGGCAGGCCGGTGGCCATGAGGGCAATAGTAAAGAGGATCTTTTTCATTATCATTGATTTTCTGTTGGAAATAAAGGGAGTACGGGCAGGACAAAGCCTGCCTTTTCCAGGCAGAAAATCAAATCTGGAAGGAGCGGATGGCGATTCGGATGTCGGTATCGTTGAGAAAACAACTTCGTCGGACAAACTGGAAGCGGGAATTAGCGCCCGGATCACGGCGACACGGGGTGGGTAGGAGCAGCAGGCTGATGTCCGATAGCATAAGTACCGGAACCTCAGGCGCCGGGGTTTCGTCGGCAACCTTCTTAACCTGCCGGGCAAGACGAGTCACGTCTCCTGAACAGCAATCTTCTTTTCCCACCGGGGAGACATGGACTGCCGCCCCGCTGTCATGGTGCCGGGTGTGCCCGGTTGCTCCGGGCAGGTGCCCCTTGCCGTGGTCCTGCTTTCCCTGCACGTGTTTGCCAGGGCCGTGTCCCCCCTGCCCGTGATGGTGCCCGCGGTTATAGCCAAGGTTCATGCCCACCGAACAGGCAAATCCCGCCAGGGTATTCAAGGAAAATACCAGCAGCAGCAGCAGGGCCCTTATCCTATTTTTTTGTGTGCGGGTCATTGAACGAGCACCAAAGGTAGAGGGGGAAAAAGGATATGCCGTAATAAAATTTTACTGCAGATTTATATTTTATTAGGTCCGGGATGCTCCATAAAGGGGCGCCCGGGACTTTTTTATCGTTTGAAGGAGAAAAAACAACGCCTCTCCTGCTCAGGATGCCCGTTTATAATAGAGGCGCTCCGGAAGGTCGGAAAACAGGGAGTAAATCATTTCATTGACCCATAGCTCTACTTCGGCCGACAGGCCGTCCACCTGGCTGATAAGGTAGTAGCCGCCGGTCTTTTCTCCGCTGAAACCGGTGCGTTCGGCCACCTCTGCCCCCGTAAAGGGCTGGTCTCCAATTTCCAAATGAACAAAATCCAGTCCCTTGGCCGCCAGGTTTAGAAAATCGACAAAGCCGCCGATGGCCTCCAGGTCTTCTTCAGCCCCTCCCTGGTCCAGGTGTTGAGGATAATCCAGGAACCAGCGGGTTCCCAGCTTAAAATAGGTGATGGTAAACATAAGGTGGCTTGATGTTTTACAGTTTACGTTTTGGTCTCGTAAAAATACGACTCATCTTCGTAAAATCACGATTTCCATTCGTAAAAATACGAACACCACCTGGCAAAGCCACAAAGCTGAAAAGGGCGCAGTAACCCGGAACATGCATTTTGAAGAAAAATGGGGATGCAGTCTGCGGTAAATGACCTTAGGCCTTTCAATTGGCCCAGCGGGGCAGGGTCACATATCCGGCAAGCATCGCGTGCAGACAGGAAAGCATTTCGATCAGCCCCTTGTAATCATGGGGCTTCACCAGATAAAGGCAAGCCCCGGTATCATAAGCCTGCAACACGTCACTGGAAGCTCCGGAAGTGGAAAGAATACAAACCGGAATGCTTTTGTAGACCTGGTGCGCCTTTAATTCCTGCAGCGTTTGCCGGCCATCCTTGACCGGCATATTCAGATCCAAAACGATCACGTCCGGCAGGGAGGGGTTTTGAAGAAAATCCAATGCTTCCTGCCCGTTGGAAGCCTCGGATACCAAGCAATTCTTTTCTGCGGGCCCCAACGCGTCTATAAACAGTTCCCGATCCATCGCGTCATCGTCCACCAGTAAAATATGCAACTGCCTTCCCTTCTTCATAAACGAATCATTTAATGCAAAAGTATCTATAAAACAGCAGAGTTAGAGCGGGGCATTTAAGGACGGCCGGCTTTTTTTTGCCCGAATGAATTATCTTGCTGAGCTTTAACCATTATTAAAGTAGCGAACGCTTGTATACAAAATCGATTTTTGAGCTGTTGCTCGAATCCGGGAAGCTGATCAGTTCTGAAATCGAACTGGAAAAAGTGGTACAGCGGGCCACTGACCTGGCCACCGAGATGGCAGGCGCGGAGTTTGGCGCTTTTTTTTACGATGTCACCAACGCAGCAGGGGAATCCTTCATGCTGTATACCATTTCCGGGGTTTCCCGGGAAGCATTCTCGAAGTTTCCCATGCCCCGGAACACTAAAATATTCGACCCTACCTTTACCGCCCGCGGCACCGTGCGCTACGACGATGTGACGGAGCAGCCGCAATACGGGCAGAACCCGCCCTACGACGGGATGCCCAAGGGCCACCTGCCGGTAAAAAGCTACCTGGCGGTGCCGGTGGTCTCACCGGTAACCAAAGAGCCGATCGGGGGCCTGTTTTTCGGCCATTCCCAGCCAAAGGTCTTTACGGAACAGTCCCAGAAACTGGTGGAAGGCATTGCCATCCAGGCGGCCATTGCCATGACCAATGCCCATTTGTTCGAAGAAAAAAAGCAAACGGAACGCCGGCTGCTGGAACAAAAAGAACAGTACCTGAGCATCTTTAATGCCACTTCCGACAGCATCATCATTTACGACGAAAACGGTTTTATTGCCGAAGCGAACCCTTCGGCCTGCCAGATCTTCGGCTACGCTTATGCCGAACTGATCGGCACCCATGCCAGCCGGCTGTTCCAAAACCCCTCCGACTTCCAGGTACTGAAGGAAATTGCCTTTTCCGGCCGGCAGTACCGCGGCACCAATACGCGCATCCGCAAGGACGGGACGCTGTTTGAAGCCGACTTCAAGGGTTCGCGCTTTCTCTTCAGGGGCAAGCCCCATGTCATGTCGGCGGTGAAGGACATCACCTGGGGCAAACAAACAGAGGAAGCCCTTCAAAAGACCCGTGATTTCGCCCAGCTGATCAGTAATATCTCCCCCGTCGTGCTGTGGATGACCAATGCCGAAGGACAAACCATTTATATTAACCAAACCTGGACGGACTGGACAGGCGGCACGCAGGAAAGCCACCTGGACCAGGGATGGCTGAACGGCGTAGAACCGGAAGACCGGACAAAGACCCAGGAGGCCTTCCTCCAGGCCTTTGCCGCCCGCAAAGTGTTTACGGCGGATTTCCGCATCCGGCGCCGCGACGGGGAAGTGCGTTGGTGCTCCACCCATGGCAGCCCCTACTTCGGGCAGGACGGCACCTTCGGCGGTTTTGTCGGCTCGCTTTCCGACATTACCGAACGGAAGCTGGCGGAGGAAAAACTCGAAAGCCAGAACGTACTGATCAATACTATCATGGGCACTACCCTCCAGGCCCTGTTCCTGATGGACGACCGCCAGATCTGCACCTACATGAATCCTGCCGCCGAGCAAATGACCGGCTATACGCTGGAGGAAGTACAGGGAAAGCCCCTGCATTATTACATCCATCATACCCGCCCCGACGGCAGCCATTACCCCATGGAGGAATGCGCTATTAACTGCGCCCTTCCTTCCCGAAACCAGACCCGCGGCGAAGAGGTCTTTGTACGCAAGGACGGCAGCTTTGTTCCCGTAGCTTTTATAGCCAGCCCCATCATTGAAAATGGCGTCCCCAAAGGAACGGTCATTGAGGCCCGGGACACCACGGAGGAAAAAAAGATCCAGCAGGCACTGCGCAACAAGGAAAAAGAAACCCTGGCACTGCTGGAGCAGAAAGTAAAGGAGCGCACAGCAGAGCTGGAAAAGCGGAACTACGAGTTACTGCAGTTCGCCTCAGTGGCCAGCCATGACCTGAAGGAGCCGGTCCGCAAGATCACCCTTTTCAGCAAGCTGCTGACCGAAAAGCTGCAGCCGTCCCTGGACGCACGTACCCTCCGGCAACTGGACACCATTACTTCTTCGGCCCAACGCATGACCCGGCTGATTGACGACCTGCTGAATTTTTCCCGCCTGTCGCAGAACCGGCTTTCCTTTGAACCGGTGGACCTCAATGCGGTGCTGGGCCAGATTGCCGAGGACCTGGAAGTACTGATCCAGGAAAAAGGTGCCTGCGTTCACTGGGACCCCCTGCCCACCGTGGAGGGCATTCCGCTGCAACTGGGACAAGTGTTTCAAAACCTGATTTCCAATTCCCTGAAGTTCTGCCCGGAAGGAAGAAAGCCCCTGGTGACCATTAAGACGGAAGAGATAAGCGAAAACGGGGAAAAGAGCTACCGGATCCTCTACCAGGATAACGGCATCGGCTTTGATCCGGAACAGGCAGAAAAGATCTTCGAGATTTTCTTTCGCCTGCATTCCCGGGACCAGTACGAAGGCACCGGCGTTGGGCTGGCCATTGTGAAAAAGATCGTCGAAATGCACCAGGGAAGCATTAAAGCTACGGCCGTCAGGCACCAGGGAGCCCGGTTTGAACTGGTGTTTCCCCGCCCCCGGTAAGGGCTCGCACAGGCCGATCAGAGAATCCGGAGCCCGCGGTTATGAGTTCCGCCCGCAAACGCATAACCACGGGCAGGGGCAAGCATTTATTATGGCTTGATGTATAAACTTTCGGGCGCACCCAGGTAGCTGGCCCTGGGCCTTCCTCCGGTATGGATCACAAATTTCTGGAAGACAACGCCCGGGTCCAGTGCCCATATTTTCAGGGTATGCATTCCTGCAGTGGCTACCTGGTGTTCCGTTTTTTTAATCTTTATATGATCCCCCACCGATTTAGTCCACCATTCGGGAAACTCCCAGTCGGGCCTGGTTTCGCCTTCATTCATGTTCACCACCTGCGGTTTTTCGCTGTCGATGGCAATGGCATATTTTAATCCCCCCTGCTTCCGGAAATCCTGTGTGGGAGACAGGAAGGTTTCTATGGTAAACTTTCCCGGCTGGTGCACCGTAAACGCGTACTCCACCCCGGGGGCATTGGATCCGGGCGTTCCTGTCTTTACGGTAACGGGCTCCATGGTGATGGAGGAACTGGTTCTGCCCAGGTTGGGAACAATCGTCCAATGGCGCTCTTTGGTATCCAGTTTTTTGGTAAAATGACCCGCTTCGATAGACACCACCCCCATATTCTCTACAAAGCCGGAAGCGGGGGGCAGGTTGTTTCGAACAGGAACACTGATGGAATATTCCTTCCCGGCACCGGAAAGAACGATGGTGCCATTGGTGATACCCTCCGGCGCCTTGCTCCAGTCGATGGTTACATATACTTTCTCGTTATACAGAACCGTGCCCCGGTCTTTAGACATCCTGATCCAGTCTTCTTTTGCTTTTAGGGTATAATGTAATTGCTCCTCTCCCCGGTTGATGACGTCCACATAATAATCCTGCTTGTTCCCATTATCAAACTGGGGCAACGAAGAACTGAAGGCCCAGTCTGCTTCCACATCCAGCCATCCCCATTGCGGCCTGCTTCCGTATTCCAGCAGAAAGCCCAGCTCGGCTTCCTTTTTCGGCACCTGAACATACGATACCGGCGGCATCATGTTCAGGGGCGCATGGTTCCAAAAGGTGTTGCCTATATGCGTTTGCGACATCATATGGTTCCATTTGCCGCCTTCCAGTTCATGATAAGCTTTTGCGAGCCGGGCATCTTTTTCAAACAATTCCTTTGTTTTATCCGCATAATAATTGGCAGCTGCGGCTCCGCGCTCGCCATAGTATTTGTTTTTAGCTGCAGCAACGTACATCGCCTGGAGGTTCGCACACATTTCCACAGGAGAAAGTACCAATTGAAAAAAGGCCGCTTTATAATTATCGCCCAGCTGGCTATATATTTTCCGGGCCTTTGCCGCCAGTTCGTCATATTCGCTTACAACACGGTCTGCTTCCCGGTAGTGTTCCACGCTATAAGTGCCTGCCGTCAGCATTTCGGGAGTCCGGCGTGCATTGTATTTGGTGTAGCGTGCCAGCAGCTCGGCAATTTCTGCTGCATCCTTTTCTCCAAATTGTTCCCTAACCCAGTTGACATAATACTTCGGCAGATCTTCCGCCTGGATCGCTCCGGGGTCCCAGGCATAATCCATAAAGAAACTGATGGGAAACTCCATGGGTTTAATATCCCCCACATTTACGATCCAGAGGTTTTTCACTCCATGTTCATAGGTAATTTTCATCTGTTCCCAGATCCTTTCTATCTGGCTTACATTCAACCATTTGTACGACACCGGGGCTCCTACGTAGTCCAGGTGGTAGTACATGCCGTATCCTCCTTTGCGATTGAATCCTTCTTTGGGCAGGTAGCGGATATTCCCCCAGTTGTCATCGCTGAACAGAATGGTGATGTCATCATCCACCCGCATGCCTTTATCGTAGTAATCCTGCACTTCTTTATAAATGGCCCAAACCTGCGGTATTTGTTCGGCAGGTTTCCCGGTTACCTCCGTTAGTATTTTACGCTGGTCCTTGATGATTGTCTGGAGCAGGTCTACGGCAGTTCCTTCTCCCATTCCCTCGTCGCCATCGCCGCGCATGCCTACGGTAACCGCGCTTTCGTAATTGCCCATTCTTTGCACACCACCCCGCCAGAATTCCTGCAGCTTTTCCTTATTGGTTCGGTAATCCCATGCGCCCCCTTGAAACAAAGACCATTCGTTGTGGGCACGCATCATGGGTTCGTGGTGGCTGGTAGACACCACAATGCCAAATTCGTCGGCTACTTTGGCATTCAGCGTATCATCAACATGGAACATGGTGGGAAGCCACATGGACGGCCACATAAAGTTGGCCTTGTTCCGCAGCAACAGCTCGCATATTTTCTCGTAAACCTTGTGGTTGATACCGCCGAACTTTTCCGTTGCCCAGTTCCTGAAGGCCGGCGATTCATCATTGATAAATATGCCGCGGTATTTTACCGCCGGACCGCTGGAAACAAAACGGCCTTTTTCCAGGAAAATGGTTTCCTTTTTCTTAACCGGCACATCGGCCCACCAATACCAGGGCGATACGCCCATTTTTTCGGAAAGTGTAAATACGCCATAGGCCGCTCCGCGCCTGTCGCTGCCGGCAATGACCAGCGCCTGCTGCACACCGGCAAAAGGTTTATCAATCGTTTGTATCATAAAGCGCTCCCATTGCCCTTTAAGGGAACGGACATCCAGTTTCTTTTTGGTTACAAGCTGATCAATAAGCTTGTTGTTGCCTATGGTGCCCACAATTATTATGGTTGAGGTCAATGGGCTGCCCCCGGCAACCACTGGCGGCTTTTTCCCCGACACCCTTTCGATATCATCCGCAAGGAAGCCGGCCGCTTTTTTTACCAGGACATTTTCCGAATCATCATAAAAAATGGTAGCGGAAGCAGATTTGCCCCGAATGGGAAACTGCTTGTTTTCATCTCCTCCCTCTCTTACAAGCAGCTGGGAAAAACAAAGGGCTGGAAATAAAATGAAGGACAAAAACAGGAAGGTAACGCGAAACTTCTTCATGGACTATTTGAATGAGATAGGGTTAAATAAATTAGAATACTTCTTCATAAAAAGCGGGGAACCGCCCTTCAGCCTTTTCCAGAAAGGGCAAAGGGAGAGCAGCCCGCCAGGAGGGAGGGCCTTTAGCGGCGGGTCGGAACAATTTTCCGGGCCGGCGCACCAAAGTAGCTGGGATACCGGTCATCGGGATTGATGACGATTTTTTCCAGCACCAATTCGGGATCGACCATGAACACCTTCAGGGTATGCAGGCCGGCGGCCGGCACGTCCAGTTCCACGTCGAGCCAGCGCTGGTTGTCGAAGATCTCGTTGCGCCGGGGTTTTGAACGGGATACCAGGGCATAGTCGTTCCCCACTGCGGGAAGGGGCTTTAAATTCTGGGACCGGGCCAGGCTGGCGGCCGTGTATTCGCGGAATTCGTCCACGAACCCTTTACGGGCGTCCAGCACCTGGGGCGTTCCTTCATCCATCGAGACCGCGATCCTCAGGCCGCGCTGCGGGGCTACATCCTGGGTGGGAAGGATGCCGAGGCAAACCTTCTGTTTGCCCCCCGCAGGCAGATAGACCCTGTATTCCAGGCAGGGCGCCGTTGGAGGTGTGGCACTGGGTGCGGTAACCGGGCTGATACCCATGCACCCCTCGGATCGTCCCAGGTCGGGAAGCAGGATCCATTGGGCCTGCCGGCCCCGTTTACGGGCACTGTACTGGCAGGCCGGGATGGAAAACTCGCCGGTAAGGCTGCCGAAAAACGGCTCTTTGGCGGGCGGCAGGGCGTCCTTTACGGCTCGGACCGAAACCGGCACCTCCGTAGCTCCCTGGCGGATAGCAATGAGCCCCTCGGAGGTGCCTTCGGGAACAGCCTTCCAATCGATGGTTACATACAGGCGTTGTTCTTTTTCCACGGTGCCCCCTTCCCTGCTCAGTTTGATCCAGGGTTGGGCCGCTTTTGCGGTAAAGGAGAAAGAACCCGTCCCCCGGTTAAATACGTCCATATAATACCGCTGCTGTTGCAGCCCGTCAAAGGGGGGCAATGCGGCGGTTACGCCCGGTCCCGGCCAGGCGGCCTCGCTTCCCTCCACGGCAACCCCCAGGGCAGGAGCCGCCAGCGGCTTCACCTCCTGAAGTTCCGGCAGACTGTTTTGCGGGGGCATGGACCAGCGCTGGTAACCGATATGAACATCCTGCATCATGTGCTTCCACTTGCCGCCGGCCATAGGGCCGTTGTAGTGATCGCTGAGCTTTTTGTCCGCCGCAAACAATTCGCGGGCCCGCCGGGCATAATCGTTGGCGCTTACCCGGCCTTGTTGGGCATAGAGGTGATTGCGACCGGCCGCAAGATAAATCTCGGCCACCCCGGCCGAGGCTTTGGCAGGATAAAGTACCAACTGGCAGTAGGCATCCTTTGCTTCGGAGGGCATTTTCTTTTCCAGGGCCTCGGCCCGGGCCACCAGGTCGTGCCAGAGGCGGAGCACGCTGTCGGCTTCCCCGAAATTCACGAAACTGAAGATGCGGGGGTCCTGTACTTCGGGTTTGCGCCACAGGTTGTATTTAGAATAACGGGAAACGATTTCGGCAATTTCACCCGAATGTTCTGTTCCAAAAATGCTTTCGGCCCAGCGGCGCGTATAGTCCCCGGTTTTGTGGGCCGGAACCGCATCGGGGTTCCAGGCAAACCGCATAATGAAATCAATCGGAAGCTCCCTGGGCTTCAGGTCCCCCACATTCACGATCCAGATCCGGTCCAGCCCGGTCTGGTACGCCAGGTAGAACTGCTCGCGCAGCTTGGGAATGGTGGTGGTGTTGATCCAGCGGTCGTTCCAGGGGCCGCCATTCATATCGATATGGTAATAAAGTCCCATCCCGCCTTTCCTGGAGCGCTCCTGCAGCGGGCCGGTGCGGCGGATATAGCCCCAATTATTGTCGCAAAACAGCAGCGTCACATCCTCCGGCACGTTCAGGCCGGCATCGTAATAGCGCTGCACTTCGGTAAAGATGGCCCAGAGCTGGGGTACTTCGGAAGGCGCTTTGCCATAAGCTTTTTGGATGATTTCCCGTTGGTCGGCCACCACCTTACGCAGCACGGCCATATTCTCGGCATCATCGCCTTTTCCCATCGCCACGTCGCCATCCCCCCGCATCCCCACGGTGACCAGGTTATCGAAGGCTTTGTTCCGGTCAATGCCTTCGTAAAAGAATTTTTTGAGGTTTGTTTCATTACGGACGTAGTCCCAGGCACCCACCTGGTCCTTGCGGCTGGTATATTCCTGGTGTGCCCGCATCATCGGCTCATGGTGCGAAGTGCCCATAACGATCCCATACTCGTCTGCCATGACCGGGTTCAGGGAATCATCTTCGTTAAAGGCCTTGCCCCACATGGCGGGCCAGAGGTAATTGGCCTTCAACCGCAGCAACAGCTCGAACATATGGACATACATTTTGGAATTGATGCCCCCGAACCTTGCCCGGGCCCACTGGCCAAATGAAGGTTCTTCGTCGTTAATGAAGATGCCCCTGTATTTTACTTTCGGGGACTGCTGGATATATTTTCCCCCTTTTACATAAAGGCTGCTGCTTTTTCTAACCGGGGCATCGGCCCACCAGTACCAGGGCGAAACGCCGATCTTTTCGGACACATCGTAGATACCGAAAATGGTGCCCCGCTTATCGCTGCCGGCAATCACCAGGTTCCCGTCCACGGTCTGGATCAGGAAGGATTCCCACTTGCCTTTGATGGAGCTGACGTCAATTTTTTTATCCGCCACCAGCCTGTCGATGATACGGCTTTTGCCGATGGTCCCTACCAGGATGGCGCCATTGCCCCACCTCAGATGGGGGCGCACCGGCGCTGCGGTTCCCGTCACCTTGCGTACATCGTCGCCCAGGTCGGCAGCTGCCCGGAGGACGCCTTTCCAATCGTCCGGGTCCACATATATTTCCGAACTCTTTCCCTTTGCAGCAATCCGGAAGGCACCCGTGCCGGCTTCCTTTTGAATATAGCCGGGCAGCGACAGCGAGCCCGTTTTCGCGGCCCCCTGGCCGATTGCCTGCCCCAGCATGCAGGTGAACAGGATAATAAAACAGAATCGTACTTTTTGGTTGAACATGTCCTGCGGTTAATTACATCAATTGTTTGATCATTCGATTTAATAAGCTCCCCCTGCGGCAGCAGAGCGGAGGTAAAGCTATTTACCCTTCCTCAGCAGGAATAACTCATTTGTCGAAACTTATGAAACATTTGTTCAACCGCATATATGCGCAGGAGCACTGGCAGCGCCTCTACCGGGAAGGAGCGGCTATTTGCCACCGGCAAATACAACAAAACCAAACGGGCGACATAGATCCAACTTACGTACGGTTCGCCCTGGCGGACGTGGCAAATAGGTAAGCCTTTGCCTGATTACCCTATGCCCTACTTAACCTGGCATAAAAGCGGCAGTTGTATCCCATAGGGAATTATTCCTAAGGCATTTTTATTGTTTCCAGGGCACCGGCACCCGTCGATGAAAACGCCTGCGCCCCGGGCGCATACCGGCTTTTCAGCAAATTCATCATATACACATTTAACGACCATTGATCGGCGACCGGAAGCCCGTTAAAGGGATGCCGGACCATATAGGGAAAGGGACCAAACTCGGGAGTAATGGTCAGCACTTCGTTTTCCCTTTTTTTGCGGGCCACCACCTGGTCCCACCAGCCCAGGTGCTTTTCCCGGGCGTATTGCCATTCCGGCGCCCGGGGATCCGTCACCTGCGCTCCCCCGATATAGCCTACCCGGGCATGAATGTGATCGGTGCGTTCAAGGGCCAGCTGCAGGGCCAGGGGCTGGTCGTCCAGGTAAGATCCGGCCACGCACACCCAATGGGAGGCATCCAGGGTGAGCCTTAATCCGGGGATTTGCTCCAGGTAATCCCGGGTAACATGCGCCGCAAAGGCGAACTTGCTGCGGTGGGTCTCGTGCACTACCGGCAGGCGGCAACCGGCAGCCGCTTCGATCAGGGCTTTATTCTGCCCGAAGGAAAAATAATCCTTGCCGGTTTGCGAATTGATCTTCACCACCGGATAGGGCGCCATCCTTTCCAGCCAGGAACAATAGGCGTCGTAGTGCCGGGAAAAATCTGCCGCACAAGTGTCGTAATGCTGTACGATTATTTTCAAGCCCGCTTTGGCCGCGGCATTCCACACCTCGGCTAAGGCGGCCTCCGGGGCATCCTGCGCCAGACCCACCTCGATCCCATCAAAGCCTTTATCCTGGGCACGACGGCAAAACACCTCCCAAACGAGGTACTCGCTTCCCCACCGGGGACAATAAAATTCCATATACTTCATCCGACAATTGTTTTAATAAACCTTGAATAAGCTTTCCGGGCGCACCATGGGCACCTTGCCGGCCAGGAAGTCGGCTGCAAGCGCCAGCGCACCCAAAAGAAATCGAAGGTGAAAAGCCGGGCAGGCAATGCGCAGATTCATGAAGGAGTTTTGATTATAGCAAACAATTGAAAAAAAATCCGCCACTGTGCGAACCCTTCAACAGGCGCTGCCATCCGGATGTCCGCCTTTATTTCACCTGTTGACAGCCTTTTGTCAAAAAATGCTTCGCGCTTTTTCCGCCGATGACCTTATTATCCGTCCATAGGTGAATAGGGTCCTCGTACAAATTGGTCTGCGTGATGACAATGAGCGGAAGCTCCCGTTGCAGCAGTCTTACCAACTCGCCGCGCTCCCGGGTGAGTATGCCGTCCGGTCGCCAGGCAATGATGCGGTTGATTAATTTTCGCCGATCATCCCGGTCCACATATTTTGGGGTATAGAAGAAGAATTGAAACTTATAGTACAGCTTATTGAAGTCGCCGATACCGGCCAGCACATCCGGGTCAATAGGTCGGGACACATCCAATAGTACCGCAATTTTCAACTGGTTCCTTTCCGGATAGCGGATCGGATCATTCATCACAGGTTTCATTAGGTGGAGCAGCCGGGTGGCTGCGTAATGATTTTTCACGTTACATAAAGTTCAAGATTGCATGGGGTACAGCAGGGAGAAACTTGTCTTCATTTAGGGAGAAATTTGCATGGATCGATTTTTAGGATGCGGTTAACTCCGGTGAATAAGGTGCGGGCCGCCGGGATGAGCCGGATTTAATGTAGCTTTAGTAATAAAGTACCCGGAATGTTGAAAAAGATCCTTTTTTCGCTGCTGGCACTTTCTTTCCTCTTTCCTGTAGCAGCTCAATCTCCTGCCTGCACGCTGAAGCCACCTCAGGTCACCATCCACTTTGGCGCCGGCCCCGTACAGGACCTGAACACGGTAGTGCCACCGGGCTACGAAAGGGTGGCAAAAGCCTGTCCCAATGATGGTTATTACAGCTATACGTCCTTTACCCGAGACTGCTTTCACGGTCACTGGCATACGCTTTCGGAAGACCATACGCCCGGCGATAAAGCGGGTAATATGATGCTGGTGAATGCCCGGCGGGGCGGCCCTTCGCTGTTCCTGTCCACAAAGATCCCGGGCTTAAAGAGCAACGCTACCTATGAGTTCGGCCTATGGCTGGTGAATGTATGCAAGATCAATCAAAAGTGTCCCTTTCCGCTGCTGCCCAATATCACCATCCGGCTACAAACACCGGCAGGAAAGATCGTAGCGCAGTGGGGCACCGGGGAGCTGCCACGGCAGGAAACCCCGCAATGGACACCCTTCCGGGCGCTATTTACCATGCCGGCTGCTGAAACCGTGCTGCTCCTCTCCCTGGTGGACAACAACCCGGGAGGGTGCGGAAATGATTTTGCATTGGATGACATTACCTTTCGCGAATGTATCCGGCAAACACCGGAGCCAACTCCCCCACCAAAAGCAGTGGTAAAAAAGCAACCTGCCGCCCCCAGGCCGGTGCAGAAAAAAGAGGCCCCGGTAACCCGGAAACCACCAACGAGACCGGCCAGGCACCCGCAGGCGCAGGTCCCGGAAACAGCTCCATCTGCTATAAAAGAAAGCGAGCCCGTATTTTCACCACCACATCCTCCCCTTCCACCACCTCCCCCGGTACTAAGCACCAGGGCCAACCCGCTGGTGCGGGAAATAGAAACGGAAGCCGGCGAAATCCTGCTGGACCTGTATGACAACGGGGAAATAGATGGGGACACCGTAAGTATTTACCACAACAATGAACGGGTGGTGGCGCATGCGGCGCTTTCGCAAAAGCCCGTTTCCCTTCGCATTACGGTGAATGAAGCCCAACCCCGGCATGAATTGATCATGGTAGCCGAAAACCTGGGGACGATTCCGCCCAATACCTCCCTGATGATCGTACGGGCAGGCACCAAACGCTACGAGGTATTCATTTCTTCCACCCGCCAGAAGAATGCGAAGGTGGTCATTCATCTGAAAGAATGAAGAGGACAAAGCGGAATCGGCAGCCGGTACAGGAAATACGGGGGCCATGGCCGAAAGCGTTTCCGGAAACCGACCTCCCCCGGAAGAAACTGCTGGGAGGGTGTACAAAAAATGGGGCAGCGGGGAAAACAGCTAAAAGTCTTAATAGTGGGCAGGGACGATACCCGTTGCATTACCCTTGTTAAAAATCATCTTCCGATGGCTTAAGCCCCATTCCTTCAGGGACGAAATTATAGGGGTTAGGGTGTCGGCATGGGTGGTTAACTTATAGGAGATCTTCACCGGGTAATCTTCCGTAATGATCCGCTTTACCAGTTGATGCTGTTCGAGCTCCTTCAATTCCTTCGCCAAAGCTTTCGGCGTTATTCCGGCAATGCTCTCCTGGATGTCGGTAAACCGCTCATTGCCGACTCCGACCGAAATGATAATCGGCAATTTCCATTTGCCCATTATTACGTCTAATGCATCCCGCACCGGCTTCAGAGTGTCCAGGCAGGATTGACAGGGTTTTTTGGCAGCCATTGTTAATTGTATTGGATAATCCACTTTCCTTTAGGAAAGTACTATACAAAGTAAAGTATTATTTCCCAACTTTGCCAACGAATCTTTCAAGGGGTACCCATGGGCAGTAGAACGGGCAGTGCACCTTTCTGAAATGTGGAAAGAAGAAGCGCAGCGTCTAAGCGAACGGGCGCATCAGGTATGCCCTTACGCTCACGCTGCCCGGAATTACCCTGAAGTAAAATGAAGGGCGACGAATCGTTAAAGTTTTCCGCATACGCGAAAGGAAGCCATAGAAAAGACGTATCTATAATATTGATGTATGAAAGAAAAAAACATAGCCTATTCTATTTTAGAACTCGCCATTGTTTCGCAGGGACAGACGATACAACAGACCCTGCATCACTCCTTGGCATTGGCGAAGGCAGCGGAAGGGTATCACTACAAACGCATTTGGTTTGCCGAACATCATAATTCCGATAATATCGGCAGCAGCGCTACCTCCATACTCATCGGTTATGCTGCGGAGAACACCCATACCATTCGGGTGGGTTCCGGTGGTATCATGCTTCCTAACCATTCGCCGCTGATCGTGGCGGAACAGTTTGGAACGTTGGCGCATTTATATCCGGGCCGTATCGACCTGGGCCTGGGCAGGGCGCCAGGCACCGATCAGCAAACGGCACAGGCTATACGGTCCGACTTTTTCCAGGCAGCGCAGTTATTTCCCGAAGAAGTGGCTAAAATTCAGCGGTATTTTTCGCCGGAAAACAGGCAATCAAACGTTCGGGCAGCTATTGCGGAAGGCACGCATGTTCCGCTCTATATATTAGGTTCCAGTACGGATAGCGCCCATTTAGCAGCCAGGATGGGATTGCCGTATGCTTTTGCCAGCCACTTTGCGTCCACCTACCTGCCGCAGGCGTTACAGATCTATAACCAGGAATTCCAGCCTTCCGGGGCGCTGCAGCAGGCCTATACCATGGCCGGGGTAAATGTTTATATCGCCGATACGGATGAAGAAGCGGAAAAGCTGTTCACCAGCTTAATCAGGATGTTTGTGGGTGTGTTAACCGGGACAAAGGAGCCGCTGCACCCGCCCACGGAAATGACCGCAGAATTAAAAGAATTGTTGCAACACCCGGCGGTAAATCAAATGCTGAAATATTCTTTTGTGGGAAGCAAGCAAACCGTAAAAAACCAGGTAAAAGCATTTCTTGACCAAACAAAGGTGAATGAACTCATTGCGGTATCCACCATGTACGATATAAATGACCGGATAAAATCCGCCCGGTTATTTGCAGAAATAATGATGGAGCTAAATGAAGGGATATAAATGGAGGCTGCCTTGTGTAGCGGCAACCTCCTGGAAATGGAAGTTGAAAATACCTTTTTAGTTGGACGATACTTTTTTATAGGTCATCCATTGGTACACCGCACCCTTTGATAATTTACAGAAGGTCGTTAACCGGACCCCGTCATTGTATATGATCTGCATGGTATCCCCTAAAATAAACCTGGTGGAATCCACTACCTTAAAAGGCGACCTCCCTGTGGCATTTGCGGAAGGGTAGGTATAATAGGCCGTGTCATTTTTACGGAATTCAATAAAGTTCCCGTTTTCGTTCGGATAAATGAGGGTATCCGTTGTATTGATGCATACCGATTTAAATAACCCTAACTCCCATTTCCCCACAATTGGGTTGTACAGGGCAGAAGCTGTGGGAACAGCAAGCGGCGCCTGCGCTTGTTCCATTGGGAAGGGCGCATTACTGAAGTCTTCTTTACTACAAGATAAACCAAGGAACAGCAGAAAGGCAAAGAGAAGGCAGCAGTTATTCATATGGTTTTTTTAAGCAAGGGGCCATCCGCACATTAAATTTAAATAAAACCGGGAAAAAAAGGCAAAAACCATGGTTGGAACTTTTGTTCCTTTTCCATTGAAGCGATGCCGCTCCTCTCCTTTTGCTCCTTGTTTATTCCTTTCCGGCTACCCGCTACACTTGGAGGAAAAGACCATAAAAAAAGGGTAACCACAGGTGTCGGTTAGATACACGTGGCTACCCATTTCGTTTACTTTTATGTCGCTGTTCTAACGGTTAACAGTCCGGTGGTGGTCATCGCGGTCCCTTCGCTTCAGCCCCAACAAACCAAGCAGGCCCAACAATCCGAGTAAGCCCCATTCGTCATCCCCGTCATCGTCTGCATCGCTTTCGCGGTCTACCTCCGTACGGGTCTCTTCCGTATTTTGCGCTACGACAGGGTTACTCGCTACCATAAAAACACTCATTGCCACTGCTGTTAGAATCGTTTTTGCCTTTTTCATAATCATTCTCTTTTTATGTTGAAACCTCAAAGCAAGACTTGTACCAGAACGGCATAGGATTGGCAGGAGAGATTTCCAAAAAACGATTGATTATGGCACATACCGTGATTGGATTTTTTAAGGAAGGCTCGGATGCACAAAAAGCTGTACAGCGTCTTCAGGAAAAAGGAGTTTCCCGCCAGCATATCGATGTTTCGAGAGGGGAATATCTCGACGGCACAGCAGACAGGGATGGCCGAAACACCAACAGGGTTACGGACTTTTTTAATAAGCTCTTCGGCCATGACAGCGATGATGCCCGGCGGTACTCCACAGTGGGACAAAGCAAGGTGACCATCGTTACGGTTCATGCAACCTCGGAAGACCTTGCAGAGACAGCTGCAGACATCCTGGATGACTGTGATGCGATTGATGTGGATGAGCATGCCTCGCATTCCGGTTTAACCGGCGACACCGAAAGAAGGCGCCGCAGCCGCATCATCGACCGCTCTATTGAGGAGGAATACCGTCTTCGGGAAGACTAGCGGCGGATCTAAAACACGAATGCGAAAGTCAGCCTCAAGTGTATTACTTGAGGCTGACTTTTTAGCTATAGTTTCCTTTCAGCTGCTGTTACCTCTTCGTTCCCCCTGATTAAAATCTTCTCGTTCCCCTGGCTCTGGATTACAGGGAGCCAACACCTCCAAAAGGTGAACCGGGTAAAACCCCGTTTGGTCCGCCTATTGTTCCTGCAGCTTCAGCAACCAGGCATCCTGTCCGCCCTTGTTGCCCGGCACATCGCCGTTGTCGCTCCAACTGCCCCCACCCAGCCATACTGCCCCATCCGCTGCGGGCAGGACAAGATAGCCGTAGTCGTTACCGCCCCCTCCGAGGGAACGCTGCCAGAGCAACTGCCCGGAAGCACCCAGCTTCACCACCCAGTTGTCCTTCATGCCCTTATTGGCCGGCAGGTCCCCGTCCCCGCTTTCCGACACCCCGCTGAGCAGGAAACCGCCGTCCGGTGCGGCCGCCACCGAGCGAAACTCGTCCCATTCCGTTCCCCCAAAGGTCTTTTGCCACAGCTTGTTGCCGCTGCCGTCCATTTTCAGCACCCAGCCATTGTAGGTGCCCGCTCCCTTGCCCCCGGCGAATTCGCCGTCGGCACTGCTGCTGTAGCCGGCCAGGATAAAGTTCCGGTCTGCAGTGGGGGCTATGCAAAAAATTTTCTCCAGGCCGGTGCCGCCGAAGGTTTTTTCCCACAGGATGCTGCCGCTTTCACTCAGTTTGACCACCCAGCCGTCCGAAACCCCTTTGACCGGGCTCACGTCCCCGTCGCCGCTGCTGGAACTGCCGGCCACCAGGTAGCCTCCCGGCACGGCAATCACCGAATGGGCTTCTTCGTGCCCGCTGCCGCCCAGGGCCTTCTGCCAGATCAGGTTGCCCCGGGAGTCGAGGCGCACCACCCACATATCCATCATTCCTGTGCTGCCATGCTTGCCGGTAACGTCGCCGTCGTTGCTGTAGGTATAGCCGGCGAGCACATAACCCCCATCGGGCGTTAGGGCCAGGCAGGAAGCCTGTTCGAAGGAGGAGCCGCCCAGGATCTTTTCCCATTGCGGGTTACCCAAGGCATCCGTTTTGACCATCCAGAAATCAGACATGCCTTTGCGCCCGTTGGTGTTGCCGTTGTTGACACCAGTGGTACCCGCCACGGCATACCCCCCTTCCGGGGTGGCAAGCACGGCTCTGCCCCCGTCAAATTGACCGTCGCCGAAGGCCCGTTGCCATTGAACCATGCCCTGGGCATTCAGTTTCAGCAGGGGCACCTCCTTATCGGCATACTGCCCGTCCTGGGGATCGGTCCGGTACAACTCCCCGGTCAGCACGAGGCCCCCGTCCGGGGTGAGCGCCATGCTGGAAAAATAGTCATGCCTATCAAAGCCGAAGGTTTTATTAAACAGGATGCCGAGGGAAAACGCCCGTTGACGCACCTGGAGGGTCAGCGGGGCAATGTCGGGCTGGTCCACGGGCTGAATGTTAATGGTGGCGGTGCGGTCGGCCCCCGTTGCATTGATTTCCAACGCCCGCAGGAAGATCTTTTTTTCCCCACCGGTCAGCGTATCGCTCAGGGACAGCCATGAAGCGGAAGTGGAAGCTTTCCAGGACAGGCTGGCCCGGACCGTGAAGGAATCCAGGGCGCCGGGGTAGCCACCCAGGGTAAGGGTCGTGCTGTCAGACTTTAAGTAAGGCCGGGAGTCCGTACCGGGCTTTTTACAGGAAAACAAGGCGCACAAAAAGGCGGAAAGGGCAGGTAAAAGCAGTCGTTTCATAGCGTAGGTTGGGGGGCAAAACTAAGCTATTGATACATACCCCTTCCTTTTAAAAATAAGGAAAGTGCATACCCCTGGCAGGGTTGCGCCGGGGCGGTTACTCAACTCATTTAGCCTTGCGCAGGTCCAGGTTATGGAAATAAAAGATCCGGGCCGTATGCAGCGAGCGGTACCGTCCCGAAGCCGGCAGCTGCTGGAACAGGTTCATATAGCCGACCTGCAGGTTGTCATGCTTGTTCACGTGGTAGGCCAGGCCCACGAAAAACCGGTTCTGGTCAAAGTAATTGTTCACGATCTCCTTGCCAAAGTTGACATGCACTTCGTTGTTCACGTGGGCCGCCAGGGTCTTGGGCGCAAAGCCTTTTTTGCTCAGCGGGTGCTGCCACATGAAGTTATAACGGATCCGGAAGTTGAAGGCATAACCGTCCCCCAGCTTCGAGCCCTCCTCGATCTTGCGGCGGTAGCGCTCTTCCAGCCGGAACCACTGCATCGTCCGCGACTTGGCGTACTTCGTATGCCACTGCACCTGCTGCCAGGGACGGTGTTCGGGCTGGGAAATGTCGGGGTGGTTATCGGAGGGAAAATGATTGACAAAGGCATAACCGGCCGTCAACTTGGTGGCGTCATCCAGGTAATAGGTCAGGCCGACGCGGGCAATGCCCTGCGAGAGGTCCTCCACCAGGGCTTCCTTCGTGCGCAGGTGGCCGTCGAACCACAGGCCCCAGCGGTTGGAAAACCGGGTCTGGTTGAAATAGCCCGCCCACAACTGCGTAGCGGAGGCGGTTTGTTTGACAGGAGCCGTCTGGGCGCCTGCCGGCAGGGAAAAAGCAACGACAAAAGCAACGAAAAGGGGTAGTATTCTGTTCATAAAAGGTTTTTTGCAGGGAGTGAAAGGGGCCGGAGTAAAGAGCCGGCCCTTACTTTTTCTTCGGTTTATACCAGGATAAAGAGTTTTAGGATCAGTCCCAGCGCAGCGGCCGCCAGGATAATTGCCGGCTCCTTGACCTTCCATTTCAGCAAAACGAATATGGTGGCCAGGGCAATCAACGCGGTAGGAACATCCTTGATGGTTCGCAGGGCGATCACCACCACGGCGCCCACCAGGGCGCCCACCACCGCCGCGGTGATGCCGTCCACGAAGGCTTTGATGCTGGGATGCCGGCCGTACTTTTTAAAATAGGGCGCCGGCAGCACCGTGAGCAGGTAACAGGGTAAGAACGTAGCCAGGGCCGCCACGCAGGCGCCGGGAAAACCCGCCACTAGGTAGCCGATAAAGCCCACGGTGATGACTACCGGCCCAGGCGTGATCATGGCTACGGCCACCGCGTCCAAAAACTGCTGTTCGTTCAGCCAGCCGTACTGCTGCACCACGCCGGCGTGCAGGAAGGGTACAATAGCCAGGCCGCTGCCGAATACAAAGGCGCCCGCCTTGGTAAAGAACCAGGCGATCTGCCCCAGCGTGCCCCCGGTCCAGTTCCCGAAGCCGATGCCCAGCAACCAGACCGAAGGGGTCACGGACGCCTTTTTCAACCCGCGGGGCGGGGCTTTGACAAACATGTACAGCAGCCCTGCGGCGATAAAGAGCAGCATTTCTTCCGACTCCGTAATGACGGTGACGATTGCCGCCAGTACGAAAAACAACCAGAGGAGCCAGTTTTTGGCCAGCGCCGGGCCGTTGATCTTGCTGACCGATTTTTCGGTGAGCTTGTAGCTGCTGATGGCGATGATGCCGACCACCGCTGCGCCCACGCCGTAAAAGATGGCCTGCATCCACGGCAGGCCGCCAAAGAGGGTGTAGGCCAGGCCGATGGCCACCACCATCAGGAAGGAAGGCAGCACAAAAGCCAGCCCGCAGAGCGTGGCGCCCAGCACCTGGTAGTGCACATAGCCCAGGTAAATGCCCAACTGGGCGGCAAGGGGCCCCGGGGCCAGCTGCGCCAGGGCCAGGCCGTCGCGGTACTCTTCTTCCGTTATCCATTTCCGCTCCTCCACCAGGTCGCGGTGCATGTAGCCTACCAGGGCCACCGGGCCGCCGAAGCCGGCGTATCCCAGTTTGAAGAAGTAGCCAATGAGCTGTTTTAAGGAATAAGGGGGCTGGTGCGGGGTTTCGGGCACCACCGCCGCTGTTTCTATTGTTGTTGAAGGGTCCATTTTTGTGTGGGTTGAAGGGTCCTATGCAGGATTTTGGGCAAGATTAGCCAAAGCGCCCACGGAAAAATAGAAGGGAATTAACCTTTTGTACCCGTTTTACCTTTTTGCCCAAATTTACCCCCCTCTTATTCCGGTGGGACCCATTTACGCTGCGCTTTTATTCTCTACTTTTGTGGCAGTTTGGAAAAACGTTTTTTCATATTCTTCTGGCTTTTTGCGGCCTACGCCTTGGTATTGGCCCACAGCGTAGTGCCCCACCGTCACCATGAGGACCGGTATTGACTGCCGGTCCGGGAAAGGAGCCTGCATTTTCCTACAATTCTTAAAACACAGAAGCAATTTTCACTATGAAGCTCTTTTCTGCGGCCGCCCTGGTGGTCCTTACCCTCCTGGCCTGCACCAACCAAAGTGCGGAGCACGGGCTCGCCCCGGCCGAGGCCGGCCAACCCGGGGAAGCGCGCCTGGAGCCGCTGGCCTACACCCTTTACTCAGACACGACCGAGCTGTTCGTGGAATTCAAACCCCTGGTGGTGGGCAGCCCTTCCAAATTTGCCGCCCACCTCACCCGCCTGGGCGAAACCTTTACCCCTTACACGGAAGGCGCTGTTACGGTCTCCTTACAGCTGGAGGGCCGGCGCCTGTCCGATTCCGCCGGCGCCCCCTCTTCCCCCGGCATCTTCCGCCTGGCACTCACGCCCGCCCAAGCAGGCGTGGGCAGGCTGGTCTTTGACATACGGGCGAAAGGGCTGACCGATCAGATCACGATTGACAGCGTCCCTGTCTACACGGACGAAAAAACCGCCCTGGCCGCCCAGGTGCCCGAAGCGGGCGGCAGCGACATCGCCTACCTGAAGGAACAGGCCTGGAAGGTGGAATTTGCCCACGCCCCGGTCCGGCGCACCACCCTGTACGACGTGGTGCCGGCCACCGGCGAGTTGCTGGACGCTCCCGGCGAAGAGGTGACGGTGGCGGCCCGCTCCAACGGCCTGGTAACGTTTGCCGGCACCGGAGTGGTTGTGGGGGCCCCGGTTCGTGGGGGCCAGAAGCTCTTTAGCATCAGTGGCGGGGAGATCGCCTTTGAAAACGTGGCGGCGGCCAAACAGGCCGCAAGGGCCGAACTGGCGACCGCCAAAACAGAGTACGACCGGGCTTCCGAGCTGATCACCGACCAACTCATTACCCAGGGGGAATACCAGGCCGCCCGCCTGCGCTACCAGCAGGCCCGGATCGCCCTTGCTCATCTCAGTCGCAACTATTCCCGGGCCGGCAACGCCCTCACCGCCCCCATCAGCGGTTTTCTCAAAAACGTCCTGGTCAGCGAAGGCCAGTACGTACAGGCCGGCCAACCCCTGGCCACCCTTACCCGCAACCGCAAGCTGTTGCTGCGGGCCGATGTTTCGCTGAAAGACGCCGGCCGCATCGCCTCCGTGCGGGAAGCCAATTTTACGCTGGTGCAAAACAAACAAACCTACAACACCGGCGAGCTGAATGGAAAGCTCGTGTCCATTGCCAAAACCACCGGGGGCCACAGCCCCTTCGTGCCCGTTCATTTTGAGCTGGACAGCCGCCCGGGCCTGCTGCCCGGCTCCTTTGCCCAGGTGTACCTCAAAACGACGCCGCTGCATAACGTCCTGGCAGTGCCCGTTTCGGCCCTCCTCGAAGAGCAGGGTACCTTCTTTGTCTACGTGCAGACCGCAGGGGAAAGCTTCCAGAAGCGCGAAGTGCGGCTGGGGGCCCAGGACGGCCGCCAGGCACAGGTGCTGAGCGGCGTAGCCGAAGGCGAGCGCGTGGTCACCAGGGGCGCCTATCAAATCAAATTGTCCACCGCCGGCGGCACCATGCCCGCGCATGGCCACGAGCACTAAAAGGTTCGCCATGTTAAACCGGATCATCCAGTTTTCCCTGCACAACCGGCTGCTGGTGGTGGCAGCCTCCCTGCTGCTGATGGCCGTGGGACTGTTTACGGCCTCCCGCATGGAGGTGGACGTCTTTCCCGACCTCACCGCCCCCACGGTGGCGGTGCTGACCGAAGCCCACGGCATGGCGCCCGAAGAAGTGGAGCGCCTCGTCACCTTCCCGGTGGAAACCTCCGTCAACGGCGCCAGTGGTGTCCGCCGCGTGCGGTCCTCCTCCTCGGCGGGCATTTCCATTGTTTGGGTGGAATTCGCCTGGGGCACCGACATTTACCGGGCCCGGCAGATCGTAAGTGAAAAGATCGGCGTGGTGGCCACGGGCCTGCCCGTTGGGGTGAGCGCGCCGGTGATGGCCCCGCAAAGCTCGATCATGGGTGAAATCATGCTGATCAGCGTCACGGCGCCCACCACCTCCCAGATGGACGTACGTACGATCGCGGACTGGAACCTCCGCCCCTTGCTGCTCTCTATCGGCGGGGTCTCGCAGGTAGTGGTCATTGGTGGCGAGTACAAGCAGTACCAGGTGCTGGCCTCGCCCCAGAAGATGCGCTATTACAACGTTTCCCTGTCCGAACTGCTGAAGGCGGCACAAGGCGCCAACAAAAACGCGGCCGGCGGCTTCCTGCGCCAGTACGGCAACGAATACATCGTCCGCGGCATCGGCCGCACGGCAGACCTTGGAGAATTGGGCCGCTCGGTGATCAAGACGGTGAACGGGACCCCCATCCAAATCGAGGACGTGGCGGAGATCAAAATCGGCGGCGCCGTCAAGATCGGCGACGGCTCGATGAAGGGCCGCCCCGCCGTCATCATGACCGTGATGAAGCAGCCGGGTACCAACACCCTGGAGCTGACCAACCGGATCGACGGGGCCCTGGCGGAACTCAAAAAGACCCTGCCCGGCGACCTCCGGATCAATACCCGCATTTTCCGACAGGCCGACTTTATCCATGCCTCCATCGGCAACATCCAAAAAACCCTGCTGGAAGGCTCGCTCTTTGTGCTGGTGATCCTGTTCCTGTTTTTGATGAACTGGAGGGCTACGGTTATTTCCCTGGTGGCCATTCCCATCAGCCTGCTTACCGCCCTGCTGACGTTAAAGTGGCTGGGCTTTACCATCAACACCATGAGCCTGGGCGGCATGGCCATCGCCATCGGCGACCTGGTGGACGACGCCATCATTGACGTGGAGAACGTGTTCCGGCGGCTGAAGGAAAATGCCGCCCGGCCGCCGGAGCTGCGCCAGGACAAGCTGCGGGTGATCTATGATGCCTCGGTGGAGATCCGCTCTTCGGTGATCAACGCCACCTTTATCATCATCGTGGCCTTCCTGCCCCTGTTCTTCCTATCGGGCATGGAGGGGCGCCTGCTGGCGCCGCTGGGCATTGCCTTTATCGTTTCCCTGTTTGCCTCGCTTATCGTGGCCCTTACCCTTACGCCGGTGCTGTGCCGCTATTTGCTGGCGAGCGATCACATGCTGCAGCGCCAGCACCGGGAAAGTCCGCTGGTGCACCGCCTCAACACCGCCTACCGGCAGGCTTTGGTGCGGGCCATGCATTTTAAAAAGCCGGTACTGGCCACGGCCGGGGCGTTGTTCGTGGGGGCGCTCCTGGTGCTCTTCTCCCTGGGCCGCAGCTTTCTGCCGGAATTCAATGAAGGCTCCCTGGTGGTGAGCGTCACCTCCCTGCCGGGTATTTCCCTGGAGGAAAGCAATGCCATCGGTACCCGCGTAGAGCAAACCCTGCTCACGGTTCCCGAGATCCGCATGACCACCCGGCGCACCGGAAGGGCGGAACTGGACGAGCACGCCCAGGGGGTGAACGCTTCGGAGATCGATGCGCCCTTTACCCTTCGGGACCGGGGCCGGGAAGCATTTATGAAGGAGGTGCGCGAAAAGCTGGCCACGGTTTCCGGGGCCAATATCACCATCGGCCAGCCCATCGGTCACCGCATCGACCATATGCTCTCCGGCACCCGCGCCAATATCGCCATCAAGATCTTCGGCCCCGACCTGGGCACCCTGTTTAGCCTGTCCAAACAGGTGAAAGCCGCCATTGAAGGCATACCGGGGCTGGTGGACCTGAGCGTGGAACAGCAGGTCGAAATTCCCCAGGTACAGATCAGGGCCAACCGCGCTATGCTCAGCAAGTACGGCATTACCATCGGGCAGTTCACCGAGCTGGTGGATGTGGCCTTTGCCGGTGAAAAAGTATCCGAGGTTTACGAAGGGGCGCAGCGCTTTGACCTGGTGCTGCGGTTCAACGAAGAGAACCGGGGCAGCCTGGAAGGCATCCAAAACACCCTGATCGATGCGGGGAACGGGCAGAAGATCCCCCTCAGCTATGTGGCCGAAGTGGTGTCGACCTCGGGGCCCAATACCATCAACCGCGAAAACGTGCAGCGCAAAACGGTGGTGTCGGCCAACGTGGCCGGCCGCGACCAGAAAAGCGTGGTGGAGGACCTCCGCCAAAAGATCGAAGCCGGCGTAAAGCTGCCGGAGGGCTACCGCGTCGCCTACGGCGGGCAGTTCGAGGCGGAAGCGGAGGCATCCAGGACATTGGTGCTGACCTCGCTGTTGGCCCTGCTGGTTATTTTCTTTTTGCTGTACCAGGAGTTCCGGGAAGTAAAAATGGCCGGCGTTATCCTGCTGAACCTGCCGCTGGCCCTGATCGGCGGGGTCTTGAGCGTATGGCTGACCTCGGGTATGCTGTCCATACCGGCCATCATCGGCTTTATTACCCTGTTCGGCATCGCCACGCGCAACGGCATCCTGCTGGTATCGCACTACCAGCTGCTGCAGGATAAAGGACTGCCCCTGTACGAGACCGTGATCGAAGGGTCAAAGGACCGGCTGAGCCCCATCCTTATGACGGCACTGACCGCAGGACTGGCGCTGATCCCGCTGGCGCTGGGCGGCGAACTGCCCGGCAACGAGATCCAGAGCCCCATGGCCCGGGTAATCCTGGGCGGACTGCTGAGCGCTACCCTGCTCAACCTGTTTGTGGTACCGATGGTGTATTACCTGGTAAAAAGAAGGGATGAAAAAAATAAGTACACCCGGAATCCATAACCTTGTTTCAAGCGGAGCCAATCCGGATCATGACCATTAAAAAATCAGGAATGTATAAAGCTATTTGGATGGGCGGTATCGCCCTGAGCCTGGCGGGGTTCGCTGCCCGGGCCCAAAACCTGGATACGGTGCTGGCGGCCATTGGCAGGAACAACAAAGCCATCGGGGCCAATAAAAAGTACTGGGAAGCCCGCCTTGCGGAGTACCGTACCGGCCTGACCCCCTACGACCCGTTGGTAGAGTTCGACTACCTGCCGGGCTCACCGGCGGGAGCCGGCACCCAGCGGGATTTTGCCCTTACCCAGCGGCTGGATTTTCCCACTGCCTACAAACGGAAAAAAGAGCTGGCCGGCGCGCAGGCGGAAGGCGCCGGGCTGGAACAGGCGGTGTTCCGCCAGGACGTCTTGCTCGAGGCAAAGCTCACCGCCCTGCAGCTGATCGCGGTCAACAAAAAAGCAGCCGTGCTGGAGCAGCGGCTGCGCAGGACCGCCCGGCTGGCGGAAGATTACCAGAAAAAGCTGGATCGCGGAGAGGTGATCGTGCTGGACGTGAACAAAGCAAGGCTGCAATTGCTGCAAGTCAACCAGGAAGCCGCCCTGAACCTCAGTGAGCGGCAGGCCCTGCTTACCCGCCTTTCGGAGTTCAACGGGGGCCTCCCCGTGGAGCTGCGGGATACCCTGTACCCGCAGGAGCCTTCCCTGCCGGACTTTGACATCCTGGACAGCCTGATCGAGGCGGCGGATCCCCGGATCCGGTCCAGCGAGCAGCAGCAGGAAGTCCTGCGCCGGCAGGTGGGGGTGCAAAAGGCCCTGAACCTTCCCAAACTGGAGGCCGGCTACCACTCCCAGGGCATCCTCGGACAAAGCTACCGGGGCGGGCATGCCGGCCTTACCCTACCCCTTTGGGAAAATAAAAACCGGCTGAAAGCCGTACAGGCGGAACTGGAACATAGCTGGGAAAGTGCCGGCGCCCTCCGGCTGGAACACCGCCTGGAACACCGGCGCCTGTATGACCAGCTTGCAGTGCGCACGAAGGCGATGCAGGAATATAATGCCCTGGTGGCAGGCCTGAACAACACGTACCTGCTGGAAAAAGCCCTGCGCCTGGGCCAGATCACCGTGATCAGCTACTTCCAGGAGGAAAGCTATTATTTTTCCGCCTATGACCGGTACCTGCAGCAGGAACTGGAATACCACCAGGCCCTTGCCCGCCTGTTAAAGTACCGCCTTAGCCTCTGACCCGACAAGGCGGCGGTTCCGCTTAGCAGCGAAGTACTTTTCACGGAAGTACACAGGAAAAGGGGCGGAAAAAAAATTCCGCCCCTTTTCCTATTGTCGGGGCCTTATCGGTTTCGGGACGCAGCTGCTGCGCTCCCACCCGAATCACCTGTCCGTTAAGGGGGTGCGGTATTTAAAGTAAAAGGAACAAAGCGATTATTCATGAAGTAGTGGTGATGTGGGGAAGCCTTCTGCCACCACGTCTTTTCCAGCACGGTCTCCAGGGCATTTTTCAGGTGTTCGCTGGCAAAGGGTTTTACCATGTAAAGGTCCGCCCGGGAGGTTAAGCACCTTTGGATGTCCGTCATGTGGGCCGAACTGCTGTAGACCACCACTTTAAGGTCCTGATACGCAGGGGTCGTCCGGATCTGCTCCAGGCATTCCAGCCCGCTTTTACAAGGCATGTTCAAATCCAAAAAGAGGATTTCCGGCAATTGTTTCGAAAGGAGCTGGAACAACTCGTCTCCGTCTTTGGCTACCGCTAATGTTTTGCAGGGCGTGACCTTCTGCAGAATACGACTGAAAAGGAGGGCGTGATCGGGATCATCATCGGCCAGAATAAGATAATTTTCCAACGGTGCGCTCATGTTACTTTCCCAAAGAAAAAATAGTTACAAATCGGATATAGGAGTCCTGGTCCGCAGTCGGCCTAGGCAAACAAAAGAGTTTTGCGTATGATTTAATATTCTTAGCTGCTCATTTCCCCGTTTTTGTTTAACAAGGCCATAAACCTCCTGGCCTACTGCCTCGCCTCCGTACTTCCCAAAAAAATTATCTGAAAGCAGCAAATGCCATTCCAAATTCGCTGCATCACCCTTATGGTCAACCTTTTCGAACGCGGCCGAACAATGGTATTTTACTCCCTCAAAAAACGCAAAAGGCAGCCCCGGCAGGGACTGCCTTTTGCTCGGAATGGTTATAGAAATCCGCCTCATTGCCTGTATCCGTTCCCACAAGCGTAGTTCCGGCAGCTGCAGCAGCACCTGAAAATACGTTCCGTACCGAAGTTTCCACCTCCGGAGGGAAATGGTCTTCAACATATTCCGGCAGAGCCCTTAACTGCTCGGCCGTTATACCGGGCAGGATCACATCCTCTCTTTTTTCATCCAGCTGGGCCAACCCGATCGGTATGAGTACATCACGGTCCTCCAGGTCAAACGTGTTCCCTTCCAGGTCTACCACCAGGTAACGGACCTATAAAGACCGTGTATCAAATATCCGTTCGTCCACTTCTCCTATTTTATTTCCCCGGGCATCTTTTACATCCCGCCCTTTGATATTGGGTTGCCCACCAGCGATCTCGTAGTCGCTTCCGCCCGGTTCCTGGGGACGGCTATTTTTGTTGGGCGGGATAATGGTAGTTCCCGCAGGAGAAAGAGGCAACAAAAGACCTTCGTCGGCTGGCTCCTAAACAAAAAGCAGCCATTTCTGTAGCTGCTTTTTGTCTTACCTGAAAAGGATAAACCATGTTGTCTGCTCCTGCTCCAATACCTACAATGTGCGGTCGGTGCGGTCGGTACGACCGGTACGATCGATAGAATCATCGTCCAGGTTATTATAGCGGGAGGTAGTGCTGCTGTCGTAGCCCGCAGTGCCGGTGACGCCGGTATCCGAGGCGCTCACATCGCGGTAGCGCGCATCGGTCCTGTCCAGGTTTTCCACGTCGATCTCGGTGTTGCGCACGGTGTCGCGAATCGTTTCTTCCCGTTCGTTCACCTCCTTGCTGAGGCGTACTTCTTCCACCACGCGGGCTTCTTTATTGACGACGGGCACTTCGGCACGCTCGGTCAGTTCGATATCCTGCTCGCGGAAGGCGTGGCGCTCCTCACCGGATAAGGGCCGGTCCACGGGGTTGCGTTCCACCCGTACGTTTTCCTCCCGCAGGCGAACGGTTTCTTCCACCGGCCGCTCCACGATGCGGCTGCGTACCCGTACGCCGCCCCTTTCCACGGTGCGCTTACCCACCTCCAGGTTTTCCTCGATGCGCGGAATAGAGGTTTCGCTTTCATGGGAAATATCCCTGCTTTCACCGGTATAGCCGGCGCTTCCCGTAGCCCGGTAACCGTACTCGGTAGCGCGCTCGTCCACGTTAATGGCGCCACTGTCATCGAGAATATCGGCGGCATCGTCGGCTTCTTCCGACGAGAGGGCCGAAACCGTAACGATGGCATCGGCCTTTTCGGCGACGCGGGAGTAACGGTTCACTTCGTCGTCATCATCCCCGAACAGGGATTTAAAGAACCGGACGATGCCGCTTTCTTCTTCCCTGTGGTCCGTAGTGGTCCGGTCATAGGCAACATCGGCCGAAGACCGGTTGCCGGAAGAAATATCGATGCGATCACGGCTGATGCCTTTGCTCTCTAACTTTTGTACTGCCCGTTGCGCCTCTGCATAATTGTCGAAAAAACCAATTACTGTCTTTGCCATAAAACTCTGTTTAAAAATTAAAGATGTTAAAGGGGATTTGGGGGAGCCTGGTCAATATTCCTGCGCTCGACGGTTACGTCTTCCCGTAATAACGTTGTTTGTACCGTTTCGTCTCTTTCCATTCTTCTTTTCGTTACCCGCACTTCCTCCACCACTTCGTACCGTTTCACCAGCACCTCGCGGACCACGGGAATCACCATGGTGTCTCCCTCGTGGAAGAAAGCCGGCGGGGGCGCATCCACGATCTGGTTTACAGGTACCCGCTCAATATCGTACACCTCATGCTGGAGGGGAACGGTTACGGAAATATCGTTTTCGCTCACTGTCTTGGATATATGCACCTTACCGGTTTCCACCACTTTTGTGTCTACCCGCAATTGCTCTTCCACTACAGGAAGTACCCTGGATGGTTCGTCCCGGCGTTCGGAACCTTGAGGCAGGTTTTCTTTTTCCCTATAATCTCTTTCCCCGTTCATAGGCCGGGATAATCCTAATTCCATGCCTTATATCGTTTCTTAAACACGGGAGGCACCTTTTTCCACTGGTTTAAACGGAAAACTTTACAGAAAAGAAATAATAGCCGTTGCTGTATTCTACATTCAAACAGCTTACTACCCATAATTTTCTACAAACGGCCTGCAGTTCCCGGCACTTGCACGGCCCATAAAATATGACGGCAAGGCGCCAGGTTTTTTTCTGTAAATGTTCCGTCTGCTTAAGGGTCAAATACCGTTTCCTACTCTTTCCTTTTCGAAGTAGCAGCAGAATGAATAATTTCGGGATGGCAATTCAATGAAACCCCGGAGGTGCGGGCCACTGAAGGAGCGCTGTGCTTAAGGAACACGCCGCCTGAATCACAACAACATGAAAAAACTGTTCACTGCTGCGGGACTCCTGCTGGGAATTACATCCCTGGCCCAGGATTCCAGCCGGCAGCACCGGGAGGCTGCCGGCCCGTTGACCGTCAATGGCCATGTGGAAGCCTATTACAGCTATGATTTTAACAGGCCGGCCAGCAGCAATCGCCCCGGGTTTCTTTACAACCATAGCCGTCATAACGAGTTTACCGTGAACCTTGCCTACCTGAAAGGAAGCTACACGACCGCCAGGGCAAGAGTGAGCCTTGCCCTGGGGGCAGGAACGTACATGAATGCGAACTATGCAGCGGAACGGGGCACGATGAAAAACATGTACGAGGGCAGCGCCGGCTATAAGCTGTTGCGGGATCAAACTATTTGGCTGGATATCGGGGTGCTGCCTTCCCACATTGGCTTTGAAAGCGCCCACTCCCCCAGTTGCTGGACCCTCACCCGCAGCATGGCGGCAGAAAATTCGCCCTATTACGAAGCGGGTGCCCGGCTTACCTACCACACGCCGGACAGCAACTGGCTGTTTGCGGCACTGGCGCTCAATGGCTGGCAACGCATCCAAAGGGAGGAGGGAAATTCACTGCCGGGCTGGGGCACCCAGGTCCTGTATACCCCCGGCAGCACCGTTTCGCTGAACTACAGCACCTTTTGGGGCACCCCCTTTCCGGACAGCAGCCGTAAATGGCGGTCCTTCCATAATCTTTACGGGATTTTTCACCTCTCCCGGCGACTGGGGCTTATCCTGGACTTTGATATGGGGTGGGAACAGCAGGCAAAAGGGTCCAGGAAGAGGAACAACTGGTACACCCCGGTTGCCATTCTCCGTTATATGCCTTCCGACCAATGGGCTGTTGCCCTGCGGGGCGAATATTACCACGACCGGAAGGGCGTTATCATTTCCACCGGCACGCCCCATGGCTTTCAAACCACCGGCTTTTCGGCTAATATAGACTACCGGCCCGCCCGGCAGGTGGTCCTGCGCCTGGAAGTCAGGGCATTAAACAGCCGGGATAAAATCTTTGAAAAAGAAGGCCTTCCCCAACAGGGAAATACGGCCCTTACCTTTTCTTCCGCCATCAGCTTTTAATCCTTCCTGCTACAACCGCCCGCATCTCTTTCATAAATATATAAATACAGAAAAAAGCGCACGAAACCAGGCCGAATGAATAACGGCATTATTAATTTATATACCGTTGACTATCATCCCTAAAACTTTCTATTTGTTGGCAAAACTTCCCCAACAATGCCCTTACGCTGCCTTTAAAACGTTTGGCATTTATTTGGAAGAGATGATACTGTTCCATTGCTTAACCTATAAAAAACATTTCTATGGCGGACAACAAGAATCAAAGAAACACACAAGAGAATTCCGGACGCAGTTCTAATCGGGGGTTTGCTTCTATGGACCCACAACGTCAAAGAGAAATTGCCCGTGAGGGCGGACGCGCCGCGCACAAACAAGGTGTAGCGCACGAGTGGACTTCAGAAGAAGCAAGAAATGCGGGTAGAAAAGGCGGCCAAAGTTCCCGTGGCGGTGGCCGCGGCCAGCGTAGTTCGGAAAACAATAAAAGTCGCGGTGAAAATGAAAACCGCTCGTAATTCAACTAATAAAGTTAGACAAGGAAAAGCCCGGCTGTATGGCCGGGCTTTTCCTTTTGGCCCCTCCTCCTTATCCCTGCACTCGTTCAAGAGGGCGATACCCCGCCATTTTGTAGGTGCCAACGACCTCCCCTTCCGAGAGCAGGGAAGTGGTTTGCACGCCCCCTTTGGCAGGCAGCAGGTTGGGAGAAAGGATGGTGCTGGAGCCTTTTGCCAGAGCAAACAACTGTTCTGTCGACAGGGTAAGCACCAAAAAGCAACCAAGCGCCGGAAGTAGATTTTTCCGCATGGTTTAAAGTTTGCGGCGAAACTATCCGGGCAATGTTACGGTTGTGCTATCGAACGGCTACCAAACTATTAGCTCTTCAATAATCACCCCTTCTAAAATAAAAGGGGCCCCGCCGTTCCACCAAGCTGGCCAGGATGTTGCCAGGGGAATTAGACGTGCATCCGGGACCGCTCCCCGGGCTCCTTATCCACTCTTGGTTCCTGATGGGTATGCATAAAAAAACGCACCTCCGGCCCCTTTCCATTGGAAAAGAGGCCTGGGATGCGTTTTTGGGTGATCCATCATTTAAAAACAGGCGTAAAGGTTTCCATAGTCACCGCACGATCCCGCATGACTAAGGTATCGTTGGTGGAAACATGCATGTTCTGGCTGGACAAATCAACCGTATAATTTAAATATAAAGCGTCACGGTCTTTATTTCCCCAACTGTTTTTGTCGCCTTTTTTCACAAACCTGCCGGAACCGGAGGCCGTTACGCCGGTGGTTGCCGATGCAACCGTGCAGTTACCGGAAGCATCAAAGGTGAGTTGCAACGTACAAGGGACATTGGTGCCGCCGGCATTTTTAAATACGACAGGGAAATGAAGCTTGCTCAGTGAAGCGGAGGAAAGCTTATTCACTTCGTCGTTTTCAACATAGGGCTTATGCCGAACCAGTGTTTGCTGCACACTTCCCGTAATGACGTCCGTACCCCGGCGCAGGTAGTTGCCATGCCAGGGGTTGACATACTTGAGCGCATAAAGAACAAAGTCGCGGGGCTTGATCACCCAGTGGGCATCAATGGAACGGTTGGGATTGGCAACAGAGGAAACGCCGCGAAGAATGGAGTCGCCCCCTTTTGCATTGCCCATAACCAGGGGAAGGGCATAGGTATTGACCAGCGATAAGGGATCGTCAAAGAAAGCATCCGTCAGCTGCACTTCCACGCCTCCCAGGATACTTCCTTTAGGAATGGTAATCTCGTTGGACGCCAGCTTATAATAATGGGAAGGCAAAGGGATCACCTTACTGCCATTGGCGGAAAAATAAAGGTTGTTGCAAAGCGATTCATCTACCGAAACGCCCACCACGACATCCTTTTTATTTTCCCGCACGCCTCCCATGGTGGCTTTCACCAGCACCTTGCGTTCATTATCCAGGGAGTTGTCGACAAATAAATCCTCACCCAGCTCAACGGTTCGTACGGGGAACTGCGAACCAAAATAAAGGGTCTGGTAGTCAAAATCGGAGAACGTATTTTCCTGGTTTTTCGTACAGGCTGCCAGGGTGCCCGCAGCGATCGCCAGTCCTGCAAGTATCTTAAAGGTTTTCATGTTTTTTTTAATCATTTAAATGTTCAATCAATAATTACCTCCAGCCCTTGTTCTGAACCAGGTTGCTGTATTTCAGCACTTCCGAAAACGGCATGGGCCCGTAATTCATATACACATCGTAGGACCGGCTTTCCACCTCGAAAGGACGGTACTCGGTTGCCTGCACATCCATGCCCCTGGCCGCCTCGTTGAGGCTGGATTTCCAGCGGCGGAGGTCCCAGAAACGGAAGCTTTCAAAGCATAATTCCAGGCGGCGCTCATTGCGGATCAGGGCACGCATCCGCTCCTTGTCGCCTTTGCATTCTTCCAGGTAGGCGTCCCCGTTGGTGGTACCCACCCCTGCCCTTTTGCGGATCGCTTTGATTACATCGTAGGCAGAATAGCTATGGGTGCCGCTCCCCGTGGGGCCCCAGGCCTCGTTGGCGGCCTCGGCATAGGCCAGGAACAGCTCGGTATAGCGGATCCGGGGCACGTAATGGTTTTTCCCGGTAGTGGAGGCGGGGTTCCGGTTGACATCCATCCGGAGCCGCTTTTTCATGTAATAGCCCGTACGCGTGGAGGTTTCCCGAACGTTGATCCCGTTATCGGACCCGGACTGGCTGCCGGTAGCTATGACCTGGTTGCCTACACCGGCGGCACTTCCATTGTAAATAATATACTTCGAAAACCGCGGATCCCTGCCCGCATAGGGGCTGGCGGGGTTGAAATTGCTGTTGGGATGGCCGATCGGGTAACCATTGGCCATGGGGAAAGCGTCTACCAGGTTCTGGGTGGGATTCATGTTCCCGCTGCCGAACAGGGTAGGCGGAAAGTGTTGCGCTTCCTGGTCGCTGTTGTTGGTCAGGACATTTTCCCTCCAGATGATCTCCGCCGGGTTGGCACCCCCGCTCAGCCCGTCAATCTCGCTGTTGTTGGCATAGTAGGTCACCCCCGAAGCAGGCAGCCCGTTGACGCCCCCTTTGTAATCGATCACCGCCGCCGCATAGTCGGCCGCATCCGCCCAGCTGCTGGTATGGGAAGGGTGCTGGAAGGAAGGACTGGCCGCCAGCAAGGCCACGCGTGCCCGGAAGGACTTCGCGATCAGTCCATTGAACAACTGGCGGGAATACTGCCCCATCACCCGGTTATACACTTCCGGCTTTTGCGTGAGCCCCCGAAAACGCTCGGGGATCTGGCCGGCGGAACTGATATCGGCATATTCCAGGGGCAGGTTCGCTTCGGCACTATCCAGGTCCTTGTAAATCTGCTGCACGCAGGCCGCAAAACCGGCACGGGGCTGGTTGACATCCGACTCGATGGTCTGCAGCTGTGTCAGGATCGGCACGCCCAGCAGCTGGCCGTCCTCGGTAAGCCCGCCATGCGCACGTAACAGGAAGTACATATACAGCGCCCGCAGGCCAAAGGCTTCTCCCTTCATCCGCCTGTTAAACAGCTTCGCCGCCGCCGTATCGGCCGCCCACATTACCTTATCCGCGTTTTCCAGGAAAAGGTTCACGTACTGGATCGCGCCATAAGAGGGGTTCCAGACCGAAACCGGGTTGTTGGCAGCGGTCCACGACCCCGTAGCCATTTGCAAAAAGGCGTGGTTGCGCTGGTTGGTCACCGCATCATCGGTGGCATAGTCACTGTTGTCGTAATAAGCGGGAATGGACCGGTAGGCATTCATGAGAAAGCCTTGTGCATAGTTGGCATCCGTATACATCTGGTCGATCGACTTGAGGTTTTCCGGGTCTGCGGTCAGCTCCTTTTTGCAACTGGCAAAACCGAGCACCGTCAGCCCGATAAGGATTACTTTAATTTTCATACAATTATCTCTTTATGCGGTTCATTAAAAGGAAGCCCGGAGACCCAGGTTATAAAAACGGTATTGGGGGGCGGCTCCTACATTCGTTTCCATCAGTTTACGATCTTTGGAGAGCACCAGCAGGTTATCACCCTGCGCGTATACGCTGACGTTCTGAACGACCTTGTTGTGGAAAAGGCGCCCTTTCAGATCGCAGGTAAGCTGAACCCTGCTGAGGTTAAAACGGTTGGTTTTGTACATCCAAAAAGTGGAATGCTGAAAATTGTTGTTGCCGGCGGTGGTCGTCAGGCGCGGGTAGGTAGCGGTGTTCTTGTTGGCTTCCTGCCAGCGGCCCCATACCTCGTCCGAGAATTTGCCGGTGCCCCTCACCCAGAAATAAGTACTGTTCTTAAAGCCCACCGCACCGGTTTGTCCGTTGCCCAGGGCAAACAGGGTAAGGTTTTTCCATTTCAACGTAAGGTTCAGGCCGTAGGTAAGCGGAGCGGCGGCCCAGCCGTTATGTCCCAGGTCCACCTGGTCCTTATTGTCGATCAGCCCATCCCCGTTCACGTCCTTGTATTTGATGTCACCCGGCTTCACCGTACCGCCAAAGGTTTGAACGGCATGGCGGTTGATTTCATCCTGGCTTTGGAATAGCCCTTCGCTGATGTATCCCCAATAGGCATCCAGGCTGCGGCCCGCCCGGTACTGGTAGGCATCCTGGTACACTTCATCCCTGCGCACGGCCCGGGAAGAAAAATACATACCCGAAACGCCCAACGCGTATTTCACCTGTCCCAGCTCGCTATTCAGGTTCACGGAAAAGTCCACTCCCGAACGCCGGTCGTTATTGTAGTTCAGCCAGGGACGGAAATCACCCGAACCGGTAAAATAGGACGGGAACAAGGTGACGCCCCTTGTCAGCAGCCCATTGGTGTTCTGTAAAAAGTAGTTCGCATTGAGGTTGAGGAGCCGGTGAAAGAGCGAGGCGTCCAGCCCGGCCCGGACCTCGTTGCGCTGAACGAAGGTGAGGTTCGGGTTGTCTCCCCGGCCGGAAAGCGTGGTAAACCCGCCGGAAGCCCCGTCCCGCCAGGGATACCACCCGCCCAGGCTGCTGTTATTGCCGTAAAAGCCCGCATACAAATAATAATCCGTAGGAGTGGTGCCATCCGGCCGGAAACCGGTAATGTCCAGGTCCTGGTTCAGGGAGGCGTAGGAAGCGGAAAGATGGAGGTTGTCGACAAAGGAAACATTGTTTTTGAAAAATCCTTCATCGCTGATGCGCCAACCCATCGTCAGTGTGGGTGAGAGGGCGCCGCGCCTGCCTTCCGGCAACTTGGCAGAGTGCACCCATGCGCCGGAGAAATCCAGGTAATATTTCCTGCGATAGTTGTAGCCCGCCTGGAAACCCAGGTTCGTATTGCGGATCGGGTGGTAATCGCTTCCCCCTTCGTTATCGGGGTCGCTGGATAATTGCGTCCGGTACATCCAGCCCAGCAAGGCGGCCGTCACCTGGTGCTTTTCGGAAAGGGTACGCTCATAGTTGAATTGCGACCGCAGCGACATGGTCTGGGAATACGTCGTCTGCCCGATGGATTCATTGGTGGTATTCAGGTCGTTGTTGTACTTTTTGAGGGAAGTGATCACATCCCGGCCGTTTACCCGGGACCAGGAAGGTTCATATACCGCGTACGCCACCTGGTAGGCTTCGGAATACAGGGAGGTATAATCCATGCTGTAACCGGCTTTGAAGGACAGCCCTTTCAGCAGGGAACCCAGGTCGGCCCGCGCCCCCAAATTATAGAGGAAGGTACGGTTCTTCCGCTTGATATAGCCGGCGGCCAGCATATCGGAAAACGCATTGGTCTGATCCGTGGAGAGCCCGCCTAAAAGGTACTTCCCGTCGATCACATGGTTGCTGTTTTCCACCAGGGTTTGCAGCGCCGCATTGGAACTGTCCAGCATGCCAACGGGGACCAGGGGCGAGAACCAGTTCGGGCGCATCGTTGCGGAGGTGCCCCAGAAGTTGCCCCTGCCGGCGTAGTTATTGGAAATAACGGCGGCGGCATCCGTAGACGCCGTCAGCCATTTGGAAAGATTCATGTCCACGTTCGCCCGAACGTTGAAGGCCAGGTCGTTGTTCTTTTTCTGGTCCCCGTAATTCATGAGGCTGTTGTTATAGGACAGGCCGATGTTGGTATAATAGCGGGCCATGTCATTGCCGCCGGAAATTTCGGTGGTGAGATCGGATCGTGAATACGCCTTTTTCAGGTAGTCGGAATGGAAATAATCGATCTCGGGATACTTGTAAGGGTTGAGGCCGGCCCTGGTGCTGTCAATGGCCCCCTGCGTATACCTTTCGGCAATGCCGTCGTTGCGGCTGGCCTCGTTATACAGGGTCATGTAATCCGCGGACTTCAGGTAACCGGGATACCCTTTCGGAACAAAAACTCCGGTATTGGCCCGCACATCAATGCTCAGGGGCTTCACACCGCCTCTTTTGGTGGTGATGAGCACCGCACCTTTGGACGCGTTGCTTCCGTACAGCACCACGGCACTGGCGCCTTTGAGCACGGTAATGGATTCCACCTCCACCAGGCGCACATCGGAAGCCCGGCGGGGTACGCCGTCCACCAGGATCAGCGGTTCCTGGCCCCATACATTCCCGGTATAGCCGCCCACGAAGCTCTGGAGGTTGTCGAGGCTGTTGGTGCCATAACTTTTTTTCAGCAGTTCGGTCACGTTGACCACGGAAACGCCACCGGTAAGCTCTTTTTGGGCCACCGTTCCAAACGCTACCTGTACCAGACTATCCTTTCGATCCTGCGCCTGCAGCTGCAGCACGCCGGAACAGCAAAGCAGGAAAAGGCAGGAGCGGGTTTTTATTTTTAATTTTTTCATTTAATAAACTCTTTTTTTAGTTACCAACCGGGGTTCTGCTTAAAATCCAGGTACATGTTGACATCGCTGGCAAGAAAGGGGAACCAGTAATGACGTTGCCCCAACTGCCGTTCAAACAGCACCCGTTCCCGGAAATTCTTCACACGTGCGTTCCTGGGGTTCGCATAGATGTCATTGTTCGGACTGTCCCGGTCGAATTCAATGGCCTTTTTCAGCGTGTAGGGCCGCTCGGTTAACAGCAGCCAGCGCCGCAGGTCCACAAAACGGTGGCCTTCAAAAGCGAGCTCCACGGCACGCTCCCTCCTGTATTCATTCCGGAACGCCTCCTGCGAGGCCAGGAACCGGTCGGCTACAGGACCCACGCCCAATCCGGGCCTGTTCCGTACGAAATTCACCGCCTCCACGGCCGTTTTCCCATAGGCGGGTGCCTTGCCCGTGGGCGCATTATAGCCTTCCGATGCCGCCTCCGCATACAACAGGTACACATCCGACAAACGCATCAGGCTCAATACGACGGTATTGTTATCGCGGTACCCATCCCAGTCGTTCACCAGCTTGGACGCGAACTTGGACATCATGTACCCGGTAAACACGGCTTTGGTAGGATTATCCGTCCGGTACAGGCCACCGGTAAACAGGCTGGCATACTGCCGGAGGGGATTGTTCCCCACCCGGGAGGCATCATTCACCGCCTTTTCGCCGTCGAACATGATATCATGGTAAAAGCGGGGGTCCCTGTTTTTCCAGGGGTACTGGGGATCATAACCGGATACCGGGTCGGCCTTTTCCGGGTCCGTGATGGGGAGGCCGTTGGCCATTCCATAATAATCCACGTAGTTGGCGGTGGGATACACCTTGATGCCGGAACCGTTGATGGTCATCGGGCGGTAATCATTGATCTGGTTCCAGCGAAAGCGCCCGGTGGCGCCCGCCAGGTTTTCGACAAAAATGGCTTCTTCCAGGCCGGGAATTTTACCATTCTGGTTCCATGTGTAGAAGAGCTGGGTATATTGGGAAAAATCCGCCAGCTTGTAGCGTCCGGTAGCTTCCGTAAGCTGCAGGCCCTGCGCCAATACATCCGCGGCTTTTTTGCAATAATCCGCCTGGTAGGCGCTGCTACCGGTGGATTCCCGGTTCATCAACGGGCTGCCGGCGAAGAGCAGGTTCTTGCCCAGGTAGGCAAGCGCCATGATCTTATTGATGCGGAAATTGTTGTTTCCCCTTGTCTGCGCCCCTGCGGTGGTCTCATCCCAGTTTACCGGGAGCAGGTCTGCGGCCTTTTGTAAATCCGCCGACACTTTATCTGCCGTTGCCTGGTAATTTAACCTCGGAAGTTTGGGCGTCTGGTCGGTGGGCAATACCGTATCGATATAAGGAAGCCCGCCCCAATACTGCATCAGCATGAAATGATACCAGCCCCGGAAAAAATACAACTGGCCGGCGATCAGGTTCTTTTCCTCTTCGGTGGCTTCGGTCAGTAAATCGAGGTTGGCGATGCCGATGTTGGCCTTGCGGATGGCATACCAGGACAGTCCCCAGAGGTTGCCTTTATTGGCATTATTCTGATTGGAGGGGCTGCCGCCGTTTTTGAACCAGGAGCCGAAGATGGCACTGTTCCATCCCCAATAATCGCCCAGGTCGATGTTATAAGCCATCAAACGGGTTTCGGTAGGCTCCCACATTTCATCATCACCGAAATTCCAGTTGTTATGCGAGCCCACAGCGGTCAGCAACGGCAGGCTGCTGTATAATTCCTCGGTAAAACCCTGGAAGTTCCGGAAATTCTTGAACGATTCGGTTTCATTGATATCGGTAAGCGGCGACTTGTCCAGGTACTTGTTGCAGGAGCCGAGCACCAGGGTGAGGCCCAACGCCATCGCGAAGGGGATGACGATTGATTGTATATATTTTCTCATGGTTACAGGAAATTTATAAGGTGATGTCGATACCTAAATTGTAACGTCTTACCGTGGGGTAGGCACCGCCGCCGGAGCCGCCGGAGAAGTTCGATTCCCGGTCATCCGGCATTTTGGTCCACAGCAGCAGGTTGTTTCCGTTTACGTACACCCGGCAGGATTTCATACCCAGTTTGTTGATGCGCTTCGCAGGGATCGCATACCCGACTTCCGCATTCTTCAGACGCAGGTAGGAGCCATCATACAGGTAACGGGTTCCGTCGCCGCCGGCGGCATTCAGGGAAGACCAGCGGGGCAGCGGTACGTCGCCGCCGCCATTTTCCTTCGTCCAGTAGGCGCCTTCCACAAACGCCACATTGGAACCGGAATAGGTGTTAAACGTGGGAAAGGCCACTTCACGGGTTACGTTATTGACCCCATAGAACTGCACAAATACGCTCAGTCCTTTCCAGTCCATCCCCACCGTGGCGTTGTAGGAATTCTGCGGGGAGCCGCTGTATTCGAAGGGAGCCCGGTCATACTGGTCGATGATGCCGTCACCGTTAAAATCGATAATGTTGTAGTCGCCGGGCAACTTATTCTGGTTGTTGGTGGTGCGCTGGGTACTGCCATACAGGTCATCCCAGCTTTGGAGGTAACCGTAATTCAAATAAGAGCGGGTCTGTCCCAGCACCTGGCCGGCATTCTTCTGGTATTCGGGCAGCAGCTCGGGATCATCACGGAAGACGGTTTTATTTTCCGCATGGGTCATATTGGTGTTGGCCCAAACGTGGAGTCCTTTGCCGAACGTATGGTTGAGCCTCAGTTCCATTTCATAGCCCTTGCCTTTTACCTTCCCGAGGTTGGCCTTGGGCGCCGCCACACCAAAATAGGTGGGAATGGCACGGGCGCCGCCATCAATGATGATATCGCTTCTTTCGTCGCCGAATACATCCACGCTCCCTGCAATTTTTCCGTTCAGGAAAGAATAATCAACACCCAGGTTGCGTTTGACCACCGACTCCCAGGAAATGTTCGGATTACCCAGCTGGCTGATCCGGTAAAAGGTATAGGGCGTATTGGCGATCGGGCTGCCCATTTGTGCATTTTCGCCAAAGACCCATTGGTCGCGGTAGAGCCAGCGACCGCTAACATTGTCATCGCCTACCCTGCCCCAGGAGCCGCGCACCTTTAATAAATTGATGAAAGGAAGGGGCCTCATGAATTTTTCGTTGCTGATCGTCCACCCGCCCGAAAAGGAAGGAAAGAAGGCGAAGCGGTAGTCGGGGCCGAATTTTTCCGAACCGTTGTAGGCACCGTTGACTTCGACAAAATACCTTGTATCATAGTTGTAGGTGGCGCGAAAAACCCAGTCTTCCCGGAAGTGGAAAAACTCACTGCCGGAGGCGAACTTTTCCCGCTGCAGCAGTCCCAGCGCGGACACGTCGTGCTTGCCGAACCGGCGGGCATAGTTCAACTGCAGCATGTAGTTCGAGCGGCGGTAGGTGGCGCCGCGGTCCACGGACCCGGCCTGGTTGGCCCAGCGCACCGGGTCGTAATAATCCAGCTGCGTCCCTGTATTCACCGGGGTTTCATAGATGACGTTCCCTGTTTCCGGGTCGATCCACTTGCGTTGCGGGCCATTGAACTGGTCATTGATGCCCCGCCCGTTTTCCCGGAAGCTATTATCCAGCGAAAGGCTGCCCCGGAAATCCAGCCCCTTTAATAACTGGTCCAGGTCCTGCTGCAGCACAAAATCCGTGGTCAGCTGGGTGTTCGTTCTTTTCTCTATGCCCGAAACGGCCAGGCTGTAAACGGAGTTCGGCACATCTGCGTTCCGGGGCGCAAAATACCCCCAGGTTCCATCCGAGTATATGGGGCGCATCGCCTCCGGGGAGCTGCGGTAGGCGGAAGCCCAGTAAGCGCCATCACCATCCAGCCCTCCCCAGGGTCCTTTACGCACCCCGTTGGAGCCAAACAGCCTCGTGGTGAACTTGGTGGTTTTGGTAAGGTTGAAATCCAGGTTGCTGCGTACATTGGTACGGGTGTATCCATAACCCGACTCGTACCCCCTTCCATTCTGAAAGGTTTTGAACAGATCCCCTTCATACACCAGGTCCACCGCCGCGAAATACGTGACGAATTTGGACCCGCCCGATACATTCGCACTCGTATTGTACGACCGGGCGCTGCTCTTGAACAATTCCTTTTCCCAGTCCACGTTGGGATACCGGTCCCATTCCTCGCTATTGGCAGGATTGCGGTATTTATTAATAATATCCTGGGCCTTATAAGCGGCCCAGCCGGCAGGTGCCGCCATCAGTTCCCGCTCAATTACCGTATTCTTGAGGGTAAGGGCATCATACGCATCGTATTTTTCGGGCAGCCTGGAGGCGACCTTCGTGGTCATATTGGACCGGATGCGGATGCTGGGTTTTCCGGCCACCCCTTTCTTGGTCGTAATCAGGATGACCCCGTTGGCGCCTTTTACGCCGAAAACGGCCGTGGCAGAGGCATCTTTCAAAATGGAAACGCTTTCCACCGAAGTCATGTCGATGGTGTTCAGGGCACCGGGGCGCTCGACGCCGTCCACGAGGATGAGCGGGGCACTGTTGTTCCAGGAAGTTTGGGCCCGTATGAGCACCTGGGGGTCCTCACCGCCCGGCATACCGGTGGAGGAGGTGGTTACCAGGCCGGGCAGGTTGCCGGTCAGGGCCATGCCCAGGTTGGTGACGCCGCCGGTTTGTTCCAGCACTTTGCCGGAAGTCTGCGAGATGGCGCCCACCACACTTTGTTTCTTTTGCTTGCCATAACCCACCACCACCACGGCATCTAATTCAGCGGTGCTGTCTTTTAAGGTAATCGCGATACTTTTCTGATCCGTAAGGATCACTTCCTGTGTGATCTTTCCAATATAACTGATCACCAGCACCTTTTTCCCCGCAGGCACGGACAAGGAAAACTTACCCTCATGATCCGTTACCGTATTGACCGTGGTCTGCTTGACCTGGACGGTAGATCCCACCACCGGGTTGGCCTCACTATTGAGCACCACCCCTTGTACGATCCGTGCATTTTGCGCCGAAAGTGGCGAGGTGACAGCCGTTGCGGCAAGCACGACCATCGATAAAAAAATACATTTCCATAATTTAATAGCAAGTAACATTAGGAGTCATTTTAATGGAGATAATTAGTAGTGACAGCATAAGGAAGCAGCAAGCGTGCTTTCGTTGTTTTTCTACGGATCAAAGCTTGACTTGAAGCAAAAAATCAGGAAGGAAATAATGGGGATCCATCTGCAGTGTAGCCTGCTTAAGGCCGTTTGTCGGGGAATTCTGATCATGTCGTTTGGTTACTTATTAAATGATAATATGGTTCACCAAACCAGCAGGCTGGAATGGCAAGGCTAATCGTTACCGGAGGTGTTAAAATTCGAAGAAAGGCTGCTGGAAAGCGGGCAAATTTGTCCCGGATACTATCAAAAATGTATCGCTTAACAGGGAAAGAGGAAGCCTGGTAGTAGCGTATCATGAATGGCAAACTGAAATTTTCTGTTCAGCCCTGCGTAAAACCTCTCCCCCGCCACGCCGGGGGCGTGGCGGGGGAGAGGTTTTACGCAGGGCTGAACAGATACCAGGATTTTATAGATACCAAAGGGCAAAAAAAATGGGCTGCCCCTTAGGAGCAACCCATCTACATCATTCTCGTCCGCCTGGCGGTTAGCTATTCTTTTCCGACTTCAGCCTGCCCTGGTAGGCCAGGGGCGTTTTTCCGAATTGTTTCAGGAAATTCTTGCCGAAGACCGTATGCGAGCTATACCCTACCCTGTAGGCTATTTCACTGATCCTGCAGGTTCCTTCTTCCAGCAGGGAAGCCGCCCGCTGCAGCCGGATAACATGAATGAGCTTCTTCGGCGGCAGGTTCGATATGGTCTTTATTTTCCGGTACAAAACCGCCCGGCTCATGTACAGGCTCCTGGCCAGTTTCTCCACATCCAGTTCGGGATCTTCCAGGTGGGCATCTATGGCTTCCGCCAGCTTTGCCCGGAAGGCACCCTCCGCATGCGGGTGCAAGGAATGCCTGTTCAGCGTACCATTCATGCTCAAATGAAGTTGATTTTTATTTGCCGGCTTGCAGTTGCAAAATGGTGACGGAATAAGCATCCAGCATCCGGGTAAATACCGGTGCAACGCCCTTTATTTTGGAAGTAGCCGGCACGATCTTTACCGGGTCGGTGATGCTGTTGGTATCTTCCGGCTTATCGCCCTTGATCACCACCATGGTGGCGTCCGGTGCTACCTTGGCCGCTCCTTTTAAGTTGATCTCTACCGGCTGCTGTTTGCCGGTTGTATTGACCACCTTCAAATAGACCGTGCCCGTTTTCGCATCTTTCGTAGCGGAATAAAATACGGTCGGAACCGCCTTGGGCGCCCGGTTCTCGGCACTGTCCCTGCGGCTCAGCGGCCGGTTTTGGGTCGGTATGTTTTCCGCCGTCACCGGTACGATCTTATTGCCCAGAAACTGGCTGAACAGGGCCTGTACGTAATAAGAGGGCGAGCCATAGCTGGACAGGGCATTATAGCCGATCAGGTCGGAATCCCATTGCCAGGCCTTGGGCGCCGTGGCGGTGGCGGTGTTCACGTTTACGAACAGGGGCGCATAACAGGACATGATCACGTGGTCCGAATTGCGCTCCATGCCCGTCATCCAGGCGGCATCGCCCAGGGCCGCATTCAGGTTGGTCGTGGGCACCCCTTCCCGGGTGGCCCATTCGCCCACAAAGATCTTCGGACCCTTGCGGTCGTAGGTATCGTACTGGGCGGCGTTTTCATACATGTCCCAGGCGTTGCGGTAATAATGCTCGTCGAGTACGGCCGGCTTTTTACCCGAAGTCACTTTCAGGTTCGGGTATTGGGCGTCGGCTATGGAGGAGACGCATACCAGCCGGGGATACTTTTTTTCAATGGCTTCCCGGAACTGGCGGAAACGGCCGTCATAGCTGCCCGTTCTGTCGAACCAGTCTTCGTTGCCAATTTCCACGTAGGTCATTTTAAACGGCGCGGGGTGGCCGTCCGCGGCACGTTTGGCGCCCCAATACGTGTTTACATCGCCCATCACGTATTCAATTTCATCCAGCGCATCTTCTACATAAGGCTTTAAGAGCGGGCCTGCATCGATGTGGTCGCCGTTCAGGGAATAACCGGCATACACGCCCAGTACGGGCTCCGCGCCGATATCCTCGCACCACAGTAAAAATTCCAGCAATCCCATTCCATCCGTAGGACGGTAGCCCCACGAACCCCGGTGTCCCGGCCGGTTGTCGACCGGTCCCAGTGTTTGTTTCCACGGAAAGGCATCGGTCAGCAAGGGGCCTTCCAGGAAGTTGCCGCCCGGGAACCGCAAAAACTTCGGCTTCATGTCCACCATCATCTTCATCAGGTCCGGACGGTTGCCGTTGGGCCGGTCCTTATAGGTGGGCGGGAACAGGGAAACCAGGTTGAAATAATAAAGCCCCGTACGGTTGGTGGAGATCACGAAGCGGGCATCGGCGGTGGGGGGCACAGTGGCCGCCGTGGTCAGGGTCAGCTCATATTTCTTCCAGAAAGAGCTCTTTTCCAGGTTCACGGTGCCGGAGGCATACACCGTTTTGCCGTCGCTGCTTTCCAGGGTTACGGTTAACGGGCCCGCCGTATGGTCGTCAATGACCGGTGCTGGGGGCTGGGTGGCCTGCTGCCCGCCGGGGCGGCGCGGCGGCTGGATGCTGCCGCCGCCTTTCAGGTAGAAAGAGGCCTTGTACGCAGTGGAGGGCTTTACCGGTATGCCCCAATAACCTTCGTTGGCGATCCCTACCCATCCGCCGGCCTTTTCCACGGTCAGCCGCAGGCAGGTGGTCAGCGCCCCGTTGATGGCATGCCGCCGTTCGTCGAATGGAATATTCTCCTGGGTGGGAGCGACCAGCTTAATGGCCGCTTTTGACTGCACCGTGTCTTCATTTACCAGGCTCCAGGCTTCCGGCTTGGAGGGATTGTCTTTAAAGATCCGGTTCCGGATTAATTCCGCGTACAAGCCGCCGTCGTACGAATGGTTGATTTCCTCCGTCATCAATCCATACAGCATCGGGCTGACGGCAGCACCGGGTTTGGTAAAATCCAGTGTCAGCTTCGGCGTTTGCGCATGGGCCCTGGTAAGGGTGCCTCCCAGTGCCGCCAGGCAAAAACCCATCCCCAACAAACTTTTTCGAACGATTTCCTTTTTCATAAATTCCTTAAAGTAGTAAATAATGAGGGTGATCCTCCTGTGATCTGTTGATTCTTTTAACGGTCATTGCCGGGAGCGGCTGCCACAGGATAATGCGAAAAGGCAGCGGTATCTACCGGTTTAAAAAGCAGTTGGGAAAACATATACAAACCATTTTTCCAGACTTTAAAATCATGTACGCCCGGTTCGATGTAATAAATGTGGGGCACCCTGTTTTCCGACAGGTAATCATGGGTTCTTTTGCTGATCCGCAACAGGCCGTCGCTGGCACCGCAGGAGATCCACAGCAGCTTCAGTTGCTTCCGGGCCTCCTCCGGCCGGGGCACCAGCAGCTCCGGGTTTTTGGTATTGGGAGCGGAAGAAAAACCGCCCACCCAGGCAAAGCGGTCCAGGTTGCCCAGGCCGAAATTGAGCGACTGCCCGCCCCCCATCGATAAACCGGCTATGGCGCGGTGTTCCCGGTCGGCCAGAACGGGGTAGGCTTTTTCAATAAAGGGAACCAGGTCCTGGAGCAGGTCCTGTTCAAAGGTGGCAAATGCCCGCACCTTGACGCTGTCGAAGATATTGCCGGTGGGCCGGTCATCCTTCATGGCCCTGCCGTTGGGCATGACCACGATCATGGGCCGCAGCTTTCCTTCGGCATACAGGTTATCGAGGATCACCTGCGGTTTGCCGCCGCTCAGCCACTCCTTTTCATCCCCGCCAATGCCATGCAACAGGTATAATACCGGGTACTTTTTTGTCCTGGCAAAACCCGGGGGTGTATACACAACTGCTTTTCGGTCTCCTCCCACCGTTGCGGAGGAGTAGGTAATAGTATCCACCCGGCCGTGCGAAATGCCGGACCGCTCCAGGTCGAATCCCTGCCGGGCCGGTGGAATAATGTCCTGTGAAAAACTCTGATGGCCCAACAGTACCAGGGCGGTGAGGATGCATGCGAATGGTTTCATATTGTTTTTATTGTGTTCCTTTTTTTCTTTTTAGAAAACTCCTGTTGCCCACCGGCTAGCCGGCGACCAGGGTATATAATTTTCCCTTTTCCAGGGGCAGATCGTACAGCAGGGTGGCGTTGAGTGCCGGGGGCGCCACCGTTGCCCGGGGCGAAACCAGGGGCGCCGGCGTTTCGTCCACTTCGAAAAACGGGTTGGTGTTTTTGCCGGCGGCCCGTTTCAATGCGCGGCCGTTGCGCTCCTTCAGCGCATGGGGCACCCGCAGGCGCAGGTTGCCGCCCAGGGTGGAGCGGAGCTGTACCTGCACCAGCTTTCCCTCCTTCCATTCCATGTTGACCACCTCGACGCCCCCGCGTGCCCGAAGTCCGCCCACGCTTCCGTGCTCTTTCCATACATCGGGCAGGGCGGGCAGCAGGTGCAGGGCACCGTCGGCGCTTTGCAGCAGCATTTCGGTGATGCCCGAGGTGCAGCCGAAATTACCGTCGATCTGGAAGGGCGGGTGCGCATCGAACAGGTTGTTGTAGGTGCCTCCGCCTCCTTCGTTGGTGCCCACCGGGGTCAGTTGCGCCTGGATGAGCCGGTAGGCATGGTTGCCGTCCAGCATCCGGGCCCACCAGTTGACCTTCCAGCCCATGCTCCAGCCGGTGGAGACGTCGCCCCGCTGCAGCAGGGTGGCTTTCGCCGCACTGTACAATTGGGGCGTCCGGTAGGGCGAGATCTGGCTGGCAGGGAACAAGCCATACAAATGCGATATATGGCGGTGGTTGTCGGTGGGGTTGTCCAGGTCTTCCAGCCACTCCTGCAGCTGGCCGTGCTGCCCGACCTGAAGGGGCGCCAGGCGGCTGCGCAGCCGCTGCAGCGTGTCCACGAAGGCGGCATCCTTTTTCAGCGTCCGGGCGGCCCGCATGGTGGTACTGAACAGGTCGAAAACGATCTGGTTGGTCATGGTAGTGCCCGCATCCATGGAGGCGCCGGCATGGCCTTTCGGCGCATTTTCCGGCGACAGGTCGGGGCTGACCACCAGCCAGTGCTTTTGCGGATGCTCCACCAGGTAGTCGACATAAAAAGTGGCGGCACCTTTCAATACGGGATAGACGGAGGCGAGGTAGGCCTTGTCGCCACTGTACAGGTAGTGTTCCCACAGGTGCTGGCAGCTCCAGGCGCCGCCGCCGCTCCAGCTGCCCCAGAAGGCGCCGTCCACCGCGCCGGTGGCCCGCCAGATATCGGTATTGTGGTGGGCCACCCATCCCCGGGCCCCGTACATGTCCCGGGCGGTTTGCTGCCCGGTGACCGACATTTCTTTGACCATTTGCAGGAACGGCTCGTGCAGCTCCGGCAGGGCCGTCTTTTCCGCGGGCCAGTAATTCATCTGGGCGTTGATGTTGATGGTATACTTGCTGTCCCAGGGCGCCCGCATTTTATCGTTCCAGATGCCCTGCAGGTTGGCCGGCTGGCCGCCGGGCTGGGAAGCGGAGATCAGCAAATAGCGGCCGAACTGGTAGTACAGCGTCACCAGCTGCGGGTCCGTGGTCGACCGGAAGGCCTTCAGCCGTTCGTCGGTGGGCAGGCGGGCGGCGTCCGTGGTCCCCAGGTCCAGCCGTACCCGGTTGAAATAGTTTTGGTAGGCCGCCACGTGGGCCTGCAGCAGGGCGGCATAGGGCTTTGCATAGGCTTTATCCAGGTAGTCCGAAGCCCTTTTGGCGGCATCGCCCCCCAGGTCGTTGTAATTCTTGAAATTGGTAGCGATGGAAATATAGATCGTGGCCGCGTCGGCCCCCTTTACCGCAAGGGCGGTGTCAGTGGAAGAAAGTCCGCCGCCCTCCAGTTTCACCCGGGCAATGCCTTTGAATTGCACCCGGCCCTTCACCCCTTCGTGGTCGTTGGTGGTGCCAGTTACCGTTAGTTCGCCGGTCCCGGCGGTTTTGCGGACCGCCTTTCGCTGCGGGGAGGCGAAGAAGCCCCGGAACGAAAGGCTCCCGGGCTTGCTGGCCGTCAGCCGCAACACGATCACCCGGTCGGGGAAAGAGGCCCAGGCCTCCCGGGTATAGGTCACCCCGCCCACGGTATAAGAGGTGGTGGCCACGGCCCGTTCGATGTCCAGCTCGCGGCGGTAATCGCTAAACCCTTCCTGCCCGTCGAAAACGAGGTTCAGGTTGTCGACCGGTTCAAAGATCTGCCCGTGCGACTGTTTGCTGATGATGGCTTTATTGGCCAGCCCCTCCGCTTCCTTATGCTTTCCTTCCCATACCAGCTGCCGGATCTGGGGCAGGGCCGCCAAAGCGGCGGGATTGTCGTTGCGGTTCGGTCCGCCCGACCAGACGGTATGCTCGTTCAACTGGAGGACTTCGGTGGCCACGTTTCCGTACACCATAGCGCCCAGCCGGCCATTGCCGATGGGCAGGGCATCCTCCCATGTTTTCCCGGCGGGCCGGTTGTACCAGAGTTTCAGGTCCGTGGCCTTTTGCGAAAAGCCCGTGGTCGCTGCCAGCAGCGAAAAGATCAAAAAGAATTGCTTCATGCCGTGATTTCAAAACGATTTAAAAGAGGAAGGAGCCGGATGGTGGCACCTGCCGAAAAGCATAGTTCAGGGAGTCACCGAGGGCCCGGTGTAGGTTGGCTGCAGCCCTCCCCAGTCGATCACGATCCGCTGGATCATGACACCCGGGTCGCCGCAGGTTAACGCAAGCATATGCTTTTGAGCAGCCTTGTTCACCGGGAACCGGGCCTGGGCGACGGCGCCATTCTGGAGCACCTGGTCTTTCCAGGGTTTGGTAAACTCCTTGGGGTCATTTTTCGCCACGAAGGCCGGCTGGCCGTCCACCGAAATCCCGAACCGGGTGCTCCGGCCTTCATAGAGGGGGAAGAAAGGCACCGTATACACCTGCACGGTGACCGAATCGGCGGTGACGCCCGAAAATTCGTATTCATACCGGGAACCCCGGAGATCGCCGGGATCCGCGGTGGCTTCCGTAGCCTCGCCCAGCTGGAGGACGTTGCCGTCGTAGCCGATGCCCTCCACCAGGCGCAGCGTATGGCCCTGCGCCGCCACTTTGTTTTTGAAGTGCCGCAGGTTCAGCACGGTGCATCCCTCCAGCCGGCGCTTTTCCCTTTCGGGGGCCAGGTCCGCCGGCTTTTCGCCGGCCCCTTCGGTATAAACGACCGCGGGCATATGCTGGTATTTGGCCACCCAGCCCGGCGCCAGCTTCATCATGCCCTTCCATTTGCCCCCGAGCAACGCGTTGTACACCTGGGTGAGGCTGTCGATGCGCTCGTAGGCGGCTTTTGCCTGGCCGGCGGCCCAGTTGGCGACGGCAAGATTGCCGTCGCGCACCTGCTCGCCGTTGAGCTGGGCCATGAGAAACTTCCGGTTCATCTCGAAGGAGCCGATGACCGGGTAGCCCAGCAGCTCGAAAAATGCCGGCCGCTGCTGTTCGGGCAGTTTTTTGAAAATCCCTTCCGCCAGGAGGGCAATGCGCCGGTAGTCGGCCAGCCGCTGCTGGGCGTCATTGTAGTGCCGGAAGGAAAACCGGGTCGGTGCCAGTTCCCTGAATTCCGGGGCATCCCATTCGCGCTCCCAGCCCATGAATTCGGGCTTGCGGCTCCAGGCCAGGCGGTAGTAGGTATCCAAAATATCCTGGAATGTCTGTTCATAGCTCCTTCCGAAGATGCTCCCCAGGAACCGGCCTTGGTGCCGGTTGATCTTTTGGAAGTCGAAGCCCTCCACGTTCCAGGCCAGATCAAAAAAGGTCTGGATGCCCATTTCCGCCGGCTTGATGTCGCCCACATTCAGCAGCCAGTAGCGGTTCGCCCCGGTGTTATAAGCTTTTTTCAGCTCCTCGTACATCAATACCGGGGGCGTCGTGCACAGCCACAAATAATCATGCGGGGCGCCCAGGTAGGAAGTATGGTAATAAACCCCCGAACCGCCGCTACGCTTTTGTTCCTGCGGGTTGCTCAGGCGCTTGATGTAGCCGTAGTTGTCGTCGGGCCACACCAGGGTCACGTCGTCCGGAACCTGCAGCCCGCGCTCGTACAGGTCCAGCGTCTCCTTGTACGGAACGAAGACCTGGGCGATGTCGGTGGGGGGCTTTTGCAGGTATTTTTGAAGAATGTCCCGCTGGTCGGAGATCACCCGGGCTAAAATTTGCACCTGTTCCGATTTGGACAGGTTTCCCCGCATGCCTTCGTCGTGCAGGCCGCGCATGCCCACGGTATACAGGTTTTCGTAGGGCGCAGCTTCGCGTACCCGGTCGTCCAGCTTTTTCAGGATCACCTCCTTGTTGGTGGCATAGTTCCATTCGCCGTCGCGTTGGTTATCCCATTCCGATTTCGCGGCATTATTGAACAACAGCGGCTCGCAGTGGGAGGTGGTGATCATAATGCCGTACGCGTCGGCCACGGCCTTGCTGTGGGGGTGGGAATAAAAGGCGCCCGTGGCGCTGTGCATGGCCGGCGCCAGCATGTTCCCTTTGAGCCGGAGCAACAGCTCGCAGATCCGCTCATAGGTTCCGGGGCCGATATCGCCGAGGGTTTGCTCGTAATTCTTTGCCGCCCAGGGCAGCAGGCCCCAGTCTTCATCGTTGAGAAAGATGCCGCGGTATTTTACGTCCGGGGGCCGGGAAAGCCAGGCCACCGGCGGCAGAAACAGCGTAGCGCTTTTTTTCACCGGCACATCGGCCCACCAGTACCAGGGCGAAACGCCGATGGCTTCGGAAAGGGAGAACACCCCATAGGCCGTTCCCCTCCGGTCGCTGCCGGCGATTACCAATGCCTTGTCGATATGCGGGAAGGGCTTGTCGATCGTTTGAACCAGGTACCGCTCCCATTGACCCTTTAGGGAGTCGGCCGTCAGCTTTTTTGCCGCCACCAGCTGGTCAATCAAATGGCTTTCGCCCAGGGTGCCGATGATGACGACATTCCGGCCCGGCGCGGTGGTCGAAGCAACAACTTCTGGCAACCGCCCGGTGACCCGCTCCATATCGGCGGCGAAAAGTGCGGCCGATTTTTTCACCGCTTCAAAATCATCCGGATCTACGCAGATTTGGGCGAGGCTGCTTTTCGTTGCCAGCGGGAAGCCCCCCTTTACGGCGGTGGGTTGTTTGACGACGGTAACCTGGGCCCACAGCAGCTGTGGCAGAAAAAAAAGTAACAGGATTGTTTTTTTCATATGGCGTATAATGATCTATGGCCGCTTATTCCAGGGTAAAAGTATCGTGTGCGGCCGAGGGTGAAGGGGTCATTTGTACAAACCTAGGAGACATTTGTAATGTTCCCCTGCCTGCCGGCCCCGGAGACGCGTTTGGGTAAAAAAGAAAGGAAGGGGCAGCAACCCCTTCCTTTCTTGTTCAGTGAGCACCCCGGGCAAACTATTGCTTCACGATGCTTGCCGTGGTGACCTCCAGGCCGTTACGCACCACTACGTGGTACAGTCCCGGCGCCAGTTGGCGAACCGGCAGGGTTTGCAGGGCAGTGGTCAACCGGGCAGCAACAACCGTCGCGCCCCTGGCATCGATCACCTGAACCGTCGCTCCCGCCAGCAAGCTTCCGCTGCGGATCACCAGGTGGTCGCTTACCGGGTTGGGATATACCGAAACGCCGCTTGCCTGCGCTTGTTCTTCCCCGGGGGCGCTCTTCACCACGGAGGCGCCGCCCACATCAGCGGGTTCCACGCCCCAGATCAGCTGGCCGTTGCGGTACAGGGTCACCTTCGGATGGACCGTGAAGGTGCTGTGGGCGGCATAGGAATAGTCATTGAGCTCGTTGAGGGCCTTCCAGTTGCTGTGGTACACTTTCGAAAAGATCTCACCGGAGTTGGCGCCTGCCTTCAGCAGGCCGGCGGCCGTATCGAAGCTGTATTCCACGTAGCCGGTAGCGCCCTGCAGGGGTGCCGCCAGGCCTACATAGCGGGCCTTCACCTTGGCAGCACCCATCTTCGCCCAGTCGATGTTGGCAATAATCGAAGAGGCGTTTTCGGTAGTCATCCAGTAGCGGGCGGTAAGCTCACCCAGGAGTACCGGGACGCTGTCCTGGCTGACCACCTTCAGGTAGGGACGCAGGTTGTTGTTGGCCGTTTGGCCGCCATCACCGTCCAGGTGCTGCACCAGCAGCTTCCAGGGCAGCACGGCCAGGGTTTGCGTGGCCTGTGCGGGGGCATAATCCTCGTTCCCGCTTTGTAGGGCGGTGATGGTGGCGGTGCCCTGTCCCACGAGGTGAAGGGTACCATCCACCACGGTGGCCACTCCCGTATCGGAAGAACTATAGCGGACGGGCAGGCCGGAGGAAGCCGTAGCCTCCAGGGTTATGGCAGCATCCCCTACCCTTTTGGGCGCCAGGACCTTAAAGGTGACCGCCTGGGCCTTCGGCACTTTTTTGTATGTAATGTCATCCATATAGAAATTATAGCCCGGAGAACCCAGGCCCCATACCAGCTGGGTGGCCCCGGTGGTGAAGGGGTCTGCGGAGGCATCCGTGGCTACGGCGCCATTGTTCCAGGTAATGCTGTCGACAGAGTATTCCAGCTTCAGGCTTACCGGCGACGCACCTGTAGCGGAAGCCCGGTACCATACGGACTGGCCTACGGCCGGCACATAGCCGGCGACGGTGGTATTCACCAGCGTGTTGAGCGAAGTGGCCGCGGTAGATCGGTAGATGCGGAACTCGGTGCGGGCAGCACCGGCATTGTACACGATGAACACATAGCCGTTCAGCATCCCCTGCACGTAACCCGTGGTGGCCGTGCCTGCAGGGCCGCCGCCTCTTAATAAGCAGCCCACTTTATAGTCCGTAACGGACCCGATGCTTTGCTTCCAGGTCACGGAATAATCCGCGGCATCGGAGGGGAACAGGTTCAGGTCGACAATGCCCGTTGCGTTGCGGTTGCCTCCGCTATAGGCCCGGAAGCGGTTGCCGGTGTTCCCGGCAGCGTCGGTATAACTTATGACGCCGGCAGTGGCATTATTGCCCGAAGCCACCGTAATGTCCGTGGCAGGGGGCGTTGTGGCGGCGGTGGCCGCAGCATCCTGGGTAAAATCATAGGCCCTGCGGGCTATGACCGCACCGTTCAAGGCCACCAGTTTGTCGGCAGCGGTGGCGGAGGTTACCACGATATTCCCGCTATAGGTGTTTGCTGCCAGCCCCCCTTTCAGGCGTACATAGAGGGTGGTGGCTGCCACCGTTCCATTGGCCATGCCCAGGGTAAGTGAAGGGACGTAGCCGCTATTCGCGGTACGGGAAACCTCGAAATGGGCCGGCGCCGTAATGGTAACGTCTCCTGCCAGCGGGCTGCCCCCTGCCTGGAAGGATTTTACCGGTGCCATTGCCGTGGAGAAGGTATTGTAGCCCAACCCGGTTATCGTTGTTTCCGAAGCCGTTACCACCGCTTGTGCATAAACGGTTCCGCTGAGCGCCACGCTCCTGCTTTCGGCGCCGGCAGAAGTAATGGCAATGGCTCCCGTGTAGGTAGCGACCGCCTGGCCGGAAACCAACCGTGCATAAATGGTGGTGGACGCCAGCGTTCCGCCCGACGGTACCAGGGAAAGCGAAGCGGCATAGCCGGAATCGGCCCTCAGGGAGATCTCGAAAGGGGCGGGCGCCGCCAGCGCTACATTTTGCGGCAGATCGCTACCGGATAAGGTAAACGAACCCACCGTAGCGTACCCGGTCCCGGAAACAGCAGCCAGGTTGGCCGGCGAAGCGGCAGATACGGTGAGCATGGGCGGGGCCGCCGTAGACGTATCGTTCAATACTACCTTCAAAGAGGAAGCCGTGGCGGCCGGGGAAAGGTAAGCGTCGAACGAATAGACCGAAGGCTGAACCGCGGCGGTTGCCCGGGTAAACGACGGAACGCCGTTGGTGAGGGTCAGCGCATAGCTGTTTACCGGAACCTTTACACGGATATAAACGCCGGTGGCGATATCTGTCCGGGGGTTGAGCTGGGGCACGATATTCCCCGCTCCGCTAAAGGAAAAGGAGCCGGACCCGTATACCAGGACCGGCATATGGGCGGGCAAAGTATCACCGGTGATGCGGGTGCCTTTTACCTGGCCCTCGGCGAAAACCAGGGTATACGCCTTTACACCGGCAGGGATGCGGGCCGCAAAGGGCAGGGTGAGCATTTTATAGCCATTTAAAGTGCCCTGGTAACGGGCATCAATAGCCGTAAAACCTGCCGGAGGATAAAAGTCGCCCCCCTGGTCATTAAGCTGCAGCTGAGTGCTGGCAGTGCCGGAAACGACATTGATGCCATTACTCAAGGTTCCGGCAGCCGTGTAGAAAACGGCATTCTTGTTGACGGCCGCACCATACCAGTTTGTCGCCGCAGGAATGCCGGTTACACCGGTAAAGTTATAGGAAGTGTAGGCCGTATCCGCAAAGCCGTCCAGCAGGTTGCCGTCATACGGGCTGTAAGGACCGGAAAGGTTCAGTTCCTTTTCCGTGCCCAGGGCTAAAAATACGTTTTTCAGTTTGAAGGTGAGGATCGAAACCGCATTCGTGGTGGTCAGGCTGATAATTCCTTTACAGGTATCCGTCAGCACGTTGGGCGAAATATCGAGCACCCAGTTGAAATTGGTCCGCTGGTTGAAGGCGATGGAGCCGTAGTTGTACGATTTAACGGCGCCGGCGGCGTTGATGTAATTGAGCGTTGTAACGGAGGAGGTATAGCTGCCGGCAGAAGTCAAGGTATCCACGCTGAACACCAGCCGGTTGTAAACGCCATCGAGGGCCAGGTAGCCATTGGCGGCGGTGGTATTGGTACTGATCAGCCGGGAGTTCGCGCTGAAAACAGCCGTTTTACCGCTTAACTGGTAAGCGGTGCCGAAAGCCGCGCTGGTGGGCGCCTGGGTTTCTATCTTTTTGAAATTCACCACCTGGCTTACCATCTGCGAGGGCGTGAAATCACCGCTCTTTTTGAATACCAGCGTCGTAACGCTGGAGGGGCTGAGGACTACTGCCGGCCGGGTGGTTTCCGCAAACGTAAGATCCGTGGCCGTCAGGTCTTCGGTGGCCGTGGTCCGGACCGTTTTTCCCGAAACAGAAAGGAAGGGCAGGTCCACCGACAGGCTGTACGTGCTGGCCGAAGGGTTCAGCACCACCACGTATACACTGTCGCCTGTGGCCGACAGGTAGGCCGAGCCGTTCAGTACACCGCTATTGTCATTAAAAGTGTGCTGTACCCGCGTGGAGCCGGTAAGGTACTTGGCAAACTGCGAAAAAATCCGCCCCCGCTTGGTAAGGACGCCGGTGGTGGTTCCAAACTGGCCGTCGCCCATAAGGCCGTAGAAGCGTTTGGCGGCATAATGGATCCAGGCGTTCACGTTGGCCAGGAGGGCTTCATTCACCTTGCCGGCAAAGGAGAACGCATCCTTCGTCCAGTCGAAATTCCGGGAGGTATTTTCATCGGAATTCCAGTTCACCAAAAATTCGGTCATCCACAGTTCCTTGCCTTTGGCCTGCAGGTTTTTTATAGCCGTGCCGATGCCACCGTACTGGTGGCCGCCGAATATTTTGAATTTCGGAAGCACATCCGAAGCCCCAAGGGCATTGGCATAGTTGTCCGGCATGCCCACGGTTTCCGGCGCCAGCACCGGGCAGGTGATCGAATCGGAGAACTCTCTTAAAAACTTCGTCATCTGGGACGTGGTCCAGACGCACCCGGCATAATCCACCTTGTAATCGGGTTCGTTTTGCAGGGAAATGGCATCCAGTTCCACCCCGTTGGCGCGGAGCAGCAGCACAAAGTTATTGAGGTACCGGGCATAATCGCCGTAGTGTTCGGGTTTTAGATAAACCTCTTTCTTGATCCCCGAACTATCGTACTGGGAGCCGATGATATTCACCGTTTTCCACTCGGTGGGCATCGACCAGGGCGAGGCGAAGATTTTCAACCCCAGGCTTTTTGCCTGTTGTGCCGTAGGGATGGTTTGGGCCCAGTTGGACTCCCCGGTAGGAATAAAGATCCGCATGATGTTGCAGCCGGCTTGACTGCCGGCGCCCCACACCTGCTGTATTTCGGCAGGGGTCATGTGGTTATAGCCAAACTGGGGACTGTTGACAAAAGCGCCGAAACCCGTAATCTTTTGAAAGGCGACACTTTTATTAATTTTTACAGAGGCCACCCTTGCTTGTCCGAAAACCGTACACTGAATGCCGGCTATAAGGAGCAAAAGCAGGGCTTTAAGCACGTGGGGCGTGCATAAAATTCTTTTCATAATGGAGCAATTGTTCGTTAAAAAATAAGCGGGGAAAACACCCCCGGGTTCCTCCGGGGGCGGATAAAAGTAGAGCGGCGTTTTCAGCAGGGATGGCACATTCAGGTAAAAGAAGGGAAGAATTGTACCGATGCTTCAGCTGTACTATCCGGGCATCCTCCTGTACGTAAAGAAGTCTATATCCACATAGCCTCCGGGTGCTTTGGTGGCATAGTTGAACAGGGCAAACTTGGTACCCATGAAGAGCCGGGTATAGTCGAACCGCATTTTGAACTGGGGTCCCATAGGGATCCAGCTTTTGTTGTCCGCACTGTAATAAAAGTCGGCGAAGTCCTTGCCGAGGCGAAAATCACCATCGATGCGCAGGTAAATGCGGTCGCCGGTGATTTCGATGCGGGCTTTCTCCTCCGCTTCCACGCCCCGGATGGCTTTACTGGCGTTGTCGAGGTTCACGACATGGGTGGACATCGTCAGGTATTTTTTAGAACCTTCTTTACGGACGGACAAAAGGGCGGAATGCCCGTTAAAGGCACTGAAACCGGCCACATCGCCGTCTTTCATTTTCGATACCTCCATCGCCACCACCCCGCTGCACCCGGGCCCTTCCATACGCTGGGTAAGGGTATTGGGCGCCGCGTACAGGTTGTCCACCACGCGGCTGGTCTTCAGCCGCAAAAAGCCCCGGCGCTCCGTCAGCGACCAGGCCGCAGGCACCGGGTTGTGGTTCCACTGCCAGGTGGTCTTCAGGTGCTTGCCGGCAAAGTCATCGCTGTCCACGATGCGGCGTCCCGCCTCGACGGTCTTTAACGGCACCTGCCCGGTCAGCGGCACACGGCCGTTTTCATCGCCCAGCATCGGCCAGCCGTCCACCCAGCGCACGGGCATCAACAGGGGTACCCGGCCTACGCCTCCCCGGTCCTGGAACACCAGGCCGTACCAGTTTCCCTGTTCATCATCCATGATACAGCCTTGTCCCGCATAGGGGAAACCCCCAAAGTTGTCTTCCAGGATCACTTTCTTTTCATACGGACCCGTGATCTTGTCGGCCCGGTAACACACCTGCCGGCGCTTCCCGTTGCGGGGCCAGGAGATCATCAGCAGGTAGTACTTGCCGTTATGTTTCACCACCTGGCTGCCTTCGAGCAGGCCCGTTTCTTCGGGATCCCGCTCGAAAATCTTTTGATCGACACCGCCGGGCTTGACGCCGGACAGGTCCTGGTTCAGCTCTTTGAGCGAACCGGTCCCGGAAAATACATACACCCTTTCGTCCTCGTCGAAGAAAAGGGAGGCGTCATGAAAATGCTGCATCCGGGAAAGGAGGTCCCACTTGCCCGAGGGGTCCGTAGCCGTATAGATATAGGACCGGAAGGGCTGGTCGTTCGGGGAAAACAGTACGTAAAACCTGCCTTTATGGTACCGGATGGACGACGCCCACTGGCCCCGTCCGTATACCGTTCCGCCCGTTAAATTATACTTGGAATGATCCGTGAGGCTGTCGAACACATAGCGGGTCATGTCCCAGTGCACCAGGTCCCGCGATTTCATAATGGGAGCGCCGGGCATGAGGTGCATGGTGGTGCTGATCAAATAAAAATCGCTGCCGGCCCTGGTGACCGACAAATCCGGCACATCCGCCCAGATGACCGGGTTGGTATACTGAGTGCTGAAGGAACCGGCGTTTTTAGGGTTGCTGCCGGCGGCTTCCGCAGTGCCTCCGTCGGAGGCTGTTTTATGCGCCGTGCCGCAGCCCATAAACAAGGGAAGGGTCCATAATAAGGTAAGGAGCTTTTTCATCTGGAGGTAAAAGTAGCGGAAGCGCCATCGGGGAAAGGGCACGTTTGGCGAAAAGAAAAGCACAATTGTCCCGTCGCCCTCCAACCGGCCGTCACCGGCTCGACCGGGAAGTAAAAGGGGGAACATCGAGGGAGGGCAAATTTACATTTGTTCCCTTTTTTGGACCCTTCTGTACCTCTGTGACGGGAGGCAATGCGGTTATCTTTGCAGGACATCTTCCGAAGGAGGGCGCCGTCACCAGGAACCCGGCCCCTGTTCGCATCCTTTTTAAACGATTCTTGCGGAGCCATATGACATTGAATAAGTTTCTTTCCTGCTGCTTTTGCGTATTTTACCTGTTGCCCCCGGCCCGGGCGCAAAATGGGGACATCAAGTTTACCTCCCTGCGTCCTAAACAGGGGCTTTCCTCCAATACCATAAACGCGATTGTAAAAGACCGTTACGGGCTGCTATGGTTCGCCACCGAAGACGGCCTGAACAAGTTTGACGGCACCAATGTGACCGTATACCGGCATAAGCCCAACGACACGACCAGTATCCAGATCAATGAAATCCTTGCGCTCCATGAAGACCGGTGGGGCAACCTGTGGGTCGGCGGCGTCGCAGGATCGGTCAGTCTTTATGACCGCAAAAAGGACCGGTTCCGGCATTTCCCCCGCAACCCGACCACCTCCCCCCACAACAGTAATTTAACCCGGAGTGCCTGCAGCGACTACCAGGGAAAAATATGGACCTCTTATTACGGGGGCCTGCAGGTGCTCGACCCCAAAACCAATGGGGTTTCCAGCTTTCCCATTGATCCCCGCCGCCCCGGGGGCATCCCCACCGACCGGATCATCTGCCTTTTTGAAGACCGCCAACACCGGATGTGGGTCGGCACCAACCAGGGCTTATTCCGGTACAACCGGGCGACGGCTTCCTTTACCCGGTACCAGCATGCGGATGGAGATCCTTCCAGTTTGAGCCATAATATCGTAAAGGCCATAGCGGAAGACAAACAGGGCACCCTGTGGGTCGGCACCGCCGATGGCCTGAACCGGTTAAAGCCGGACGGCACCGGCTTTATTTCGTACCGGCACAGCAACAGCGACCCCAACACCTTAAGCCATAACTTTATCTTTTCCGTGGCGGCGGATGCCGCCAACCAATTATGGGTGGGTACGGAAGCAGGCGTCAATATCCTGGACCCCCAAACCGGTGCGGTGGCCCGCTACCGGCCGGATAACCGCACCAGCTACAGCCTGACCAATAAGTCGGTCCGCTGTATTTCCATTGATGACCAGGAAGGCATCTACTGGCTGGGCACCTACCGCGGCGGCGTCAATAAGTACGATAAGAACCTGAACCTGTTCAATTTCAAGCAGCTCAACACGATGGATGAGAACGGCCTCAATGTTTCGGTGGTCACCTCCTTTGCCGAGGATAAGGCCGGGAACATTTTTGTCGGCACCGATGGCGGAGGACTGAGCCTGTTCCACCGGAAGTCCGGCAACCTGCGCCACCTGCCGGTAACCGCCGAAGGGAAAAGCCCCACGGACGGTCTTTCCATCCTGGCCCTGGAAATGACCCGGAAGGGCCGCCTGTATATGGGCACCTTTTCCGACGGGCTTTTTGTGCTGGAGGGGGGCAGCGGAAGCTACCGCCAAATGAAGGCGGGCGCCGGTCCCGGCACGATCAACTCCAACGATATTTTCTGCGTGCGGGAGGACAGCAAGGGAAACGTCTGGCTGGGCACCAATGGCGGGGGCGTCAACGTATTGAACCCCGAAAACAAGGTTTTTTTAAAATACCTGCCCCAACCGGTGGCTGCCGACGAGCGGGCCCTGCCCGTCAATGAATATATCCGGGATATCGAAGAGGACCGCAAGGGACAGATCTGGATCGCCTCCTATGGATCGGGCATCGCCCGGCTGAACCCATCCACCGGCCAGTTCAGGGTCTATAATAATGCCAACAGCCAACTCCCCAGCAATGCCATTCATTGTATCCTGGAAGACAGCCGGGGGACCCTCTGGATCGGTACCTTCAACGGGGGCATCTGTTACCTGGACCCGAAAACAGACCGGTTTATTTCCTTTCCGGGGGAAGAAGAACTGCTGGGCACCAGCGTTTACGAGATTTTGGAAGATAAAACCGGCCGGATCTGGATCAGTACCAACCAGGGCATCAGCAGTTATGACGCCCGCACCCAAAAGTTCACCCGGCACACCTACCCCAATAGCATTCAGAACAACAACTTTGTCCGCGGGGCCGGCCTGAGGACCACGGACGGAGAGCTGTTTTTCGGCGGCCTGGAGGGCTTTAATTATTTCCACCCCGGGCAACTGAAACCGAACAAACAGGTTTCCTCCGTCCTGCTGACCGGCCTGCGGGTGGACAATAAGCCGGTGGCCCCCTCGGAAGAAGGTCCCCTGAAAGCGCATATTTCCGTAGCCCGGGAAATCCGCCTCGACTATGGCCAAAACTTCGCCCTGGGCTATGTCGCCCTGAATTATACCACGCCGGAGCAAAACCGGTATTCCTATAAGCTGGAAGGCTTTGATAAGGACTGGAACTACGTGGGCACTTCCAAAACCGCCGCCTATACCAACCTGGACCCCGGTGAATACGTGTTCCGGGTGCGGGCCAGCAATAGAAAAGGCATCTGGAATACAGCGGTCACTTCCGTGAAAATATATGTCCATCCCCCCTTCTGGCGCACGGCCTATGCCTACCTTTTCTATGTACTGGCCCTTGCCGGGCTGGTGCTGTACGGGCGGCACAAGGGCATCCAACGGCTCAAACAGGCCTTCGCCCGGGAACAGGAACGCAAAGAGGCCGAGCAGGCACGGGAACTGGACCGGCTCAAAATCAGGTTCTTAACCAACCTGAGCCATGAATTCCGCACCCCCATTTCCCTGATCATGGGGCCGGTGGACCAGTTGCTCTCCGGTGAAAAGGGGGAAAAGCTCCCCGGCCACCTGCGGATGATCCAACGCAACGCCAGGCGCCTGCTCAACCTGGTAAACCAGCTCCTGGATTTCCGCAAAATGGAAGAACACGAACTGAGGCTGCACCCCACGGAAGGCGAATTCGTGTCCTTTGTGAAAGAGGTGTCGGATTCCTTCCAGGACCTGTCGGAGCGCAAGAAGATCCGTTTTCTCCTAAACAGCCGGATCGACCGCCTGGATACGGTGTTTGATAAAGATAAGATCGAGCGGATCCTGTTCAACCTGCTGTCCAACGCCTTTAAGTTTACCCTGGAAGGCGGCACCATCCGCCTGGAACTGGACCAGGAGGAACATGCTGCCGACCCTGCCCGCACCTGGGTGTCCCTGAAGGTAAGCGACACCGGCATTGGTATGCCCGCCGATCAGAAAGAGCAGGTCTTTGAGCGTTTCTTTCAACACGAAACCCCAGCGGCCGTGCTCAACCAGGGAACCGGCATCGGCCTGTCCATTACCAAGGAATTTGTGCAGATGCAGGGCGGCACCATAGAGGTGGAAAGCGCGCCCGGGCAGGGAACGACCTTTACCCTCCACCTGCCCTTCACGCCCCTGGCCGTTGCGGAAAAGGGACCGGGAGCGCTCCTGCCCGAACCATTGCCGGAACCCATGGAGGTGCCCGAAGGGGAAGCATTGTCGGAAACGCCGGCAGCCAGCGCGGGAACAGGCACCCTGAAAGGGCAACTGGAGCCGCCCACCATCCTGCTGGTGGAAGACAATGAGGATTTTCGGTTGTACCTGAAGGACAACCTGCGGACGCAGTACAGGGTGGTGGAAGCGGCCAACGGAAAAGAAGGCTGGCAAAAGGCCCTGTCGCAACATCCCCAACTGATCGTCAGCGATGTGAGCATGCCCTATATGGACGGCATGGAGCTGTGTCGCAAGCTCAAAGAGGATAAACGGACGGGCCATATCCCGGTGATCCTGCTGACCGCTTTATCCGGAGAGCAGGATCAGCTGAAGGGGCTGGAAACCGGGGCCAACGACTACATCACCAAGCCCTTTAATTTTGAAGTACTGAACGCCAAGGTGAAAAACCTGCTGGTCTTGAACAGCAAGTTTAAGGATACGTATACCCAACAGGTCAAGGTGCTGACCCCCGAGGTGAAAATCGAATCGGAGGAAGCGAAATTCCTGGGCCGGGTGATGCTGTACCTGGAGGAAAACCTGACCAATCCCCAATTATCGGTGGAAGACCTGAGTAAGCATATGGGGATCAGCCGGAATTCTTTGTACAATAAGCTCTTTGCCGTTACGGGCCAGACTCCGGTGGAATACATCCGCTCCGTAAAGCTGGAGAAGGCAACCGTCTTACTGGAGAAAAGCGACATGAACATCGCCCAGATCGCTTATTCCGTCGGCTATTCCACCCCCAACTATTTTGCAAAATCCTTCAAAGCAAAATACAATATGCTGCCTTCCGAATACCTGGCCCAAATGAGAAAAGGAGAAAAACTGAAGGAAAATGACGGGCCCACTCCATAAACAGGACCCGCCTTCAGCAGGTGATTAAGAAAACCGGCGCACCCCGCTCATTAAGATCCAAAAATAAAGCCCTGCGGTTGTGCAGGGCTTTATCCATTTATTTTACTAAGTTTTTAAAAGCTGATCCAAAGATTAAATAACCCGTATTTCCGGCAATCGTGCCCTCGTTTTGTCCCCAGAAAAAGGGCCAGTCGTCGTAGTTTTCAAAGTGGTCTGGTTTCCTGAATAATAAGCCCGGAGCAAGATTGCCCGGGATAAAGGAGAAATCAGCCCGGTTATTCCCATAAAAGACGGCTTTGGGACGGGTAGCACCCACCGTTGCCACTAAGGAATAATTATGATACGGATGGCAGCCAAACAGGTAGTTGCTGGTCTTAAAAGCATGGCTGGCGTCGATAATGTCCGGGAAATGTTTGCTGCCAAAGCAAATCGTGGTACCAAAGTTCACGACGTCACCGCTACCGGCCCAGTTGCCCAGGCCGATGGGCACTCCGTAGGGATTATCTTTCTCCAGTTTTTGGATATACTCTTTGAACTTTACGACATACGGCCGGAGCTTTTCTTTATAGGAGGCATCCATATGCGGCAGGGCATCTAATGCCGTCAGCAGGACGGTATTGAGGTTACGGTCCAGCGCAGGCCATAAAAGTTGCTGGAATTTATCGAGGTATTGTTGCTCCCGGGTCGAGATGTACAATTGAAGATTGGTGGAAATATCCGAGCCGCGCCTCCTGCCCAGGCTGTCCTGCGGCCGGTTGGCCAGTAATTCCGTTGCCTCTTTCAGCAGTCTTTTCGACTGTTGCAACGCTCTTGCCGAAAGATCGTCGTTATACCCCTTCAATGCCCGGCTGGCTCCTGCCAGCATCGTTGCGGCACTGAGATCGAGGTCGGGATTACGGCTGGTAAATGCCCATAAATCATCCTTCACGCCGCTGGATCGGCCATCAGCGGCTATTTCATAAGGGCTAAGCTCCGGATTATAAGGGAGGCCGTCTGTTAAGGAGGCGGCGTCGCCCAGGTGATGGTAATTGTCCAAAACAGCATTCGAGAGCGTTTGGGTCATGTGGCCGACAATCTCTGCCTGCGCCACCAGGTTCAATGTGCCGTGCTCGATAAACTGCAATACGTCCGGCGTTCCGTCGGGCCGGTGCAGATCGACATAGCGTTGCTTCTGGTCCACAAAGGTCTGATCACGTAAGGGTTTAAAATAGTCCCAGGTCCGGACGAAGTTCTGCACCACGCTGATATTCGACCCGGTTTCGATATCAAAGTCCCCGGCGTCGAAAAAACCGCCTATGTTTAACCCGGGGATCCGTTCGAGTGGTTTATACCTGGTATCGGTGGTGGGTCCCTGGCCATGAAGATCGAAATGATCGGTGCCGGGGGGAGCCTGGCGATAGCCCTCCTTGAAAGGCTCGCCATGCCATACCCGGTACGCCTCATTTACGAACATATGATTCATGTGTATGGGAATCCATATATCGCTGGTGGCATCCGTGATCCTGGCGTAAACGTTCTCTTCTATTAAAAAGTTGTTGGTTTTAAAATTGCCATATTGGATATAGTATATGCCGGGGGTTTTGACGGAAGAAAAATCGAATTTTACATAGTGGTATTTAAAATAGTTGCCCCAGGGTACGACTTTGCCGCTGAACACTTCGGTGGCATTGCCGTCGGCGCCTATTTTATACAGCGATGCTTTTTCACGCGGTTTATCTTTCTTGTCGAGTTCAATTACCGAAACTTTTTGTTGGGAAGGGAGGTAGCCCACCTGGGAGAAACCGATATTCGGCTCCCGGATCCATCCATTGATCGCATTGGGTTCCACTTTCCAGGTCAGCACCTTGCCTGTTTTTCCGGCCGGAAGGGTGCTGCGCACTACAAACCAGCCGTTTTGGGCCAGCATGCGCCCATCGAAAAGCATAAGGTCGGCATCCTGAGAGGTGATTTTTACCAAACGCGAGGGCTCATCGGGAGCCAAAAGAAAGGTGCGCCCTTTTTCCAGCGGAAGCGGGTCGATGAATTTGCCGGTTCCCCTGTCGTCGTACGTTTTATACCCCTTGTACTGCTTTGGCTTTTCACTGTTCGGCCTCGTCATAGTGTTCCCCACCACGTAGCGGGGGAATCGATTATAACGCCCGTCCATCAAATAGGCTTTTCCCCAATATTGGGAGGGTAGAAACTCCAGGTTAAACCCGGCACTCCCTTCCAGCGCTTTGGGAACGGGCTTATCCAGGTAAACCGCTATTTCAACACCTTTACCCTCCGGCCGGACCACCACCCGCGATTCAAAATCGTAATCCTTATACCTTAAGGTCGTTTCAATGGTTTTCGACGCACGGTCTACTTTGCGGGAGGGTACGTCCGGTACCAGGTCCCACTGTTCCGGCGTATGGGAAAGCCGCACCGCCCCCCCCTGGGCGGTTCTGACGCCGTGGTGGATCAATTCGATCCCGGCATTCTTCTCGTCGTTAAAACCTCCGGTAAAAAGGTTATTATACACCAGGACATTGACCCCCTGCGTCTCGAAATACTCAAGATCATTTAATTTCAAAACCTGGCCCGAAGCAAAATTGAATGCGCCGAGCAGCAGCAGTACCACTGATAAAAATGCTTGTCTTTTCATGTCGCTCAAAAAAAGTTCTTTATTGACCCCGTTGCAAACGCTTAAAGGCCCTGTCATAGGTTACATTCACCGCTAAGGGCGGGGTATGCGTATCCGGCTAAAAGTAAAACCGGGTTCCGGGCGGGGAGGATACATTCCGTCAAATTTTGGGAACGATTGATAAAGTCCCCGCCCGTTTCCGTTTAATTCAAAACGAATCCGCCCCCGGGCTGCAGCTCCATTTTCAGCTCCCCGCTTTTGCCCACCTCCACTTCTTTGGCATAGGTTTCCCGGTTTTTGTCATCCTGGTACAGCCGCACTTTTTTTCCGGCAAGCATCGGCAGCTTGAGCTTCAGTTTCAACACTTCTTTTTCGGCATTGACCCCGGCCACATACCATTGGTCCTTGTGGCGCCGGGCAAGCACGCTGTACTTTCCCGGATAGCCCTCAATAAAAACCGTCTCCTCCCAGGTGGTCGGTACGTTCTTCAGGAAATCGAGCTCAAAAGCGGGAACATCGGTAAGGTTGTTGGGCGTAAGGCCGAACATCTGTACGGGGTTTTGGAACAGGACAGCCGTAGCCAGCTGGAAGGCATCGGTGGTCAATCGCTGGTTTCTTTCTTTATTGCTTTTGGTGAGGTACTTGTTTAACAACACGCCGCCAAACTCCATGCTGCCGACCGCATTGCGAATAAAGGGATGCAGGGAGGCATAAAAAGCTTCCGACTCCCGCACCTGCTGGGAGAAGACGAGCATTTCGGAGGCAATGACCGCTTCGCTGCCCACGTAGTTGGGGTACATCACCTCCCAGCCCCTGGGCAGGGTGGTGCCATGGAAAACGATCATCAGGCCGTGGTCATTGGCGTCGGACAGGATGTCCTCGTACAGGCGCATCGTTTCCTGCTTGTCGCCGCCGAAAAAGTCCACTTTCAATCCCTTGACACCGGCCTGCTGCAGCCACTTCATTTCCTTTTTGCGTTCCACGGAGGTGTTCATCCTGTTGCGGGGGCCCTGCGGCGCATCGTTGAACGGCCCGTTCGAATTGTACCACAGGAAGACACCCACTCCTTTGGAAGCGGCATAGGCCACCAGTTGCTTCATCCGGTCCCTGCCGATGCGGGTATCCCACCAGGCATCCACCAGGATGTACTCAAACCGAAGCGCCGCGGCCAGGTCTATGAATTTCACCTGGTCCTCGTAGTTCATGCTGTTGTCCTGCCACACGATCCAGCTCCAGGAGGAACGCCCGAACCTGTATTCCTGGGAGGGCTCGTACAGCGGGTCGACCACGTCAAAAGGAATGGTCGTTTCGACAATGGGTTTCAGGTCGTCGCCAACCGTTATGGTTCTCCAGGGGGTAATGCCCGGAAGCGATAGGGCCGCCCCGGTACTTCCGAAACCGTTGTTTTGCCTGGGATCAGGATACGCCACCGTATACAGCCCGTCCGCCGAAGCTTCGCCCAGGTGCGCGGCGCAGTACAGGCTGCTCACACCTGTTTCGGAGAGCAGCACCCAGCCGTCCTTGCCGATATGGAACAGGCCCGGGAACACATAGCCTTCTTTGCGGGAGGTTTGCTTTCCCAGCGGCGCATCGGGTGCGTAACCGCTTTCATAGCTGGCCGCTGTACGGGCGTAGCCGCCCATCGCCCCCATCATGGGCGATAAAAAGGTGGTGGTGGCCTGTGGAAACCGGTACCCCGTGGCTTCGCTTTCCACCACACAGCTCATCCGCTCGCCCCAGGCCGGCAGCTCGTAGCGGAAAGCGATATCGTTGTTGCTAACCTGGAACACCACCGCGATTTTCTTTTGCTGCGCATTTTCAAAGGTGCAGGTAAGCTTGTTGGCCGTATAGTGGACTTCCGATTTTTTGATCTTTTGCTGGGTGTACCTTTTCTCTACGGTGCTTTCTGACTTGCCGAGGAATTTCATGCCGGCGGAAAAATCGCCTTCGTTGGTCTTCAGTCCCAGTGGGGAAGTTTCCAGCATCGTTTTGCCTTTGTAGCTAACCGTGTACGCCGGCTTTCCTTCGGTGACCGAGAGGGAAACCTTCAGTTGTTGGTCCGGGCTGGACACGGTGGCGTCCTGTGCCTGGGAAAGAACGGGAAGCAGAAGGGCCAGCAGGCCCCGGAAGAGCGTTTTGTTCAGTTTCATAATTATAATTGGCGGCAATCTGTTTGTGGCGGAAGGACCGCAGTCGTTCCATGGCCCTGCCGGGAGCCCGTAAAGCTAGGGAAGGCACCCGCAAGGGATGGGTAAATTTGTTAAAAATTAGGGAACAAATGCCCATGGTCATTGCCCTGCCTGCCCCTTTTCAACAAGAGCAAAAAAAAGCCATAATCGAAACGATTATGGCTGAAAGAAGATAAGGGGCGGTTGCTTTATAAGGCAGGATACAGCGTCTGTACGGCCAGCAGGTCCCAGGAGGTGAAGTTGCTCCAGTTCAGTACGGTGGAATTCATCACCGAATACGAATCCGTGGTGGGCGTACCTTCGATGGCATAACCCCAGGTGCTGTTGGTGTGGCCGAAACCGATGGTATGTCCCAGTTCGTGGGTGATGGCAAAACGCTTCTTCGAGGCGGTCAGGCCGTTCTGGTAGGTATTGATGGTCATGCGGTTGCCGGGATTGCCGTAATAGTCGGGATAAGCGGCCGAGGCGATAGTGGAAGATGCAGCGTAGTTGGTGGTCACTTTGGTAGTGGCGCCGGTGGCGGTATTGATCCGTTCCATGTACACCTTGCTGCCGGTGCGGTTCCAGGAGGCGATGGCCGAATCCAGGGCGGTCAGCCAGGCTGCGGGAACGGTAGTATCAGCGTAAATTTTAATCGCATTGATCTTTGTGGGCTGGATCAGGTAGAAATGCTCGCGGTGCGTAACGGCACTGGCAACACCCTTGTTTCCAAAACGCAGTTGGGCGTCTTCCAGTGATACATAGCTGTCTTCTTCCACTACAAATTGCTTTAACGCTTTGTTGTAAACGACAGCTTCAGCGGGAGCACCCAGCGAGTTGGCTACGGATTGTTGCAGGGCTGCGATGTCATTACTTTCGGTTGCGGGCGTCACCTCCTGGACATCGGACTTCTTACAGGATTGGAACGTCGCGAAAAGGGCAAGGATAAGGGCTACCTTGGTAACCGACAGGTTAAACTTTGTCATAGGGTATAAATTTTTGACAAGACAAAATTACCCTCGGCTTTACCGCTTTCCCCTTTCCAATCGGCCGAAAAGGGTAAATGATCGTTGAAACTTACGCCGCTTTTATAGCGTATTTACTTTCCATTAGACGCCGTTTAAGAACGTTCCAAAAGAAAATAAGTAGAAACGTTTAACCACGACAGTTATTCCTTTTTCCCTGTCGCCGGCCATCGGCTGTTAAAGACTGTTGATATAGTTTTCCAGCATCGTATATCCGTCGGCGGCCACCTTATTCCTGTCGTCGGGATTTTTTGGATCCAGTCCCTTTTGGCGCTCCCATGCATCCGGCATGCCATCCCGGTCGGCGTCCGCAGGGGCAGGTGCTGCCTGTAGTTTCGGCCAGCCGCCGACGTCTTCCTGGCTTTTGATGATTTTCCCGCTGCGGTTCCGGACATCATTTACGATACGACGATCCACGGCATCCCGTTTTGGCAGGATAGCCCCTCCTGTTTGCAGCACCCGCCGGTACGCGGTGGGGGCGTCTTCCGTTTGCACCGGTCCCGTTTCAAAGGGCTTGCGCTGCTGATAAGCCTGGATTTGATCGGCCGTCCAGCTTTTTTGAAACAGCACCAGGCTCCAGGGATCCCCAGGCAGTTGGCCATTGTAATAATTTCCGGCAAAGTAGTCGCGGTTGTACGGCGAACCGGTAGCATAAGCAATCCCGGTAGCTTTGGAATCCGCCCCCGGGACCAGGTAATTGTTTACATAATTGAGCCGGGTAACGCTTTGTTTATCGGCATTATAGCCCGCATGCTCTCCGCCCCAGTTATAAATGACATTGTTCCTAAAGTCGAGCAGCAGTCCTTCCGGATCCTTGTCGTGCGGGTTGGAATCATAATTACCCGGCCGGGGATTCCTTCCCCGGTTATTAGCATACAGGTTATGCAGGTAACTGTACTTTGCACCGCCTGTTCCGCGAATGAGGGAACCAAAGCCATGGTTATCGGGATTCAGGCCTTCGGTGATAAAGCACCACTGCACGGTCACCCGGGTCAGGTCCGGGTTCCTGCTGGAAGTGGATAAGATCTCATCCAGGCTCCAGCTTCCCGAACAATGATCCACCATAATATCCTGGCCTTCGGATATACTGATGGCGTCCTTTCCCTGCAGGCTGCCCTGCCCGTGCAAGCCATCGCCCAGGCGCACGCGGAGGTGCCGGATGATGACGTCATGGGTTTTGATCTGCAGGGTCTCTCCCTTCAGGCAAATGCCGTCCCCGGGTGCGGTTTGCCCGGCTATGGTGAGGAACGGATTGCTGATGTTTAACCTGCTTTTCAGCTCAATGGTTCCCGATACCCCGAAGACGATCGTACGGGCCCCCTCCTGCTCCACGGCCCAGCGCAAACTGCCCCGCCCACTGTCCTCCAGGTTGGTGACATAAAGTACGGTCCCATTGCGGCCGCCTTTGGCATAGGCGCCAAAGCCTTCAGCGCCGGGAAAGGCCAATTGCTGGGAAGAACCGCTGTTTCCAAAAAGCGCCAGAAAGGCGAGGGAAAGGAATATCCGGATCACAAGATTTATTTTAGTTGGTTTCTTAAAAATTTATTTTGCAGCCCCTGCACCTAACCAGGCCCACCGCTTCGCCCAATCCTGCAGCACCTCGTTTCGCCATTTCTTTACCGTGATGCCGCCCTGGATCTTCCCGTCATACAACTTCGGGTCGCTGCGGTCGGTATACCAATGAGGTCCTAAGGGATAATCGGTTTCCCTCTTTTTCCCCGGCCACAGGTTATCCACCACCAGCTGGCCGGATTGTTTCCGGAAACCGGCAATGGGTGAAGTGACGGTATACGAAAGGGTTTCCGATTGCTTGGGTATATAGCGCACCACGTAATCCCCGTCGCCCCTGTAATAGCCGTCCCACTTCTGCTCGCCGATACCAGCCTTCACGCTTAAGGTAAAACAGGCGGAATCGGCAGGAATATTGATTTTGGGTCCCTGGAAATGAAACTCCAGTACCGAGCAGACCGTTACGGTATCGGCCAGCGTGGTGTTGCGGTGAAAAAGGATACGCGGGCTGTGATCGAACTTTTCGAAGCTGCCGCCCCAGCTTTCTTTCATGGGATTGTTGGGATCGCCGTCCATCATGTATAACAGGGAGGGCGTATCGCCTGCTTTTACATTGCCGCCGTAGTAGTTTTTAAAGGCCTTGCCCATGTGGCCGGCCCCCTGGATATGCCTGTCGTAATAATTGGTGGTTTTCACACTGTCGGGCATGCCGTTGTTGGAAAAAAAGCCATAATACGACGAATTGTCTTCAATGAACCAAAGATCCGGGAAGTGCTCCACGATATAGGCATAGCTGTTGGCGCTCCACTTCTTGTTCGGGCCGCCGATCCAATAAATTTTTATTTTGGTTTTAATTTCAGGGGCGTCATGTAAGGCCTGCGCCACGTCTTCCAGTCCGCCCCAGACCAGTACCCACAGCGGTTGGGAACTTTTCTTCCGGGCGCACTGGATGATCCAGTCCGATCCTTCCGTAGCGGTGGAAATACCTGAATAGGGAGCATGCCCCTGTTTGCCTTGTTTGGTGATCGAGCGTAAATACGCGGGAGTCGCCAAACCCTTTTGGCGCTTTTGCAGCCGGGGCAGGTCTTTTTCGTACAAATCAATCATGCGCAGGATCTCCTCCTTGCTTCCCGTGCCATATGAAGGCGAAGAAATGAGCCCTTCGGTATTGAACTTTTCACTGTACATCAGGAAATGGATCATGGATTGGTTATCATCGGGATCGGTTCCGCCAATATCCGTACTGATTAAAATGCGGGGTTTTACGGGAATGGGTTTCTGTGCGGATAACGAAAGGAAACCACATAAAAAGGCGGAAAGCAAAATAAGTTTATTCATGCTACTTTATAAATTTCAAACTAAAAATCGGTTGTCGCTGTAAACAAGGTCCCTCAATAGCGCAGGTGCTGTTATTCATGAACGTTCCTTTTTTCATAGGCCAGAACACCCCAGAGCGCTTTTATTTTCGCTTCCGGATCCCAGGCGCCGCCAAAGGTCCACCGGGCGGTAATGTCTCCGGGCTTAGGGGCACCTTTCGCTTTTTGGAGGTTGTTCTCCAGCCAGGCGAAGTTTCCGCCTTCCCGCCTGATGTTGTGTACATACACCCGCTGTCCCCACGGACAGGGATCGAGCACCTGGTCGGTATAAGCATAGCCGATCGGGTGGTCAATGATCTTGTCCGTCATGGTGCAATTCAGCAGGAAGAACTGCGCGTCGTGGTGGTAGCGCCCCAGCGTGACAGGGCGTTTGGAATCGAAATGAGAGTCGGTAATAACGAGTTTTTTATTATAATCGCCGCGCCCGTCGTGCCAGATCAGGGCCCGGCCATCGCCATAAAAGGTACAGCGGGTAGCGTAGCACCAGCCGCGGGGGCACAGAAAGTCCACGCCCGGGCAACGAAGGTCCAGGTCGGCATGGTAATACATGCCGCTGGCGCCGGGCGCCCACAGGGACAAGGCGTCATTGCCGTCGGCCCATACATTGCAGTTGATCACGATGGTGCGGGTGGCTTGCCCGTAGATGGACATCTGGTGGGCGGTGGTTTGCTCCACCGTACTGCCATAGTTATTGTACACCGTCAGGCCGCTGATAAGGCAATCATCCGCACCTTCCTGCAGCACGATCACGCCGTTGCCGACCGGCTTGCCCTTGTACTCCTTTATCGTACGTTTACTGGAAAGTTCCGCGTAAAGAAGCCGCGTGCTGTCCCGGTTTTCGCCCACCAACACCATATTGGGCTTGTCAATGATTACTTTTTCGTTGTAGATCCCGTTTTTAATCCGGATGATATACGGTTTTGTCCTTGTTGCAGGGGCGGCTTCAATGGCCGCCTGGATGCTTTGGCCGGGCCCTACCACGGCATCATACCGTTGTGCGGACGCAGTGCCGCAGGTCAGCATCGCATAACAAAAAAGGACGGCCTGAATGAGTTTTATCATGTGGATGGCAAGTTTATAAAGTCTTTTCACTTTGGTGGTGCGGCAATATAATTTCAAACGAAGATTCCTTGTTCCTTTTCCAGGGCGACTGTGGTACAAACTTCCGATTTCAGCGCTTAAAGAACTGTCAATTAATGCGCAAATAGTATAAAATTTTCACCCCGGAACATTTTTAATCATTGGTTTGCAACAACTTAAGAAGTCGGCTATGTTTTTTTGGCCCTTACATAATCAGACGGCAATACATTGTATTTTTCTTTAAAACAAGTGGTAAAATATCCCGGATTACTGAATCCCACACCATAAGCTACTTCCGAGACGTTTCCTGCGCCGGCATCGAAGAATTGCCTGGCCCGTTGCAGGCGCAGGTCCCGCACAAACTCCACGGGTGTTAGGCCGGTGAGGCTTTTGAATTTTTTGTAAAATGTCGACCGGCTCATGGCCATTTCCACGGCGATGCTTTCGATATTAAAGTCAGTATCCGCCATTTTATCCTCCACCACTTGTATGACATCTTTCAAAAACGACTCGTCCCGGGAGGTCATCACCACCGGTTCAGGGCTGAGCGACACTGGGGTTTTCTTTTCCACCAGCGTTTCAAAGAGCCTTTTTCGCTGGCGGAGCAGGTTTTCCACCGAAGCAAGGAGCAATTCATTCGGGAAAGGCTTGGTAATATAGCAGTCCGCCCCATACCGGAGCCCTTCCATCCGGCTTTCGACCGAGTACCGGGCCGAGAGCAGCACCACGGGGATATGGCTCGTGCTGACCTCGTTTTTGATCTGGTCCAGCATCCGGATACCATCCATCCGGGGCATCATGATGTCGCTGACGATTAGGTCCGGAAGAAGGGCGATGGCTTTTTGCAGGCCTTCCTGGCCGTCCTTTGCGGTTTCTACCTGGTAGTAGGCGCTCAGCTGCCCCTGTATAAAAGAGCGCAGCTCCTCGTTGTCTTCTACCAGCAATACCACTGGCCCTGCCCCGCCTTGCGGAGCGCCCTTGCTGGAAGCGGAGGGAACGGCTGGCTGCTCCGCCGGCTGTTCCGGGAGGGCCGCCGTTTCCGCCCGGTCCGCAACGGAGCCATCCCATTGCCCGTAGCTTTCCGAACCCAGCTTCATCCTTACCGTTACCGTCAGTCCCCCTTCCCTATTGTTTTCCGCCCGGATGGTTGCGCCATGCAGGCGGACCAACTCCCGGGATAAAGCCAGCCCGATACCGGTGCCTTTCCATCCTCCTCCGTGGGCAGGATCGCCTTCCTGGAACAGCTCAAAGATCTCCTCCAGCTTTTCGTTGGGCACACCGGGGCCCTGGTCCTCTACAGCAAGGGAAAAGCTGTCCTCCCCGGCAAGGAACTGAATCCGGATATGGATGGCTTTTCCTTCGGGGGTGAACTTGAGGGCATTACCCAGGAGGTTGTAAAGCACGACGTCCAGCTTTTCCGCATCCACCCAGGCGAAGAGCTCTTGTTGATCCGACAGGACGTCCAGCTGGATCTGCCGGACCCTGGCCGCTTCCCGGAAGTGGTCGGAAACGCTCCGTGCAAAGCTTACCAGTTCCACCCGGGAAAGGCGCAGCTCCGCTTTTTCGCTTTGCACTTTTCGCAGGTCCAGCAGTTGGTTCACAAACCGAACCATGCGGGCCGCATTCTTCCGGGCGACGTCCACCCACGAAGCCTGCTCGGAAGACAGGCCCCCCTTTGCGGACAATTGTTCCAAAGGATTGACAATAAGGGTCAGCGGTGTCCGGAGTTCGTGGGACACATTGGTAAAAAAATCCATCTTCAGCGCCGCCATCTTTTGTTCCACGGCAATTTTGTTGCGCAGCCGGATCAGGACGGTCGCATACCGCCAGACAAGGTACAGCAAGGCACCCGCCAGGAGCGCATACAACAGCCAGGCCCACCAGGTTTTCCACCAGGGAGGAAGGATGGTAATGGAAAGACGCTTATAGGGTTGATTGGAATACAGGTCCGGGCTGAGGCTTTTCACTTCAAAGACGTACTGTCCCGGCGGCAGGTTCGTGTAAGTCGCCCTTCGGAACTGCCGGTCATCGTGCCAGGCGCTGTCGAAGCCCACCAACCGGTAGGCGAAGGCCTGGCGCCTGCCGGCCCTGGCGTCCGGGATGGCATAAGCGATGCTGACGATATTCTGATGGTGCTTCAGCGTTAATTCAGAAATGTAATTGATATCATAGTGCAGGGCCGTTTCATTCGCTCCCGGACCGGCCTCCTCATTATTGATGTACAGCTGGGTGAAGGCAATGTTTCCCGGTATGCGGATGTTGCGGAGGCGTTGCGGGTCAAAGGACAGGTAACCATTGGCGGTACCCCAGTAAAACTGTTGGCCGGAGGCCGACAGCGTCACGGATGCTTCCGAAAAAGTCACCATCGGCAACCCGTCATAAGCGTCATAATTCCGAAAAACCCCGGTTTCGGGATGAAACCTGGAAAGACCGTTTTCAGTGGCCAGCCATAAACTCCCCTGCGCATCTTCGGCGCAACTAAGTATGTAATCATTGGCCAACCCGTCCCGGGTGGTATACTTCCGGAAACGCAACGACCGGAAGGGGTGGCTTCCGATCGCCTGGCAAAAACCACCGCCGGCGGTTGCCAGCCACATCCGGCCTTTACGATCCCGTTGTATGAATTGGATGTCGTTGTTGCCCAGGCTTTCTTTGTCGCCGGGGACGGTACTATACAGCTTGCAGTGGTAGGTAGGTGCATGCGGATCATTGGCGCCCAGCACCACCAATCCGTCTGTTGTCCCGATCCAGATATTCCCTTCTTTATCCAAAGCCATGTGCCGGATGCTTTGAAAGGAAGCCTTCGGGTAATTCTTCAGCAGCAGGCGGCCCGGGACAAACCCCGTAGCTGTCGGGCTGTCTTCTACCAACACCAGCCCGCTATCCATGGATCCGATCCACACACGCCCCTGCCGGTCTTCCAGTAACGCATAGATTTGATGGCAGGGTAAACCCTCCGGCTGCTGTTGACCCGGAAGAAAGTGGAGGAGCCGGTACTTCGTTGCCTCTTTATCGACAGGCACCGCTTTGAACAGGCCGTTCCCCTTGGTACCCAGCCACATATTACCCCGGCTGTCCTGTAGAATGGAATAAACACCCACCACTCCACCCGGAGGCTCGTTTACGAGCACCCCTTTTAGCGGAACCCCATTTTGATAAATAAACAATGGGCCATTTCTAGCACCCAGCCACAACCGCCCTTTGCGGTCCGCATAAATGCCTTTCAGATCATGTACCGGTTGATCTGGCCCGCCCGCCAGGACAGGCTGCTGGCGGAAATCATTGTCCTGCAAGATGATCTTCAGCAAACCCGGCTTGCCGGTTCTCAGCCAAAACACGCCCGCTTGGTCGTAATACATATGCTGCACATCGCCGGGAAACGGGTGGTGGCCTTCATCCGTTGTCGCTATCACCTGTTCCAGGCCTTTGGTGGCAGGATGGTAATAGCCAAAGCCGCCCCCGTTCATAAAAACCCATACCGTTCCGTTGTAATCTTCCACTACCTTGTAAAACCTGTTGCTGCTGTTGTGCTTTGCCGGGGCTTTTGCCTGAAACAGTTGAAAGGAATTATTCCCGGGGTCAAAACGAATGGCTCCCTGCTGCTGTGGCCGCAACCATAATGCACCCGACTGGTCTTCGTAGGGGGCAGACAAACTGTCCACCGGTTGGTAACGGGCCGTAGTCCACTGTTGATGGATAAGGTTTACCGTAATCACTTCGCCCAGGGAAGAACAGGCATAAAGAACGGGCTTTTTCCGGGAGATGAGCAGGGCATTGATGCGGCCGGCGGCAATGGGGTGAACGGTAAAGGTTTTCGTTTTCTTTTCGCAAACAATAAGGTTGCCGTTGGTGGTGCCGAAATAGAGGTGCCCGGCATCTTCCGCAAACTTGGTGAGGTGCAGGCCTGTAATGGCAGCGGGCACGACAGGATTATTGGTATAGATACCTTCCGGTGACTTTTCCAGGCAGGAAAGCCCTGCCGGGGTACCGATCCAGATGCGGTGTTCTTTGTCCTCAAAAAGAAAGTTAACGTCGTTGGAAGGCAGCCTGTAGGCAGCGGGGGCCCCTTTCGCATACCGGTACACCTTCTTTTCCGACAGCACCGTTTGCGACACGCAAAAAATGCCCTCGCTGTCCGACTGCAGCCAAACCAGACCACCAGAGGCCAGCAGGATGTTGGAAAATGCGATTTTGGGACGATCCGGAAGACGGATGATCGTGGATAAGGGCAGGAACTGGTGTCTTTTTTTATCGAACCGGTAAACCTGGCGGTCCGCAGCCAGGATCCACAAATGTCCCGACTGATCTTCTACAATCCGGTCGATCCGGTTACTGCGCAGTTGGTATTTGTCCGAGGGAGCGGATTTATACGAAACGAAGGTGTGTCCATCAAAGCGGTTGATACCATCCCAGGTCCCAAACCACATAAAGCCTTCCCGGTCTTTTATCATGGCGGTGACCCGTTGGTGCGACAAGCCATCCCCGGTAGTATAGTGCTCTATCTTTCCCCGGGGTTGCGCCGAAACAGGGGAAATAAGCAGGAAAAGAACCAGGATAAAAGAAAATACACGTTGACCTTTGCTTTTCATAGTTCAGAGCCCGCTTTCGTTGCATAATTTAAGAAAGACAAAGTTCAGAAGTTATTTGCCGGTGGTGCCACTGAATAGATCCGGTCACCTGAATACCTTTTACCCAAAGGCATCAATGGCAGCTTTCGAAAAGTTGTCCTTAATACAAAAAAACCAACAAAACGAAGGTAAAGGAAAAATTTAGAAAAGAATAGAAACCTGGTACTACAATATTCCTCCCGGATGCTTCCTGATCATCGGGTGGAGGGGTCCCTCTCCTGGCCGCCCGGAAAAATTCGCCCCACCCGGGAAAGTTTTAAGTGAAAACACGCATGTTAAATTAATTTTATTGCTTATGTCCTGATTAGTATATTCCTCGATCTGCACGACCCCTGTATCTTTGTAGCTGATCATTATCCCATCCAATACCTTGAACCGGGCTTCACCGGCTTTGGACCAAGTCCTGCGATTCCTTTCCGAAAATATCTGTACGTCCAAAACTGCTGCACCATGTTTTACCTAAGGCATCTGACCGGCCATTCCCTTGCCGCCCGGCTGCGACGCTGGAAAAAGGAATTCCAACGCGACCCCTACTACCGGGCCGATACGGACACCGTTTATTCCTACATCCTTCCCCAGCCCGGGGAACGGGCCTACCGCGTAGAGTTTCGCATTTTTTGCAACCACCCGCTGAAAGCCGTCTACCGGGAGGATGGCCGGACCACCGTTTTGAGCCGGTCCTTTCCCTGCCGCGAAAGGGCGGAGCGCTTCGTGCAGGCCGAACTCAAACGGGCTACCCCCTACTTCCGGCAATCGCATTTCTATATGATCCGGCAAAACAACGGGGCCGTAGAGCAGTACTGGTAAGCTGGCGCTCCACCGGCTAAAAAAAGGACTTCCACCCGGCCTTTCCTTTTAATAGGGTGGAGGAACTATGAAAGTAATTTTCCAGGCCTTATCTTACCAAAGAATCAACCTACGCTATGGAAAAATTTGATGTCCTTCTCATTGGCAGCGGGCACAATGCCCTCATCACGGCCGCCTACCTGGCAAAGGCAGGCCGCAGCGTGCTGGTACTGGAAAAGAACGACCGCCCCGGCGGCCTGGTACGCACCGAGGAACTGACCCTGCCCGGCTTTCAACACGATGTGTACGCCTCCGCCCATCCCCTGTTCGTGACCGGCCCGGCCTATGCCGACCTGGGTGCCGAGCTGGCCGAACGCGGGCTCCGCTACCTCAATACCGACCTGCCCACCGGCGTGTCCCTGGGCAATGGCCGCACCGCCGTGCTTTCCCGCTCGCTGGAGGCCTCCATAGCCGAAGCCGACCGACTGGCTGCCGGCGACGGCGCCGCACTGGCCCAGCTGGTGGAATCCTTCTATCCCTATGCCGGCGACGTGTTTTCCCTCTTCAGCCAGGACCTCGCGACACCGGCCGCCCGCGAAACGATCCGCCGCCTGCTGCACGGCGACAACGGCCCGGCCTACGCCCCTTTTGCCAAACAACTTTTTGAAACCGCCCGTACCGTGGTGAGCCGCTTCCGGTCGCCCGAAATGCAGGCCCTGCTGGCCCCCTGGGTAATGCACCTGGGGCGCACCCCCGACGAGGTGGGCAGCGGCATCTGGGTAACCCTGGTGGTGCTGGCGCTCATGGGCGGCGGCATGGCCATACCCGAAGGCGGCAGCGAACGGCTGGTACAATCCCTGGCCCGGCTCATTACCGATAATGGCGGGCAGATCCGTACGGGCACCGGCGTGGACCGCGTGCTGGTAAAGGACGGCAGGGCCGTGGGCGTGCGGACCGCCACGGGCGAGGAGATCGCTGCCTCGGTGGCCGTGGTGGCCTCGGTCAACTCGGACCAGTTGTACCGGGAGCTGCTGAAAGAAACGGAGGTACCCGCCCACCTGCTGCAGCAGGCCAAAGACTTCCGCTACGGGCGCGGCTGCGTGCAGATCCACCTGGCCCTGGACGAACCGCCCCGCTGGCCGGACGCCCGCTTCCACCAGGTAGGACAGCCCCACCTGACGGGCGGGCTGGAATCCTGCACCCTGGCCATCGCCCAGGCCATGAACGGACTGCTGCCCGAAGAGCCGGCCTTTACGGTGGACTGCCCCACCAACTTCGACCCCGGGCGGGCGCCGGCAGGCAAGGCGGTGCTGCGCGTACAGTTTCTCGAAATCCCCTGCCGTCCCCGGGGCGATGCCGCCGGCCGGATCAAAACCGGCGACGGCCGGTGGACGGAGGAGCTGACAAAGCGCTTTACCGACCGGGCCCTCCACCTGCTGAAAAAGCATATTCCCGGCATCGACAGCTCTATCCGGGCGCACCGGGTCATTACCCCCGACCACCTGGCCGCTTTCAACCCCAACCTCGGCCCCGGCGATCCCTACAGCGGGGCGCACGACCTGGCCCAGAGCTACGTGCTGCGGCCCCTGCCCGGCCAGCCGGGCCACCGCACCTTCGTGCCCAACCTGTACCAGACCGGTGCCGGCACCTGGCCCGGCCACGGCGTGAACGGAGGATCGGGCTATATCGTTGCCCAACAACTGCTTTCCTGATACGCCCTGCAAACAGGTATGTTTCTTGAACTATGGGGATACATGCAAAATGGTATCCCCTTTTCCATCCTGGTGGTCGATGACGACGCCGATGACCGCCTCTTTATCGACGAGGCATTTATGGAGATCGGCTATGCGGCCGAAGTGAAAAAGTTTATCGACGGAAAAGGCCTGCTCCGCTACCTGGAACAAATCGAGCCGGCCTTGTATCCCTCCCTGATTGTACTGGACAATACCCTGCCGGGCCTGGAGGCAGGCGACCTGCTCGTGATCCTAAAGGCCCACCCCTGCTGCCGGTCGATCCCGGTAGTGGTATATACTTCCTCGGTTACCGCTTTCATGAACGAGCAACTGCTCTCGCAGGGCGCTTACACCGTTATGGAAAAGGCTTCCTCCACCCAGGAGATTGTCCAGGTGGCACTAAAACTGAAAAGCCTCGCAGAGCGGCAAAGAAATGTGGACGATGGCCCCGGCGGCGACTTGCCGCTGGAGGCTGCACCTATTGGTAAAAAATAATATGGTTCTATGGAGCAGACGAAGCTTGCCAACACTCCTGTAAGCCGGGATGATTTTTTATTGTTTGAGGCCCGTCCGGGCCTTGCCCTTGCCCTGCTGCCGGATGCCCCCCGGTTTACCTGCATTGCGGCCAGCCACGACCTGCTGCGCGCCTTCAACCAAAAAAAAGAAGCCGTGGTGGGCCGCGGTCTTTTGGACATCTTCCCCCAAACGCCGGCAGCCGACCTCCGGGCGGCCCTGACAACGACCCTCCACAACGGGGAACCTGCGGACCTGCCCCCCCTGCGCTTCGACACCTCCAATGGAGCGGACACCGTTGCCGAAAGGTACTGGAAGCTACGGGCCGTGCCGGTGCCGGGTGAAAGGGGCGAAACCCGTTACCTGGTCTGCACCGCGGAAGGGATACCCGCCCCGCAAAAGGCCGAAACTGCCGAAGCCCCGGACGGGGAACTGCTACGGGCGTACCAACGGCTCCGGGAAATGGAGCGGGAATACCACAACCTGATCCAGTCCATGGAGCAGGGCTATTGCGCCCTGGAACTCCTCTTTGAAGGGGACCGCTGCATCGACTACCGGCACCTGGAAACCAACCCCGCCTTTGAACGGCAGTCGGGGCTGGAAGGCGCCATGGGCAAAAGCCTCCGGGAGCTGGTCCCTGCCATCGAGCCCAAATGGCTGGAATTGTATGGCCGCGTGGCCCAGACCGGAAGGCCGGTCCGGGTGGTGGAGCGCTCCCCGGCGCTGAACCGGTGGTTCGAGGTATATGCCCAGCCCCTCGGCAGCCCGGGAGAGCGAAAGGTTGCCGTCTTTTTTACGGACATCACCGAACAGAAGACGGCGGAGCAGTCCCTTCAACGATCCGAGGAACGGCTGCGCAAGGTCATCTCCATTGAAACGGTGGGGGTCATTTATTTTAACCTGGAGGGCACCCTCCTGGATGCCAATGCGGCCTTTGAACGCATGAGCGGCTTTTCCCGCGAAGCGCTGAAAAGCGGAAAGGTGCGCTGGGATGAACTGACGCCCCCGGAATTTATGGAGGCGACCCTGAAATCCCGGGAAGAGTTTTTATCCAAAGGCCAGAACACCCCCTATGAAAAGCAATATCTCCGCCCCGACGGGAGCCGCTGGTGGGGCCTGTTTGCCGGCAAACGGCTGAATGAGACCGAGTGCGTGGAGTTTGTGCTGGATATTACCGGGGTAAAGGAAAAAGAGGCCCTGCTGGTTCAAAAGGACCAGAACTTCCGCAACATTATCCATCATGCCCCGGTGGCCATGGCCATCTTCCGGGGCGAACAGCTGGTGCTGGAAACGGTGAACCGGCAAATGCTGGAACTGGTGGGCACCGGCCCGGAAATCATTGGCCTGCCCGTTTTGGAGGTACTGCCGCAACTGGAGGACCAGCCCATCTACCAGGCCTTGCAGCAGGTGTACCGCACCGGTGCGCCGCAATACGGCCAGGAATGGCTGGTGCCCCTGCCGCGAGGCGGTGTGTGGGAAGACCGTTACTTCAACTTCGCCTATACCCCTGTGGTGGAGGACGCCCGGGTAACGGGCGTCATGGAAGTGGCCACAGAGGTTACCGAACAGGTGCTGGCACGGAAAAAAATCGAGCAAAGCCACCGGGAACTCCTCTTTGTCCTGGACATCATGCCGATCCTCACCTGGCAGGCGCTGCCGGACGGGACGGTGGACTTTATCAACCGGGTGTACCTGGATTATTCCGGCTTGCCGGCGGAGCAGCTGAAGGGCTACGGCTGGATGCAAATCCTCCACCCGGAGGACGCCGCCCACACCAGGGAGGTATGGCAGGAGGCCCTGGCCCGCGGTGCGCACTATAAAGTGGAACACCGCCTGCGGGACCGCCAGGGCGCCTACCACTGGTTCCTGACCCGGGGCATTCCGCTGAAGGACGAAACCGGCGGGGTGCTGAAGTGGTTTGGCACCAGTACCGATATCGACGAGCAAAAGCGGGCCAAGGCGCTGCTGGAACAGCGCGTGCAGGAACGCACGGCGGAACTGGAGATCCGCAACCGGGAACTGGAGGAGTTTTCCTTTGTTTCCAGCCATGACCTCCAGGAGCCGCTGCGAAAAATCGCCCTGTTCACCGGCATGGTGCGGTCGGAAAGTGCGGACCTGCTGAGTGAAGCTTCCCGCCATAGGCTGGACCGGGTGCTGCAGGCGGCACAACGCATGAGCAAATCGCTGAAAGACATCCTGGACTACTCCCGGCTGAGCAAGGAAGTGCAGTTGCAGCCGGTGGACCTGCAGGCCTTGCTGGCGGAGGTAGTGGCGGACCTGGAAGTAATGATCAGCGAAAAAAAGGCAAGGATCACCTCCGGCCCGCTCCCTACGATCCGGGCCATACCGGGACAGATGCACCAGTTATTTTATAACCTGCTGGGCAACGCCATGAAGTTTTCCCAACCCCAGCAGCCGTCCGTGGTGACCATCACCTGCCGGCAGCCCGGTGAAGAGGAAGTAAAAAACCTGCCGGGGCTGGACCGGGGCATCTGCTACTACCATATAACGGTGACGGACAACGGCATCGGCTTTCGCCCGGACCAGGCCGAAAGGATCTTTGGCATGTTCCAGCGCCTGCACAGCCAGGATGCTTTTACCGGCACCGGTATCGGGCTGGCCCTTTGCAAGAAAGTGGCCGAAAACCATGGCGGGAAAATCTGGGCGGAAAGCCAGGAAGGCGAAGGCGCCCGCTTCCACGTGCTCCTGACCCGGGAAGGGCCGCTGCCGAAATAGTACCGGCTGCGCCTGGGCAGGACACCCCGCCGGCGCAGGGGCTTATAAAATATTCGTTTTATTGGGGCAGAATAATGATGAAGGTGGCGCCCTGCCCTTCACGGGAGCGAGCAAAGATGGTCCCGGAGTGGTTGTCCACGATCCTTCGGGCAATGGCCAGTCCCAACCCGCTGCCTCCGTACTCTGTTTTCGGGTGCAGGCGGCTGAACAGCCCAAAAATCTTTTCGGCATACTCCTGACCAAAGCCGATGCCGTTGTCGGCCACTGAAAGCTGCAGGTAGCGGTCAGCGTGGGGCAGGGAGTAGTGCTGGATGTCGCCCTCCTGCAGCCACGTACAGCTGATCGAGATTTGAGGCGGCTCTTCCGGGCGGGAAAACGTAAGGGCATTGTCCAGCAGGTTCTCGAACAACTGGCCGAATTGCACCCGCACCACCCTTACCACCGGCAGCGCATCAAAATGGATCCGGGCCTTTGTTGCTTCGATCCTGTGTTGCAGCTTTTCCAGGGCCTCCCCGATCACTTCCGCCAGCGAAACGCTTTGCCGTTCCCCCCAGAGCGTCAGGGTGGAATAAGCCATGATATCGTCGATCATGCGGCCGGCATGGACGGCCAGCTGGTTGGCCCGCTGCACCATCCGGCGGGTGGCCACGGACAACTCCTCGATCCCGGTCAGCACCATATCGGTAAAGGTGGCAATTTTGCGCAGCGGCTCTTTCAGGTCGTGCGAAGCCACATAGGCAAACTGCTGCAGGCTTTCATTGGAACGCTCCAGCGCCAGGGTTTTCTCCCGCAGTTCCAGCTCCACCTTTTTCCGCAGGCTGACGTCCTGGACCGTACCCACGATCCGGACGGCACGGCCGTTTTGAAAAACGGCAATGCCCCGGGCCCAGATGTATTTCAGCTTGCCGCCTTTCAAAAAGCGGTATTCCACTTCATAAGACCCTTCCTGCTGCGCCCGGGCCATGGAAGCGGCCACCCGTTCCTTATCCTGGGGATGGATGTATTCCATATAGTTTTTCACGCCCGTTCCCGGCTCGATGTCAAAGATCCGGTACACTTCCGGGGAACTGTTGGACTGGCCGGTTTGCAGGTCCAGTTCGAAACTGCCCATCCGGGCGATGCGCTGGGCATCCAGCAGCTCCTGTTCATGCCGGGCGATCCGGTCCTTTAACATCCCGATATAGGTGTTGGTGGCCGCCGTAGTGCTGCCGGTGAAAAAGCTGTCCAGCTCGTCCACCAGGTCCAGGACCGTTTCGATGTCGGTGGTAAATTCAGGGATGAAGAGCCGGAACGCCCGTTGCCGGATATAATTGATCAGGTAAATGTCTTCGGCCAGCAGTTCGAATTTACCGATGATTTCCAGCTGGTCCGCTTTCCACCGTTCCAGGGACAACTCAATCAGTTCGGTGGCCTTTCCCTCGGCCAGCAGGCCCAGGAACTCCTGCATGGAATGCCGGATCCGCTCCACGAGCTGTTCATCACTGTAAGCGGCCAGCAATTTCAGAGCGGGCAGCTCCACTTCGCGGGCCAGTACCAGTTGCTGTCGGGCAACCTCCTCCAGCCGGTGTTCCTGCAGGTGGCGGGCAAATGCAGGCAACAATTGGTAGGTATGCGTACTGATATAGGAGCGAATAAACCTCACTGCTTTCCATTTATAGTTGAAGGAATAAGCCAAAGCTCCCCGGTACCAGGCTATTGCCTGCACTGCCATTGAGTCTATTTGCTTTTGTTGTCCAGTAAAGGCAAACACAATGCCGAAGAACAGCCCTGTACCGGCCACCGGGAGAAGGGGCCAGCTTTCTCTCCCTGCCTGGAGCGCAAAAAGACACGCCAAAAGAAAAGGATGCTCCCCGGAGCATCCTTTTCTTTTGGCGTGACCAGAGACCATTGACCCTTATTTGGGACCAATGAGCTTACCGGAAACTTTCTGATCTCCTACGCGGAAAAGGTAAATCAGATGGGACCTTTGATGAGCCGGCACGTTGTATTCGATGGACTGAACCTGTTCTTTCTGAACATATCCCTGGTAAAGGGTTTTTACTTTTTGACCCGATAAATTGTATAGTTCCAGTGTGGCCGGGCCGGAAACTGATGGCTGAATGGTAAACTTTATTTTGCTGTCAAAGGGATTGGGAGCAGCCAGCACCCGGGTGGCCTTTTCCACTCCCGACGAAAGCTCCCCGGCAGCAGCCTTATTGGAGGTGGTTGGCTGGGGACAGGAGTTGGTCAAATAATTATCGCAATTGGTTATGCCCGAGGTACAACCTGCCGAATTGGTGGCGGTCATAAAGAACTTCTTACCGGCCTGCACGGTAAATACTACCGGCCCGTTGGAGCCATTAAAGGTAAAGGTCTGCGACCCGGTCACCCCGGTTTGGGTCAGGGTATAGGTGGTTCCGGCAACCGGGCAGGATACGGTGACCGTAGGGGCGGTAAGGTTTCCGCACAACGTGGCTTCCTGGATGGTGACCACGGGCCGGGGAGGGGTTGCCGGTTGTCCGTTTACGACAACGGTAGCGGTGTTCGTGCAATTGGAACTGTTCCGGACGGTCAGCGTATAGCTCCCGGGAGCTACATTGCTGAACGTGGTACCCGACTGGAAGGCGCCTCCAATGCTGTACATGAGACCGGTACCGGTGGGAGCGGTGACGGTAATGGTGCCGGTTGCCACGGTACAGGTGGGCTGCGTTACATTAGCGGTCGGCGTGGCGGGTGTCGGCGGCTGCGCATTCACCGTTACCACGGTAGCCGGGGAAACGCAGGTTCCTTGTGCCGTGGTCAGGTTATAGGTGCCCGGCTGCACGTTGGTAAAGCTGCCGGTGGAGTTGGTCACCGCCGCCCGTACCGGGTTGGTCCCGGTCAAGGTGTAGGTATTACCGCTAATGGGGCTGTTCACCGTTACGGTACCCGTGGCGGTAGTGCAGGTAGGATGTACCACCGAAGCGGTTGGCGCAACCGGGGTGGCATTAAAGTTCCCCAGGGCAAAATCTTCCAGCGAAGCGGTAAGTGAGGGAGATTGCCTGGTTTCCACGATAAAAAAGGCAAAACAATTACTGATGCCCGCCTGGCATAAATTGATGGCGCCTTCAAAAAAAGCATTTTTCAGGTATTGTTGCTGGCCGTCTTTATTGGTATAGGTCAGCCCGGCCGGAACGGCAGCGGCAGCCTGGTTGGCGCCGGAGCACGCAAAACCGGAGGCCGACGTATTCAGTACGGGCTCCGTGCCGTTCCAGGTATACACTTTAGGAGTGGCCAGGGTCCCTCCCACCGACAGCTCAATCAAAATAAAGAGATCGCCCACCGTATGCGTACCGTTAAAGGTACCATTCGCGTTCAGGCTTACCGGGCTTTTCAAAAACCAGAAGCCAATGTTTGCCGCGCCGCTGTTATCGGTCCGGTCTCCAAAAAAGCGGAGAATACAATTATTGGTACCCGTGAGTACGGCGCCGGCATTGGCAATATCGCCCTTATCATTGGCTCCTTTCAGCCACCATTGCCAGCTGCTGATGTTTTGTACATCCTTGGAGCTTTTAAAATTGTTGTCCACATCGCTGCCCGCATTAAAGACATCCGGAGCATACGCCTTGATGGCAAAATTGGTTTGAAAGTTCGCCCAATCGGCCGGGTTACCATCACAATACGTGGAAGGTAGCTGAGCGCGGAGATTGAAGGAAAGCAGGCAGAGAAAGAGCAAGGTCAAACAAAAGGTAACCTTGGCGAACAAAGGATACCGGTACTGCTTTCCATAGACAGAATGGGGGTGGCTTTTTGCAAAGGAATCCATAAAAGTGGGTTTATTGGTTAAGGTGATTGGAAGAAAGCGGGTGGGTACCATTAAGACCCGTTGCTCCAAACGGGCACAGGACAACAGCCCCCTGCTGTCCCAGGACAGCAGTCCTGTACAGGAAGGGCATGAAGCGGTGATGAATAAGGAATACGGGCTTGCTTTAAAGTAAGATGCAGTGATAAAATGATTCGACCCTTTCTACAAAAAGTAAGAAGAAACGGATTTTTGTTTGGGTTTGGAATAAGGGTGAAAAGGAATGGTGATCAGGGCACAGGGATTTACTACCCGGTAATAAGGCATCTGTTTTTTGAATTTTCCAAAACAGGAAAGGTAATGCCTGCAGCCGTCATTCAGGAACGATGAAACAACCGCCTCCTGCATTGGTTCTTTATATATGAAAAGGGCGAAAAGAAGCAACACATTCTCAAGGGTCACCAGCACCATACAGCACGGTAACAGCATTCAACAGGGTGGAACGAGCAGACGTTGCGGGATGTAGTAAAGGATAGGAGCACAATTCCGGGAACACGTGGAGCGGCAAGGTAGGGTAAGGGTATTTTCGTTGTTACTGCTCTGGTGTAAAATTAGGATTCATTTATTTTATTGTCAAGCTAAATAAGAAATTTTACTTAAAAAATATGGCAGATAGCACTTATACTGTTTCCTTAATATAAATTATTCCATTGTAAATCGCGCAACTATATCTTTAATCGCATAAAAGGAGGCGGCGCCGCATTGGCCCGCCGGTGGCAACGCTTATGAAAAAGCAATCTTCGTTAAAGGATGTCGCCGGCCTGTTTCTGAAGCTGGGGCTGATTGGCTTCGGCGGCCCCGCCGTGCATATTGCCCTGATGGAAGAAGAGGTGGTGCGCAAACGCGGCTGGATGGACCACCCGCACTTCCTGGACCTGGTGGGCGCTACCAACCTCATTCCCGGGCCCAACTCCACTGAAATGACCATGCATATCGGCCATGAGCGGGCCGGCTGGAAAGGCCTGGTGGTAGCCGGCTGCTGTTTTATTTTCCCGGCCGTACTCCTGACCGCCCTCTTTGCCTGGGCCTACAGGGTGTACGGCACGCTGCCGCAGGTGCAGCCCTTTATCTACGGTATCAAACCGGCGATCATTGCGGTGATCGTAGCCCTGATGATCGGGCTGGGAAAGAAAGCCCTGAAAAGCGTTTCGCTGGGGATCATCGGCCTGGCGGCGGCCGTGGCCGTGCTGGCGGGGTGGAACGAAATCGCCGTATTATTCGGTGCGGGCTTTTTGGGTATGGCCCTGCACCTGGCCCGCACCCGCAACCCCCGGAGCTACGGCCTCTTCCCGTTTGCGTTGCTGCAGGCTCCCGGCACCCTGGGTATTTCGGCGGCGAAACTGTTCTGGATCTTTTTGAAGATCGGTTCGATCCTTTACGGCAGCGGCTATGTGCTGTTTGCGTTCCTGGACGCCGAACTGGTAGCCAAAGGCCTGCTCACCAAACAGCAACTGATCGACGCCGTTGCCGTGGGGCAGTTCACCCCCGGGCCCGTGTTTTCTTCCGCCACCTTCATTGGCTGGCAGATCGGAGGACCTGCCGGGGCCCTGGCCGCCACCGTGGGTATCTTCCTTCCCTCCTTCCTGTTTGTCGCCTTTCTCAACCCCCTGGTCCCCCGGCTCCGGAAGTCCCCCTTGATGGCGGCCTTCCTGGATACCGTCAACATCGTCTCCATCGGCATTATTTTGTCGGTGGTGGTGGAAATGAGCCGTGCCACCCTGCTGGACTGGCGGACGGTGCTGATTGCCGTGCTCAGCTTTATTGTAACTTTTTCTTTTAAGAAATGGAACACGGCGTTTATCATCCTGGGAGGGGCGGTACTGGGATATGCCTTATCCTTTTTCTAAAAGCCTTGCCTTTTCTTCCAGCAGCTTAGGGAAATAATTGCGATGATCACCGAAGCCGCTTCAAAGTAGACGTGGGCGTGCAGGCCGGCGTCTTTTATGCCGTCGACCGATTTGAGCCTGGATTCCACGCTGACGGCACAGGCGGCGCAGCTCATTTTCAGCCCGGGGATAGTTTTCCTTACGATCTTATCCCTGGCTGCATCCTTCTGGAGAAAATTGCCGCGGACATGGTTGCATGTTTTCCCAAAGGTGCTGAGGATGCGGGAGGGGATTGTTATACCATCAGCTGTGGGCGTTATATAATTTCGGGATCCCCGCTACACCTTGTCCAGGGGTTTGCGGGTGCTCTCCTTGTCTTCCTGGAAGCGGGTAGGCGTGAGCCCGGTGACTTTTTTAAACTGCTGGGAAAGGTGCTGCACGCTGCTGTAGCCCATTTGGTCGGCGATCTGGGTCAGGCTCAGCTCGTGGTATTTCAACAGCTCCTTGATCCGTTCCACTTTTTGCAGGATAACGTATTTTTCAATGGTCACGCCTTCCACCGAGGAAAACAGGGCGGAGAGGTAGTGGTAGTCGCGCTGCAGCCTTTCTTCCAGCAGGGCGGACCATTTCAAATGTACCTCCTGCTCGCCGCGGTGTACCAGGGACACCACCACGTTCTTGATCTTTTCCACGGTCTGGGCTTTACTGTCGCTGAGCAGCTCAAAGCCGGCCGCCCGCAACCCTTCTTCCAGGTCCTTCAATTGGCCTGCGGCGGGTGGGGCCTCCAGCTCCACTTCTCCCAGCCGGATATTCCGGTAGGGAAGGTTTTGGCGGTCCAGTTCTTTTCGTACCGCCAGGATGCAGCGGTCACAAACCATATTTTTGATATACAGGTGCATGGGTAAGTCATTTGCCTTCCGCTCAATGAACGAACCCCAAAGGTATAGGGGGGTGAAGCATTGGACGTTACAAAATTCTGCCGCGGTTTAATATTTTATTGTTAGGGTAGAACGATAGCCGGCATCCTTTCAGAAATCACGGCTCTGTAAAAGCTCAGGAATTGCATAAAAAAGAGACTGCCCCGAAATTTCGGGGCAGTCTCTTTTTTGTCGGGACAAGGAGGAATGGAAACGATACTCCTTACTGGTACCCTTCATTTTGTTTGAATTCGGCCTTGTTGGTAACGGCATCCACCTGCGTCTGCGGGATCGGCCGTACGATATGAAAGGGCTGAATATTCACGGCATTATCCGGGTTATGGGCTTTGATGCGTTCCAGCAGCTTGCCGGTCCGCTTCAGGTCGAACCAGCGCAGCTGCTCCCCTGCCAGCTCGCGGGCCCGCTCGTCCAGGATAAAATCCAGCGTGACCTGCGCCGGCGTTACCTGCATGGCGGCGGCACGGCCCGGTTTGGCGGCCCGGGTGCGCAGCACGTTGATGTTGTCGGCGGCCTCCTGCAGCCGTCCCAGCTTCAGCTGCGCTTCGGCCGCAATGAGGTACAGTTCCGCCAGGCGGATGACGAACACATCCCGGGCGCTCTGGGCCTCGTTCAGGCTGGGCCGCGTGGGGTCCATGAACTTCGAAAGGCTCACATAGTGCAGGTTGTCCTTCACGCTGCCGTTGGCATTGTAGGTCTTGCTGCGGTCATAGGTGCGGTATTTCCGTGTCGCCTCGAAGGCATCGTCCACTTCCTTGTGGGTAGTAAAAACGGCGGTATCGCCCAGGTTCATGCCGGCGGGCCGGGAAGCGGCATTGGCCAGCCACACCTGCTGGAAGGAGCCTTCGTAGCGGGCATCATCCTCGCTGAACAGGTCGAGCAGGAAGCGCGACGGCATGTAGCGGTTAAAGGGCCGCCCGTTCTTGATGTCGCGGGCCATCCCCGGCAGGTCGTCGTACTTCATGAGGAACAACAGGTGGCCGTTGTTGCTGCCCCGGCCGTGGCCGTAGGGGTTGTTAGCGCTGTTGGACAGGTCGTTGATGGTCAGGTTGGCGGCATAATTCACCGCGTACACCACTTCCTTGTTTTTGAGGTTGCTCATCTTCCACAGGTCGGCAAAGAGGGGCTCCAGGCGGAAGCCATAGCCGCCATTGATGACGGCCTGCGCCATGGCCAGGGCTTCTTCGTTCCGGCCCCGGGTCAGGTACATGCGGGACAGGAAGGCCTGGGCCGCCGGCTTGGTGGCCCTGCCGTAATCGGCCTGGGTGGGCGGCAGGTTGGCCGCGGCAAACTCCAGGTCGCGGAAGATCTGCGCATAGAAGGTGTCCACCGGCGTCTTGTTGGCCGTGCTGATGATGCCGTTGGTTTCCTCCAGGGTAAAATGCACGCCGCCCCAGGTTTCGACGATGTGCCAGTAGTAAAACGCCCGCAGGAACCGCAGCTCCCCTTCGCGCACGGACCGCAGCTGGGGTGACAGGCCGGCCTTGTCGATGCGGAGGATGCCGGCGTTGCACAGGTTGATGGCGGCGTAGAACTCCCGCCACTCGGCGGCCAGGGCGGTGTTGGTGCCCTGCAGGTTCTGGTACTGCGTCAGGTCGCGGAACACGTCGCCGGTGCCGCTGGTCCAGATGTCGGTGCCGGTTTCGGCAATGTTGTAGCCTTCTTCCTTGCCGTACCACCAGCGCTGGTAGCTGTAGGCCGCATTCACCAGGGTTTCAAAGCCGGTAGGCGTGGTATAAACGCTCTCCGCCGTCAGGCCGGAGGGATTGTATTCTTGCAACGCTTTCTTGCAGCCGCCCAAAGCCAAAGCCGCCAGGAGCGCCGCTGCCATCTTTATGGGAACGATTTTCATGTGTGTAGAAGTTAGGTTTTAGGACTTACAGGTTTACGTTGATGCCTACAATAAACAGCTTGGTCATGGGGAAGTTTTCCGAACCGCCCCGCTCGGGATCGTACTCCAGGTCGGTGAACGTAAACAGGTTCTTGGCGGTGGCATAGGCACGGATGCCCTTCACGAAGCTGTTGCCCAAAAGGGTCGAAGGCACGGTATAGCCCAGGGACAGGTTGCGGATCCGGGCATAAGAGGCCTTGCGGTAACCCAGGGTGCCCAGGTACAGCAGTCCCCCGTTCTTGTTGGGGCGCGGATAAGCGTTGGTGGGATTTTCCGGGGTCCAGTAATCCAGGCCCGAGGTGCTGTTGCCCAGCCCCTGCTGGTCGAAGCGGGCGTAGCGGTCGGCATTGATGGTCTGGCCGATGCGGGCGAAGACGAAGACGTTGAAATCAAAGCCCCCGAAGCGGACGTTGTTGTCCAGGCCGCCGCTCCATTTGGGACGGGGGTTGCCCAGGATCACCCGGTCGTTCTGCGAGTCGATCTTGCCGTCGTTGTTCTGGTCCTTCACCTGGATGTCGCCGGGCTTCTGGGCGGGCAGCATGCCTGCAGCCTTCTGGGCATCGGCGGTCTGCCAGATGCCGACCTTTTCATAATCGTAATAAACCTGGATGGGCTGGCCCACGAACCACAGGTTGCCGATGTCGCTGGTGCTGCCCGAAGCCAGCTCCACGATCTCTTCGCGGTTGCGGGTAAAGGTGACGTTGGAGCTCCAGGTCAGCCGGGCGCTGGAGATGTTGGTGGTGCCCAGGGTCACTTCCACGCCGCGGTTGCGGGTCTTGCCGATGTTCTGGAACACGGTAGTCACCCCCGTGGTGGGTGGCAGGCCCCGGGTAAGCAGCAGGTCCTTGGTGCGGCTGTCGTACACGTCCACCGTGGCAGTGGCCCGGCCCTGGAACAGGCCCAGGTCGAGGCCGAAGTTTTTGGTGGCGGTCAGCTCCCACGACAGGGCGGCATTGCCCACCTGGCGCGAAAAGGTATAGGCCGGGGCGGGGGCTTCGTCGTAGCCGAAGGCGATGCGGGCCAGGTTGCTCTGGGTCACGTAGGGCCCGGAAGGATCGTTGCCGGCGATACCGTAGCTGGCCCGCAGCTTCAGGTCGCTCAGCAGGGGCACGTCCTTCATGAAGTGCTCGTCGCTGAGGCGCCAGGCCACGGCCGCCGAAGGGAAGAAGGTCCATTTGTTGCCTTCAGCCAGCTTGGAGGAGCCGTCCTGGCGGGCGGTCAGGTTCAGCAGGTAGCGACCCTTATAGCCGTAGTTCAACCTACCGGCAAAGGATACCAGGTCGCTTTTGGCATAGTTGGACGAGATCTTGATCTCCTCGGTATTGCCCGACAGGTTGTAGAACTGCTGCGAGGACAGCAGCTGGTTGACGCCCGAGGCCGACGATTCTTCGGAATAATTGCTCAAGCGGCTGGCCACACCGGTCAGGGTCAGCGAATGGTCGGCAAAGGTTTTCTGGTAGGTCAGCACGTTCTCCCAGTTGATGTTCTTCAAATTAGACGTATTGTAAGTAGCCTGCGACTTGCCGGAAAGCGACCGGTCGATGGACTGGGGCGAGGCGTAGATGCCGTTGCGTGCGGACGAAAGGCTGATGCCCAGGGTAGAGCGGGCCGTCAGGCCGGGCAGGGGCTGCACCTCGATGTAGGCGTTGGTCAGGGTGCGGGTGGTGACCAGGGAATTTTTATAAACGTTGGGTTGCTCGTCGGCCAGCGGGTGGGGCGTTTGCGCGTCGAGCAGCAGGAAGTTGAAGGCGCCGGTGGAATCGTATATGGATCCCAGGGGGCTCACCTTGTTGGCCTGGTTGAGCGGGTCGCGGCGGATGCTCTGGTCGTAATAGGTGAGCTGGCTTTGCATGCCCACCTTCAGCTGGCGGCTGATGGTATAGTCCACGTTCAGGCGGCCGGTATAGCGTTTGAGCCAGTCATTTTTCAAAATACCCTGTTCGTTGAAGTAGTCGCCGGAAACATAGGCCTTCAGCTTGTCGGTGCCGGCGCTCAGTCCCAGCTGGTAATCCTGCTGCGCCCCGTTATGGATCAGGGCGTCCTGGTAGTCGGTCCAGATCCGCTTTTGCACGGCGTTGCGCTCGGCGGGGTTGGCAAAGACGGTGGCGTCGTCGGTGGGGCTGCCGGCTGCCCGGTACGCCTCGCGGCGGAAGGCGACGAACTCGTCGAGGTTCATGGCTTTGGGATAGAGCGTTACCTGGGAAACGCCGCCATACGAGTTGAAGGTAACGCTGGCGCGGCCGCTGGCGCCCTTTTTGGTGGTGATCAGGATCACCCCGTTGGCGCCCCGGGAGCCGTAGATGGCCGTCGAAGAGGCGTCCTTCAGCACTTCCATGGATTCGATATCATTGGGGTTGATATCCTCGATATTGCTGTACTGGATCCCGTCCACGATGAACAGGGGGGCGTTGTTGCCCCCGATGGAGCGGTTGCCGCGGACGCGGATGGAGACCCCGGCACCGGCCTGGCCGCTGCTGCGGGTGATGTCGGCCCCGGCGATCTTGCCCTGGGCGGCATCGAGCACGTTGGTGGTGGGCACTTTTTTCAGCTCCTCCCCTTTTACGGAAACCACCGAGCCGGTCAGGTCTTTTTTACGGACGGTTCCGTAGCCGACCACCACCACTTCATTCAGCGAGCTGGCCTCTTTGCGCAGGCGTACGGACAGCTTTTTGCCTACTTCGGCCCCTACGGTCTGGGCCAGGTAACCGACGGAAGAAATGACCAGGTCCACCCGGCCGGCAGTGCCGGGTATGGTCAGCGTAAAGGCGCCCCGATCGTCGGTCCGGGTGCCGGCAGTAGCCCCTTTAATCGTTACGGAAACATCGGACAGCCCGGTACTGGAGCTGTCATCTACCACGCTGCCGGTAATTTGCCGGCCCTGGCCCCAGGAGGTGGCCGCCAGGCAAAAGGCCATCAGGAACAAAGCAAGGAATCGTTTCATGTGCACTGTTTATCGTTAGGAAAAAAAGACCGGCACGCTCCGCAGAGCCGCACCGGTTAAAAATTTAATGTAGAAAAACCTGCTATAGAAGGGGTTCAAAAATTGACATTTTTGGTTCACTTTTTCACCACGCTCATAATTATATATAAAAACCAATTTTTTATATATTGGCTTTATTTCCATTTTATATTTTCCGGCTTTCCGGCCTGCAACCGGACGCTCCCTTTATCCTGCCCCTTAACCTCCAGGTGAATGACCTGGTCGATCTTCGAGGTCAGGGTAACCTGCCCGGCAGTCCCGTTCCAGGTCAATGCGTCCACGAGGATACCGCCCCGCAACGCCATTCCTTTAATAGCGCCCTTCGTCCATGCGTAGGGCAAACAAGGCAGCAGGGACACTTCGCCCAGGTCGGCATAGGCCAGCATCTTCATGACCAGGGAAGGGTAGCCCCCGCTGATATCGACATTGAAGATATTTTTGGGGTCATGGGTGGATACCATGTTGTTGTTCCAGTAACTGTTTCCCAGCCAGGTCAGGATGTCGGTGGCGGTTTCGGCCTCCCGGAGCGCCGCAGCCGAAAAGGCCAGGTGCATCATGCCGAAGGCCATGACGCCCCCGTTGTCTTTGCGCCGGATCTCCATCCGCCGGTCGATCACCTGTTTGGCGCCCCGGACCAGTTCGGGGTTGCCCATGATCTCGGGATCATGCAGGTCATACAATCCGAACAGGTGGGAAGCATGGCGGTGGTTGTGGTTGTCCTGCAAGCCGTCCCATAACCATTCACGGAGTTCGCCCTTCTCGTTCACCTTGTAAGGGGGCATTTTGCGCAACATTGCTTCCCACTTCGGGATCTTTTCCTGGTGTACACCCAGGATCTTGCTGGAACGGATGATCGCCCGGAACAAGGCTTTGGCGGCCATGATGTCCATCGTGGCATTGATGCAGGCCTGGCTTTTGCCATTGGCCGGGTTATTTTCCGGCGAATAGGAAGGACAGAAGATATAGTTCCCGTCCGGGCCCTCTTTTAGAAAATCCTCATAGAAAATTTCGGCTTCTTTCATGAAGGGCAGTGCCCGTTCGCGCAAAAACTTTTTATCCCGGGTGTACAGGTAGTAGTCGTAATAAAACAGGGCATACCAGGGGGCGCCGGCGGTCCAGAACGTCATCGGCCAGGTCGCATCGAATTCGTTGTCGAAGCCGCGGGTGGCGATATGGGAGGGAATATGGATGCCCCGGCAGTTGTACAGCACCCGGGCATTTGTTTGGAAATCCTCCATCATCGATTCCAGCTTGTCGAACAGGGGCAGGAGCAGCTCCGGCGTGTTGGCCTGCAGGTAGTGGGAGATGGCGACGGGCAGGTTGCCATTGGTGGTATAATCGCTCGCCCAGGGCGGCGTCATGGTGGCGCCCCAGATCCCCTGGAGCTTGGGCGGGTTCATGCCGGTGGCGCTCAGGATGTTGTAGCGGGCGGCATTAAAGATCCGCTCGATCAGCGCCTTGTTGGCACCGCCCATCTGCAGTAAATCCTCGGAGGATTTCCGGCGGTCGGCCGGAGCAGCATCCAAATCCAGGGACACCCGGTCAAATAAAGCCTGGTGAACGGTCCGGTGGCGCGCCAGCAGCTGGTCATAGTCCGGGGCGTAGGTCTGGAGGGCGGCCGCCAGGGTGGCCACCTGTGATACGTTCATATCCATGCTCGGTTGGATCCTGCCGATCAGCAGCACCTCGTCGGCATTACGAAGGATCATTTTGTCGCCCTGGGTCGTATAGCTACCTCCCGAATGCACCACCCGCAGCACGCCTTCATACCCCTGGAAATTCCCTTCCCAGGTTTTCGCGTACCAGGCCCGGAACGATAGCCGCCCTTTTTCGGCGGCTGCCGCCACCCGGTCGATGCCCAGGTTCGGGCTGATGTTCAACTTCTGGATCCGTTTGGGATCGGCGGTCAGGATCCGGGAAAGACTTAAGGTAGTGTTGATGGTGCCGCGTTCATTGGCCCGGAGGCGCATAACGATTAAATTATCGGGACGGGAAATAAAGAGCTGCCGGCTGAAAGTGCCGTTTTGCTCTTCCCATTTGACCGTTACTTCCCCGCTTTGAAAATCGGTTGTCCGTGCGTAGCTTTTGATTGCGGCGGCGGCGTCATGGACCACCTCCAGCCGGAAGGCGGGAATATAAGGATCGCTGGAGTGTTTGCCGTTGTATCCTTCTGTTTTGGCCAGGTCCACCACATACTGGGACGCCTCCTGGTATTTTCCCGCCAGCAGCAGCGCCCGGATTTCTTCCAGGTGTTTGCCTTGGCTGGGTGGCAGGAGCGGCTGGTGAAAAGGCAGGAATAATTGGGTTTGGTTAAACGTAATCGAGTCATGCGCCACATGGCCGGACACCATCGCCCCCATGGTGCCGTTCCCACTGACCAACGATTCCTCCCAGTTCCGGGCCGGCCGGGCGCTGTAAAAACCTTTCGAAGGCACATGGGCGACATCGATCTTCCCGCCCCCGGTTTTTTCTTTCTTGAAACCAACAAGGGCGATAAAGAGAACCCCTATTACTACATTCACTAATTTTCCCATTAACTGACAGATTTTTAAATGGAATGTAAACCTATTCCGCCTGGCAGGAAAGGAGGTTCAAATTATAGTCTAATTGGTCAAAAATCAGGTTGAACAAATTTTTCCCAGTTGAGAAACAGCACGTAATCCATTAAACGTAACTCTCCCAAATCCTTTTAGCAATAAAGAGGGGCACTCCCTGCTTCTAAAGACGCCCCTTAGGAACCAACCCCACTTTTTTGGGGAATCCATCGCATTCTCTTCCCAAAATACACCAGGAGAATGCATTACAAAGTACAAAATGGGGCGATAACTGTGAAGAGTGAAGCGAAACGGCCGTGCTGCAACCGGACGGAACCACAGGCATACTTTTTTTACCTCATCCTCCGAGCGCCTCAACAGTGATGATCATCCAACCGAAACCTTCCGGCTGCTTGCCGAAGGTTGAAAATACCGTAACCCGTCGAAACAAATTTCCGCAACACCCTGGACGCTAACTTATTGCCTGCAGCCAGGCAGGAAACCCTTCATGCATCGAAAATTCAATAACCATGAAAAACACTACTTTCATTGCCCTTTGTATTCTTCTGCTCTTTTCTTTCGGCGCCTCCGCCCAAACTACCGACAGCATACCGCCCAGGGTCCTCAGCATCACCCGGCAAAATCCCACGAATGATACGGCTTACGGCACGTCGGTCACCTACCGCGTGGTCTTTTCCGAAAAAGTTACGGGCGTGGACGGCTCCGATTTTACCGCTACCGGCCTGAATGGTAATGTACGGGGCACCCTGGCCCTGCTGGCCCTGGAACCCGTGGGCACCGAAGGCACGGAATCCGTACAGCCGGTAGGCACCTCGGGCACCACCTACGATGTATCGGTGCGGGCCATCGCCGGCACCGGCGCCCTGCGCCTGGACCTCCATGCCACCGGCACGGGCATCAAGGATGCGGCCGGCAATGCCCTCGCTGCCGGCTATACCGGCGGCCAAACCTATATCCTCCAAAAAATACCCACCTCCGGCCTGCCTTCTTCCCCGGGCGGGGACCCCAATACCGGCAGCGGCTTTACCTCGTTCAATGACATCGCTCCCCTGCCCATCGCCAGCCATACCGGCCAGAAGCCGCAATCCAAAGTATGGAGCTATGCCGGCAAATGGTGGACGGTGCTTTCCACCTACGAAGGCACCAAAGTCTACCGCCTCGACGGCGCCAGCTGGACCGAGATCATACGGGTGGCAAGTTCCAAAAACGCCAAGGCCGATGTGCAGGTGGTGGGCAGCGTGGTGCATATGCTGCTGTTTCGCGGCGGCAGCAGCAACTCCTACCTGGTATCGCTGGAATACGACCCGGTTACCGGGAAATACAAGTTGTGGAGCAAGAGAAGCCAGAATATGACGATCGTTTTCGAGGAAGATACCGAAACGGCCACCATGACCCTGGACGGCAACGGGCGGATGTGGATCGCCTCGGACGGCACCAGCGAGATCAATATGCGCTGGAGCGATTCGCCTTATACTACCTGGAGCGCTCCTGTAGTGATCGCCACCGGTATTGGCACGGACGACATTTGCGCCGTCACTACCCTGCCCGGCAAGATCGGCGTGATGTGGTCCAACCAGCTCACCCAGCGCTTTGGCTTCCGCACCCATACCAACGGGACCGATCCCGCTCTCTGGACGGTGGACGAACTGCCGGCTGCGCAGTCGGCCCTGGCCAAAAAAGGCGGCATGGCCGACGACCACATGAACCTGCTGCCGGCTTCGGACGGCACCCTGTACTGCGCCGTTAAGACCTCTTACGACTCGCCCGGCTATCCCAAGGTTTCGCTGCTGGTGCGGCGGCCCAACGGTGTATGGGACAACCTGTACCCCGTAACGGCCAACGAAGGCACCCGGCCGATCGTACTGCTCAACGAAGCGCAGGGGAAAATAAAAGTGGTCTTCAGCTCCCTGGAAAACGGCGGCGATGTGCTGTACCGCGAATCCGCTCTTTCGCCCATCTCTTTCGGCCCTCCGATTACCCTTATGGCCGGCAACTACCTGATTAATTACTGCACCAGCACCCACCAGGCCTACAGCTCGGACATCGTGGTACTGGCCACCAGCATGGAGGACACATTGCAGGCCGTGTCGGTCCGGGGCGTGGACGGCAGCGGCACCACCGGTGCTGCCGCAAATGGTGCCCTTACCGAGACCAGCACCGAAAGCCCGGCCGCCCTTTCGGCTGGCAGCGGGGCCCTGGTGGCTTCCCCCAACCCCCTGTCCACGAGCACGACCCTCTCCTACACCTTTGCTGCCGCCAGCACCTATACCGTTTCGCTGTACGACAGCAAGGGCCAAAAGCTCCGGGTGCTGAAGTGGGGGCAAGCGCCTGCCGGCCGCCAAACCCTCTGTACGGTCGACGGCACCGGGCTGCCGGCCGGCATGTACCTGGTTCGCATCGATACCAACGATGGCTCCCAAACCCTGAAGTTGCTGGTGAGAAAGTAAGGAGGACGGTAGGTGCCATAACATCCCGGGGCTGAAAATCCAGCGGCCTCCGTGACCGGACCTGAATAAATACAGAAGCTTTATACATTTCCCCTGCTTCGGCAGGGGATTTTTTTTGAAGCAGTAAACTGTTCAGGAATTGCAGAATGTTACAGGACTTGCAAAACAGCAATTAAGTATAAAAACACTATTGGCCACAACAAAAGCAGGAAATACGAAAGCTTTACGGCTTGTTGAAAAGATGGGTTTTGTTGCCTTTAAATCCGACGACCAGGAAGTCATCGTGAAAAAAGAAATTTAGCGGCAAAAGTAATCGAACCGCCTTCGGGTTCGGAAATCTATAGGGCCGCTATGGAGGTAATGACGCCCAGCCGGTTTAATTCCCAAAAGCACTTGGCCGTTGCCGCAATATCTGCGGCAGCATTTTGAGCTTCGGAAAATTTCGTTTGAAACAGTTTGAAGTGCAATTCGGACAGCGTGGGCCATTTATAGCCGTAAGGGCCGCGAAGGCCGCAAGCGGCTAAATTTGACGATGCAGCCAATAAAGCCTGCACCGCTGGAAAATCTCCCTATAGCTCAACGGTTTGTTTCCTTTTTTCCACCTTCCGGCCCCGCCTCCCCCTGGCAGGGAGGCGTAATTGGGGAAATCAGCCTGGATACGGCCTGGCATGCCCGTCAGCTCAGCAGGCATGCTTTTTTTATACAGCTCAACGGGGCATTTTCCGGATGAGGTTTAGCCCGGCTGCACTGCAGGCAACCAGGGCCACCACGGCGGACATGGATCTCCCGTGCACCCCCACCCGGAGCGCCCCGGCTCCTTTCCAATAATCCAAAATCAGGACATCTATGAAAAAAACCACTGTCCCACCCCGCCCCTTGCCGGTCCGGAGCCTGCGCGCACCGCAGCTCCAGCTGTAATCCCGTCCCGACAGGTCTTCCTGCTTTATTTCCTGTTCTTTCGGGGCCCCGGCCCTCCCTTCCATTAACCATTATCCAAAACCGCAAACCTCATGAATGGACGCCTCTACTTTATTCTTTCCTTTCTGCTCTTCTCCCTTTCCCTCCAGGCCCAGGTAACCCTTATCCCATACAAAAGTTCCTGGAAATACCTCGATGACGGTACCGACCAAGGTACCGCCTGGCGCTCCCCGGCCTACAGCGACGCCGACTGGAGCACCGGAACCGGCAAGCTGGGATACGGCCTGAGCGGCCTGGGCACCACCACCGGCACGGATTCCAGCCGGAAAAACCCGACCACCTACTTCCGCAAAACCTTTTTCCTGGACAACCCCTCCCTGCTGGATGACCTGAGCGCCAAGGCAGCCTTCAACGACGGGCTGGTGGTGTATGTGAACGGCGTGGAGGTGTATCGCAAATACCTGCCCTCGGGTACCATCAGCTTTGCCACGCCTGCTTCCGCGGCCTATAACGGCAGCAAGAGCTTTACCATCCGCAAAAACCTGCTGGTACCGGGCGAAAACCTGCTGGCGGTGGAAGTGCACCAAAGCCCCGCCAGCCCCGCCGACCTGGCCTTTGACCTGCGGCTGCTGGCCGCCCCCGATACCACCGCGCCCAAAGTGCTCAGCTCCGTCCCCATAGCCACGCCCCCCTCCCCCGGCAAGGCGGCCGCGCTGGCCTTCCGCCTGACGTTTTCGGAAGCCGTCACCGGCGTGGACGCCGGCGACTTTACCCTGACCCCTGCCTCCGGCAATCCGGGCGGCACCATCAGTACGGTTACACCGGCCCCGGACGGCCGGACGTTCGACGTGGCGGTGAGCTCCCTTACGGGCGCCGGTACCCTGCGGCTGGACGTGAACAGCGGGGGCACCGGCATTACCGATGTGAACGGCATTGCCTTCAGCGGTGGCTATACTTCCGGCCAGGCCTATACGGTCGACGTAGCCTTCCCCTACGTCGTCAGCATCTCCCGCCTGCCAACCGCAGCCGAAGTGACCAAGTCCTCCTCCCTGAAATTCCTGGTGGTGTTTTCCGAAAAAGTGAAAGGGGTGGGCGTGGACGACTTCAGCGTCGTCTCCCTCAACGGCACCGCCACGGGGATCATTGAATCGGGCGATGTGGATGCCGTGGACGACCGCCGCACCACCTATGAAGTGAAGGTCAGCTCCGTCAGCGGCAACGGCCAGTTGCGCCTGGACCTGAAGGATAGCGAAACCGGCATCGTGGATGCCGCGGGCAATCCCTGCGGCGGCTACAGTGCGGGCCAGGCCTACCGGGTGGACAAGACCAAGCCCCTGGTGGCCGCCGTCGAACGCTACCTGCCCGCCGCTGCCGGCACCAATGCCGCCTCCGTGGTGTTCCGCACCACTTTTAATGAGGGCGTGAAAGGCGTGGATGCGGCCGACTTTTCCCTGAGCACCCTCAGCGGCAATGTCACAGGGGTCCTGGCGGCCGATGCCGTCACCTCCATAGGCACGGACGGCTCGACCTATGCCGTCCGCGTCAGCGACCTGGCGGGACAGGGTCAGTTGCGCCTCAAGGTGAAAAGCGGCAGCAGCACCGGCATTACCGATCTAGCCGGCAATTCCCTCAGCGGGGGCTTTTCCACCGGGGAAAGCTATACCCGGGACCCCCTGGTACCCGTGGTGGTGAGCGTGAACCGGCAACTGCCCGCCGCAGCCGCCACCCATGCCACCGAACTGACCTGGCGGGTGACTTTTTCCAAGCCGGTCACCGAAGTCACTCCCGCCTGCTTTTCCCTACAGGGCGGTTCCGCCACCGGCACCCTGGCCGACGGGGCCGTAGCCCCCGTGGGGACGGCCGGCACCACCTATGACGTCCGGGTCCGGTCGGTCAGCGGCACGGGCTCCCTGCGCCTCGACCTACCCGGCGGCACCAGCATCCGCGACAATGCCGGCAACAACCTGGGCGAAGGTTTTACCGCCGGCCAGGCCTATACGGTAGACCAGGCCCCGCCGGCCGTAGTGGGCGTGGAGCGGCTGGAACCCCTGGCGGAGGGGGCCTTTGCCTCCTCCCTCGTGTGGCGGGTTACCTTTTCGGAAAAGGTTTTGGGCGTAGCGCCCGCCGACTTCCAGCTCACCGCCCTCAGCGGCCCCCTCAGCGGACGGCTGGCGGCGGATGCCGTGACGGCAGTGGGCACGGAAGGCACCACCTACGACGTACGGGTGGTCGGCCTGACCCAAAACGCTTCCCTCCGTCTGGACGTACGCCCCGGCGCCGGCCTGGCTGATGCCGCGGGCAACCGCCTGGCCCAAGGCTATGCAGCGGGCGCTTCCTACAAGGTAGACCCCCCTCCCGTCCTGGTCAGCAGCCACCGCCTGCTGCCCGCAACGGAGCGCACCAGCGCGGACCGGGTGACCTTCCGGGTGACTTTCTCCGAATGGGTCACCGGCGTGGACGCCTCCTCCTTTGTCCTTTCGGCCCTGAGCGGCACGCCCGGGGGCGTGGTGGAAACGGTGGCCCCGGCAGATGCTGCCGGTACTGTTTATGACGTAACGGTAACGGGCATTGGGGGCACGGGCGTGGTGCGGCTGGAACTGAAGAGCGGCGGCACGGGCATTACCGATGCGGCCGGCAGCGCCCCTGGAGCAGGCAGCAACGGCAGCACGGAAGGCGCCCCCAGGGACCTTTCCGGCAGCGAAACCTATACGATCGACAAGTCGGGGCCCTTGGTCGCCGGCATCCACCGCCTGTCGCCCGCTGCGCCGGCCTCGAATGGCTCGGAGGTGGTCTACCGCGTGGTCTTTGCCGAGGCCGTAACCGGGGTGGACCCTTCAGACTTTTTGCTCACGACCGTTTCGGGCACCACTACGGGAACGGTGGCGCCGGAAGGCGTGCAGGCAGTGGGCAGCGAGGGCACCACCTTTGACGTTGCCGTCAACGGCATTGGGGGCACCGGCAGCCTGCGGCTCGACCTGTCGGGCAGCGGCACGGGCATCTCCGACCTGCTGGGCAACGAAGCCACTACCGGCTTTACCCAGGGGGAAACCTATCGCTTCGACTATACCGCCCCGGTAGCGACCGCCATCAGCCGGCTGAAACCCTACCAGGAAAAGGCCGATGGCGGTGCGGCCACCTACCGCGTCACCTTCTCCGAAGCGGTAACCGGGGTCGACCCCTCTGATTTTACCCTTACGCCCCTCAGCGGCACGCCCAGCGGCAGGCTGGCCCCGGACGCGGTGGTAGCGGCGGACAGCACCGGCACTTCCTGGGAGGTAACGCTGACGGACATCTCCACGTTCGTGACCCTGCGCCTGGATCTGAACCCCGCGGGCACAGGCATTGCCGACAGCGCCGGCAACCTCCTGGAGGGCGGCTTTACCGCCGGCCAGCGCTACATCATGGACCCGCCGCCGGCGGTGGTCAGCATCAGCCGGCAGTCGCCCCTGTCCGAAACCACCGGGGAGCCGGAAGTTACCTTCCGGGTGGTGTTTTCCGAAAAAGTGCGGAACGTGGACGCTTCCGACTTTTATACCACCACCCTCAGCGGGGAGGTACGCGGAACGCTGGCAGCGCTCAGCAACACCGTCATGGCCAGCAGCACCTTGACCACCGTAGCTGCCGTGGGCACCGCGGGCACCACCTACGACGTGACCGTTCGTGCCATTGCCGGCAACGGCACCCTGCGCCTGGACCTGAAAGACCAGCAAACGGACATCAAGGACAGCGACGGGCTGTTCCTCTCTAGCGGCTTTACCGGCGGCGAAACCTACAGCTTCCAGCAACCCACCGAAGGCCGCTTTGCCTCCGTGACCGACCTGGCGCCCGTGACCATTGAAAAAAATACCGGCGAAAAACCCCAGGGCAAGGTATGGACCTACGCGGGCAAGTGGTGGAGCGTGCTGGCCACTCCCGGGGGCACCAAACTGTTCCGCCTCGACGGCACCGCCTGGACCGAGGTGCTGCTGCTGTCGGAAGTGGAGGAGGTCCATGCCGACTGCCGCGTGGTGGGCAACGTCACCCATATCCTGCTGTTCGAGCCCGAAGAAGACTCGTACCTGGTGTCGGTAGAATTCGACGAGACCCTGGGAACCTATAAACGCTGGAGCCAGCGGCCGTCGGCCGTGGAGGTGCCCTTCGGCTCGGGCGCCGAAACCGCTACCCTGGCGGTGGACGGCACCGGCCGCATGTGGATCGCCGCGCCGGCCAAAACGGACGTGAACGTGCGCTGGAGCGACGCCCCTTATACCCGCTGGAGCGACACCATCCGCATCGCGGAGGGCATCCTGGACGACGACATCTGCGCCCTTACCCCGGTGCCGGGCGGCGTGGGCCTGCTCTGGTCCAACCAGAACAGCCAGCGCTTTGGCTTCCGCGTACACCAGGATGGCGATGATCCCCGCAACTGGTCGGCCGACGAAGCACCCGCCGCCGCCTCGGCCCAGGCAAGGGGCCACGGCTTCGCCGATGACCATCTGAACGTGCTCTGTGCCAGCGACGGCACCCTCTACTGCGCGGTGAAAACCTCCTACGACACGCCGGGATACCCCAAGCTGTCGCTGCTGGTGCGCCGGCCGGCCGCCGGCTGGAGCTTTCACCCGGTAACCTCGGTGGAGGGCACCCGCGGCGTGGTGGTGCTCAATGAAGCCACCGGCAAGCTGAAGGTGGTGTACTGCACCATGGAGACCGGCGGGGATATCGTCTACCGCGAAACCTCCACGGCCTCCATTGCCTTTGGTGCCCCCAAAACCCTGATCAGCGGTCCCTTCCTATTCAACGAAGCCACCACCACTCACCAGCCCACTACCGGCGAAGTGGTGATCCTGGCCACCAACCAGGACCCCGACCCCAAGCAGGCGGTCGGCGTGATCGCCCGTGATGAAGAAGGACAAGCCCTGCCCGCCCTTACGGCGGCACCGCCAGCGCAGGAGTTGTCGGGGACTACCGCGAAATCGGAAATCCCTTCCGGGGGATGGGCGGCCACGCTGGAACTGTTTCCCAACCCGGTGGCGGCCACGGCCACGGTGCGCTTCCGCCTGCCCCAGGAGGCGGCCTACCACCTGGTGCTGTATGATGCCCGGGGCACCCGGCTGAAAGAGGTGAAAAGCGGACGGGCCCCAGCCGGCCAGGCACAGGCCGTGGGCATCGATGCCTCCCGCCTCCCTGCAGGCGTGTACCTGCTGCGCCTGCAAACCGCCGGGGGCAGCAAAACCCTTCGGCTGATCGTAGAGAAATAACAAGGGAGATTTTTGAAAAAGCTGTAGGCGCCGGTTGCCGGCGCCTACAGCTTTTTCAAAAAGTCGCCGGCAGGGACAGACAATGGTTTGAAATTCATAACAATTAGTTTGAAATGCTTAAAGCTGCGTATGAAGACGTGCTTATTTTCGTAAGGACCCTTTTTTTCAGACACAACAGTTCAGTAAATTCAGCCACTAAAACTATAGGCAATTATGGACCAGGAGCAATCGCATACCCCCCGACCAGAAGCGCCCTGCCCCAACAGGGGGAGGCGGGATTTTTTAAAACAGTCTTCCCTGCTGGCCGCCCTGGCCGTTACGCCGCCTTACCTGGCGAAGGCCGCCGCGTCGGACTGGGATGAAAAAGCGGCCGCCTATTTTGAAAAGGTGCCCCTGTCCCTCCAGATCAACGGCGTTCCCCACCAATTGTCCATCGAGCCCCGCGTGACCCTGCTCGACCTGCTGCGCGAGCAGCTGGCGCTAACCGGCACCAAGAAAGGATGCGACCACGGCCAGTGCGGCGCCTGTACCGTGCATGTCGACGGCACGAGGGTGCTTTCCTGCCTGTCGCTGGCGGTGATGCAGGAAGGGAAAAAGGTCACCACCATCGAGGGCCTCGCCCAGGGCGACCAACTGCACCCGATGCAGGAAGCCTTTATCAAACACGACGGGTTCCAGTGCGGCTATTGCACACCGGGGCAGATCATGTCGGCCGTGGCCTGTATCCGCGAAGGACATGCGAACTCGGAGGAAGAGATCCGCGAATATATGAGCGGCAACATCTGCCGCTGCGGCGCTTATCCCAACATCGTCAAAGCCATCTCGGAAGTAAAAGCAGGAGGAAAAAAAGCATGATCCATTTTGACTACATACGGGTGACGACCCCCAAGGCGGCCGTGGAGGCCCTGGGCAAGGACAGCAGCGCGCAATGGATCGCCGGCGGCACCAACCTGGTCGACCTGATGAAGAAAGGCGTGCTGGCGCCCCAGAAGCTGGTGGACATCAACCGCGTGCCATTAAATGAAATAAAAAAAGCAGCAAAGCTGCTGCATATCGGCGCGCTGGCGCGCAACAGCGAGGTAGCCGAAAACGCCCTCGTGCTTCGCGAGCAGCCCCTGCTGTCGCTGGCGCTGAAAGCCGGCGCCTCGCAGCAGATCCGCAACATGGCCACCGTGGGCGGCAACATGATGCAGCGCACCCGCTGCCCCTATTTTTACAACACCGACCTGCCGTGCAACAAGCGGCAGCCGGGAACGGGCTGCGGCGCCCTCAAAGGGTTTAACCGGATGCACGCCATCTTCGGGGCGTCGGACAGCTGCATTGCGGTGCATCCCAGCGACATGTGCATCGCCCTGGTGGCGCTGGACGCTACCGTGCTCGTCACCGGCCCCAAAGGCAGCCGGCGCATCCCTTTCCAAAATTTTCACCGCCTGCCGGGCAATACCCCGCAAAAGGACCATAATCTGGAAAGGGGCGAACTGATCGTAGGGGTGGAACTGCCCGACAACGCCTTCGGGGAGCACGTCCACTATTTAAAGGTCCGCGACCGCACCTCCTACGCCTTTGCCCTGGTATCCGTGGCGGCCGCCCTGGACCTGCAAGGCACGACCATCAACGAAGCGCGGCTGGCGATGGGCGGAGTGGCGCACAAACCCTGGCGGCTGACCGAGGCGGAGCAGTTTTTAAAAGGAAAAACGGCATCGGAAGCCGTTTTCCGCCAGGCCGCAGCAATTGCAGTGCGGGACGCCAAAGGCTATGGATACAACAACTTTAAATTGAAATTAGCTCCCAACACCCTGGTGGAAGCCCTGAAAACGGCTGCGGGAATAAAATAGAATTTTTTATGGAAAAGAATTTTTTCTTCAGCGCCCAGGCCACCGATCCCATAAACCGGGTGGACGGCAAAGCCAAAGTCACCGGCGCCGCCGCCTATGCGGCGGATCAAAAGCTGCCGCAGACCGCTTATGGCTTCCTGGTGGGCAGCACCATCTCCAAAGGCCGGATCCGCAGCATCGATACCCGGAGCGCCGAACGGGCCCCCGGCGTGCTGGCCGTCCTTACCCACCTGAATGCGCCCAAGATCCCCGGCTACCAAACGGGCAAAGACCCCGCGAAGCCGCCCACTAGCGGCCAACCGCTGCGCATCTTTTACAACGACGAAATTTTCTATTACGACCAGCCCATTGCCCTGGTCATTGCCGACACCTACGAACGGGTGCTGCATGCGGCTAAGCTGGTAAAAGCGCAATACGAAAAAGCCCCGCACCAGACCGACCTGGAAGCGAACCGTGACCAGGCGAAGATCCCCACCGGGCCCCGGTTTGAAGATTACACCCGGGGCGAAGCGGACGCTTACAAAAACGCTCCCGTAAAGATCGAGCAGGAATATTACCACCCCGTGGAGGTGCACAACCCCATGGAGCCGGGCAGCATCATGGCCCGCTGGGAAGGGGTCGATAAAGTAACGGTGTCCACCAAAACCCAGGGCGTACAGGCCACCCAGCGCTCCATTCGCGACGCCTTCAAAATCCCGCTGGAAAACATTACCGTCAATGCCGAGCATGTCGGCGGCGCTTTCGGCATGGGACTGCGGACCTGGCCTTATGAAATTGCCGCCATCATGGGCGCCCAGAAAGTGGGCAGGCCGCTGAAGCTGATGCTGCACCGCGAGCAGATGTTCACCAACGTCGGCCACCGCCCCGCCACCCACCAGAAAATCGGGCTGGGCGCCACCGCCGACGGCAAACTGACCGGGCTGACCCACGAAGCCACGGCCGGCACCTCTTCCTACGAGGAATTTACCGAAGCCACCGTGAATATCTCCCGGTTTTTGTATGCCTGCCCCAACGTGACCACCCGCTACCGGCTGGTGCCCCTGAACGTGTGTACGCCTATCTGGATGCGGGGTCCCGGCGAGGCCACGGGCAGCTTTGCCCTGGAATCCGCCATGGACGAACTGGCGCATGCGCTGCAGCTCGATCCCCTGGAACTGCGTTTGCGCAACCATGCCGATACCGACCCGGAACGGAAGCTGCCCTGGTCCAGCAAGTATTTGAAAGAATGCTACCAGCACGGAGCGGAGCTTATCGGCTGGAAAGAGCGCAAACTGCAGCCCCGGTCCCTGAAGGACGGCGACTGGATGATCGGCTATGGCATGGGCACGGGTTCGTTTGGTGCTTCCCGTGGATCGGCCACGGTGAAAGCCAGCCTGCAGGCCGGCGGGAAATTGCTGCTGCAATGCTCCGTCAACGATATGGGCCCGGGCACCGCCACCATGATGACGGCCGTCGCCTCCGAAGTGATGGGCCTGTCGCCCAATAACATCAAGGTGCAAATGGGCAGCACCGGCTTTCCGCCGGGCCCCATGCAGGGAGGCTCCACGGTTACCTCCACGGTCGGTTCGGCCGTGCACGACGTCTGCTCCGCCCTGAAGGAACAACTGGCGACCCTGGCGGCCAAAAGTCCTTCCTTCCATACCACCACCGTGCACGAACTGAAAGCGGAAGATTTACAGTTCTCGGAAGGCGGGCTTTCGCTGAAGGCCAATCCCTCGGTCAGGCTCACCTACGACGAGCTGTTCCGGCAAGCCGGCCTGCCCTCCCTGGAAATGACCAAAGAATCGTCGGGCAAGCGCCAGCCCTTCTCCATGTATTCCTTCTCGGTGCACTTTGTCAAGCTGCGGGTGCACCTACCTACAGGAAGGATTAAGATCGACCACGTCGTGTCCTGTGCGGACGCCGGCACCATCGTCAGCCCGAAAACGGCCGAAAGCCAGATGATCGGCGGTGCGGTGGGCGGCATCGGCATGGCCCTGATGGAAGACATGTTGATCGATCACCGTTTCGGAAGGCCCATTAACAACAACCTGGCGGACTACCACGTACCGGTCAATGCCGACATCCCGAAGGTGGATGTCTATTTCGTGAACCAGAAAGATCCCTATATCAACCCGATGGGTTCCAAGGGCATTGGTGAAATTGCGCTGATCGGGATGGCCCCGGCCATTGCCAACGCGGTGTTCAACGCCACCGGCAAGCGCATCCGCTCCCTGCCCATCACCCTGGACAAATTAATGGAAGACTAATGTCGAAGGAAATCAAGGACATCCTCGGGGCCTTCCGCGAAGCGCAGCGCCACGGCCGCCAAACGGCCCTGGCCACCGTGGTGCACGTGGAAGGCTCCTCCTACCGCCGGCCCGGCGCCCGCATGCTGGTGGAAGACAACGGCCAAATTACCGGCGCCATCAGCGGCGGCTGCCTGGAGGGCGATGCCCTTCGCAAGGCCCTGCTGGCCATGCACCAGCGGCAAAACAAGCTGGTGACCTACAACACCCTGCACGAGGACGACGCCGATTTCGGCGTGCAACTGGGCTGCAACGGCATCGTGTACATCCTCTTTGAGCCCATTGATCCGCAGCAGGCCGATAACCCCCTGGCCCTGCTGGAACATTTTGGGGCGCAGCGAACGGAGGCCGTCGTGGCCACTTTATTTTCCCTGGAAAACGTCAAGGGTCCCCAGCGGGGCACCTGCTATTTTTTTAAGGACGGCGCTACGCAAAGCTCCCTGGAAGACAAAGTCCTGGAAGCGGCATTAACGGAAGCCGCCCAGGAAGTTTTGGCCGGCCGGTCCTCCCTGCTGCAGCACTACCCGCACCAGGGATGTTCCGCCTTTGTGGAACTGCTGCAGCCGCCGGTTTCGCTGGTCATCGTGGGTGCCGGCAACGATGCCCTGCCGCTGACGGAGATGGCAACGGTTTTGGGCTGGCAGGTAACCGTCATCGACGGCAGGCCCTCCCACGCCAACCGGCAGCGGTTTGCCAAAGCCCATAGCATCATTGTGGGAAAACCGGCAGCCGCCCTGGAACAGCTGACCACGGATAGCCGGACCGCCTTTGTGCTGATGACGCACAACTACCAGTATGATAAGGAAATGATGAAAGCATTGCTGCCCGCAAGCTGCAGCTATATCGGCACGCTGGGACCGAAAAACCGGTTGCAGCGCCTGCTCTCCGAGCTGCAGGAAGAAGGCTTCCCCCTCGGCCCGGAACAGATATCCCTGATCCACGGGCCCACAGGGCTGGATATCGGCGCGGAAACTGCCGAAGAAATTGCCCTGTCCGTGCTGGCCGAGATCAAGGCGGTGCTGGCGCAGCGCCCGGGCGGGCCCCTCCGCGACCGGCAGGACAGCATCCATGCACGGGCGGAACGGGCCCGGACAAAAACAAGCCTCCCCCTCACTGCATGATGCCGGCAGCAAACATTCTTTTTAAAAACTGGGGCGTGGTCCTGCTGGCTGCCGGAAGGTCCTCCCGGCTGGGGCGCCCCAAGCAGCTGCTGCCGTATAAGGGCAAAAGCCTGTTGCGCCACAGCCTGCAGGTGGCCTGTGCCACATCGGCCCAAACCGTGGTGGTGGTCGTGGGCGCAGCGGCAGCGGCGGTCCAACAGGAAGGGGAAGGCAGCCGGGCGCAGGTGGTCGTCAATGAAGCCTGGCAGGAAGGCATGGCCGCCTCCATCCGCCAGGGCATCCGGGAGCTGCTCCGGATCCAGCCAGGGGCGGAAGGCGTCATCCTGATGGTGTGCGACCAGCCCTTTGTCACCACCGCCTTGCTGCATGATATCCTAAAAACCCACCAGCAAACCGGGCAACTTATGGTGGCCTCCGGCTATGGAAATACGGCAGGCCCCCCGGTCTTTTTCCACCAAACCCTTTTTTCGGAACTGCTGCAGCTACAGGGCGATACAGGCGCCCGGAGCCTTATCCGCCAACATGCCCGCGACGTGGAAGTGGTGGCATTCCCGGAGGGCCACCTCGATATCGATACGGAGGAAGATTATCAAAAACTTAAAGGGCGTAACCCACTATAAAGACTGCCGCTCCCGGACCGGGGCAGCTGCCGTTTCCTTCCCGTCCTGTTGGATAAAGGCCAGGATGTCCGCATTAATGGTGGCGGCGTGCGTGGTGGGCATGCCATGGGGAAGGCCGGGATACGAGATCAGGGTGCCGTTTTTCAGAAGCTTGACCGACCGGGCCCCGGTAAGCGCAAAGGGAACGATCTGGTCGTCTTCGCCATGCAACACCAGCACGGGCACGTCCACCTGTTGGAGATCTTCGGTAAAATCGGTTTCCGAAAACGCTTTGATGCAGTCGTATTGCGCCTTGATGCCGCCCATCATGCCCTGGCGCCACCAGTTGTCGCGAACGCCCTGCGAGGCCTGCGCCCCTTCGCGGTTGTAGCCGTAAAAAGGCAGGGTAAAATCCTGGAAAAACTGGGACCGCCGGGTGGCGGTATTCTTGCGGATGTCATCAAATACCGACCGGGGAATGCCCCCGGGGTTGTGATCGGCTTTGACCATAAGGGGCGGCACGGCGGAGATCAGTACGGCCCTGGACACCCGGCCCCTGCCGTGCCGGGCCACGTAGCGGATCACTTCGCCACCGCCGGTGGAATGGCCCACGTGGATGGCGTCTTTTAAATCCAGCGCTGTTACCAGCGCGGCTACATCCGCCGCATAGGTGTCCATTTCATTTCCGTGGGCGGTTTGGGTGGATCTTCCGTGTCCCCGGCGGTCATGGGCGATCACGCGAAAACCCTGGTCCAGGAAAAACTGCAGTTGTGCATCCCAGTCATCGGCGGACAAAGGCCAGCCGTGGTGGAAGACGATGGGTTGGCCGGTTCCCCAGTCTTTGTAATAGATTTCCGTACCGTCCTGTACTTTTATCGTATTCATTGTAATGGGTTTTAAAATGCCTCTGCACCATGCGAAGCACTTAAAGTTAGGCAAAGTTTCCACCATGCCGGCAAGGCACCGGGTCCATGAGTGCGGGTCACGCCCATGCCTAACCGCAATTCGCTGTTTCACAGGAAGAAAAAAAACGCCCCTCCCCGCCCAACAAGTATTTCCCTTTAGAAAAATTGCTGAACCATATTTCCTTTTGTCTGTTATTTACGCTAACTTAACTCTTCAAAAGCACCTGCATCCTCCACGTCCGGATTCCCCTCTGGAAATTACGCCACCCGGCTACCTGCGCTCACCCTAAAAGCCACCTGCATACCATGAAAAGCACCAGCAGTTATTCCCGCTTATCCTTCCTGAAGGATCCTCACCACAACCGTATATTTCCTGCCTGCCCGCACGGGCGGCCTATCGGGAAAAAAATTGCAGACCGTTAGCATTTCCCTGCTGTTGCCCTTTCCTGCCGGCCCGGCAGGAAGCCTCCTCTTTACAAGCCCTTCCCTGAACGGCCCTGAGGGAAGAAGTCCGGAACGCAGACCCGCGTTACCGGCAGCCTTTCCGTGCCCCTGAGTAGAAAGGCAATCATTAATAAACCATAAAGCCAATGTCTATGAAAAAGGCTGCTTTTTCGTTTCTCCTCCTGCTCCTGCTGGCCCTGGAAACCAGGGCACAGGCCGGCTTTCAAACCATTACACGGCTGAATGCCGTGCCCATCTCCTCCGGCAACGGCGGGCCGCCGCAGGCCCGCGTGTGGACCCATGCCGGCCTTTGGTGGAGCGTGCTGCCCACCCAGGCCGGCCCCAGGGTGTACCGGCTGAACGGCCAAACGCTGGCCTGGGAACCCCAGTCCCTGAACCTGGGAACCAACACCGATATCAGCGCCGATTGCCGGGTGAAGGGCGATTCGGTTTATGTGCTGCTGTACCGGGGCGCCAACCAGAATGCACAGGTGTACCTCCTGAAGTTCACGGGGACAACCTATACCGTCCAGGGCCAGAGCGCTTCCCTGAAAATGCCCTCCGGCTCTAAAACGGCCACCCTGGCCCTGGAGGCCAACGGCCGGCTGTGGCTGGCCACCGATACGAAAAACTCGGTCCAGTTGTGGTGGAGCGATCCTTCTTCCGCCGGCTATACCCGCTGGAACGGTCCGTGGACCGCGGCCTCCGGGCTGACCGACGACGATATCGGTGCGCTGGTGCCGCTGCCGCCACCGGCCGGCAGCCAGCAGGGGCCCATCGGCCTGATGTGGTCGAACGGGAAAAGCAAGCGCCTGGGCTTTAAAACCCATAGCCCGGGAACAGACCCTACCGCCTGGTCGCCGGAAGAAGTGCCTGCCGGCCCCTCCGGCATGGGCGCCGCCTTCCTGGACGTCAAAACGGGCGCGGACGGCACCCTGTACTGCGCCACGCAAACAAGCGTTAGCTCTACGGGCAGCCCCCGTGTGCTCCTGCTGGTACGCCGCCCGGGGGGCGCCTGGGCATCCTACCCCGTGACCACCTACCCGGAAGGGGACCAGCCCCTGGTGCTGCTCCAGGAAGCGCAGGGTAAAATAAAAGTGGCGTACACCTCCGCCTCCGGCACCGGGGGCATTGTTTCAAAAGAAAGCCCCCTTGCTGCCATCAGCTTTGGACCGGCACAGACCCTGTTGGGTGGCCGCACCTTCAACTTTGCCACCACCACCCACCAGGCCTACGGCTCGCGGGTGGTGCTCCTGGCCACCCAAACACCTGCCTCGGGTTCGCGGACGGCCGAAGGCGTATTGGCCGAAGACCTTTCGGACGATAAAACGGCCCCTGTAGTACAACGCCTCGACTTTATATCGGCCCAGCCGGGCACCAACGGCAACGGGGGAACGCTCACCTACGGACTGGCATTCTCCGAGCCGGTTTCCGGCGTCGATGCCGCCGATATTGCCGTGCGGACGGTTTCGGGAACGGTCAGCAGCAGCGGAACAGCCGTCACCCCAACAGGCATCCCGGGAGATAGGACAGCCCAGACCTATACGATCACCGTAAACATTGCTTCGGGCAGCGGCACGGTGGCGGTGGACCTGAAGGAAGGGGGCACGGGGATAGAAGACCGGGCCGGTAATTTCCTCAGCGGCGGCTTTGCCGGCACCCCTTATACCATCGCGCCCTACCTGCCTGTTGTCCGGCTGTCTTCCGACAATACCACCCATACCTCCTATGCCCGGGAGGGCAACCAGGTCCTGCTGCAGTTTACGGCTTCCGAACCCCTGAGCCCGGAGGTTACTTTGGCACAAGCGCCGGTGGCCGTAACGGCGGGCAGCGGCAACAGCTTTACCGCCGCCTACCAGGTGGGAACGGATGAGCCGGAAGGCCGCGTGCCCGTCTCCATCACCTTCCGGAGCGGGGACGGCGGCACCCAGGAAACGGTGGTGACGGCCACCACCGACGGCAGCTTTGTAGCGGTCGACCGCACCCCGCCGGGGGTTTTGGCCAGCGAACCCGCCCAGCCCGTCCTGGAAAGTCCCACCCAGACGCAGATGGTCTTCCGGGTAACCTTCCGGGAAGGAATTACCGGACTGGATAAAACCGACTTTATCCCCTACGTTACCGGCACGGTAGCCGGCACCGTTACGGCCGCGGCCCCGGCGGCGGGGATTTTTAACGGTACCGCCTATGCGATTACGGTCAGCAATATTACCGGCGAGGGAACGCTGCGGCTGGACCTGAAGGAAAGCGGCACCCAGATCACGGATTCGGCCGGCAATGACATCGCCGGCGGCTTTACCGGCGGCCAGGTCCTGAACGTGCAGCCGCCTGTGGTGACGCCGCCCAATATCCTGTACTCCGAAGGGTTCGAGGATGGAAAAGGCTTTGAAAACGAGCCGGCAAAAGGGATCGACGGCTTCAACCTGCAGGTGGCCACCTCCTACGGTTTTACCGTAGTGGGCCAGCCCACCTACCAGGACGCACAGGTAGGGCGCTGGGAGTTGCGCGACTCCGATCCCATGACCAGCGGGGGCACCCGGGCCGAGGTGTTGTTCCCCGACCAGTTCCGCCTGGCAGAAACCTGGCATTCCTATGTCAGCTATTTCCCGGCAGGGCAGTACCTGCCCGACTCCGACGACGAAACCTTCAACCAGTGGCACCAGGGCGGCGATTTCGGCTCCCCGATGTTCACCCTGCGCACCATGAAGGGATCCATCCAGGTGCGGCGGCGCACCCCCGACGGAGCGAATTATACGGACCACATACTCATGAGCATTCCCTACGACCGGTGGGTGGCGTTCGTGATGCATATGAAGCAGCATGTCACCAACGGCATCTTCCAGGTGTGGATCGACGGCGAGCTGAAGATGGACTACAAAGGCCCCACCATGTACGCCGGCCCGTATGGAAAATGGAAGATCGGCATCTACAAGAGCGACTGGAACAAGGGCGGCACCACCGACACCCACATCCGGGTATGGTACATCGACGAGGTGAAGCTGGGCGACTCCACCGCCGTCTACCAGGTCATGCGGCCCCAGGGCAACAACATTACCCGGCTGCAGCGGCCGGCCGCCAGGGCCGGGCAGCTAACCGAGGAAGCCGTGCCCGGCCGGCAGGCGGACCTGCGGGTATGGCCCACCCTGGCAAAGAAGGGAACGGCAATCGCCCTACGAACACCTGACGGGGTACCCTCCGAAGGCGTAATGGTCAATGCCGCCGGCCAGGTGCTGCATCGATTCCGGTTTACCGGCACCGCCACGGTGGAAACAAGCCCCTTTCCGGCGGGTGTTTACTTTATCCAGGTTTCCGGCAGGAACGGCACCCTGCGGCAAAAAATCTTCCTGACCGACTGACGGGACCGGCCCGCTTCCGGAAACAGGTCGAAGTGAACTTCCCCGGAATATAATTCCGGGGTACGTGGGTCGAAGAATTTCAGGTTGAATGCCTTTAAACGGCAAAAGGGGTAAGCGGCCGACGTTAAAAAACGTTCCGCCGCTTACCCCTTTACTTTTCCCCCGGGCAGGTGCGCTTTTTTCAACCGCCCGGGATCCTTCTATTTCCCGGAAACCAGCTTCAGCGTTTGGCTTCCTTTGGCGGTTTGCAGCCGCAACAGGTACAGCCCGCCACCCAGGTGCTGCTCTTCGAGCGTAAAGGTCTGCCGCTGCCCGGCTTCGGCCCTACCCTTTTTCACCACCCTATGCTGGGTGCCGCCCAGGTCTTCCAGCACCAGGCTGTAGGCGCCGGACTGCGGCAGCGTAAAGCTTACCGTCACCGAACCCGTGAAGGGATTGGGCGCAGCACTCAGGCCGGCGGACCGTTCGCCCCCTTCCAGGGGCCGTGCCGGCGCTTCGGTCAGGGCCGGCGCCGCCGAGGTGGCCGTAGCCGCACCGTCGGTCAGCACCACGCCTTCCGCAGTGCCGGTGCTCAGGTTGGTCGCCAGCACCACCACTTCCGACGAATAAGTCTGGTGGGTGCTGGTGGCGTCGTTGTAATCGCCGCTGAGCAAGGTTTTGGCCGATCCGAAACTGATGTTGCTGATAGACGATTCCCGGTACAGGATATTGCCGCCGTCCTCCACCGAGGTATACACGATCTTCAGCTTCCCGGCCTTTTCATTAACCACGATAATGCCCCTGGTGCCGCCGTTCTCGTTTTCGGTCACCGTGTAGATGTTGTCCCAGGTGCCCGCCGGCCGGCGGATCAGCAGGGATTCCTTGGGATAATTGTCCGTATCGTAGCTGGTCTTGACCGCGCAATAAAGGGTGCCGTCGCTGCCGGTGACCACGTTCATGTGGTCGTCGGAAAAGCCCAGGCCCACGTTCTTGGCCGACTGGGCGCCCGGCACCTCGTCCTCCGACCAGGTGGAGCCCCCCTCGCCGTCGGTATGGGTGCGGAAGCCGAAACGCTCGGAATTCTGGTTGGACCACAGCACCCCAATTTTCCCCTGCAGCAGGGCCAGGGTGCAGATATCGTCGGAAGTGGCGCCCGTAGCCAGTACATACCGGCTGCTCCAGCTGGTGTAGGGAGCGTCGCTCCAGCGTACCCCCACATCGCCGCTGCCGTCGTTGGCGATCCACATCCGCCCGGTGCCGTCCACCAGCAGGGTGGCCACTTCGGTGCTGGACCCCAGGGACAGGGAAACCCGGGACGTCCGCTGGCTCCACAGCTTGTAGGCCTGGGCCGCGGCATCGTATTCCACCGACACCAGGTAAGAGGTGGAGCTTTCACGGAACAGCAGGATATGGGTCACATTGCCCACCACCCAGCAATCGGCTTTTACATCCCCCGAGCTGTAGAGGGTCAACACGGGGGTCCAGGTGGCGCCGTCGAGACGGAACAGCTTCGTGCCGTCGGAGGTACCCAGGACCGTCCACCACCGTCCGTCGTAGTGCCACACCTTGCTCTGGGGCTTGTGCTCGGTAGTGGAGGAAATGGACAAAGGCGCCAGGGTGGAAACCGTTACCGAACCGGCCGGCGCCGGGTCGATGATGTAGTTCTCGCCCGAAGTATATCCGCCGGACAGGGCGTTGCCGGCGATATCGGTAATGCCGTGAGTGGTGTTCAGGTCGAGCCGCAGCTTCACCGCCTTTGTTATGGAGCTGACCCGTACGTCGTACTTCGTGCCGGTGGTATTGGCCGGGGTAACGGCCGTAGGCTCCAGCACCCCGTTGAGCGTACCGCTGAGGGCCGTCAGGGTAAAGTCGCTGACGTCCACGCCGGTGACCCCTTCCGAAAAACTGACCCGGTACACTACCGATGACTGGGTGGTGGTTTGGTCGGAGGGCGCATACCGGTCGATGCCGGACACGGTGGGCGGGGTATACTCGATGGTATACGACTGGCCGGAACTGAAGCCGCCGCTCAGGCTGTTTCCCACCACGTCCAGGATCCCGGTGCCGCTGCTTTTCAGGTCCAGGCGGTAGCCCACTGCCCGGGTGATGCCGCCGACGGTAACGTCGTAGGCGGTACCCTCACCGTTGGCCGGCGCCACCGACTGGAGCGCCCCGGTAGAGGTGCCGCTGATGGTGGTGAGGGTAAAGTCGGAAACATCCACGCCCGCTACGCTTTCGGAAAAAACAATCCGCCACGTAATCGCCGGCAGGTTGGTGGTGGCCGTCAGCGGTGCCTGGCGGTTGATGGAGGAAACTACCGGCCGCGTATAGTCGAAATAATAGCTTGGACCGCTGGTATAGCCGCCGGCCAGGGGACTGCCGTAACTGTCGGTAATGCCCGTACCGCTGGATTTTACGTCCAGGCGCAGCACCTGGTTGGTCGAGAGTGAGCCGACGGTGACGTCATAGGTGGTGCCGTCGCTGCCCCCCACCACGGCATTGGCCGCCAGCGAGCCGCTGGAGGTGCCGCTCAGCCGGGTCAGCACAAAGTCGGCGGGGTCCACGCCGGTCACTTTTTCCGAAAAGACCACCCGGAAGGTCACCGAGGAGGCTTTGGTCACCTCCTCTGCAGGCGACAACCGGTACATTCCGGCCACCACCGGCGGGGGATCCACCTGGAACCGCTGCCCGTCGGTATACGCCGTGGTCAGCCTGTTGGCGGCCATGTCCGTGATGCCGCCATCGGTTTTCACTTCCAGCCGCACGGTACTGTAGGTGACCACCGAACCGGCCGTAATATCAAAGGTGGTCCCTGCCGTGCCCACGGCGGCCACGGAAGTGATACTGCCGCTGGCCGTGCCGCTCAGGGTAGCCAGCGAAAAGTCGGAGGGATCCACCCCGGTCACTTTTTCCGAAAAGGTAACCCGCCACACGATCGACGGGGCATTGGTGGTCTCGTCCTGGGGCGACTGCCGCACGATGCCTGCCACCACCGGTGCCGCCTGGTCCAGGGTATAGGCCTGGCCGCCGGTAAAGCCGCCGTTGAGGCCATTGGTAGCGATATCGGTGATGCCGGAACCCGTGCTGCGGACATCCAGCCGCAGGCTGCCGTTGCCGCTGACCGAACGTACGGTCACGTCCCAGGCAGTGCCGGTGGCGTCGGCCGGCAGGATGCCCGCATCCGACAGGGTGCCGCTGACCGCGCCGCTGGGGTTGGAAAGGGAAAAAGCCCCCGCGGTCAGCCCGGTGACCCCTTCGGAAAAGACCACCCGGAAGGTAAGGGCGGCGGCATTGGTGAGCGCGGTGGAAGGCTGCAGGCGACTGACGCTCAGCACGGTGGGCGCCGTATGGTCCAGCGTGTAGGACTGCCCGGAAGTATAGCCACTGCTGAGCTCATGGCCCACCACATCGACAATGCCCGTGCCGCTGCTTTTAACGTTGAGGCGCAGCTGGCCGTTGCCGGTCAGCGAGGTTACCTGTACGTCATAGGCGGTGCTGTCGGGGCCCGCCAGCGTCACGGCACCGATCACGCCTTTGGCCGTGCCGCTGACGGTGGTCAGGGAAAAATCCGCTGCATCCACGCCCCTTACGGCCTCGGTAAACACGGTGCGGTAGACCACCGAAGCCCCGTTGGTACTGACCGTAGCAGGGGAAAAGCGCCCGATGGCCTGTACCGCAGGAGCCGTTTTATCGATGCGATAGGGTTGCCCGGCCGTGTAACCGCCGCAGGCATTCTGGGCCGCATCCACAATGCCGGTGCCCGATGCCTTCAGGTCGAGGCGCAATACCCCCGTGCCGCTTACCGAAGTCACCTTTACCTGGTAGGTGGTGCCGTCGGTACCCACGGGATCCACATCCCCGGAGGCGATGGTGCCCTGGACGTTGCCGGAAGCCGCCACCACGCTGAAGTCGGATACGCCCACGGAGGTTACTTTTTCGGAAAAGATGACGCGGAAATAAACCGTGGAGGCTTTGGTGATTTCTTCCAGGGGCGACTGGCGGGCAATGCCCTGCACGTAGGGCGCCGCCTGGTCCACGGTATAGGTCTGGCCGGTGGTAAAGCCGCCCGCCAGCCCATTGGTGGCCACGTCGGTAATGCCGGTGCCGGAGGCATTGAGGAGCAGGCGCAGGGTGCCCGAGCCGCTCACCGGGGCCACGGTAATGTCGTAGAGGGTGCCCGTGCTCCCCGAAGGAACTACGGATTGCACGGTGCCGCCCACGGTGCCGTCCAGGGCCACGGGGGTAAAGTCCGCCGCATCCACGCCGGCCATGGCTTCGGAGAAGGTAGCGCGGAAGGTAAGGCTGGCCGCATTGGTAAGGACGGTGGTGGGTAGCTGCCGGTTGATACTCAGGATGGTGGGGGCTACCCGGTCGATGGTGTAGGCCTGGCCGGCGGTAAAGCCGGAAGCCAGGGCCTTGCCCACCGCGTCGGTGATGCCCGTGCCGGAGGCTTTCACGTCCAGCCGCAGGGCGCCGGTGCCGCCGATCTCACCCACCGTCACGTCCCAGGAGGCGCCGTCAATGCCGGCCGGCACCAGTGCGGTGACCCGGCCGCCGGGTGTACCACTGGTAGGGGTAACCGTAAAGTCCGACACGTCCACCCCGGACACTTTTTCGGAAAAGCTCACGCGGAAGGTCACCGAAGCCGCATTGGTTTTGGAAGCGGCCGGCGACAGGCGGTTGGAGCTGAGTACGGCAGGAGCGGTCACGTCGGGGTTCGCCACCAGCTTCATGTCGAAGGCCAGGTCGCCGTTGGAGGGAGAAACCTGGTGCACCTCCGCGGCCACCACGTTGGTGCCCGGCGCAAAAGCATTCCGGTTCAGGGTAACGGTCTTCGAGGAGTTGGACGAAGAAGCTGCCAGCGTATTGTAGGCGATGGTGCCCGTGGGCAGGTTGCCCCGGTACACTTCCACCCCGTTCACATACAGCACCACGCCGTCGTCGAAGGCCAGCGAGGCGGTAAAGCTGCTGTAAATGCCGGGATCGGAAACGGCCACCGTTTTCCGGAAATAATACGTGATGTACTTGTTCGACGAACTGGAGCCATAGCTCAGGGTGGTGGCGATGCCGTCCATGCCGTAGCCGAACTTGCCTTTGCCCGTGCTCCAGGCGGCATCACTGAAGGCGGGCATCCGCCAGGCGGTGCCTGGATCGGTGCCGTTGGCCAGGTACTTCCAGGAATCGGCAAAAGGAAAGAGGGTCACCTGGGCGGGCAGGGTCAGGGACAGCAATAGACACAACGATAAAAAGAACGAAAGCCTTTTCATACTGTTAGCGGTTTTTTTTATAGGAATTGATAGGAACCCCATAAGGCAGGATGAACGACGAAAGGTTCCGTAAGGCAGAAGGATTATGGGGAAAGGAAAAGGATCAGTTCACTGCAACAAAAATAGAACCGCTTGCAGAGTTGGACCATTAGAGATGAAACAGAAAATCATTAGAAAATCATTAGAAGAGCTTACAGGTGGGGCAGTTCCACGGTAAAGGTGGTGCCCTTGCCCGGGCGGGAGGCAACGGAGATCGTTCCTTTATGCAGGCGGATGACGCGGTCGGTCAGCGACAGGCCAATGCCATAGCCGCCCGCCTGCCGGCCGCCGGCGCCCCGGTAGAAGGGCGTAAAGATGTGGGGCAGGTCCTGCGGCCCCAGCCCGATGCCCTTGTCGGCAAAGCGCAGGATGGTATGGCGGCCCGAAAAACTGATGGTGACGGAGGACTGCTTGCTGGCGGAAAACTTGCAGCCGTTCTGAATGAGGTTGACAAAGGCCACCTTCAGTAGGTATTGGTTGCCTTCCACGGAAATATTGCGATCCTCCTCGATTTCCCGCTCGAAGGTCACCTGCACCCGGTATTCGGGATTGGCGCGCAACACCTGTCCGCGGGCCTCCAGTAGCAGTTCGTCCAGCCGCAGGGCCTTGAACGACATTTCCGAGTGGTCGAAGCTGGCCTTGGCCAGGTCCAGCAGGCCCTGCGACAGCTTGGCCAGCCGTTGGGCGTCGCCCAGCACGTTGTGCACCACGGTTTTGTATTCCGCGGTGCTGCGCTCCCGGGCCGAGGCCAGTTCCAGTTCGGCGATCATGGCCGACAGGGGCGTGCGGAGCTCGTGGGAGATGTTGGACACAAAGCTTTTCTGCCCGTCGAAGGAGCGCTCCAGGCGGTCGAGCATCTGGTTGAAGGTGATGGCCAGTTCCGAAAGCTCGTCGCGGTTGTTGCCCTCGTTGATCCGCAGGTCCAGGTTGGTGGCGGTGATGACCTTTACTTCGTTGACCATCCGGGTGACCGGCGAAAGCACTTTTTTGGAAAAGAACCGGCCGGCCGCGAAAATGAGCACCACCGAACAGACCAGCACCACCAAAATAGTCCTTCCGAGATTGTCTATTTTATTGTGGCCGTACTGGTCGTAGGCGGTAGCGGTAATGATGTAGTTCCGGCCCCGGAAAGGATAGAGCAGGCCCACCACCTGCCACTGCTGCTGGTAAAACTGGATTTCCTTTTTCTGACGGATTTCCCGGATCATTTGTCCCGTTTCCTTCACAAAGTCCAGGTCCGCGGCATCGTGGTAGAGCAGGTGAAAGCCGGTATCGAAAATGGCGACCTCCACTTCATGCAGGGTCCTGCGGTTGGTGCGGTAAATGGTCTGCAGGGTGGGTGCCGGCAGGCTGCCGGAGAAAAACAGGTTCGCCTTGGTAATGGCTTCGCGCTCCAGGCTGTTGTAAAACTCGGTTTCCCGGTCTTCCCGGGCGGAATAATAAACCGTCCCGGCAAACGAAACGAGGATCGCCCCTGCCAGGGCGGTAAACAGGAGGCTTATTTTGCTGCGGATCTTCATTCTGCTTTCAGGATAAAGCCCATCCCGGAGCGGGTGTGAATGAGTTTGGGTTCAAAATTCCGGTCGATCTTCTTGCGGACATAATTGATGTAGACGTCAATGAAGTTGGTGCCCGTATCGAAATGGGTGCCCCACACGTTTTCGGCGATCTCCCGGCGGGACAGCACCCGTTCAGGGTTTTGCGCCATGAATTCCAGTAACCGGAATTCTTTGGGCGTCAGGTCGATGGTGTGTTCTTCGCGGCGGACCACTTTGGTGTGCAGGTTGATTTCCAGGTTGGCATAGCGCAGCACGCAGCCCTGCACCCTGGTTTTGCCGCCGGAGCGTTTCAGCAAAGCCCGGATGCGGGCGTAGAGTTCGCGGAAGTCGAAGGGCTTGACCAGGTAGTCGTCCGCGCCGGCATCGAAGCCCTCCACCTTATCGTCGGTGGACCCCAGGGCGGTCAGCATGATGATGGGGGTATCGGGTTTGGCGGTGCGGATCTCCCGGCACAGGTCCAGCCCGTTGATCTTGGGCAGGATGATGTCGGTGATGATCAGGTCGAACTCCATGCCCAGGGCCAGCTTTCGCCCCAGCTGCCCGTCATAGGCCAGCAGGACGGCATAGCCCTGTTCCTCCATACCCCTTTTGACCAGGGCCGCAATACGTTCGTCGTCTTCAATGAGTAAAAATTGCACGTTGAGAGGGCAGGCGTGCCGCTTTTTCCCGCCAGGGGGCCGGCCCTGCCGCACCTGTCAATATACATTACTCCCTTAACATTTGCAAGCTTTTGAGAAAATTTCGGATGTCGGATTTCGGATTTCGGATCCCCTTCAAAGAAGTAAGAGTCTTACTGCTCTCAAGGGGATCCGAAATCCGACATCCGAAATTCTTTATGTAACGTCAACCCTTAACCGCTGATCCCCGGGGGTTGCGCCCCAAAGATTAAAAAAGGATTAGAACTTGTAGAATTTGGCATGTCCATTTTTGTTCTCACTTTTTTCTTATACTTTTGAGCAAGCTTATCCATTAGCAGCCCTATCCTTTATCCGGCACCCTGGCGAATTCCCCTATCTCCTCCCCCTGTGCATTCCAGTCACTAACCCTATCTGTATTATATCTAAAGCACCATCTTATGAAGATCACTTTCTACTATTTCCTTGCTCTATTGTTCCTGGGGTATAGTTCCACGGGTTGTACCAAAACGGTCGTCGACCCGGTGGAAACGGAAGAGGGCGTGCGTTCGCAGTCGGCCCGGTCGGATAACATCAAGCTGAATCTCCGCCCCGGCAATCCCAACCTGATGTATGAAGAAACCCTCGAAGACCGCCGGCCTTTTTCAGAACTCAACCAAAACAGTCTGGGCAACTGGGAATATGCCGTCCGTTACGTGGACAAGCCCGTATTCCAGGGCAACCAGGCCGTTCGCTTCGAGATCCGGGAATGGCAGAAACTGGTCCAGGGCGGCAAGCGGGCCGAGGTCGTCATCGTCAAGGGCGCCGATAAAGACATCACCAAAAACGCCTGGTATTCCTTTTCCGTTTATTTTCCTTCCAGCGGTTACGAGTATGATAACGAGCGGGAAGTGATCAACCAGTGGTTCCAGGACGGAACGCCGGCCACCTCCCTGCGCACCCAGCGCGACCGCTTCATCCTGGAAACGGGCGCCAAACCCAGTAAGCGGGTGCAGTACGACCTCGGGGCCATAGAAAAGGACCGCTGGCATGAATTCGTCTTCCATTTTATTCATTCCCACGACGATGACGGGCGCATCGAGGTCTGGCACGACGGCGTAAAAATCCTCAAACGCAAGGGCGGCAACATGTACGACGACATCCTGCCCAAATGGAAAATCGGCCTGTACAAGGCTTCCTTTAAGTACGGCACTTCCCGGGTCAACCGCCGCGTCATTTATTTCGACAACATCCGTGTCGGCAACAAGAATGCCTCCTTCGAAGACATGACCTCGCTGTACAAAACCACCCCCGACACCGATCCCGGCGTCGACCCCGTTACCGAACCCGCAGAACCGGACCCCGATCCCGATATTTGATCCCATTCGGCCCCTGGCCGGAAGCAATTTTTCTTTCTGTTTCAACCCTGCTCAACAGCCGGCAGCACCCTTAATGCTGCCGGCTGTTATGGTGTATGTCCCTAAAAAAATTTTGCCCGGGATGTTTCCTTTTCTGCCTCCCTGCGGGATAATGCTTATATAGAAAACAACCGGAACAGAAACAATTTTTAACCTTTAAAAGCCTTTAGGAGGACGGTTTTTAGTAACGACGGCAATTCCAAAAAAGGCGGCAGGCAAAGGTGGCCGTGCCGTCTTTTTCACGTACCGGGAAGCGCAAAAAAAAGAGGCCTGCCGCACGAAGCGGCAAACCTCATTCGGTACCGTTTAGGGAACCCTTCCCTCCTACCGGATAACGGTTATATTCCCGGACCGGGAAAATACCCCTTTTTCCGACCGCAGGGTCAGGCGGTAGTAATAGGTTCCTTTTTGCAGGGAGGAAGCGTCAAAGCCGGTATGGTAACTGCCTGCGGGCAGGGTGGCCTGCACCAGCCCGGCCACTTCACGGCCCGCCAGGTCATATACTTTGAGCGATACCTTGCCGGCAAAAGGCAGCTCGTACCGGATGCGGGCCGTAGCGGAAACCGGGTTCGGGAAAGGAGCGACCCGGAGGATGCCTGCTGCTGCCCGTTGCCCTTCCTGCTCTTCGGCCACCACAGTAATGGCTTCCGATTTGGCCGATGCCTGCGAATAAATAAGGGTCAGGAAGTCATCATCGGTGCCCGCACCCGTGCTGGTGCCGGTGACGAATACGGTGCCCGAGGAATTGACGGCAATACCGCAGGGCAGATCCGTGCTTAAGGGAACCGTGCCGCTGTAGCGCTGCACCCACTGCGGCACACCCGCCGCATTGTACTTGACGGTAGCGTAATCATAGTAGGTGGGATCATCGACATAGCTTTGCCCGGTTACATAAACATTGCCGGCAGCGTCCAGGGCCATGTTGTTGGCCACATCCGTGCTTGCAGCCGCATTGTACCGGGCTGCCCACAGCTGGGCGCCGCTGTTGGAATATTTAATGGTGGCATAGTCGTCGCCGGTACCGATGCCCTGGCTGCCGCCGGTGACGTACACATTGCCCGAAGCGTCCAGCAGCAGCTTATTGGCGACATCAAAACCGTTCGAAGGACCATTATAACGCGCGATCCATACCTGCCCGCCGTTGGTGTTATACTTGATGGTGGCATAGTCGGTATTGGCGCTGCTCCAGCTGGACCCGGTGAGGTACACGTTGCCGGAACCGTCCACGGCCAGGGAACGGGCCTCGTCGGTGCTGTTCCCCGGACCGTTGTACCGAACCGCCCACTTCTGGTTGCCCGAAGCATCGTACTTGACGGTGGCATAATCATCGAGGCTGCCGGCGCCGGGACTGCCACCGGTCACATACACGTTTCCGGAACCATCGACCGCTATGGCCATGGCCCTGTCGTAACTATTGCCCGTGCCGTTGTAGCGTTTCACCCATTTCTGGTTGCCCGAGGCGTCGTACTTGATGGTGGCATAGTCGCCCGACTGGAAATCCGCTCCGCCCAGGCTGGTACCGGTCACATACACGTTGCCGGAACCATCCACGGCAAGGGCGGTGGCCCCGTCATAATCATTGCCCGGACCGTTATAGCGTTTTACCCACTTCTGGTTGCCCGAAGCGTCGTATTTGATGGTGGCAAAGTCCATATTTACCGGGCCGGTACCGCCGTCGCTGCGGCCGGTGATGTAAATATTGCCGGAAGCGTCCCGGACCATGGCGGCAGGGATATCGATGCCGTTCCCCGTTCCGTTGTACCACTTCGTCCACAGGCGGTTGCCATCGTCGTCGTACTTGATGGTGCAGAAATCCTGGCCCGTTTCGTTGCGGGTGCTGCCACCGGTTACAAACACATTGCCGCTGTTATCGGCCACCAGGGCGGCCGCTTCGTCCAGCAGCCCTGCATTTTGCAAACCGGGGCCGTTGTACCGTTTCACCCATTGCTGCGCACCGCTGGCATTGTACTTCACCGTGGCATAGTCGCAGGGCGTGGTGGTGTGGCGGCTGGTGTACTGGGTGAGGAAGCTGCGGCCGGTCACATAGAGGTTGCCGCTGCCGTCGATGCCGATGGCATGGGCCGCGTCCACGTTATTGCCGGGCCCGTCCAGGATGGCTACCCATTGCTGGGTGCCGCCGGAAGAATACTTGACCGTAACAAAATCCAGGTCGTTAAAGTCGCCGGAGATGGAGTTGGTGCCGGTTACGTATACGTTGCCGGAAGCGTCCAGCAACAGGTCTTCGCCGCCGCCGCCCTGGTCGCCGCCCGGGCCGTCGTACCGCCGGGCCCACTGCTGTACCCCGGAGGCATTGTACTTGATGGTGGCGATATCGTAGTTGGGGTCTTCCGTCACCGGACCGCTGCGGCCGGTGATGTACACGTTGCCGGAGCCGTCCACCGCAAGGTCATAGGCTTCCTCGCTCTGGTCGCCATTGTATTGCACCGCCCATTGCTGTACACCGGCGGCAGTGTACTTCAGGGTGATATAGTCGGTAAAGTCGCCGTCCTCGTTCAGCACGGTCACCACGCGGCCCGTCACCAGCACATTCCCCGAGCCGTCCACGGCGATGGCCGTGCCCCGGTCGAGGCGGCTGACCGGGCCGTTATACCTTTTTGCCCACAGCTCCGCCCCGGCGGCGCTGTACTTCAGGGTGGCGATGTCGCCAAAGGTACCCAGGCCGGTGCTTTGGCCGGTCACATACACGTTGCCGGAACCATCCACGGCCAGGGCATTGGCGCCATCGGAACCGTTGCCGGGGCCGTTGTAACGGGCCACCCACAGCTGGGCGCCGTTCTTATCGTATTTTATGGTAACATAGTCGCCACCCGTGCCGCTGCCTTCGCTAGCCCCGGTCACATAGACGTTGCCGCCAGCGTCCACCGCAATGGCCGTGGCCCCGTCCACCCCGCTGGCGGGACCGTTGTAGCGCTGCACCCACAGCTGGCTGCCCGTGGAGCTGTACTTGATGGTGGCAATGTCGTCGGCGGTGCCGCTGCCCGCGCTGGTGCCCGTGACATACACATTGCCGGAACCGTCCAGGGCCACGGCCGTGGCGGCATCGGTGCCGTTGCCGGGGCCGTTGTACCGTTTGGTCCATTTCACGCTGCCGCTGCTGTTGTACTGAACGGTAGCGTAATCGCTGTTGGCGTCATAGCTCAGGCCCGTGACGCTGACGTTGCCGTCCCGGTCCACGGCAAGGGCGCCGGGAACGTCGCTGGAGTTGGGATCGCCGTTATGGCGCTTGATCTTTTCCAGGGTGACCTGGCCGAAGGAGAAAACAGAAAGGAACAGGAGTGCCGCCACAAGCAGCGGCTTGCGAAAGGTGCGATTTTTAACCATAGCCTTATGTTTAAATGACAATAGAAAACAGCCAGCAGGGACGGACCATTGCTTTGCATCATCGATCGTCATGGAGTAAGGAATGGAAAAGAAGAACGCAGGCGCCTCCGGGCGAAATCATTCCGCAACCGGCATTACGTCCCCGGTAGGGTAATCTGCCGGCGGAACGAAAAAGGAAACAGGAAACATTAATTTTTTTTAAAAACAAAGGCGCTGTTGGGTACAGCGCCTTTGCCCTTTTATAACGGACCAGCTTATGGATTCACGGGGAGCTTCAGGGTCTTGCTGCCGCCCGCTGTTTGCAGGCGCACCAGGTACATACCGCCGGGCAGGCGACTGCCGTCTACCGCCACCGTATACACCTGTCCGGACCTTGCCCAGCCCTGCTGCAGCACGGACAGCCGGGCGCCGGTCAGGTCGTAGAGCGTCAGGGTGTAGGCCCCCGAAGTGGGCAGGCTGAACCGCACCTGGCCCTGGCCGCGGACGGGAAGGCCCCGCAACTCGGCCTGCAGGCCGCTGCGGTCAGGGCCCGCTAACTGCTCGGCCTCAGCCGCCTGGAAGTTGCTGACAATAGGCGCCGACGACGCATCGTCATAGCCGATGATGCCTTCCGCCCGGTCGTTGCCCTGGTTGGTGGCCAGGATTACCACCTCGTTATTATACACCTGGTGGGTGCTGGTGGGGTTGGCATAGTCGCCGTCCAGGATGGTCTTCGCCTCCCCGAAGGAAATATTGTCCAGCGCCGACTCCCGGTACAGGATATCGCCGCCGCCCTCAAGGGCGCCATACACCACTTTTAACTTGTTGAGCGCTTCGTTCAGCACCACGATGCCCCGGGTGCCCGAAGTGGAGCCCAATCCCACCGTGACGGGATACAGGCGGTCCCAGATGCCGTTGGGACGCCGGATCAGCATGCAGATCTTGGGAAAGCCGTCGCGGTCAAAGCCGGTCTTCGCCGCTACGTACACGGTGCCGTCGCTGCCGGCCGTCATGTTCATATGGTCGTCGCCCAGGCCCAGGCCCACATTGTCCCTGGCCGACTCGACGCCCGGCAATTCTTCCGGTCCCCAGGTGCTGGGGTTGGCCCCGTTGTCATGGGTGCGGAAGTAAAACCGCCGGGTATTCTGGTTGGACCAGAACAGGCCGATCTGGTTCTTTGCAGGCAGGGGCGTGAGGGTGCAGATATCGTCGTCCAGCACATTGTTGGCCAGCCGTATGGCGGAGCTCCAGGAAGAATAGGGCGCATCGCTCCAGCGCACGTTCACATCCGTGGTGCCGCAGTAGGCGATCCACAGCCGGCCCGCGCCGTCCATGGCCAGGACCGCCGTTTCCACGCCGGAGCCGAAGGATATCGAAACGGGCGCCGGCCGCTGGCTCCACAGCTTGTAGGTTTTCAGGTTGCTGTCGTATTCGGCCGACACCAGGTAGGAGGTGGTGGAAGCCCCCCGGAACAGCAGCACGTGCACCACGCCTCCCACCACCCAGCTGTCGGACCGGCCGGTGCTGGAGTGCAGGGTCAGCACGGAGGTCCAGGTGGTACCGTCGAGGCGGTAGATCCGCGTATCGTCGTCGGACAGCACGCACCACCACCGGCCGTCATGGTGCCACACCTTGCCCTGGGGCTTTTCGCCGGTATGCTTGCTGACGCTGAGCCCCGACACATTAACGGTCCCGGCAAAGCCGTAAACGGTGGGCGGCGGGGGTTCGTCGGCCCGGATGTCGAAGGTTTCTCCGGCCGTGTAGCCGCCGGTGATGGCATGCCCCTCCAGGTCTTCGATGCCCGTACCCGAGGCGTCCAGGTCGAGGCGCAGCAGGCCGGTGCCGGTAATGCCGGTAACCTCCACATCGTAAATATTGTTGCCGCTGCCAAAGGGTGTCACCTCATCCACCGTACCCGACACATCGCCGCTGACCCGGGTGGCGGCAAAATCCGGCACGTCCACGCCGGTGACCGCCTCGGAAAAGGTCACCCGCCAGGTCACCGTCGTCTGGGTGGTGGGCGAAGCAGGCGACAGGCGGTGAATGCTGGAAACCGAGGGGTTCGGGCTGGGGGTGCCCCCGCCGGTGCCGATCAGGTTCAGGTCGAACATCATGTCGGAAGAGGAGGCGCTGCGCTGGTGCACTTCGGCGGCCACCACGTTGTTGCCGCTGACAAAGCGGGCCACCGGAATGGTAAAGGTCACCGGGTCGGCGCCGTCGCTGGGCGGACTGGCCGACGCCACGGTGGTATAGGTGATGGTGCCGGTAGGCATGTTGTTGCGATACACTTCCACGCCGTTGACGTACACCACGATGCCGTCCTCACGGTAGGCATTAGCCGTAAAAGCGGTAAAGGTGCCGATATCGTCTATGGAAATGCTTTTGCGGAAATAGGTGGTGATGTATTTGCTGCTGGAGCTGGGACCGAAGGAAACCGTGGTGGTCAGCCCGCTGATGCCGTAGCCCAGTTTGCCGTTGCCCGTTTTCCAGGAGGCATCGTTAAAAGCGGTGGCCGTCCATAGGGTGCCCTGGTTGGAGCCGTTGTCGAGGTATTTCCAGGAATTGCCGAAGGGGATCAGGTTGATGTCGCCGTTGGGTTGCTGGGCCCCGATGGTAAAGGTCTGCCCGCCCGTAAAGCCGCCGGTGATGGGCTGGCTGTCCGCATCCTGGATGCCGGTGCCGGAAGCCTTCAGGTCGAGGCGCAGCTCGCCGGTGCCGGTGATGCCCGACACCTCCACGTCGTACACGTTCCCGCCCTGGGGCACTACCCCGTTCACCGTACCCCCCACGTTCCCATTGACCGGTGTGACCGTAAAATCAGCGCCGTCCACGCCGGTCACCGTTTCGGAAAAGGTGGCCCGGAAAAACACCGTGGTGGCGGTGGTGGGCGAAGCAGGCGACAGCCGGTTGATGGAGGTTACCGAGGGCGCCGGGTTGACGGGGCCGCCTCCCGTGGCGCCCAGGCCCAGGTCGAATAGAATATCGGAGGAGGACCCGCTTTTCTGGTGGATCTCGGCGGCGATGGTATTGACCCCCTCGGCAAAGCGGGCCGTGGGGATAGTAAAGGTCACCGGGTCGGCACCGTCGTTGGAAGGGCTGGCAGAGGCGACGGTGGTGTAGGTGATGGTGCCGGTGGGCATGTTGTTGCGAAAAACCTCTACCCCATTGACGTACACCACGATGCCGTCCTCACGGTAGGCCATAGCCGTAAAGGAAGAGAAGGAGGCGACATTGGTCAGGTTAAAGGTTCTTCGGAAATAGGTGGTAATGTATTTATTGCTGGAGCTGGGGCCGAAGCTGACGGTGGTGGTGAGGCCGCTCAGGCCGTAACCCAGCTTGCCGTTGCCCGTTTTCCAGGCCCCGTCGTCGAAGGTGGTGTTGCGCCAGGCCGTACCCTGGTCGGTGCCGTTATCGAGGTAGCGCCAGGAGCTGCCGAAAGGGAAAATGGTGGTTTGGGCCGTTACGGTGCCTCCCAGTAACAGGAGGAACAGGAAAAGAACGCTTTTCATGGTGCAGGTAGGTTTTTAAAAGGAATGAAATTTTAAACCGGAGGGCAGGAGGTAGGGGCGTTTTCGAAGGCGGGCGGAAGGGGGAGCCCGGGCCGGTCGCCGGGCAATATTAAAAAAACATTAAGCTCATCCAAGATAAAACCTTTTTTTTAGCCCTGCAATAAGCAGCAAATTTTCATGGATGAAATTCTTATAGTAAAGAATACCGTAATTTGCATGTAGTTGCCGGAGAAAGTTTTTTTCTGTAGCCCCTGAAGATCGCTGTCCTATTTTCTTTTCCCTTACCCGGCCTCCACCCCCTTCGAAATCCCCTGCGAACGGTCCCTCCTTGTGGAAGTCCTTCTAATTTCCTTTAAAAAACCAGCAATGAAAAAGCGACTGCTCTTTTCCCTGTTCCTTGCGCAGCTTACCCTCCTTGTCTGCGCACAAACCCTGGTACCGTATAAGGATTCCTGGAAATACCTGGTCACCGCCGCCGACCCCGGCACCTCCTGGCGCAGCCTGTCCTTTCATGACGGCAGCTGGAGCAGCGGCATGGGCAAGCTGGGCTACGGCCTGACCGGCCTGGCCACCACCCTCCCCTACGGCCCCAGCGCCAGCCAGAAATACCCCACCACCTATTTCCGCAAAACCATCACCCTGCCCGACCCCGCCCTGTACCACGACGTTACCGGCAGCGTCCAGTACGACGACGGCGTGGTGGTGTACGTCAACGGCACGGAGGTGTACCGCAGCAACCTGCCGGCAGGTACGGTCACCTACAGCACCCTGGCCTCCGCCCCCGCCAATGCCTCCAAAACCTTTACCCTCAGCCGGTCGGCCTTTGTCAAAGGCACCAACGTGCTGGCCGTGGAGGTGCACCAGGCCTCCCTTACCAACAACGACCTGGCCTTCGACCTGCGGCTGGTGGGCAACCCCGATAAAACCGCCCCCAAGGTGCAGTCGGTTACCCGCCTCGCCCCCGCCACGGCCACCACCAACGCTTCCGGCGTGACCTTCCGGGTAAGCTTTTCGGAAAAAGTGGGCGGCGTGGACGTTTCCGACTTTCTCCTGACGGCTACCACCGGCACCCCGACGGGTACGGTCAGCCGCGTTACCGCCGCCTCCGGAGACGGCACCGCCTACGACGTGCAGGTGGGCGGCATCAGCGGCTCGGGGGTCTTCCGCCTGGATCTGAAAAGCACCGGCACCGCCATTACCGACGTGGCGGGGAACAGCTGCAAAGGCTATAAATCAGGACAATCCTTTACCATCGACCGCGCCGCGCCCGCGGTGGTGAGCGTGAACCGCCAGGCACCCGCGCCGGCGCTGACGGGAGCTACATCCCTTACCTACCGCGTTCTGTTTTCCGAGGCCGTGACCGGCGTGCATACCTCCGACTTTGCCCTGGTACGGCTCGACGGCACCGTGGCCGGCACCATCGCCACCCTCACCGCTTCGGGCGGGGCCGGCACCACCTATGATGTAACGGTGGCCCCGGTCACCGGCTCGGGCAACCTGCGCCTGGACCTGAGAAGCGCCGGCACCGGCATTGCCGACCTGGCCGGCAACCACATCTCCGGCGGCTTTACCGGGGGCCAGCCCTACACGGTCGACCAGGTGCTGCCGCAGGTGTTGCGCATCAGCCGCCTTTCGCCCCTGGGCGAGATCACCAAGGCCTCCGCCCTCACCTACCAGGTGGTGTTTTCGGAAAAAGTCACCTCCGTGGGAGCAACCGACTTCACCGTCACGGGCCTGAACGGTACAGCCAAAGGCAAGGTAGCCAGCAGCGACGTGGACATGGTGGGCACCGACGGCACCACCTATAACGTGATCGTTTCCTCGGTCACCGGCACCGGCCAGCTGCGCCTCGACCTGAAGGCTTCCGGCACCGGCATCCAGGATGCCGCCGCCAATGCCTGCGGCGGCTTCAGCACCGGACAGCTCTACAGCATTGACAAGACCAAACCGCTGGTGGCTTCCATCGAACGGCTCGCCCCCGCCGCCACCCATACCAACGGGGGAACGGTCACCTACCGCGCCACTTTTTCCGAAGCGGTCAGCGGCGTGGATGCTGCCGACTTTTCCCTGACCACCGTTAGCGGCACCGCCAAAGGGGTGATTGCCCCGGATGCCCTGACACCTGTGGGCACGACCGGCACCACTTATGATATCAAAGTGTCCTCGCTGACGGGCAACGGGCAACTGCGCCTCAACGTGAAAAGCAGCGCCACGGGCATTGTGGACGTGGCGGCCAACGCCCTCGACGGCGGCTTCACCGGCGGCCAGTCCTTTACGCTGGACGGGGAAGCCCCCACGGTGGCCACCATCTACCGCCAGTTTCCCAATACCCCCGCCACCAACGGCACGGCCCTCACCTGGCGGGTAACCTTTTCCGAGGGCGTTTCGGGGGTGACGCCCGCCTGCTTCAGCCTCACTACCGTGGAGGGCACCCTCCGCGGCATGCTTGCCGCCACCTCCGTTACCCCCATAGGTACCGCCGGCACCACCTACGAAGTGCAGGCCTCCGGCGTTACCGGCACCGGCATTGTGCGGCTCGACGTGAAGGCTGGGGGCACCGGCATCAAGGATATCGCCACCAATGCCCTCGGCAGCGGCTTCGCCACCGGCCAGCCCTATACCGTGGACCAGACCCCGCCGGTGGTGTTGCGCCTGCTGCGGCAGGCGCCCCTGGGCGAAACCACCAACTTTTCTTCGGTGGTGTGGCGGGTGACCTTTTCGGAAAAAATCCTGGGCCTGGACCCTGCCGACTTCCTGCTGACCACCCTGGCCGGCGCCCCCAGCGGCGAGCTGTTCACCAACGCCGTGACCCCGGTGGGTGCGGACGGCACCACCTATGACGTACGGGCCTCCGCGGTCACCACCTTTTCCACCCTGCGCCTGGACCTGCGTCCCGGTGCCGCCCTGACCGATGCGGTGGGCAACCTGCCCACCGGGGGCTACTACCAGGGACAGCCTTTCAAGGTGGACCCGCCCCCCACCGTGCTGAGCGTGGACCGCCACGGGCCCCTGGGCGAATTCACCAACGCGGCGGCCGTGGCCTGGCGGGTAACCTTTTCCGAAGCGGTGAGCGGCGTGGATGCGGCGGACTTTACCTTGACCACCCTCAGCGGCACCCCCAGCGGGGAGCTGACCACCGTGACGCCCGTGGGCACCGGGGGCGCCGTGTACCAGGTAACGGCCGCATCGCTCACCACCTCCGAAGTGCTGCGCCTGGACCTCAAGTCCAGTGGCCTCGGCATCAGCGACGCCCTGGGCACGCCCCTGAGCAACGGCCCTTCCCCCAACGGCAACTTTACCTTCAGCGGCTTCCGAACCGGCCAGACCTATACCGTCGACAAGGCGGCGCCCACGGTGACCTCCGTCAACCGCCAGGCGCCCACCGCCGCCATCACCAATGCCACGGGGGTAACCTTCCGCGTGACCTTTTCCGAAGCGGTGACAGGTGTGGACCCTTCCGACTTCGTCCTTACCACCCTGGCGGGCACCACCCGGGGCACGCTGGCGCCGGGCGCTATTGTGGCCGTGGGCACGGCGGGCACTGCCTACGACGTGACCGTGCGCCCCGTTTCGGGCACCGGCAGCCTGCGGCTGGACCTTCAGGGCACGGGCATTACCGACCGGGCCGGCAACACCACCTCCGGAGTCTTTGTCACCGGCCAGCCTTACAGCTTCGACTATACCCCACCGGCAGTACTGGGCATCAGCCGCCTGCGGCCGCTGGCCGACTCGGCCCACGGCTCCTCGGTTACCTACCGCCTGCTGTTTTCCGAAGGGGTAACGGGCGTGGACCCGGGCGACTTTGCCATCACCACCCTCAGCGGTACCCCTACCGGCAGGCTGACGGCCACGGCCGTGCAGGCATCGGGCACCGGGGGCACCACGTATGATGTGACCATCAGCGCCATCACGCGGCTGGTGACGCTGCGCCTGGACCTCAAAGACTCCACCGGCATCGTGGATGCGGGCGGCAACACCCACCGGGGCTACACCAGCGCCCCGATTTACACCATCGATCCCGCGCCGGTGGTGGACAGCATTGTGCGGCGGTCGCCGCAGGACGAGGTCACCAGCGCCGCGGACGTGACCTTCCGGGTATATTTTTCCGAAAAAGTGAAGAACGTGGACCCCACCGACTTCTTTACCACCGCCGTCACCGGCGATGTGCGCGGTACCCTGGCCGAGCTGGGCAACGAAACCCTGGCCTCCCGGCCCCTGCCGGTAGTTGCGGCGGCCGGCACCGGCGGCACCACCTACGACGTGTCGGTGCATGCCATCACCGGCACCGGCACCCTGCGGCTGGATGTCAAGGAAGGTGGCACGGGCATTAAGGACGAGGAGGGCGAGCCCCTGCTCGGGGGCTTTACCGGCGGGCAGACCTACACCATCCAACAGCCTGCGGCCCCGGGCTTTACCACGGTAACGGACCTGGGCCCCGTACCCATTGCCAAGAATACGGCCGACAAGCCCCAGGGCAAGCTGTGGTACTATGCCTACAAGTGGTGGAGCGTGCTGTGTACGCCTTCGGGCACCAAGGTGTTCCGCCTGGACGGCACCACCTGGACCGATGTGCTCACCCTCTCCGCCTCCCAGGTGGTGCATGCCGACTGCCGCCTGGTGGGCAACCTGGTCCATATCCTGCTGTTTGAACCCGAGAACGACTCCTACCTGGTGTCGGTGGAATACGATGCGGACACGGACAAGTACAAGCTGTGGAGCGAACGGAAAGACCGGGTGAAGCTGGAGTTCGGCACGGGGGCGGAATCCGCTACCCTGGCCATCGACGGCAGGGGCCGCATGTGGGTGGCCTCGGCGGCCAAAACGGATGTGAACGTGCGCTGGAGCGACGCCCCTTATTCCAATTGGAGCGATACCTTCCGCATCGCCCAGGGCATCCTGGACGACGACATCTGCGCCATCACCACCCTCATCGGAAAGATCGGCGTGCTGTGGTCGAACCAGGCCACGCAGCGCTTCGGCTTCAAGACCCATGACGACGGGGCCGACCCGCGGGAATGGTCGGCCGACGAAGAGCCGGCCTCGGGCCAGGCCCAGAGCAAGGGCAACGGTTTTGGCGACGACCATATGAACATCCTCTGCTCCAGCGACGGCATCCTCTACTGCGCGGTGAAAACCTCGTACGACACCCCCGGCTACGCCAAGATATCCCTGCTGAAACGGACCACTTCGGGCCATTGGAGCTTTTACCCGGTTTCCTCCATCGAAGGTACCCGCGGGGTGGCCATCCTGAACCAGGCCACCGGCAAGCTAAGGGTGGTGTATTGCTCCAAGGAGGAAGGGGGCGACATCATTTACCGCGAAACCGATGCGTCGGACATTTCCTTCGGGCCGCCCCGCACCCTGATCAGCGGCAGGTACCTGTTCAACGAAGCTACCACCTCCCACCAGCCCAATTACGGCGAAGTGGTGATCCTGGCCACCAACCAGGACGTGGAACCGAAGCTGGCCGTGGGGGTAATTGCCCGCGACGAAAACGGCCGGCCCCCTTCCCTGGTAGCACCGGCAACGGCAGCGGAGCAGGAAGCCCAACCGGTAAAGGCGCAAACAGCGCTCTGGGCCTATCCCAACCCGGCTGCCGGCGCCACCACCCTGCGCTATATGCTGCCGCAGGCGGAAGACTACCGCCTGGTGCTGCTGGATGCCCGGGGCATCCGCATCCGGGAGTTGAAACGGGGAAGCGCGGAAGCGGGCAAAGCCCTTTCCTACCGCCTGGACGGCAGCGAGCTGGCGAACGGCGTTTACCTGGTACAGTTACAGGCCGCTTCGGGTACCAGCACCGTGCAGCTGATGATTGAAAAATAAAGAGGTGGAGCAATTTCGTCTCGCCTGGGGCGAGACGAAATCCCCTTGGTTCTATAAAAAGAAAAAAGGGCTTGAATAGAAATTCATGCCCGTATTAAGATCTAATATCCTATAAAAAACAGAATAAATATAAATAACCTCAACCATAATAAAGAAGCAAATCCGCATTCTTTTTCGACCAGGGCAAAAAATAATTTCGACGTCATTTTCCCTCCTTCCGGCCGCTGCTTCCGGGCTTTTCCCTTCCATTAAAACCACAGCCGTATGCTCCAAGTCAGGTTTTGTTTTCTGTTCACCGCCTTGCTGGCCACCCTCCTCTCCGCCCGGCCGCACCCCGCCGCCCGTCCCGTGGTGGTGCGCATGGGACGGCTGTTGCCTTCAGCTGCCGAAACCCATGCCCCCGAGGTCACCTTCCGCATCACCTTTTCCCTGCCGGTCCGGGGCGTGGATGGGGCCGACTTTATCCTTACGGCACTGAAAGGCGAGGCCACCGGCCGCGTCAGCGCCGTAAGGGCCGCAAGGGTCCCTTCCGCTACCTGGGACGTGACGGTCAGCGGCATTACCCGCGAGGTGCGGCTGCGCCTCGACCTGAAAGGGAGGAGCACGGGCATCACCGATGCCCGGGGCATCGCCCTGGGCGGGGGCTTTACCGAAGGGCCCAGCTACGACATCGAGGATCCCCTGCCCTTCGTGGCCGGCATTACCCGGCAGGCGCCCCGATCACCCGTTACCTCCGCGGAGGCGGTCACCTTCCGCGTGGTCTTTTGCCGGGAGGTCCGGGGCGTGGACCCCGACGACTTTTACACCACCGCCCTGTCGGGCGATGTGCGGGGCTCGCTGGCCGGCCTGGCCCGCGAGCCTACCGGCGATGCGCCCCTGCCGGTGCTTACCCCCGTGGACCAGGAAGGCACCACCTATGACGTGACGGTGCACGCCATCAGGGGCACCGGCCGGCTGGGACTGGAAGTGAAACCGGGGGGCACCGGCATCAGGGACAACGAGGGACGCCCCCTGTTCGGCGGCATAAGCCCCGGCGAGACCTACACCTTCCGCCCTCCCGCTGACCCCTTCCTTACTTCCCTGGCGGACCTGTCGGCCGTGGCCGTTGCCAAAAATACCGGCGAAAAACCCCAGGGAAAGGTATGGACCTATGCCGGCAAATGGTGGAGCGTGCTGGCCACCCCTTCGGGTACCCGGATCTTTAGGCTGGACGGCACTTCCTGGACCCCGGTACTGCAGGTGTCGGAGGAGCAGGAGTTCCATGCCGACTGCCGCGTTGCCGGCGCGGTGTCCCACCTGCTGCTTTTCAGGGAAAACGCCGAATCGTACCTGGTATCGGTGGAATACGACAGGGCAACGGACCGGTACCGGCTGTGGAAGCAGCGGCCTGCGGCCGTGAAAATGAACTTTGAGCCCGGAGCGGAAACCGCCACCCTGGCCCTCGACGGCAAAGGGCGCCTGTGGATCGCGTACGCCGCCACCTCCGAAGTGCTGGTGCGGTGGAGCGAACCGCCTTTTTCCAAATGGGAGGACGATATCCGTATTGCCCGCGGGATCACCGATGATGACATCTGCGCCATCACGCCCCTGCCCGGCGGCATCGGTGTGCTCTGGTCCAACCAGGAGGAGCAACGCTTTGGCTTCCGCACCCACCGCGACGGGGAGGCGCCGGACCGCTGGTCCAAGGATGAAGAGCCGGCCGCCCAATGGGCAAAGCGCCAGGGCAACGGCTTTGCCGATGACCACCTGAACGTGGTTTGTGCCGCCAACGGTACCCTGTACTGCGCGGTCAAAACCTCTTACGATACGCCGGGTTATCCCAAATTGTCCCTGCTGGTACGTCCGCCGGCCGGCGGCTGGGGCTTTTACCCCGTCACCTCGGTGGAAGGCACCCGCGGCATCGTGGTGCTCAACGAGGCGGCCCGCCGGCTGAAGGTGGTGTACTGCACCCAGGAAACCGGCGGCGACATGGTGTACCGGGAAACGGCCTTGACCCGTATTGCGTTCGGTCCGCCCCGAACCCTGATCAGCGGTCCCTTCCTGTTCAACGAGGCTTCCTCCACCCACCAGCCTACCCGGGGCGAGGTAGTGATCCTGGCCACGAAGCAGGACACCGAACCAAAGCAGGCCGTGGGGGTGCTGGCCCGCGACGGCAAAGCCCGCCCGGGAGATCCGCCACCTTCAGGGGACAGCAGCAAACAGGAATCGGGCTGCCCACCTCACCTGCAGGTGTATCCCAACCCGGCCGGTGTCCGCTCCATGGTCCGCTTCCCCCTGCCCGCAGCCGGCACCTACCGGCTGGCGCTCTATGACCAGAAGGGCGCTATGGTAGAGGAACTGCAAGGCGGCCAGGGAACAGCAGGCCAATGCCTTACCCTGCCGCTCGACTGCCGCCACCTGCCGGGGGGCGTTTACCTGCTGCGCCTGCACACGGCTTCCGGCATCCAAACGGTGAAACTGGTGGTCCACCCCTGAACTTATCGCCCCGCCGCCCTGCCGGCCTCCCCTGCCCCCCTCCGGCTGATGCTGCGGGGGGCCGATGCCAGCCCCGCAACTTCGGCGGCGCTCAGCGCCCCGTGGTACAGGCGTACCTCGTCCAGCGCCCCCTTCCAGCGGCGCAGTCCCAGCAACGAACCGATCTGCAGCCCCGAACGGTTTTCCAGGATCGCTACCGGGCCGGCATAGGTGATGGCAGTGTCCAATACCCCGTTGACATAGATCCGAGAAGTGGTGCCGTCAAAGGTGGCCGCCACATGCATCCAGGTGCAGCTGTCGAAAGGATAAGGCATCCGCGACACGAGGCGATAGGCATTACCGTGGGTATCATGGTTGAAGCGGAATTCCAGCCGGCCGTCATCGTTGAGGGCAAAGCTGTAGCCGTCCGGGCCCGATTTACTTAAAATGGTGCGGGTGCTGACGTCCAGGGGCCGGATCCAGGCGGCAATACTGAGGGCATCGGTGATCCGGAGCCCCGGATGGTCGGGAGCGATGGCCACGCGGCCCTCCGATCCCGGGAGCACCAGGGCCAGCCCTTCCCTGCCGGCGGTCCAGCGCACGTCCCTGGGATCCTGCAGCCGGGCATGGTGGCCGTTGCCGGAATGGTCGGTAAGCACGGCCCCCTGGCCTTCGTCCATCTTCCAGTGACCCACCAGGACAGCCGGAGGGGGCGGTTCGGTAGTAAAACGCCAGGCCTCGGACCAGTCCGAGGGGCCGTTGCCGGTAAGGGCCTGCACCCTCCAGAAGTAAGTGGTGTGGGTCCGCAGGCCGCTCACCCCTTTCGTGCGGTCGGTAATGCCGCCCTGGTCCAGGACCGTGGTGGCAAAGTCCGCCCGCAGTGCCACCTGCAGGCGGTAAGCAGAGGCCCCGGCCAGGGCATGCCACGATAAGACGGCAGGATGGAGCGCGACGGCCGTGGCGCCGTTGGCAGGGGCTGCCAGCCGGGGCTGCACGCCCGCAGCGCCCCGGAAGCAGGCGGTCACCGTGGTGGCGGCGGAGGGCGTAAGCCGGAGCTCCGGGTCGCGGACCTCTCCGCTGTCCGTTTGCCAGTGGTCGAACACATAACCGGGCCGCGCCAGGGCTTTCAAGGACAGGGGCAAGCCGCTGAAATAGACGCCCCGCCAGGGATAAGGCTGCAGGCTGTCGGCCCCGGGCGTGTGGCCGTTGATTTCCAGGGAATTCAGCCGAATGCCGCCCTGCTCCGGGCCGCTCACCTGCAGCGTTAGCCGCAGGGTATCTGCCAGCTGAAAATGGGTCATCAGGTGCTGCCGCAGGAAGGAGGGCCGCAGGCGGGCAAAATCCTTCAGCACTTCCACCTCCTCGGCCCAGCGGCGGGGCGAGGGCTTGCCCCACCGGCTGTCGTGTTCCGGTATCTCAGGCTCCACGAGGGCTTTGACGCTGTCGACCAGGGCATGTACCCGGCCGGGGACAAAAACCGAATTGAGCTGGTCGGCGATGCGGTTGATGAACGCCTGTTTAAAGGAAGGGTTGGCGAGCAGCGCCCGCAGCAGCACATTCGGCCACTCCTCGCTTTTATAGGGACTTTCCGGGGCGGTCGTCCAGGCGATGGCATCGAACTGCGGGTCTTCCAGTCCCAGGTCGACGTCGTGCAGGATCCAGCGCCAGCGGCCGTCGCGGCCGGGGAGCGCCGCCGGGTTATAAGGCACCCGTTCCCGCCAGTAATCGATATTGCTTTGCGGCCAGTCGGTATTGGCGAAATAGATTTCCGCGCTGTAGTAATCCAAATAATTCTCGACGTCCATGCGGCGAGCAACCCCCTCGAAGCCGGCAACCGTGGACAGGTCGGTTTTTTGGAGGTAGCGCAGCAGCTCGTCGTAATGGTCGGCATCGCCTTCGCTCACTTCCAGATTGCCCGACAGCAGGTCGAGGTCATCGGGGTCCACGCCGTAAACGGAGGCCAGGAAAAATTTGTCGGGCCGTTCGCGCAGGTTGTGGAGGCCCCAGTATTCGCCGTTGAGGAAGACCACCGTGGGCCGGTAGTGCTGGATGGGCAGGATCGAACGGACCAGCATATGCGCCAGCGCATCTTTAAAAAAGGTCCGGCCCCAGTCATTGCCCGAGTTGCGCAGGATCAGCCGTTTAAAGCTTTTTTGGGAATAGCGGGGAAAGACCGCGTAGTCGAGGGTGGCCTTGCCGTACGGGGCCCGGGCCAGCACCCGCAGGGACTTTTGGGGAAAGCGGCGGCTGTAGTCGCCGTTGATGCGCAGGCCGACGTCCTGCTGGAAGGCTATATCCGGCCCGAAGAACTCGACGGAGGCGGGACGTTCCCAGTCCTCCCCTTCCTGGTTGTAGTTGCCGATCTCGCCCGTGGTGTCGTCGGTATTGCCGGGAACGTAGATACCCCGTTCGGTGCCGAACAGGCTGTCGCGGGGGGCCACCACCGACACCACCGGCAGGGTATAGGGGCGGCCCGGCAGCACCAGGAAGGTACCGGTAAGGGTGCCGGAAACCCCCGTGGGGCCTTTGAACGCCCGGGCCCGCACCACCGTGCCCTTCCGTACCAGGCCTTCGGGTGGCTCCCAGGCCCGGGAGCCGCTGATGATCCTGTTGGTGGGGATCAGCGAAAGGTCGTTGGGCTGGCCGGAGCGGTCGCCGATGTGCAGCGGCTGGTGGTAAAGCGGCGAGGTATCCGTGGGGATCGAACCGTCGAGGGTGTAGCGGATCGCCACCTCCCCGTCGGGATGCGTCAGGGCCACGGTCTGGGCGGTGGTATACACCCCGGGGGCCACCGAAAAGGCCGGCAGGGACAGCACGACTCCCCCGCTGCCGGCACGGGGTGCGATTACGGTGTCCCGTGGACCGAAGGAAGAAAGCAACAGCAATAGAAGAAAAAGGAAAGTCGTGGTTTCCAGAAAGGAGCCTATGGTAGTTGCGCTTTTCATAACAGCATGATGTAGCATCCGGTAGATTTGGATTGGCGGAATGGAACAAAAAGCGGAGCGGAAAAGGCATAGGCAGCCACCGGGTGCTAAAGCAACGGAAGGATGCCATTACTGCTTAAGGTAAACACCTGGCAGAAGAAATCAAAGCCTCCTGCTCCATTTATATTTTCGCCATGCATACGGCATTGAACGCTACGAAAATGCCCCCGGCTAAGGCTGCCGTTCGGGCAGCACCACGTGGAAGGCCGCCCCCTTTCCTTTTTCGGCTTCGGCCCAGATGGCTCCCTGGTGGTTCCGGACGATCTTTTTACAAAGGGCCAGCCCGATGCCGGTGCCGCCATATTCCTTGGGGTCGTGCAGGCGCCGGAAAATATCGAAGATCAGTTCCGCATCCCTGGGGTCGAAGCCAATGCCGTTATCGCGGAACACCAGGTGGAAATACCGGAGGCCCGGCGGGAGGGCATGTACCCGCGCCTCCTCGTCCCCGAAGGGCTCTACGGTAATGAAGATGCGGGGTTTTTCACCCTTCCGGGTAAACTTCAGGGCATTGCCCAGCAGGTGGCTGAACAACTGCTGCATCTGGAAGCGGATGGCTTCCACCCGGGGAAGGGGGGCGGCTTCCAGGGTGGCCTCCTGTTGCCGGAGGAAGCCCTCGAACTCGGTTTTGAGCTGCAGCAGCAGTTCGGCCAGCCCCACCGACTCAAAGGCCGGCGCCTGCTGGGAAAGCAGGGAATACGCCAGGACGTCCCGGATCAGGTGCCGCATCCGCAGGGAGGCGTTGACGATCTTTTCGATGTATTCCCGGGCCTGCGGCTCCTTTTCCGCCAGGTTGCTTTCCAGCATATGGGCGAAGATGGTGAGCTTGCGCAGGGGTTCCTGCAGGTCGTGGGAAGTGATGTAGGCAAACTCTTCCAGCTCGGCATTGGATCGCTGCAGGTTTTTGTTGGCTTCCTCCAGCTCCCGGGTCCGTTTGCCGACCAGCTCTTCAATTTTTTTGCGGGTCACCACCAGGTCGGTCACCTCGCTGGCCACGGCCATGATGCCGCTCACCGCGCCGTCCGAATCGTACAGGGGTTCGCAGGCCACATTGATAAAGACCGTTTGGGGGGCTCCCTCCCGCACCAGGATCACGGGGAGCTCGTCGGCGTTAAAGGGTTTGCCGGTGGCCAGCACGCCGGCCAGCAGCGCTTCATAGTCGCGGCTCCAGGCTTCGGGGATCGCGGAAAACACCGGCCGGTGCAGCACCTCGGCGGCCTGCCGCCCCCATAACTCAACCATGCGGTGGTTGGCGATTTCCACCACGAAGGAAGGACCCCGGAAAATGCAGAGGGCCACCGGCGCCCGCAGGATAGTATTGCGCAGCGTCTTTTCGCTTTCTTCCACTTGCTTGCGGGCCATTACCCTTTCGGTGACATCCACAGCCATGTTCAGGATGCCGTAGATGGCGCCTTCGCGGTCACGCAGGGCTTTGTAGCTGTGGTTAATGTACAAGGTCTGCAGTTTGCCGTTGACCATCATGTCGGCCCGGTCTTCCTTGCCCAGGTAGGTTTCCCCGGTGGTATACACCCGGTCCAGCAGTTCGAAAAAGGGCTGCCGCTCCAGTTCCGGCAAGGCCTCCCTCAGGGTTTTGCCCACGATCGAGCGGTCGCGGCCGATGATGTGCAGCATGGCCTCGTTCACGTACCGGATCCGCATGTCGGGGCCGCAGAAGACACTGGTGGGGACGGTGGCTTCTTCCACCAGGTTGCGGAAGCGCTGTTCGCTGTCCTCGGCCGCCCGCCGGGCAACGACCTGCTCCGTTACGTCCTGTACCAGCATCATCACGCCGGTGATGGCGCCGTCGGCCTCCCGGTAGGGCTGGTAGGTCAGGGTCAGGTAGCGGGGTTTCCGCTTTCCGCCGGCGGGGGAAAAGTGGGGATATTCGTAGAGCGAGAAGGGCGTGCCGGTGCGGCGGACCTCGTCCAGCAGCTGGCGGGTGGGCCGCTGGTCCGCAGGAAGGATATCGAAGATGGACCGGCCCCGGATCTCCTCCAGCTGGCAAAGCACAAAATCGCAATAAAACTCATTGGCCTCCTCCACCCGGTAGCCGGGAAGCGAAAGCACGGCAATACCGATAGGAAACTGGCGCACCAGGTTCTGGAAACGCCCTTCGCTTACGGCCGGTGTATGGAAAGGAGATTTCATGAAGCAGCCGGTATTTAATGATAAAAATAAGTAATCCGTTCCAACTTCCCTAGGCGGCAAAGGAAGGGCCGCAGGTTTCCCGCCGCCGGCGGGCAACAAATTGTTAATACTAACTTAACACAAAAATCATAGGAAGGGCGGGGGCGCTTATGTATATTTATTTAGATAAGCTCATGAATAAAAGTACCTATATGACCAAAACGAAACTCATCCCCCGTGATATCAGTTGGCTGGGCTTTAACGGCCGCGTGCTGCAGGAAGCCGGCGACCCTTCCGTGCCGCTGAAAGAGAGGATTCGTTTCCTGGGCATTTTTTCCAACAACCTCGATGAATTCTTCCGCGTACGGGTAGCCACCCTCCGCCGCATGGCGGCCCTGGACAAAAAGGACATCAGCCCCGCGGAAGACCCCCAGCAGGTGCTCAGCGACATACAGGTACAGGTGCTGCAGCAGCAAAATGAATTCAACCGCATCTGGGAAGAGATCCTGGCCGAACTGGCGGAAAAAAACATTTTTATCATCAACGACACCGAGCTTCACGCCGGCCAGCAACAGTTCGTCAAAAAGTTTTTTGAAGAAGAGGTCCGCAGCAACATCATCCCCCTGCTGCCGCAAAGCAATCCCCAGTTTCCCTACCTGCGCGAAAAATCACTCTACCTGGGCGTGGTTATGAGCCGCCGCGCCAGCGCTTACGACCAGCAGTATGCGCTGATTGAAGTGCCGGCCAAAGCCGTGGGCCGCTTTGTGCTGCTGCCGCCCGAAAACGGCAAGCAATTCATCATCCTGCTGGAGGATGTGATCCGCTTCAACCTTCCTTCGCTGTTTTACTATTTCGGTTTCGAACAGTTCGCCGCCCACACCTTTACCGTCACCAAGGATGCGGAGCTGGATTTCGACACCGACCTGTCCACCACCCTGATCCAGAAGATCGAAAGAGGCCTCAAAAACCGCCGCAAGGGCCAGCCGGTGCGGTTTACCTATGACCACGACATGGACAGCGGCCTGCTGGAGTACCTGGTCCGCAAACTCAACCTCTCGGGCCGCGACAGCGTCATTCCCGGCGGGCATATCCACAACTTCCGCCACTTCATGAACTTTCCCGACGTGCTGCCCTCCCGCCAGGGCCGGCGCGCCCCGGTGCCCCACCCGGCCCTGGCGGACGGCGCCCGCATCACCGAGGTTGTGCTCCGCAAGGACGTGCTGCTGCACATGCCCTACCACTCCTTCAACCCGGTGATCGACCTGCTGCGCGAAGCCGCCATGGACCCCGGCGTGGAAGTGATCAAGATCAGCCTGTACCGGCTGGCGTCGGATTCCAAAATCATCAATGCCCTCATTAACGCTGCCCGAAACGGCAAACAGGTGGTGGTGGTGCTGGAGCTGAAAGCCCGCTTCGACGAGGAAGCGAACCTGAAATGGAAGGAACAGCTGGAGGTGGAAGGCGTAAAGGTGCTGGTAGGCTACCAGAACATGAAGGTGCATGCGAAGATCTGCCTGATCCGCAAACGCCTGGGCAAGAAGGTCGTGCAGTACGGCCTGATCGGTACCGGCAACCTGAACGAACAGACCGCCCGGGTGTATGCCGACCATTGCCTGCTCACCAGCAACCGCCAGGTGATGGCCGACGTCAACCGCGTCTTCGATTTTTTGGAAGCCCCGAAAACGGATTTCGGACTGCTGAAGGGCTGTAAAACCCTGATGGTCTCCCCCACGGGCATGCGCAACGAGATCACCCACCTGATCAACAAGGAGATCAAGCAGGCCCGCCAGAAAAAACCGGCCGCCATCCTGCTGAAGGTCAACTCCCTGAGCGATCCGGTGCTGATCCAGCACCTGTACGAGGCGGCAGCCGCCGGCGTGGAAGTGCGGCTGATCATCCGCGGCATTTTCTGCCCGAAGCCGGAAGAAGGAAAGGGCAAAGGCCCCATCCGGGCCATCAGCATCGTGGACGGCTACCTCGAGCATGCCCGCGTCATGGTCTTTCACAACGGCGGCAAACCAAAGGTCTATCTTTCCTCGGCCGACTGGATGGTGCGCAACCTCGACCACCGCGTGGAGGTGGCCGTGCCCCTGCCGGACAGGGAGCTGTGCCAGGAACTGCAGGATCTTTTGGACCTCCAGTGGCAGGACAATGTGAAGGCCCGGCTGCTGGACGGCTCGCTGTGCAACCAGCATGTGCCGGCCAACGGGGCCCCCAGGGTGCGGGCGCAGGCCGAGATCTATACCTATTTATCGGCTCGGGCCTCCCTTCGAAAAATTTCGGATGTCGGATGTCGGATTTCGGAACCCTTCAAAAAAGATCGACTCCTTCTGCTCTCCATCTCGCCCTAGGCGAGACGACATCCGAAATCCCTCAGAAGGTGCAGGAAAACGTAAGAAAATAAGCCCTCGGCTGAATGCAGATGACGCCAAAGGGCGCATCGGGGTTGGCGTTGCGCTTTTCCCTGGTGAACCCCTGCCGGTCCGTAGCGCCCGGGTAGCCGCCCGGCGGCGCCCAGCTCATGACCCCTTCGGAATTCAGGAGGTTGTTGATGTTCAGGCTGAGGGTGCACTGCCGGTTGAGGTTCCAGCCCGTACCCAGGTCGAACTGGCTGAAGCCGGGCAGCATAATGGCCTGGGCAATGTTGCCGGGCCGGCTGCCCATATACTTCCAGGAGAAAAAGCCGTAGAGCCGGTCCCCGTTATAAGCCGGCGTCAGGTTCAGCATCAGCCCCGGGTTGTTGTCGGCCCGGTTGCCGGAAAAATCCTGCAGCTCGTCATCCCACCGCCCGGGTCCATGGGCCACCCAATTCTTCCAGCTCAGGGATTTTGCCGTTTGCACGGTAACGGTGGCCCGCACCTGCAGGGTCCGCAGGAACCGGTATTCCGCTTCGCATTCCACCCCCAGGCTGCGGATGCTGTTGTATTGCGGCGGCGGGTAATACAGCCGGCCGGCGCTGTCCGGGAAGGAGGCCAGGTTAAAGAGCACATTGCTCAGCAGGCTGTAAAAAGGAATGATCCATACCCGGCTGTTTTTCCCGCGGGCCGTAAAGCCAATTTCCGCCTGGGTGGTTTGCTGCGCCCGGGGCCGGTCGTTCTCCAGCTTGAACGCGTTATCGTAGCTAAAATAATAGGTAAGATCAGGGGATTTTTGGCCGTGGGCAAACCGGCCGTATACCGCCATATCGTCGCTCATTTTATAGCTCGCCCCCACGGAATAGGAAAACGTGCCCAGGCTTTTGTCGTACGCAAAGGTGTTTCCCCGCACAAAATACTGGTTGTCGTAGAGGGTGGCCGCGTTGCCGTCCAGGCCGCCAAAGGAAGGATCGGTATAGCCCGGGTTGGGAACCCCGACGACGTTGCTGCCCTTTACCCGGATGTGCTCGTAGCGGCAGGCCCAGTCGGCTTTTACCTTGCGGCCCAGCTGCCAGCTGTGCTCAAAAAAAACGGCACGGTCGTACTGCACGGCCTCCAGCAGGTGAAATTCCAGTAGGCCGCCCAAATGGGTGTAGCCGTCGGCATTGGTCACTTGCAGCACCCGGCCGCTGCTGTCGGTAAGGGTCAGGTCGAGCAGCCTCGGCCGGTGCTGGACGGTCCCCACGCCAATGACCGGCAGGGTATTGCTGCTCTTCACCCGGGAGTGGGCCATAAAGCTGCCGGCGGTAAAGGTCATCCGCCCCACTTTTTTGGACACCATCAGCTGGTCCATGAACTCCTGCACCTGCGGCAGGGTGGTATAGCCCAGCTGGGTCAATACCCCTCCTTTCATTACCCCTTCGCCGGGAAGCGCAGTTTCCAGCATGCTGTAGGTGGCGCCGTTGGTGGTCTGCGCCCGGGCCAGCACCTGGCCGGTCGACCGGTCGCGAAACGTATAAATGCCCTTCCGGCCCAGGGTTCCCAGCAGGTTGTACAGGTTGGGACTGTCCACCGGCAGGGGATACACCAGCGCGCTGGACTGCCAGTTTTGCTTTTTGGCCGAGAACCGGAAATTATTGCTCAGCTTCCATCCGCCGCCCAAGGAATATTGCCCCTGCAGGCCGATGGCGGCCTCCCGGCAATGGGCCAGGGTGGTGGGGTCAAAGGAGCGGAAGCTGTCGGTACTTAAAAAGGGGTAGCTCGTCACCGCAGGTTCCAGCAGGTAGGTATCGGTTTGTTTGACGCCCGGCGCCAGCTTCGGCCGCTCGAAGTTGCGGGCCGGCAGGAATTCAAACCAGCCGTTGCGGTCGTTGAGGTATTTGACCGACAGCTTCAAATAACCGCGGTCGTATTTTTTTTCCAGGTTGCCGCGGAACTGCCCGCCCTCGTTGAGCGGGTAGCCTGCATAACGGGCGCCCTGGCTGTAGCGGTAAAAGCCGCCGGCATTGTAGTACCACCTTTTTTTGCCCGCCGGCCCGCCGATGTTGACATCCGCCCGGTAATAGCCGTTGCCGTCGCCCTCGATCCCATACTTGGCCTTGGCGAGCCCTGCAAAGCGCTCGCCCCCGGTTTTGGAAATATAGTTGAAGATGCCGCCCGGCGCATTGGGCCCCAGGATGGAAGAGGTGCCCGCCCGTACCGCCTCCAGGCGTTTGAACGAGGCGTCGGGCCGGCAGTAATAATCGGGGCCGAAATTGCCGAAGGTGACATTGGTGACGGGCAGGCCGTCCTCCTGGAAGGAAACGTAATAATAGCCAAAGGAGGCTTCGGTGGAATGAGCCGACACGCCCCGGGAATAAACGATGTTGCGGATCTCGCCCAGCGAGGAATTGACAAACACCCCCGGCACATGGCGCAGGATATCCGCGGCGCTGGCGGGGGCGAGTTTTGCGAATTCCGCCTCGTTCAGGGTGCTGACGGCAATGGAGGATTCCATCCGCCGGCTTTTGTCAAAAACGCCGGTAACGATCACTTCGTCGTAGGTGCGGATCTCTTCGGCCATGGTCAGGAGGATGGAAGTGCTGTTGCCCACCTTTACTTCGCGGCCCTGGTAGCCTGCCAGGCTGAAGCGCAATACGGCCGCCGGCGCCACGGTGATGCGGGCCCGGCCGGCTTCATCCGTCAGGGTGCCCTTGCCGGTGCCGGCTTCGACCACGCTTACGCCCGGCAGCAGCTGGCCGAAGTGGTTTTTCACCTCCAGGACCACTACCCTTTTTTCGGGCCGGGGCGCCGGCCCCGCTGCAGGCGGGGGTGGGGCGGCGGCCCCTGCCTGGCGGAACAGCAGCACCTGGTGTTCGTCGATCACCCGGTAGCCGATCCCTAGCGGGGGCAACACCTGCTGTAAAAAAGCGGCCAGCGGTTGACCGCTGAGCTGAATGCTGACCTTCCGGTCAATGCCGATAAAATCACTGCTGTAGACAAATTTTACCCCTGTCTGCGCCTCCAGTTGTTCGAGCACGGTCCGCAACTCCTGGTTGGGGGCGGAAACGGTGATGGTTTTTTGCAAAATGGCCTGGGCAGCCGCATCAGGAGGGGCAGCCAGCAGAAAGGAAAGAAACAGGAGCACAAGCCGGAAGATGTTCTTGCTCATGGCAACAGTTTAGGACGTAATTCCCCAGTGAATTTACTGATTTAATTGTCAGGGATAATATGGATTTTCGGACCAGCTGCCGAAATCCCGGGGCTTGCTTCCAGGTAAAAAAATAGCCCCCTGTAGAAACAGGGGGCGTAACCAAAACTAACTGCTTATGAGAAACTTATGAAAATATTCTTCTTATTGCCGGCTCAGGCGACCTGCAGGGCCGGGACCCGCGAAGCCCGGCAGGAAAGGTCCACTTTCTTAAAACCGGAGGAGAGCCGGGGAAATTGGGCCAGCACGCTGCGCACCCTATCGTTCCACAGCTCCATTTCCCAGGGTTTTTCCATATACATCCGGACGCCGGCGCCGTAAGCTGCTTTCTGGCAGGGCTCCAGGCAGCCGGTGCTCCAGAGCACCACCGGTACGGAACCGTAAACCGGGTGGTTGGCGAGCTGCTCTACCCATTCGATGCTGCCCGTCCCGGACGACCGGTAGGCGGCGAAGATCAGGAACGGACGAACCGATTCGGGATCAGCCCAAAGCGCTTCTTCTCCATCCAGGCAAATCACTTCGATACCGGGGGCGACTTCGGCGAGGGCTTCCCGGAAAAACTGGCAATCTTCCTCATCCTGGTCAATAATCAGTATCGTGTTTGCGTTCTGTAGCATCGGCGCTTTCGTTCTGGGCTCTGAAAATGGTGTTCCTTTTTAATTATAAAAACCTGACATTTCCGTCAGCTTTCTATTAAGACGATTGACGAGGTCCCGACCCCTAAAAAAATAAAAAAAAATTTTTCAGGGGGATTCCCTGCCGGGAAAGGCCCCTGTTTCCCCTGCTTTTTCACCCCGTTTACTTTCCAAAATCGGGGTTCATCCCCCAAAAGCGCCTGTTCGCCGATACCCCCTTCCAAACCTTTTCGGACCTCAGTATCTTAGAAAGACAATTAACCGCCTGATTGTAAACCTCACCGGACTTTACAGGTCTCTTATCCCAAGCTCCGGTACATGTCGCTGGTAGAAAGTCATCATCCTAAAAAATGTAGATTATGAAAGCCGAAAACAGACAACAGGAAATCAACAGACAACAGGAAATCATCTTTGTAACGTCCACCACCCTGAGCCACAGGGAATTGTTCGAAAAAGACGCTGTCGATAAAAGAGGTTATTATTCCGAAGAAGACCGCCTGGAAGAAGCCTGCTGGAACGGCCTGCTGGACGAGCTGATCCCGGAGGTTATGCAACGGTCGGGCTTTGGCAAAAAACTGGTGCTGTGGAACATCCACCGGGGCCCCTCCCTGTTTCACCTCCAGCTGGGCGAGTCGGAAGTCAGCCTGGACGACCGCTTTTCCCTGGACCCGCACCAGTTTCTTCCGTTCACCAATCTGAACTAAACCGGGAGCCGCCGGCTCCCGGGCAGTTGCCTTATCGAACCACGGTCATTTGCCCCGTCCGGCTCAGGATCTTTATTCCCGCCTGCAGCGTGATCCGGTAATAATATACTCCTTTCCTCAGGCGGGTGGCATCGGCATCGGTGCTGTACACCCCTGCTTCGAGGTGCCCGTTCTTCAGGGTCCTCACCTCCCTGCCCAATTCATCATAAAGTTTCAAGGTCACCTGTCCGCCAAAAGGCAGCTCGTACCGGATGCGGACCCTGTCCGCCACCGGGTTGGGTACATGCTCCAGGGTAAACCGGCTGTCGCTTTCATTGTCCTCATCGGCAATGGGCCCCATGCCACAAGGGGTTCCGCCCCCACAGGCCCCCGGTTTATCTCCATGACCGATATGGCTCATCAGGCTGCTGATCGCTGTGCAAACGGTCTTTCCCTGGTGGCAGACCAGCACCTTGTCCTTCCAACAGGCCTTTAACGCCCCGTATTTAAGGGTAGCATAATCCATATCGCTTCCGGCCACCGTGCTCATGCCGGTGACATAAACATTCCCCGGGCCGTCCACGGCCATCGCGATTGGCTCATCCGTATCATTGTTGGGGCCGTTGTACCGGGCCACCCACTGTTCCCCGCCTTTGGGACTGTAGCGGACGGTGGCAAAGTCGGCAGGCCCCTCTCCCGCCGTGCTGGAGCTCTTCCCCGTCACATACACGTTTCCGGCCCCGTCCAGGGCCAGGGCCACCGCACGGTCCATCCCGCCTGCGGGGCCGTTGTACCGTTTGGCCCACTGCTGCACCCCGGCGGCATTGTACTTGACGGTGGCAAAGTCGATTTCATCGGAGTCTACGTCATCACCCACCACGCTGGAGCCGGTCACATAAACATTGCCCGCGGCGTCCACCCCGATGGCCCGGGCTTCCTCGCCAAAGTGGGCCCGCCCGTCGTACCGGGCCACCCACTGCTGCACGCCGTTGGCCCCGTATTTTACGGTAGCGTAATCAATATTCGTGGCGCTGCCGCCATAGCTGACGCCGGTTACATAAGCATACCCGGAGCCGTCCACGGCCAGGGCCAACGCGCCATCGAAGCCGTTCACCGCACTGTTGTTGTACCGGGCCACCCACAGCTGGTTGCCGTCGGTGTCATACTTGATGGTGGCAAAGTCGGTGTTGACCGCCAGGCCGCCATAGCTTTCCCCGGTAACATATACATTGCCCCAGTCGTCCAGCGCCAGCGCCCGTACGACATCTTCTTCGGCCCCCGGACCGTTGTAGCGCCGCACCCATAGCCGGTTACCGTCGGTATCGTATTTAAGGGTGAGGTAATCATACCGCAGGGTGGGAAAGCCCTCGACAAACCCCGGCCCCTGGCTGTATCCGGAAACATACACATTCCCGGAGGCGTCCACCGCCAGTGCCACCGCCTGGTCCGTACTCAGGCTGTCATACCGCGCCTCCCATTGCTGCACGCCACCGGCATTGTATTTTACGGTAATATAGTCCTCGCCCTTGGTGAGGGTGCTGCTGCTGCCCGTAACATACACGTTCCCGGAAGCGTCCACGGCTATAGCGCTGGGATAATCCTGTACGTTACCGGGCCCCCGGTACCGGGCTTCCCAAAGTTTAGTACCATCGGCATCATACTTCAGGGTTAAATAGTCGCTGTTGAGGGTATTGGGGTCACCGGGCGTGGCATATTCCCAGCTCTGGCCGGTTACATATACATTGCCGGACGCATCCACCGCTATGTCGGCGGCCAGGTCGTTGTAATGGGCGGGGCCGGCAAACCGGGCCACCCAGGCTGAAGGGAACTGGTTCCAGGCCGCGAAAGCCAGCAACATAAGGAGCACCAGCAGTCCCGTTTTCTTAACGATTGGAGGATTCATCTTGCTGTTGGTTTTAGGGTGTAAAATGATGGAGTTTTTCGTTTATGCCTTACCGTTCCACGATCATTTTATTGGTCTGTTCCCACAGTTCCTTTCCGGACTTCAGCCGGAGGCGGTAATAATAAACGCCCCGGGAGAGCTGGGAGGCTTCCAGGTCCTGGGTGTAGGCGCCTTTTTTTGCCGGTGCCTCCACCAGCGTGAATACCAGCCTTCCCAATTCATCATAGAGCTGCAGCGACACCTGTCCGTCGATGGGCAGCTGGTAGCGGATGCGGGCGGTGGCCGCCACCGGGTTGGGAAAATGACCGAGGAGCAGGCGGGCAGGTGCTGCGTACATGGACTCGGGAAGACCGGGCGTTTCCCGCGTTATGGCGGCGGTGGCCTGGCTGTATTTAATGGTCAGGTAATCGTTACCAGTACCCAGGCCGGCGCTGACACCCGTTACATACACCTTGCCCTGCTGGTCCACCGCTATGGAGGTGGCGGCATCATCCGCATCGCCCGTACCGTTGAACCGGTCGGCCCATTGCTGCACGCCGGCGGCATTGTACTTGACGGTGACGTAGTCGCTGTTCTCAAAGATGACATTATCGCTTTGGCCGGTCACATAGATGTTGCCGGCCCCGTCCAGCACCAGGGCATTGCCCTTGTCGTAGAAGCCGTGGTCGTAGCGGACCGCCCACTGCTGCACGCCGGCGGCATTGTATTTTACGGTGGTAACATCTTCCTCTTCATCCGAATCGCCGCTGCCCACGCTCACGCCGGTAACGTACACATTCCCGGAGCCGTCCACGGCCACGTCGGTAGCTTCATCGAAACCGTTGCCGTCGCCGTTGTAGCGGGCCACCCATTGTTCTATTCCCGCCGCATTGTATTTGATGGTAAGATAGTCCTCGATGGAACCGGTGCCCGGGCTCCTGCCGGTCACATACACGTTGCCCGAGGCGTCCACCGCCACGGCGGAAGCGATATCGTGCCCGTTTTCGGTGCCGTTGTACCTCCTGGCCCAGACCATAGAGCCGTTCTTGTCGAATTTGAGGGTGGCGATATCGCCGGCGGTCGTTCCGAAGGCCTCGCCCCAACCGGTAACATACACATGGTTGGCGTCCATGGCTATGGCAGTGGCATGATCGTTCGAGTGGCCGTCGCCGTCATAGCGCTGCAGCCACTGCTGCGTGCCGGAGGAGTTGTACTTTAGGATGGCATAGTCCAGGTTACCGTTCGCACCATAGCTGTCCCCGGTCACATACGCGTTGCCGGAAGCGTCTACAGCCAGGGCCGTTGCCTTATCCGTATACGTGCCGGGGCCGTTGTAGCGCTTGGCCCATTTCTGGCTGCCATCGCTTCCGTATTTTATGGTGGCAAAATCCACATCGTTGACATTGACGTGGCTGTACCCGGTGACATAGATATTGCCGGAGCCGTCCACCGCCAGGGCGCTGGCGGCATCCAGGTGATTATTCGGGCCGTTATAGGTTTTTTCCCACGACCGGCTGCCGTCCTCATTCAGCTTGATGGTATGGTAGTCCAGGGGGCTGGAGCTGCCGGCTCCCTGCCCGGTCACATACACCTTTCCGGAACCATTTACCGCCAGGGCCGCCGCCTGGTCATTACCGTTTGCCAGTCCGTTCAGCCGTTTCACCCACTGCTGCGATCCGGAGGAACTGTACTTGAGGGTGGCAAAGTCGGTGCTGGTGCCGCTGCCCGGGCTAAAGCCCGTAATGTACACATTGCCCGAGGCGTCCAGCCCGATGGCGTTGGCCTGATCGCGTTCATTGGCCGGCCCGTTGTATTGTTTCACCCAGGTTTGCACGCCGGCGCTGGTGTACTTAAGGGTAACGTAGTCGAGCAGGGAAAATAGGAAGCCGCCGAAGCTCTGGCCGGTAACCAGCACGTTGCCGCCGGCATCGATGGCGATATCCCTTCCCTGGTCAAATTCACTCGCGGAATAGGAGGCGGCCCACTGCTGCACGCCGGTGGCATTGTATTTTATGGTCGCGATGTTAACATCTTCGTCGTGGCCGCTGTACCCGGTGATGTATACGTTATTGGACGGGTCTGCGGCTATGGCAAAGGCGTTGGTATGGCTGCCGCCGCCAAAGGTGGCCAGCCATTGCACCGTGCCGGCCGCATTGTACTTGATGGTCACGTTGTCGTAGTGGGCGCCGTCATCTTCGTCAATAGTGGTGGTGACCCTCCCGGTAACATACACGTTGCCGGACGCATCCAGGCAAAGGGCGTTGGCCTCATCCTTGTGGTGATCCGAATAAAAATAAGGACCGCTGAAGGCGTCGTGCCGCCGTACCCATTGCTCGGCCCCGGCCGCATTGTATTTTACGGTGGCATAATCAAAGTCGTCCCTGTCATCGCTGACCGGCCCCTTGCTTCTGCCGGTAACGTATACGTTGCCCGAAGCGTCTACCGCCAGGGCTGTCGGCTGGTCGTCGGCATTGCCCGGCCCATCGTAGCGGGCGGTCCAGAGCAGGTTGCCCGCGGCGTCGTATTTGAGGGTGGTATAGTCCTCGCCGCTGGCCGTGCCCGGGCTGATGCCGCTAACATACACGTTGCCCGAGCCGTCCACCGCCACGGCCACCGGTGCATCATCGCCATGGAGGGGACCATCGTAGCGTTTGGTCCATTTCAGCGATCCGTCGCTGCCGTATTTCAGGGTGGCAAAGTCGGCGCCGGTGCCGCTGCCCGGGCTGCTTCCGGTGACGTACACATTGCCGGAACCATCGAGGACCACCGCCATGGCCTTGTCATCGCCATTGCCGGGGCCGTTGTACTGTTTCAGCCATTTCTGGCTGCCGTCCTTGTCATATTTTACGGTGGTAAAGTCCAGCCCTTTTTCGCTGGCTTCCTGCCAGCCGGTCACGAGTACGTTGCCCGAGCCGTCCACGGCCAGGGCGGAAGCGACATCGGCGGAAAAGCCGCCGGTGGGCTTATACCTTTTGACCCATTCACGGCTAACCTGGGAAAAACAAAGAGGTGGAAGGAGCAGGAGGGCTGCCAGGAGCACTGCTATCCTGCAGAGAGGAGCATGTGTCATAACATTAGTTTTTGGTGATGCAATTGGTGACTCCGTTTTCACAAAGGCGGCCGGAAGGGGGGGGCAGTTTTGGAAGGGCGGGCACACGACGGCCCTGGCGGGAACATTTAGCTTCGTCAGCTTACATACTGATATGGAGGGAAACTACATACAGCCCGGAGCAAACCGCTGCAGGAGTAACGGCAGGGACTTTCGGCATAGTGGCTTTTTTTTCATGACCGTACGATTTTGGTTGTGCTGTTTTACGGGTACCTCAGGTAAAGGGCAGGAAAACCTCATGCAAGGAGAACTAAATCACGAACAGAGAAGAAAAACCACCCAGGCCTTACAGGACAAGCAGCGTCAATAAACAGGAAGAAAGGCCTGACCATTTGTAGAAAATACCGATGCCGATTCTGATCCGGAGCTTCTGGTGAGGATTTATTCAGAAAGGTACAAAACTTTTCCGGCATACCGGCACGCTATCTGGCCCAAAGAAAAAGGGGGCCCCGATCCCGGGGCCCCTGGCTTTTCTGTTCCCTTTCCAGGGTTTTCAGGAAATGCATTACCATACAACGCCTGCCGACAGGGCGCCCAGGCTGCCGTAGGGGTTGATGCCCTGCACCGTATACACGCCCTTTCCTTTTGCCCTTTTCGGCAGTTGAAAAGAAGGGACGGCCGTAAACCCAACAACTTCCTTGTCGCGATACACCACGTAACCGATGGCTTTGGGGGCGGCCTTCCAGGTCAACTTTTTTGCGGCCAGCCGCAGCTGCGCCGGCTGGGGCACGGGCACAAAATAGGCGCGCGGGTTCCAGTGATCCTCCCCGCCGGTCACCTGTTCGTAGGTATAGGCGGCCGCTTCGGTGGCGGACAGCTCCGCCTTTAGCCCGTCGATGCGCCGGCCGCCTTCGCCCTGGCTTTGCTGGTACCAGGTGCGGCGCTGGGCCAGGTCCACCGGCTGGCCATCTTCCTTGCGGCTGTTGTATTCCGCAAACAGTTTGGCAGCGGGTCCCATATCGGTCCAGCCCTCGCGGTGGGGGTTGATCTTCATGGTGGTGTTCAGGAAAACGGCCACCGGCTGGTGGTGCCAGGGGCGTCCCAGCTTGACGCGGCCGTCGGCGGCGGCGGTGTTGCCGTCCACGGTGCAATGGTCGAACACATAGCCCCATTTCGTTCCCTCGCGGTGGCTGGGCGCCACGATCACCGACCCGCTGCGGACGTTGTACAGGGTGCTGTGCTCCACCCAGGCATTGCCGCCTCCGTAGAAATAATCCACGGCCCCCTCGATCCAGCAGTCGGAAGCATAGGTGCGGTCGTTGATGCCTTTGGTGCTGGTCATCCAGGTATCCTGGAACGACCGGAACCTGCAATGATAAAAGGCGAAGCGGTCGTTATTGGTCTTCAGAGCCAGGGCCTGCGGACCGCTTTGCGCCTCCACGCCCCAGGCGTTCTCAAAGGAAATGTTTTCGGCATAAAAGTCCGGGGCCTCCGCCGTGACGGTGGCGCAATCGGACTGGTTCCACTTCTTTTTGGAAAATTCTTTTCCCGCATCCTTCGGGTTCTCGGGGTTGGCGCAATTGATTTTAAAAGTAATGACTACCGAGTCGCGGTCCTGCCCGATCAGGTGGAGGAAGGGCTTGTTGGCCGGGATGCGCACCAGTTCTTCGTAGCGGCCGTTCTTGATAAAAATGAGCCAGGGCGTTGTTCTTCCGGCCGGCGCCCGGTCGATGGCCTGCTGGAGGGTGGTGTAATTGCCGGTGCCTTTTTTATCGACGATGGCATGGAAAACCTGCCTTGTAGAATCTGCATAAGGAGCAGCGTCAAGGCGCTGTTTGGAAAAACCTGCTTTTGCCATCAGGGTGTACGGCAACAGCAGCAAGGAATAAAGAGCAATTTTTTTAGGCTGGAGCATGGTCTTCTATTGTTTCGAATAAAGTGAAGTAGGGGGAATTGTTATGTCGTGACTTGTTTTCTAAAACGGCCTGATCACGTACCCCGGAATTGCATTCCGGGCAAGGACACGTCGACCTGTTGTGGCCTTTTAGGTTGGCCTGAACTTACCCGGAATACAATTCCGGGGTACGTGACCAGGCGATAGGCGGAACAGGCACAGATGGATCCGGAGGATTAGCGTTGTTGTCGGGTGATGTGGGCCACCAGGCTGTTCAGGTAAACCTCCACATAGGTGTATCCTTCCGCATTCCGGTCGGTGGCCTTTTTGCCCGGGTAATGGCGTTCCAGCCAGCCGTCGGGGATTCCGTCGCCATTGGTATCTGCCGGGGCCGGGGCGCTTTTCAGTTCGGGCCAGGCCGACCAGCTGCCGCCGGTATGCGGATCCAGGTCGGATTGGGAGTCGAGGATCCCCGGCCGCGGGTACTGAAGGCTTTTCCAGGAGCCCCCTTCGCCGTTGTATTTGCTCAATCCCTTAAATGGGGCCGTACCCGTTTTCGTTTCCCGGATGATGCGCTGGTCCACGGCGTCCCGCACCCGGGAGCAACCCACCCATTGCAGCACTTTTTCATAAGCCGTGGCGGCCGGCTGCGTGTGGATCTTCCCGACGGTTATGGGCTGGAGCAATTTGATCTCTTCGGCTTGTTTCCCATCTTTCAGCTGCACGCCCAGCCAGTTGTCGGCCGAGACCTTTTTGTTGTGGGGCAGCAGGTTGCCCGAAACGTAATACCGTCCCCAGACATCCTTGATCCGCTCAAAACCATGGGTGCCGGCATTGGCATTCAGGGCCACGATGCGCTGGGCGATCATTTCACCCGTAGCCGGCCCCGGCTTGTAGTAATTATTCACCAGGCTGATGTGCATGGCTTCGCCGCCATAACAGCCGTTCCCGTTCCAGTTATAAAAAACATTGTTGCGCACATCGGTGGTGTCGTGGCCGGCATGCTTCACGCCCGGGCCGAAGCGGGGCGTGCGGCTGTCGTGGTGCGCCAGCAGGTTGTGGTGGAAGGTAGCGTTGACCCCGCCCCAGATGGCGCCGTAGCCGTGGGGGCCTTTCGAATGCCCCGACAGCCGGAGGCTTTCCGAGATCAGGCACCACTGCATGGTAAAATTTTCGTTGTCGTAAAAGGAGGAACATTCGTCCAGGCTCCAGCTGATGGAGCAATGGTCGATCACGATGTTTTTATGCTGGCGGCCGCTGAAGGCGTCGGCGCCGTCGGCTTCCCGCGGATCGATCCGGGCATCGCCCATGCGCACCCTCAGGTAGCGGACGATGACGTTGTCGGCGTCGACGCTGACCGGGTGACCGGCCAGGCAGATGCCGTCGCCGGGGGCCGACTGGCCGGCGATGGTCACGTCGCCGTTATGGATCCGCAGCGGCCGGTCCAGCCAGATGGTGCCGCTTACTTTAAAAAGGATGATCCGCTTTCCGGCCTGCTCGAGGCACCAGCGCAGGGACCCCTCGCGGGTGGCGGGGTTGCCTTCGGACTTATCGTCCAGGCGGGTAATGTAATAAACCGGTCCCCCGCGGCCACCGGTGGTGTACATTCCTCCGCCCTCGGCGCCGGGGAAGGCCGGCGTCTGGCTCCACACCGGCAGGCAACGGGCCCCTACCAGCAGGCAAAGCAGCATTAATTTTTTCATGGCAATTTTCATCAGGGCACAAACCTAAAAGGAGTAGTGCAACCACACGTTCAAATTTTGACGGGAAAGGTTCAATTTTCATCCGGTTCGGTATCTTGCAGCGCACATGCCCCCATTTTTGAAGATACTTGCCCTGATGTTGCTCCTGCTGGTGGCATGCCCGGAGGGAAGGGCCCAATCCCTTTCCTTCGACTACCTGACGGTTAAGGACGGTCTGCCCCAGAGCACGGTGCGCAGCATCACCAAAGACAAGTACGGCTTTATGTGGATGGGCACCTGGAACGGGCTGTGCCGCTACGACGGCTACCGCTTCAAAGTGTACCGCAGCATCCCCGGCGACACCACCTCGCTGGCCAACAACCGGATCCACTACATTTATAAAGACCCTTCCGGCACCCTCTGGGTCGCCACCTTTAACTCCTATATCTGCCGGTACAATTACGAAACCGACAATTTTACCCGCTTCCGGCCGGCGCAGCTGCCGCCCGCCCTGCGCGACTCCACCGACCGCCTGCGCAACCTGCTGCCCTTTCAACAGCTGGCGGAAGACCTTCGCCGGCAGATCGGGCCCTTCCAGCTGTCGCCCTCCCGGGAGCATATCGTTTTTGCCCCGCCGGCCGTCCGCCCGGGCGGCCTCAATGATCCGAACGTCAACTGCGTGTACGCCTCCGCTGACGGCATCCTGTGGTTGGGCACCGTCAGCGGGGGCGTCAACAAGGCCGACCGCAACGCCCAACCCTTCCATGTTTATGCACCCCAACCGAACGGCCAAAGCAACACCCCCGTCCGGGCCCTGGCTGCCGATGCCGGGGGCACCTGGCTGGGCACCCAGGACGAGGGACTGGCGTATGTAAGCGCCCCAACCCAAAAAGCAACAAAGTTACCCTCCGGGCCCGCGGGGGGGCAGGTCCGCAGCCTGTACCGGGACAGCCAGGGCGACCTCTGGATCGGCTACCGCAACGGGCTGGACCGCTACGAGGGGGGCACCCAAAAGATCACCCGTTATTTTCCCAAAGACGGCGACACCGCCTACTCCCGGTTTTTCGCCATAGCCGAGGACCCGGCGGACCGGTCCGTCTGGTTCGGCACCCTCAACGGCCTCCTCCGGTACGACCGCACCACCGGCACGTTTACCCCGCAGCCGCTCCACCCCTATTTTACCCGGTCGGGGGCGGGCTGCCTGTTCTTTGATTCGAAAAAGAACCTGTGGATCGGCACGGAATATTCCGGCCTCGTCCAGCTGAAGCGCGATCCGCAGACCCACGCCTGGACCGACACCCTTCACTTCCGGGGCGACGGTGCCCACCCCGTATTGCCCGACGAACGGGTGTATTCGGTGACCGAAGACGAAAGAGGAAACATATGGGCAGGCACGGCCGACGGCTTGTGCCGCATCGACCCCCGGTCCGGCGCCCTCCGGGTTTTTTCGAAAAAAGACGGCCTGGCCGACCAGTACATCGCCAAGCTCCTGGCCGACCGGCAGGGCCATATCTGGATCAGCCACAAGAAAGGGTTGTCGAAGCTCGATATCCAAACGGGCGTTTGTAGAAATTATACCGTAAAGGAAGGCAGGGGGCAATTCGAGTTCCTGGACGGCTCCGGCTACCGGGATGGGGCCACGGGCAGGCTGTATTTTGGCAGCATGAACGGCTTTGTTTCGTTTGATCCGGGAGAAGTCCGCGACAATCCCTACCTGCCCCGGGTGGTGCTGACCGAGCTGCAGGTGCTGAACGAACCGGTGGCCGCCGGGCAAAAGGTCAACGGCCGGGTGCTGTTGCAGGGGCCCCTCCACCTGGCAAAACAACTGACCCTTTCCCACGAGGACCGCAGCTTTTCGATTGAATTCGCGGCGCTGCATTTTAGCAGTCCCGAAAAGAACCAGTACGCCTACAAGCTCGAAGGGCAGGACAAGAACTGGATCACGACAGACGCCTCCCGTCGGATCGCCACGTACGCCAACCTTCCGGCCGGCCGCTACCGTTTCCTGGTCAAAGCCTCCAACAGCGACGGGGTCTGGAACCCGGAGCCCGCCACCCTGGACATTACCGTGCTCCCGCCCTGGTGGCGCAGCGGGTGGGCATATGCGGCTTATACGCTGCTGGCCTTGCTGGCCCTGTATGCCGCCTGGCGGCTGCTGCAGGCCCGCGAGCACTACCACCGCCAGTTGCTGGCCGAGCGCCTGAAGGCCGAAAAAGCCCAGGAGGTGCAACAGCTCAAAACAAGCTTTTTCACCCATGTCTCCCATGAGTTCCGGACGCCCCTGACCCTTATCCTCGATCCCCTGGAAGCACTGCGGTCCGGCAGCCTGTCCGCCGGCCGGGTACAGGAATATTATGGCGTCATGCACCGCAATGCCCGCCGGCTGCTCCACCTGATCAACCAGTTCCTCGACCTGCGCAAGCTGGAATCGGGCAGCCGCCCCCTCCAGGTGAGCCGGCAGGACCTGGTAGCTTTTGTGCGCCAGACCCTGGCCGCCTTTTCCTACCAGGCCGGCCAACGGCATATCGACCTGGCCTTCGAGCCCGATTTCCCCGAATGGTCCTTTGGCTTTGACCCCGACGTGGTGGACAAGATCCTGTACAACCTCTTGTCCAACGCGTTCAAGTTCACCCCCGAAGGCGGCCGCATCCATGTGACCCTGGGTGCTTCCGCGGAAGATGGGGAAGGGGCCGTCCTGTCGGTGACCGACAACGGCCCGGGCGTTCCCCCGGGAGCTATCGACAAAATATTCGAACCCTTCTACCAGGCCGAAAAGAAAGACCGAAGTCCCGAAGGCACGGGTGTAGGCTTATCTCTTGTCCGGGAACTGGCGGCCCTGCACCAGGGCGCCGTTACCGTACACAACGAAACCGGCCGGGGCGCCTGCTTTAGGGTCACCTTCCGTAACCTGGCACCCACAGGGGCGCCCGTCTCCCCACCCGAGGCTGTCCCGGAAGCTGCTACGTCTCCCCTCCCCCCACCCGAAGCCGGCGCCGAACCTACGGTGGTGCTGGTGGTGGAAGACAACGACGATGTCCGAAGCTACCTGAAAATGAACCTGGCCCCGCCTTACCAGGTGGTGGAAGCCGTCCACGGCGCGGAGGGCTGGGAAAAAGCCCTGGAGATAGTACCCGACCTGGTCATCAGCGACGTGATGATGCCGCAGATGAACGGGCTGGAGCTGTGCAAAAAACTGAAGACCGACGAAAAGACCAGCCATATCCCCGTGATCCTGCTCACGGCCCGCCCCTCCGATGTCTACGAAGGCTATGTGTCCGGGGCGGACGACTACATTGTCAAACCATTTAGTTCGGCCCTGCTGCTGGTGCGGGTAAAGAACCTCATTGAATCGCGGGTGCGGCTGCGGCAGCTTTGGGACAAGTCCACCGGCTTCAACCCCCGCCTGGTGGGAACGAACGAGGGGGACAAAGCTTTTCTGGGCAAAGCCACCGCCCTGATCGAAGCGCACATGTCCCGGGAAGATTTTAGCGTGGAATGGCTGGCGAGCCAGCTGTTCCTCAGCCGGACGCAGCTCTACCGCAAGATCAAGGCCCTGACCAACCAGACCGTCCACGACTTTGTAACCACCATCCGCCTCAACAAAGCTGCGGAACTGCTGCTGGCGGGGCAGCATTCGGTGTCCGAGGTGGCTTATCTGGTCGGCTATTCGGATGGCACCAGCTTCGGCCGGGTATTTCAAAAACAGTTCGGCCAGACGCCCAAGAAGTACAGCCAGAACCTCTCCCCCGGTCTCGCCGGTGGCGAGCCCGACCCCTCCCCACATAGGGAGGGGTGAAGCAGCGTGGCTTCGCGGGAGTACAGTCTAAAAGGCGAAAAACTAGCAGTAAACAAGGCCTTTGGGTTAGGCCAACTTTTGTTTCAGTCTTACAAGCACTTCTCCCGCGAAGCTACGATCCCCCTCCCTAGGTGGGGAGGGGGTGCCACGCCCCCGGCGTGGCGGGGGAGAGGTTTTACGCCACCTAACCACCTGACAATCAACATACCAACAAAATGTTACATTACCCAAAATGTAACAATCAGTCGGTTTTTTGGTACGATTGAACGGCCCTGCCGGCCGGATCCATGTTAGCTTCGTCGCTCCTTCCTCCACCGGAAAAATGAAATCAAACCACTAAAAACAATAGATCGCCATATGAAGAAATGGACCTGCCTGCTCCTGGGCTTCCTGTTTTTAACTCATGCCCTTCCTGCCCAAAAAGCAACAATGGGGGCACTAACCATACTTGACAAACCTACAGCGGGCACCTTTCCGCTGGCCGGACAAAACGCTGCCCCGACTATTTTGGTGGATGCCTCCGATGCGGCGGTGGTCCGCATTGCCGCCAACGCCCTGGCAGGGGATATCGCGCTGGTGACCGGCACCCGGCCGAAAGTGATCACGGACCTGAAACAATATAAAGGCAGCCTGGTCATTGCCGGCACCATCGGCCAGTCGCCTACTATCGACGGATTGATACGAGCTAAAAAACTGGACGTTTCAAAAATTAAGGGTAAATGGGAGACCTTCACCCTCAGCACGATCAACACCCCCCTGAAAGGGGTGCAACAGGCGCTGGTCATTGCCGGCAGCGACCGGCGCGGAACGGCCTACGGCCTGTTCGAGCTTTCACGGCGGGCCGGGGTGTCGCCCTGGGTATGGTGGGCCGACGTGCTCCCCCAAAAAAGAAAAGCCCTGTACGTGCGCCCCGGCACCTTCTCTTCAGCGGAACCTTCGGTAAAATACCGCGGCCTCTTTATCAACGACGAGGACTGGGGCCTGAACCCCTGGGCCCGCAAAAATATGGATACCGCCATCCGGGACATGGGCCCGAAGACCTATGCCCACCTGTTCGAGCTGCTGCTCCGCCTCCGCGCCAACGTCATCTGGCCGGCCATGCACGACAGCACCAAGGCTTTTTGGTATTATCCCGACAACCCCAAGGTCGCCGACCAATATGCGATTGTCATCGGGTCCACCCATTGCGACATGATGCTCCGCAGCAATACCTTCGAATGGCAGAAAAATTTTGAGCATGAATACGGCGTTCAACCGGGTACGTACCGGTACGACTCCAACAAAACGCAGATTTATAAATATTGGGAAGACCGGGTGGCCGCCGCCAAAAACTACGAAGCCATGTACACCGTGGGCATGCGGGGCGTCCGCGACGGCACCATCGTAGGCCCCACCACGCGGGAAGGAAAGATCGCCCTGACCGAGACCATCATCCAGGACCAGCGCGGCCTCTTCCAGCGCTATTTTGGAGGCCCTACCAACGCCCTCCAGATCTTTTGCCCCTACAAGGAAGTCCTTGGGCTTTACCAGGGCAGACTGAAAGTGCCGGAGGACGTGACCCTGGTATGGACGGACGATAACTTCGGCTACATCCGACAGCTTTCCACCCCCGCGGAACAAAAACGCAGCGGTGCCAGCGGCATCTACTACCACCTGTCCTACCTGGGCGGCCCGCACGACTACCTCTGGCTGTCCACCACCTCCCCCGCGCTGATTTCGTACGAAATGACCAAGGGCTACCAGTTCGGCGCCAACCGTTTTTGGGTAGTGAACGTAGGCGACCTGAAACCGGCCGAACTGGAAACCCAGTTCTTCCTGGACCTGGCCTGGAACATTAACCTGTGGACGCCCGAAAAGGCCCATACCTATGCCCGCCACTGGGCGGAGCAAACCTTTGGCAAAGAACTGGCCGCCCCCATTGCCGCCCTCAAAAGCGAATATTACCGGCTGGCGCAGCAGGGAAAGCCCGAACATATGGGTATCCTGCGCTTCGACAGCGCCTCGCGCCGGGAACGCCTGGCGGCTTATGACCGGCTGCTGGAGCAGGTGGAGGCCGTCAAAGCCCGGCTGCCGGAACGCCTGAAAAACGCTTTCTTTGAACTGGTGGAATACCCGGCAAAAGGCGCCGCCCTGATGAACCAAAAAATCCTCTTTGCCCAAATGAGCCGCGAGGTACCTGCCGGCGACCGCCCGCTGGCGGTCGATCTTTCGCAAAAAGCCAAAAACGCCTTCGACCGGATCCGGGCACTGACGGCCCACTACAATACCGGCATCGAGGGGGGCAAATGGAACGGCATCATTACCTATAAGCCCCGCAACCTGTCGGTCTACGGCATGCCCGAAGTGGCCGCCCCCGAAATCCTGGAAGATTCGCTGCGCAGCCCGAAAGTTTACGACCGCCGCTACTTGGATACCACCAGCGTGGCTGCTGCCCTGAAACCGGGTATCGTTTCCCTTCCGGCTACAGGCTTTTTTGCCAAACATGAAACTAAAGGCGAACGGATTGCCGCACTCACGGGATTGGGTTTGAACGGGACCAGCATCTCCCGCTACCCCTTTACCGGTGCCTCGTTTACGAACGAGGAAGCGGGCAAAGCGCCCTACGTGGAGTATAAGGTTTCTTTACCGGCCGGCACCTACCGGCTCTCGCTGAAATGCCTGCCCACCCAGGCGATCCACAAGGGACGAAAACTCGGGCTGGCCGTATCGGTCGACAACGGGCCGCTGCAGTTTGTCAACGTCGCCCACCCCGAAGAGGACCGGGTATGGAAAGCCAACCTGCTCCGCGGCTATTCAGAAGGGACTGTGCCCCTCCAAATACGTGCCGGCGATCCGCAAATCCTCCGCGTGTACCTGCTCGATACCGGGCTGGCCTTCAGCCGGCTCGATGTGGCGGCCGAATAAGCAACCGGAATATTCATTGCAATCCATTAATTTTCATTGAACATGAACACAACAAAACGAGGGGCGGCCATGCCCTGGATGGCCACGCTCCTGCTGCTCCTGTGGGCAGGCACGTCCCAGGCACAGACAAAAGTATGGACCTCTTCCCAACAGCCCATGAAGGAGCTGGCGCAGGTACGCAGGCAGATCAAAGCGCCGGTATTCCCCAACAAGGATTATGTGGTTACGAGCTTCGGCGCTATAAATGATGGCGTCACTAAAAACACCGAAGCGTTTAAAAAAGCCATCGAGACCTGCAGCGCCGCCGGCGGCGGCCGGGTGGTGGTGCCGGCAGGCAACTACCTGACCGGCCCCATTTACCTGGAAAGCGGGGTCAACCTGCACCTGCAGGAAGGGGCCACCATCGTTTTCAGCCGCGACCCGAAAGACTACCCGCTGGTGCTCACCCGCTGGGAAGGCATGGACTGCATGAACTACTCGCCCCAGGTCTATGCTTATGACGAACAGAATATCGCCATCACCGGCAAGGGCACCCTCGACGGCAATGCCGACAAGCAACACTGGTGGCCATGGAAGGGCCGGGCGCAATACGGCTGGAAGCAGGGCATGCCCTCCCAGCAGCCGGCCCGCGATTCGCTGCACGTGCTGATGCGCAACCGGGTGGATCCCCGCCAGCGGATCTTTGGCAACGGCTTCTACCTGCGCCCTTATATGCTGCAGCCGTACAACTGCAAAAACATCCTGATCCAGGGCGTAAAGATGATCAACTCCCCCATGTGGTTCATCAGCCCCGTGATGTGCGAGAATGTCACCATAGAAAAAGTACACGTGGAATCGCCGGGACCCAATACCGACGGCTGCGACCCCGACGCCTGCAAAAACGTGCTGATCAAGGACTGCTATTTCGATACGGGCGATGACTGCATCGCCATCAAATCGGGCCGCGACGAGGACGGCCGCGGGTACGGACGGCCGGCGGAAAACCACATCATCGAAGGCTGCGACATGAAGGACGGCCATGGCGGGGTGGTCATCGGCAGCGAGATCGCCGGCGGCGCCCGCAATATCTATGCGATCAACTGCCGCATGGACAGCCCCGAGCTTGACCGGGTGCTCCGCATCAAAACCAGTTCCTCACGGGGAGGTATCATCGAAAATATATTTTTAAAGAACATCAAGGTAGGCCAGTATAAGGATGCGGCCATTACCTGCGATATGTTTTACGAAAACCCCGGCAACCACGTGCCCGCCATCCGCAATATCTGGGTGGAAAACCTGGAGGTGGCCGACGGCGGCGCCTATGCCGTGCATGTCCATGCCTACAAAGCCTCGCCGGTGCAGCACCTGAAGCTCGTGAACTGCACCATCAACGGGGTCGAAACCCCGGTACGCATCGACCATGTAAAAGACATGCGCATCAAAAACGTCACCATCAACGGCAAAAAATTCGCCCTGCCCGCTTCACTCCAAAACAACTAACGGTTTATGCTTTTGAAAAAAATAATCGGCGCCTGCACCAGCTTCCTGCTGGCGGCGTCCGGCGCCCTGGGACAAGCCCCATCCACCAAAGAAATTCAATACCTGTCCGGCAGCGATGTGCAGCACACCAAAACCTGGGATTTCTGGGCCACTGGCGGCCGCAAAAGCGGCTTCTGGACCACCATACCCGTACCGTCGCACTGGGAACAACACGGATTCGGCGGCTACAACTACGGTCGCGACGATGTTTCCTTCGGCAAAAACTTCCGCTACGAACAGGAGCAGGGGTTTTACAAATACCGCTTCGAGGTGCCTGCAGGCTGGAAACAGAAAGAGGTGTCGATCGTATTCGAGGGTTCGATGACCGATACCGAAGTAAAGATCAACGGCCAACTGGCAGGGCCGGTGCACCGGGGCTCCTTTTACCGCTTTCGCTACCCCATCAACGACCAACTCAAATTCGGGCAGTCCAATTTACTGGAAGTGACCGTCAGCAAATGGTCGGCCGACACCTCGGTCAACCGGGCCGAACGGCTGGCCGATTACTGGATTTTTGGCGGCATCTTCCGCCCTGTTTATTTGGAAGCAGTGCCCCGGGAACACATTGGCTGGACGGCTATCGATGCCAAGGCCGACGGCTCGTTCCGTATGAACGTCCACCTGCCCCGTCCCATTGCCGGCCGGGAAGTGGTGGCCGAACTGCGGGATGCAAAAGGCTCCGTGGTGGGCCGGGCAGGAGCGAAAACCACCGGAAGCGATTCCGTGGTGCACCTGGCCACCACCGTTAGCAGCCCGCGTCTCTGGACCGCAGAAACCCCCAACCTGTATAGCGTACGGGTGTTTCTGAGAAACAATGGCCGTACCGTTTTCGAAACCTCCGACAAATTCGGGTTCCGCACCATCGAGGTACGGAAGCAGGACGGCATCTACGTGAACGGCGTCAAGATCAAGATCAAGGGCGTGAACCGCCACGTTTTCTGGCCCGAGTACGGCCGCGCCACCTACCCGCAGGCCGACCTGCTGGATGTGCAACTAATCAAGGAAATGAACATGAACGCGGTCCGCTGCTCCCACTACCCGCCCGACCAGAATTTTTTGCGTGTATGCGATTCGCTGGGACTGTATGTCATCGACGAACTGGCGGGTTGGCAGAAAGCCTACAGCACGAAGGCCGGCGAACTCCTTTTGCGGGAAATGGTGCAGCGCGACGCCAACCACCCCTCCATCCTTTTCTGGAGCAACGGCAATGAAGGCGGCCACAACTTTCAGCTGGATGATGATTTCGCAAAGTACGACCTTTCCCATCGCACCGTGATCCATGCCCATCATAAACCGGGCAACGCCATCAATGGCATCGACTGCAACCACTACGAGGATTATTACAGCACGCAAAAGATCGTCGCCGACACCAACCTCTATATGCCTACCGAGTTCCTCCATGCCATGAACGATGGCGGCGGAGCCGCCGGCCTGGCCGATTTCTGGGAGCTGCACTGGAACTCGAAAAAAGGCGCCGGGGGCTTTATCTGGAACCTGGCCGACGAAGGAATTATGAGGACCGACTGGAACAATATGCTGGACGTGAACGGCGTCAATGCCGCCGATGGCGTCCTGGGACCGCACCGAGAAAAGGAAGGCAGCTTTCATGCCATCCGCGAGATCTATGCACCGGTGCACATTACCCTGAAAGAATTGCCAAAAGATTTCAACGGCGCCATCCCGGTGGAGAACCGCTACCATTTTACCAATTTAAGCCAGTGCAGCTTTCATTGGGAGCTCCTGAACTTCCGCAAACAGCAGGAAGGACATGCCGGCCATACGGCAATGCAAAAAGGGGAAGCCGTGGCGCCCAGCCTGGCCCCGCTGGCCACTGGCGTCGTGCAGCTTTCGCTGCCTGCCGGCTGGAACCAACACGATGCGCTGGCGCTCACCGCTTACGACCCGCAAAAGAATGAAATCTGCCGCTGGGTGTGGGCCATCAAATCCAATGCACAACTGCTGGAAGGAATGCTGCGGCCCGATGCTAAAAAGGCGGCAACAGCCGCCACTGATACCGACAGCTTGCTCACGGTGAGGGCCAATGGTATTTCGGTCAGCTTTCACAAACGGACCGGCCAGCTGGTGGGCGTTGAAAATGAAAAAAGCGCGAAACTGTCCTTAGGCAACGGTCCGGTGCTGGTGAGCGGAAAGGCGGCCTTTACCGGCCTGAAACATTATCCCGAAGGGGATGCCTACGTGGTGGAAGCCGCCTATAGCGGCGACCTGAAATTTGTACACTGGAAAATGCAGCCCTCCGGCTGGCTGGAAATGAGCTATGAATATTCCTTGAAGGGAACCTTTCCGTTTGCCGGCCTGAGCTTCAGCTATCCCGAAGGCATGGTGCTGGGCGCCACCTGGCTGGGCAAGGGCCCGAACCGGGTGTGGAAGAACCGCCTGCAGGGCGTGACCCTGGACGTGCACCAGGGCCACAACAATACTTCGCATACCGGCAGCGCTCCCTGGCTCTACCCCGAATTCAAGGGCTATTTTTCCGAAGTTGCCTGGATGGAGCTGCAAACCCTTGAGGGCAAGTTTACCGTCGCCTCCCCCGACAAGGACCTGTTTGTGCGGCTGTTCGACTTCTATGCCATCAACTTCCAGAAGCCCCACCCCGAGCTGCCCGATGGGGACATTTCCTTCCTGGACCGCATCCCCCCGGTGGGCTCCAAAATGGGCCTCAGCAACGGCCAGGTGCGGGGACTGGGGCCCTCCAGCGCGCAAAATACCCTGGACGGCCCGGTCAAGCGAACGCTCTACTTTTACTTCGGCTCGCCAGAAACCTCCGCTCCGGCCTATAAACTGCCCCGGTAAGCACCGCCGCGTCCGGACTGTCCGGGACCCGGATGTGGCGGCCAACAAATACATAACCCCCGGTAGAAACCGGGGGTATTCCAAAACTAACTGCTTAAAGGGAACATGGAAAAGGCTGTTCAGGAGTCGTATGCTCCCCCCTCTGCGGGTTTGCCTTTCACCATATAAAAGTATCCCGCATTTGAGGTTCGGGAGGGTGAAAAAAGACTTTATATGGGGCGAAATATGTATAGGTCCGGGATAGCCATTCCCTAAAAAGGCCCCCTGTAAAAACAGGCGGCCTGTCCGTTGCTTATCTTATTTTGCATATATCTCCTGGAGGGGGCGGTGGCTATTTCAGGGTCACGTCGATCACTTCGCCTAACGGGGTCCGCACCGCCGCAGGCACCCGCACCGTCAGCGTACCGCATTGCACTGTATAGAAAAGCTTTTCCCGGCGGCCCAGCAGGCGCACCGCTTGGATGGCCTCCGGCGTTTGGAACACCACCGTTTCCTCGCCTGCCGGCGTGCCCTGCTTCGGCAACACAAACAGGTAGCGGTGGTGGTTAGCGGCCGTGGCCGGCACCGAAGCCGTTTCCGGCGCCTCCAGGGCCCTGGCGCCCCTGATGGCGGCACCATTCACCTTCATCCAGCCGGCAATATCGTTTAAGCGGTCATACATTTCGGGGGTCAATTCGCCCTCTTTGGTCGGCCCGAAATTCAGCAGCATGTTGGTGTTGAGCGACCGGCATTTTACAAGGTAGTTCAACAGGTGGGCAGAAGACTTCATGGGTGCCGGCGTATAGGCCCAGCCCGATTGGGTGCTGGTAGTGCAAAACTCCGCCCAGCCGTCCTGAAGGGTGGTAGGCGCATTCTTGTCCGACTCAAAGGTTTTATAATCGCCATAACCGAAAAAGCGGGGACTGACAATTATACCCGGCTGCAACTGGCGGATGCGGTCCATGCTGATACATTCCTTCCATGCGGGATGGCCTTTGGGTATATCCGGCGCCCCGTCAAACCAGATCATGTCGATCCGGCCGTAATTGGTCAGCAGCTCCTCGACCTGGCCCTTGATATAGGCCGCCACCTTGTGATAATGCGCCTGTTTTTCCGCCTCCGTCTTTTCCGTCTTCCGGGGCTGCAGGTTCGCATCCAGGGAAGGGATATTGGGGTAACTCCGGCTGACGCCGTAGTACATAAAGCTTTGGAAGTCGCGGTTGAAATACCAGTCGGGGCCCGAATAATACAGGCCCACCTTGAGGCCGTACTTCCGGCATGCGGCGACATAATTCTTCACCAGATCGCGGCCGCCCATATAATTCTTTGTATTGAAATTTCCGTAAGCGCTCGGCCAGAGGGCAAAACCATCATGGTGCCTGGTGGTAAACACCACGTACGTCATGCCGGCCTCTTTGGCGGCCTTCACCCATTTTTCCGGATCGTAGCTTTTGGGCTGGAAGTCTTTTGCCAGGGCCCAATACTCATTGGGCGTGATGCAGCTGTTGTCCTTTTGGCAGGCATGGCCGGCGAAATAATCCCCCGACTCCATGATCTTCCGTACTTCGGCCGAATCCAGCCGGTTGTTGGCTGCCCGCCAGCCGATCTGGGTGCCGGCCATCATGGGCCAGGAAAGGTCTTTTTCCTTCAGGGTGGAGATGCCCCAGTGGAGGAACATGCCCAGGCCTGCCTGCGGAAACCACCGGGCGTCGGGATGGGTGGTATGTGTATAACCGGAGGTCTTATCCTCCACGATGCCGATCTGGGCATGCTCCATCTTCACCCGGTCCGCTTCTTTTTGCGCGAAAGCCCCGGAGGAAAGCATACAAAGGGAAAGGCCGGCCAGCAAGGGTACTGCGGGAATGTTTCGTTTCTTCATTTCTGGACAATTAAAAGTTAGGGAAAGGCCAGCTTAGTCTATACGGAAGCAAGGATCCGGTCGGGAGGTCAACCGGTGATCATCACGGCAAAATTGCAGCATCTTCCCTGCGGCAGGGGGCAGGATCTTCTCTTTTCCGGGTGAATTTTGTCGGCCGGTTAATAAAAAGAAAGCCCCCTGTAGAAACAGGCGGCCTAACCTTTACTTATCTACTCTTATTCTAAATATGTACATGGTCCGGGGTTGCTGCCCCGCCCTGATTTTCGTCCTAAAATTGACGAAAAAACCGGGCAGCGGGGGGAGAGGATCCTCTCGATTCAGGGGTAAATTTGACGCCCCCCTTCCTGCGGCGGGGTTTGGCTGTCGCTGGATAAATCCACCCCTAATCAGATGCAAATCTCCTCCCCCGCACCCGGGGCTGCCTGCTACCTTTACCGCCTACGGTATTATTGGTGACCTCCAAAATAAATATTGTTGTATGAACAGGGACCGTGACTTCAGATCGTCTGTTATTTTCCTTACCGCTTTGATTTTCCTTTGTGGCTTTGCCGTGCACCTGCATACCGATTTGCTGCCGCTGCTCCGGAAGGCCTGTCTGCCTTCGGGCGGGCAGGCGGACAGGCCGGACCCAATATTCCTGGCGGCCTACCTGCCGGCAGCTTACGCTGCCGGCGCCTTTATCCAGCAGCGGGGCCTGAAAAAAGGGATCGTCCTGGGATTGCTGCTGTTTTCCCTGGGGGCGCTGCTGGTATCGCTGGGGGCGGGCAGCGGGCAGGCAGGCCTGCTGCTGCCGGCGCTGTTTGTTTTTGCCGGCGGGCTGGCCTTCCTGGAAACGGCGGCTCCGGTCGGCCTGTGGGGCGGTCCCCCCAACGGCAAGGCCACCTTCCGGCTGAACCTGGCCTATTCGTTCCACGGCCTGGCAGCCACCCTTGCCCCCTACAGCGCCGGCGCTTACCTGGTAGCGCGGAACGCCGCACCCGGCAGCCTGCAGCCGGGCCTGCCCCTTACGGAAACAGCGCCCCTCCGGTTACAGGAACCGGAGGTCATGCAACAGCCCTACCTGGCCCTGGCAGTGGTGGCCCTGTCAGCCGCCCTGTTGGTCCGCCAGGCGTTGGTGCCGCAGCTGTGGGAGAGCAAACCTGGCGGCCCCGCCCCCCGCAGCCTGTGGAAGGAAGGAAACCTGGTGCGCGGCCTGGTGGCCCTGTTCTGTTACAGCGGCGTGCAGGCCGGCACCGCCGGCTTTTTTATCCGCTACACGGCCTTTGCCGCCGGGATGCATGAAAAGGTGGCCGCCCTCTTCCTGTCGGCCGCCTTGTTCGTGTTCATGCTGGGCCGGTTCGCCGGCACGCTCCTGCTGCGCTACTTCCCGGCCCCGGTCCTGCTGCTTTCCTACAGCCTTTTCGGACTGGCGCTGCTGGGGGCGGCCGTGCTGTACACCGGCATGGCCGGCATCGGCGCACTGGTGGCGCTGCAGTTTTTCCTTTCCCTGATGTATCCCACCATTGTCTCCCTCAGCCTGCCGGGGCTGGGTACGAAAACCCCGAAAGCGGCTTCCTTCCTGGTGCTGTCGGCGGCGGGCGGCGCAGCGTTGCTCCCTGCCGTTATGGGCCGGGTGGCCGGCCTGTTCGGCCCGGGAACGGCCTTCGTGGTGCCGCTGGCATGCCTGGGGGCCGTAAGCTATTTTGCCCTGCGCCTGGTGCGGGAGAAGGCCGGCGAAAAGACCGCCCTGGCATGGCAGCACCCCTAAGCAGCTGTCCGCCCCCCGGCCTATTGCTTTAATGCCGTGATTTTCTTATTTTTACTTCAGCAGTACCTGTCGGTAAAATCGCGGCATGCGATCAGATGCCCGCTGGTCCCCTTTCTCTTTTCCACCCCTCTGACCCTTACTGGATTTTTCCGGCTTCCGGAACCCACCGGGCGTGTCCCTGGCGGATGGATCCCCCTGTGAACACTGCCCCGGAAAGGACCTCGCTTCCCGTACCTGGATCTCGTACAGCACGCAGCACTAAAAAACAAACCATATGAGCAACCCCTTTATCGTTCCCCTGAACCAGGTAGGCCTCGAGGACCTGATGTGGGTGGGCGGCAAAAACGCTTCCCTGGGAGAAATGATCCGGCACCTCTCCCCCCTGGGCATCCACATCCCGGGCGGATTTGTCATTACCGTGAGCGCCTACAAGCGCTTTCTGGCATCCAATGACCTGGAGCCGGCCATCCATAAAATTACAGGGGAGATCGACTTTGACCAGATCGATTCGTTACGGAAAGGCGGAAAGAAGATCCGCCAACTGGTCCGCAATACGCGGTTTCCCAGGGAACTGGCGGAACAGATCATCGGCGAATACCTGAAGCTGTCGGAATACTACGGCATACCGGATACGGATGTGGCGGTCCGCTCCTCCGCCACCGCGGAAGACCTCCCGGATGCTTCCTTTGCCGGCCAGCAGGAAACCTACCTCAATGTAAGGGGCCCGGGAGCGCTCATCGATGCCGTACGGAACTGTTTCGCCTCGCTGTTTACGGACCGGGCGCTCTCCTACCGGCAAAGCCTGGGGTTCGATCCTTCCCAGCTCGGCCTGTCGGTCTGCGTGCAAAAAATGGTGCGGTCGGACCTGGCCGTTTCGGGCGTGGCCTTTTCCCTGGATACCGAAAGCGGGTTCAAGGACGTGGTGGTGATCAATGCCTCCTATGGACTGGGGGAGATCATCGTGCAGGGAGCGGTATCCCCCGATGAATTTATCGTGTTCAAGCCCACCCTGACCGCAGCCTATTCTCCCATCATCGAAAAGAAACTGGGAAACAAAGACGTGATGATGATCTATGGGGATGACCCGGATGAACGGGTGCGGACCATTCCGACCGAAAAGCACCTGCAGGGCAGGTTCTGCATCCCCGATGAAACGATCCTTCAATTGGCCCGCTGGGTAGTGGAAATAGAAAATTATTATACGGACAAAAAAGGCCAGTGGTGCCCCATGGACGTGGAGTGGGCCCTCGACGGCAAGTCCGGCCAGCTCTTTATCGTCCAGGCCAGGCCCGAAACGGTCCATTCGCAAAAGCAGGACCGGAAAGTGGTGGAATACCATATCAACGAAGCGGAAAAAGACCGCAAACTGGTGGCGAAGGGCATCGCCGTTGGCGATAAGATCGCCAGCGGGAAGGTAAATATCATCTATTCGCTGGATACCCGCGTGGCGGAAGGACATTCCTTCCGGGAGGGCGATGTACTGGTGACCGACATGACCGACCCGGATTGGGAACCCCTCATGAAAAAAGCCTCGGCCATCATCACCAATAAAGGAGGACGAACCTGCCATGCCGCCATCGTGGCCCGCGAAATGGGGGTGCCCGCCATCGTGGGCTGCGGCAATGCGACCGACCTGCTGGCGCAGGGCCAGCTCATCACCGCCTCCTGTGCCGAAGGGGACGTCGGGTTCATTTACAGCGGCGCCATCGACTATACCCAACTGGAAATTGACCTGGACGCCCTGCCGGCTATACAAACCCCCTTGCTGTTCAATGTAGGTACGCCGGACAGGGCGTTTCAGTATGCGCAGCTGCCGAACCAGGGGGTGGGATTGGCCCGCGAAGAATTTATCATCAATAACTATATCCAGGTGCACCCCCTGGCGCTGCTCCGCCATGCTTCCCTGGAGGACGTGGAACTTTCTTCCCGGATCCGTTCGCTCATGAGGGGCTTTGACAGCGAGGAAGATTTTTTTATCCGCAAGCTGGCGTATGGCGTCGCCAAAATCGCCGCGGCTTTTTACCCGAAAAAGGTGATTGTGCGGTTCTCGGATTTCAAGAGCAACGAATACGCCAATTTACTGGGCGGCCACCATTTTGAGCCGGTGGAGGAAAACCCGATGATCGGGTGGCGGGGGGCTTCCCGGTACTATGCCCCGGGATATAAGGAAGCATTCGGGCTCGAATGCCGGGCGATCCGCCAGGCAAGGGAGGAAATGGGCCTGACCAATATCGTCGTGATGATCCCCTTCTGCCGGACGGTGGAGGAATTGCTGCAGGTGCAGCAGGTGATGAAGGAATACGGCCTGGAAAGGGGGAAGCACGGGCTGGAGCTGTACCTGATGGCGGAACTTCCCTCCAATATCATCCTGGCGGAGGCGTTTGCGCAACATATCGACGGCTTTTCCATCGGCTCCAATGACCTGACCCAGCTGACGCTGGGGCTGGACCGCGACTCGTCGCTGGTGGCCCATATATACGACGAGCGCAATCCTGCCGTGAAGGGCCTGATCCGGATGCTGATCCGGGCGGCGCGGGAAGCCAATGTGAAAGTGGGCATATGCGGCCAGGCGCCGTCGGACTACCCGGAATTCGCACAATTCCTCGTGGAGCAGAATATCGACAGCATCTCCGTCACCCCGGATTCCCTGGTCAAGACCATCAGGGCCATCCACCAGGTGGAGCAGGAGCTGTTGGGCAAGATCCATGCGGCCCACACGCCCCGGTCCATATAGGACGGATTTATTGGCGCCGCTCCAATAGAGCAAGGAACCTATTCCATACCCAAATTTCGAAAAGCATCAGAGAATAAAAGTTTCTGCTGGACTGCCCTATAACGACCTGTCGATCAAAGGAGGGCTGTCATCCCGAACGCAGTGAGGGATCCCGCCGATAAAGAAAAGCTGTTTCTGATCGAAGGAGTGGTTTCCTTTACCAGAGAAAAACTTTTCAGGCATCGACGGGATCCCTCACTGCGTTCGGGATGACAGCCCTCCTTTGATCAACAGGTCGTTATAGGACAAAGTTCCTAAGGGAAAGAAGGGCTCTTGGCCCCTATTACTCCTCGTTCAGGACAAAGCCGTCCTTCGTCCGTTGCAGCCATTCCTCCAGCTTTGGCCGCAGGGCTTTTACCTGTTCGTGGTCCTTGCGGTACAGGTTGTTCAGCTCAAAGGGATCGTTCCGCAGGTCAAAGAGATAGCGTTCCATCTTCTTTCCATTCTTCCGGTAGGCCAGCTTGTAGTGCGTATTGCGAATGCCCCGGAAACCCGAGTTGACCTTTGGATCGCTGCTGAGGATAGCGCCCATGATAAATTGTTCGGCGGGCACCGGGCCGCTCCGGTCCAGGAAGTACCGGGCATAGCTTTTCCCTTCGATATCGCGGGGAATGTCTTTTTTATGGCCGGCCAGCTCCAGCAGGGTGGGATAAATATCGGGGATGTTGCCCAGGAAGGTCTGATCGATGCCCGCCTGTATCTTTCCCTTCCAGTAAACGATCAGGGGGATGCGCAGCGATTCCTCGTAAATATTGTTTTTGGACAATTCGTCGTGCTTACCCAGGCAGTTGCCGTGGTCCGCGGTGATCAGCACGATGGTGTTGTCCAGCTGCCCATGCTCCTTCAGGCCCCGGATGATCCGCCCGATCTGCTCGTCCACGCCGCTGATGCAGGCATAATAGTATTTGATGTTTTTGCGGTACTCCTCGCCCGCGGGCGTGCCGGCAGGGGGGATATTGGGATGATCCAGCAGGGAATCGACCGGGATGTTCTGATACAGGGCCACATACTTTTCCGGCACCATATGGTAGGGCGAATGCGGGGGATTGATGGAAACCACCAGGGAGAAGGGGGCGCCCGCTTTCCGCTCGTTGTGGCGGTTCGCCAGGAACTCCAGGGCTTTGTCGGCTTCGTGTTCCGGTCCCCACTGGTCCACGAAATGAAAACTGTCCCGCGGCGCCCTGGTATCCCAGTACATCGGCCGGTTGTGGTAATCGTAGGTGCCGTAAGCATACCAGTAGTCGAAGCCGTGGCGTTTTTCGGCCGGGGTCCATTCATTCCAGGCCAGCTTTTCGGTGTTGTTGGCGCAGGCGACATAAGGCTTATGGGGCGCATCGAGGTGCCACTTGCCGATATAACCGTTGCTGTAGCCCTTTTTCTTCAGGACATCCGACCAGCAAACCATGTTCTGCTGCAGTTCCACGCCGAAAGGTGCGGAATGGGAGTTGACGTTGGCATACACTTTCGTTTTTACGGGGTAATTGCCGGTCATTAGCATGGCCCGTGCCGGCGAGCAGACGGGGTAGTTGCTCACCATCTGGGTCAGGGCCAGCCCTCCCCGTACAAAGGAATCGATATGGGGGGTCTGCACCTTTTCCTGGCCCAGGAAGCCCAGGGCCTGGGCCCGCCACTGGTCGGTAAGGATCAGGACGATATTGGGATGTTTGCCGGCCGATCCCTGCCCGGCGGCCGTTAAGGAGCCGGCCAGCAGGAAGAGCCCGCAGAAGCGGCGCAAAGCCTGAGGTAAAAATGGTTTCATATGTCGCTGTTGTTTTAATCGTGATTCTTCCTGTCCTGCCTCCCCTTGCGCTCTTGTCCGGTACGGCCGGAAATAAAAAAGAAAGGGTGGAAACCCTTCCTCCGTCACCATAAAATGCGGTCCATCAGCATGCGTTTTCGCCATTGCTGCGCTATGGTTCGCTTTTTCAATAAGGTTGGGATTCGTTTGCCCTAAGCATTTTATCCGGTACAAATCTGGCCATTTCACCGGCAGCAGGGGGCAGGCAAATGATGCTATTTAGGGGGAAAAACGTATCCCTTTCCGGGTGGGCGGCCCCTAAGGCACCTGCGCCTTTGCTGCGGCCGGCAGCACCGGTTGAATGGTCCCATCGGGGTTATAATGCAGCTCTTCCACGCAAACCGACCGGCGCCACTGCACATACTTCCGGTCTTCCGAGGAGGGCGGAATCTTTTGCAGGGCCAAATCCGACGTATGGTAAAACAGGTACCATTTTCCTTTGTATTCCACGATGGAATGATGGTTGGTGCCGCTGTTTACCGGTCCCAGGATCTCGCCCTTGAAGGTATATGGCCCCAGCACATGATCCGCCATGGCATATAAAATACGGTCGGGACCGTTATCCATTTTTCCCGAGTACGACATATAATATTTCCCGTTGTATTTATGCACCCATACCGCTTCAAAAAAATGATCCGCCCCTTTAATGATCTTTACCTTGCCCCGGTAGGAAATCATATCCTTATTCAGCTTTACGGCGTTAACGGCCAATTGCCCGGCAAAGAGGTACGCCTGCCCGTCCTCATCCAGGAACACATTCGGATCAATAAAATCCCGGTTGGCGGTCACCCCTTTGGACGTCCGGGACAACAGGGGCTTTCCCAATGGATCACGGAAGGGGCCGAAAGGACGATCCGCTACCGCCACGCCAATGTGATCCTGGTCGGTGGGGTAATAAAAATAATACTTGCCGTTTTGCCCGATGCAATCAGGCGCCCATGCGTATTTTTTAGCCCAGGGAATATCGTTCAGCGAAAACGCCTTTCCGTGGTCCACGAAATTTTTCATGTCGGTGGTACTGAACACATGCCAGTCTTCCATATCCCACCACCGGGCGCTGTCCCTGTCATGGCTGGGATAGATATAGAGCGTATCGTGAAACACCCGTGCCGACGGATCGGCTGTGTAAATGGTTTTGATTACTGGATTTTGCGCCTTTAGGCCCAGGCTGGCAAACACTATCGCCAGCAGGATGCCGGAACGTTTCATACTTATCTTTTGGATTTATACGTGATTAATAAAGTCGTTAATGCGACGACGCTTCCGGGAATAGTCGTACTGGTGCCCGCCGGGCAGGCCGGGAAAGAAGGCAACAGGCCTCCTACCCGGCGCCCTGCAGGCGGATACCTATTGGTAGCCTTGGTTTTGTTCCCATTTACTATGGAGACTCCTTTCCCGTTGCGGAATGGGATACAGTTTCTTGTCGGCAGTAATGGCCAGGCTGGGCACATTGTACCGGGTCTTGAAATCCGTCATCACCGCCACGTAATCGTTCCAGCGCACCAGGTCGGGCCAGCGATGTCCTTCGAAGCACAGCTCGGTGCGGCGTTCCTTTTTCACCAGGGCGCGGGTGGCCTGCTGGTCCAGCCCCGTATCGGTGGTCAGGCCGGCACGGGTCCGCACCTTTTGCACCAGGCCCAGCGCCTCGGAGGTTTTGCCCTGCTCGTTCAGCACTTCCGCCAGCATCAGCAGCACATCGCTGTAGCGGATCACGATCCAGTTGTTTTCCCCGTCAGTAACCGAAGGGGGAGTGTCCAGGAACTTTTTGGTATAGTAATAAAACTTTGTGGAATCCGAAAGGCCGTTGGTAAATACGCCGACCAGGCTTTTGCGGCTGTCGCCGCTTTCGAAGCTGCGGTACAGGTCGAGCGAGCCGATGTTATAGCTGTACGTGCTGCCGCCGGAGACGATGCTGTTGCCGGAAGGCTGGGGCGCAAACCAAAGGGCAAACGAACTGCCTTCGCCCAGGCCCACGGCAGCCCGGCTGTATTGCACCGAAAAGAGGAGCTCCTTGTTGTATTCGTTGGCCGTGCTGAACACGTCGGCATAAGAAGGCAGCAGCTCGTAGGTGGCCGGAGACAGGGCCGTTACCTCTTTCAGCTTCGCTTCCGCCGCGGCATAGTTTTTCTGCTGCAGGTACACTTTTCCCAGAAAGGCTTTTACCGCACCGGAGGTGACCCGGCCCCGGTCGCCGGCAGCGGCATACGCCACCGGCAGGGCGGCTTCCGCCTCCTTGAGGTCCTTTTCCACCTGGGCAAAAACTTCGGTTACGGCTGCCCGGTTGTACGCGAAGGCATCGGCATCGTTGGTGATCACCTTGGTAACCAGGGGCACCCCGCCGAAATAACGCACCAGGTTGAAATACATCAGGGCCCGCACGAATTTCGCTTCGGCTATGTATTGCGCCCTGGTGGCGGCATTGCCGAAGGAAACGCCCCCGATCTTTTCCAGTACCAGGTTGCACTGGGCAATGGTATTGTAATGGTTGTTCCAGATGCCGGAGATATCGGCCGTGGCCGCATTCCAGGTCATTTTATCCCAGATGCCGATGCCCGCCTCGCTTTCCGAATAGGACTGCGTATTGTCGGACGGCATTTCGTTGAGCAGGTAATAACTGTTGTAAATGGTGCGCAGGGAACCGTACACACCGGTGAGGGCCGACTTCATGTCCGCTTCCGTTTTATAGAAATTCTCCGGGGGCAGGGCCGTCGGGGAGGTCAATTCGACAAAGCTTTTTTTACAGGATGCCAGCAGCACCAGGGCGGCTATCATCATTTTATTTTTCGGGAACAGCATAACTTTTTTTTTAAATGTTTAGAAACCAATATTTACGCCCAGTGTAACCGTCCGGATGGCGGGGTACGAACCGTGGTCGATCCCCGGCAGGAAGGGCGAGTCGCCGCTGCCGTTGCCGGCCACGCTGGCCTCGGGATTCACACCCGGGTACTTCGTGAAGGTGAACAGGTTTTGCCCGGTCAGGTACACCCGTGCGTTTTGCAACTTCAGGCGCGAGGTGAGCGCGGGCGCCAACCGGTAACCCAGCGTCAAGTTGCGGACGCGCAGGAAGGAGGCGTCCAGGACGGAATAATTGGTCGCCTGGTTGTTCATGGTTACTCCGGTATTGCCGGCCACGCGGTGGAATTTCACGTCCTTGTCGGCATTAGCGGGGTCAAAGAAATTATCGATGACATCCACCGGCATGTTCACGTTACCGCCCAGGCCCACGACGCCGTAGTACAGCTGGCGGTAGTTACCGTTGAGGATGGACACGTCGGCCACGCCCTGCAGCATCACGGTCAGGTCGAGGTTTTTATACGAAAAGCGCTGGGTGGAGCTGTAGGTGTAGCGGGGCAGGGCATTTCCCAAAAGGGTGCGGTCAGCCTCGGTGATCCTGCCGTCGCCACTGACATCCCTGATGCGCCAGTCGCCCACCAGGTTGCCGTTGCCGTTCCACTGGGGATATTTAGCCAGGTCGGCGGCATTTTTAAAGACGCCTTCCACGATAAAGCCGTTGATATTGCCCAGGGGCTGGCCTACCACCACTTGGTACATATTGCCCCAGCCGAAAACACCCGATTGCGAAGGCAGGGCGGCCGGTCCGCCTAGGCTGGTGACCTTATTGGCATTGGTGCTGAAGTTATAGTCGGCATTCCAGTTGATCTTTCCCAGGGGGAGGTTGGTGTTCAGGCTCAGCTCCAGGCCCCGGTTTTCGAGGCTGCCCATGTTGGTGCGGGACGTAAGGGCGTAGCCATAGATGCCCGGCAGGTCGCGGTCCAGCAGCATGCCGCCGGTCTGGCGCAGGTAGTAGTCAGCGCCCAGCACCACGCGGTTGTGCAGCAGGCCGAGGTCCAGGCCCAGATTGTACTGCCGGTTCTTTTCCCAGGTCAGGTCATGGTTGGCCAGGCCCGACTGCTGGGCGCCGGTATTACGAGCGCTGCCGAACACGTAGTTGCTCGACCGGATGCTGTTGGCCCAGGTAAAGCTGCCGATGTTGGCATTGCCGGTCTCGCCATAGCTCAGGCGCAGTTTCAGGTCACTCAGCACGCTTTTCGCATCCTTCAGGAAGGCCTCGTCGATGACCCTCCAGGCGGCGGAAACGGAAGGAAACAGGCTGAAGCGGTTGTCGGGGCCGAACTTGGAAGAACCGTCGCGGCGGAGGGCGGCGGTAAACAGGTATTTTTTCCAAAGGTCATAAGTCACCCTACCACCAAGGGACACGAAGGCGTTTTCGTCGTAGCCAAGGCCCCCCTGCAGGTCGGTGGAAGCCGAGGGGTTCTGCACCGTCTGGTTGCTATAGGTACCGATCTTGCCGTTGGTGGACACGGAGCGGGCCGAATAGCGCTGGGCCGAGGCAAACCCCAGGAAGGTCAGGTTATGCTGGTTTTCCGCTCCCAGGCTCAGCTTGTAGTGGGCCGTATTTTCCCACAGCCAGTCGATCTCGGTTTTGCCTTTTTCCACGGACCAGACGTTGCTGATCACCGGGGTGCTGATATTGGCGGCGCCGGCATCGTTGGTGGCCACGTCCGGGGGAATGTAGCCATACTGGCTGGCATAGTCGAAGGTGGCGCCCAGGGAGGTTTTCAGCTTCAGGTCTTTCACCGGCGACCATTCCAGGAAGGAGTTGCCCAGGAAGGAATAGTTCCGCACCCGGTTTTTCACCCTTTCGATAGTGGCCAGCGGGTTGAACAGGTTGGTCTGGAAAAAGCCGTACTGGGCGGTGGCGGTTTCGGCATTGGGCTGGCCATAATCGCCGTTGGCCGTATGCGGGGCGATCACCGGGGGCATCAGGTAGGCGCCCTGCAGCACGTTGGGCAGGCTGCGGCCGATATCGCCGTCGGTAGTATTGTTCCACTGGCCGGTGGCGGGCACCCGTAACTGCTGGCTAAAGGAAGGCGCCATGGAGACGCCTACCTTCAGCTTTTGGCTCAGGTCGGCATCCAGGTTGAACCGCAGAGTATAGCGTTTGTAGCCTGTACCCTTCAGGGTGCCTTCCTGGTTGAAATACCCACCGGACAGCAGGTAGCGCGTATTCGGGCTGCCGCCGGTGGCCGTCAGCTGATAGTCCTCCACCTGGGCGGCGCGGAAAATGAGGTCCTGCCAGTCGGTATCGGGCAGGGCGGAGGGATTGTCGAGGAGCTGGGGATAAGGCACTTTGCGGATGGCAGCCACTTTTTTGGCAAAGGCAGTGTACTGTTCCTTGTCCATCATCTCATATCTTTTGGCCACAGTCTGCTGACCGCGGTAGGCGTTGACATCAAACCTTACCTTACCGGCTTTTCCTCTTTTGGTGGTAACGATGACCACCCCGTTGGCCGCCCGCGACCCATAGATGGCGGCGGAGGCGGCATCCTTGAGGATTTCCATGGATTCGATGTCGGCCGGATTGATCTGGTTGAAGTTGCTGGCGTTTTGCAGCGGGTAGCCGTCCACCACGTACAGCACGTCGTTGCTGCCGCCGATAGAGCCCACGCCCCGTACGCGGATCACGGGAGGCGCCCCGGGGGAGCCGCCGCGGCCCGACTGTACCTGCACGCCGGGCGCCAGGCCGGCCAGCGCATCGCCGGGAGTGCTTACCGGCTGGATGCCGATGTCCTTACCCGATACTTTGGCGATGGAGGTGGTCAGGGCTTTGCGGCTCTGCTGGCCGTAACCCACCACCACCACATCGTCCAGCTTTCCCCCGGCAGGGGCCAAGGCTACCTGCAACTGGTCGCCGGAGGTTTTCACTTCCTGTTTCTGGTAGCCGACATAGGTGATCACGAGGGTGGCCCCAGCCGGGGCTTTCACCGCGAAGGTCCCGGCTTCACTGGTGGTGGTCACCTGAGCGGTACCCTTGACCGAGATGGTCACCCCCTGCAGGGGGTGATTGTTTTCGTCTTTAATGGTGCCGTTGACAGTATGCTCCTGGGCCGAGACCTGCAGGATAAAACCTAACGATAACAAGAAAAGAGGCAGCTTTTTTTTCATATGTATTGCTTTACATTTTTAAGAAATCCGGACGCGTCCAGATGGGGGAGCCCTGATTCGGACGGGCCCGTCCCGGCTCTTCAGCAACATAGCCCCTTGCCCCTTCAGGAACAGGAGCATCCGGATACGCATAGGGGTGAAAAACCTGAGCGGAACAAACAGGAGGTTCGTTTCTTGTGGTTATGGGCAACGATAAACGTGTAGAACCGCAGACGGGAGGCTGCATAGCTGGAACAGGCGCAGGGTGGAAGCCGGCAGCAGGTTCCCCGGCAGGGAGGAAGCTGTCGCCGTTTTCCTTTTTTTGAGGAGCATATGGCAGGCCGCAGGGGTTATTCCCCGTAATCGCAGGGTAAAGATGTCGAAAGTCGCGGAACCGGCCGGGGGAGAAACGTATCCATTTGGGGAGAAAAACGTATGAGTCCGGTTAAATGCCACCTAAAAAAGCCAGCCCGGAAAATGGGCTGGCTGCAGCGAAATAGGGTTTCCGTGTTATTTCCCCGCTACTTCCTTCTTTAACAAGAAAAGGAGGTCAGCAGGTCCGCCTGGGACAGCAGGGCCGAAGAAACGCCCGGCCGGATCGCCTGCGGCCAGCTGAAAAGAAACGGCACCCGGGTACCCGCCTCAAAGGCGCAGTACTTGCCGCCCCGCAACTTTTTGATAACAGGATTTTGAGCCTTTAGGCCCAGGCCGGCAAACACCATCGCCATCAGGATACCAGAACGTTTCATTTTTATCTTTTCGATTTATACGTGATCAATAAAGTCGTTGATGCTACGGAGCTTCCGGGCAAGCCGGGAAAGAAGGCAATAGGCCCTCTTTTCCCGGCGCCGGGCAGCGGGAAACCACCACCGGGTCAGCGGACCCTTTTTTAGTTTTACTGTTTGACAACCACCACGGTCTTCCGCAGGTTATTCTGTACGGCCTCCACCAGGTACAGTCCTGCCGGAAGCGTTTCGCCCAGGCGGATGGTTTGGGCGGCAACCTGCTGCTGCAGCACCCGCCTACCGTTGCGGTCATAAACGGTTACCCGCACCGGGGCGGCAGGTTGCGCCTGCAGCCGGAGGGTGAACGCCCCCCTGGAAGGGTTGGGATACGCCTGGAGGGTGAAGGCTTCACCGGCCGCCGGCTCTCCGTCCAGGGCTCCTTTTACGGAAGCAGGTGCACAGTTGCCCAGGTTATCGCCGTGCCGGAGGTGGTCATTAACGGCGGCGGAATCCACACAGAGGGCAACAAAAGGTTTCTTTTCATTCCCGGTAACATGGCACAGCGCCACTTTCACCTGGCTGCCGGCAAAACAACGCACATCTTCCGCCTTGATGGCCGTGGTAGCGCTGGCTGTGCAGCCGTTGGCATCGGTAACGGTGGCAGTGATCTCCGCGGGGGCCAGCAGGGTTGCCTGCACGGAAAGCGGGCTTCCGGCCGCGGCCTGGGTCATCGAAGACTGAACCGTTGCGCCCGCCTGAAACAGGCCTGCCGTGCTGGTCCAGTTCTCGTCGCCGGCTTCGTTTTTATAATCGGAGATCAGGGCGCGGTTCATGCCGATGCTGACCGTGTAGGGCGCCTTCCCGCCACTGCCGGCAGCGGTAAGCACCGCGGTCTGGTCTTCGGTATAACCGAAGTACAGCTGGGGATTGGAATTGGAGGTGGTCAGCATCACTTCGGCATCACGGGATATGGTAAACGAACAGGTTTGCCGGTTACCGGAAGCATCGGTGGCGGTGTAGCGGATGACGGTGGTGCTGCCCGGCGCAAAGGTAGCCCCCGGTTCGGGCCCGCCCGTCTGCTGCACCGTAACGCCCGGGCAATTATCCGTAGCCCCGGGGACGGCCCAGGCGGCGGTTGCCGTACAGGCGCCCAGGTGGATATCGGGCAGGCTATTGCCGGGAAAGGTAAAACGGGGAGCCGTGGTATCGCGCACCAGCAGGGTCACTTCTTCCGAGGTGCCTGCTTTTCCGTATTGGTCCACCGCCACGGCTTTCAGCAAATAAGTTCCGGGAGCGACATCCTTCCAGGCGAACTGGTACGGAGCGTTTGGCGCTTCGCCGGCCTTGATCCCGTTGCGGTAAAAGTCAACCCGGGCAATGGTTCCGGTAGCATCGGAGGCCTCGGCCACGAGGGAAAGATTGCTGTGCTCCAATACCGTATCGCTGCTGGCCGGGGCCAGGAGGCGCACGGTAGGCGCCGCGTTCACCGTGACAGTGACCAGGCTGGAGACCGCCCAGCTATTTTTATGGTCATAGGCTTTTGCGTACAGCTCGTATTGGCCGGGGGCCGCGCCCTGCCAGCCCAGGCTGAAGGGGGCCGACAGGTCCGCTCCTATCAGGACCGTATCCTGGTAAAACTCCACCCGGCTCACCCCGCCGTCCTCATCGGCGGCATCTGCCCGGAGGGTCAGCGTCGATCCGGCTTCCACGACCTCGTTATTGGCAGGGGCGGAAAGGGTAACGGTGGGCGGCTTGTTGTACTTCAGCAGCACCACCGGGCGCCGGCTGACATCGGCAGTTTCCCGGGAGGCGAAATTGGCATCGGTGGTGGAACCCAGGAGGGTCGATACCAGGCGGAAGGACAGCAGGCTGTCGGAGGGGATGCTGTCCATCAGCGAGGAAATATTCCATTCCACGTACCCGGCCGTCGACTGGCCCTGGCGGCTGGCCGCCAGGCTTCCGGCCAGGGGCCGGTTGTTCCAGTTGAGCCCCGTTTCGGTCCAGCTGTTGTCCTGCACCCGGTACAGGTTCCACTGGGTGGTGCCTGCCGTGGTATTGCCCCCGTTGCAGTACAAGCGCAGAAGGGCGGTATCCACTTTTCCGCGGGCTTCGCGAAAATCGAACTTGAAATACGCCTCCCGGCTGAAGCCCGCGGCATCCGCCTTCACCGGCAGGCTGGTGACCGTGCCGAAGTTGGTGGCCGCCGACGCGCCGTCCCGTACATAGGCGTCGGCCACTACCGGGGCGCTGGGAGGCAGAACGGGGATGATCTTACCGGGGCTGTTCCGGTCAAAAATCACTTTGGCGGCGGAACCGGAATAAGGCGACTGGGGCAGGGATACCACGATGTATTTTTTGCCCCGGGTGGCCGGCGTCTCCAGCGAAAGGGTCACGGCAGTTTGCGTTTGCGCCGGGTCGGCCACATAAGCGACCACCTGGTTGGCGTCCAGCTGCCGCAGCAGCAGGATGCAGGGCTTATCCACCGAAACCGTTACCGAATCGTCGGTCAGCGTCCCCGCCTTATGAAAGACCACCTGCATCTGGTTCAGCTGCAGGTGCCGTACCGCCTGGACCGAATCCGAATTCGCGACGATCTTCAGGTGGTGGACGGGGTACTGCTGCATGGCGGCCACATTGGCCAGGCCGGGGGCCACGATATAGGCGTATTTGCCATTTACCGGCTGCACGCCCTGGTCGAACCATAGTTTAAAGACCTTCCCGGTAACGGTATTGGCCGGCTGGCTCTGGTTGATCTGGTACCAGCTGCCGCTTTGTTCCCGGTTGGACAGCACGATATTGCCGCCGGAGGGAAAGAAATAGCCGGTGCTGTCGTGCCACACCCACTGGGGAGCCGCCAGGCTGCTGACCGTGTTGGCGTCCCGGGCCGTTACGGTGCCTCCCTGGGAGGTATAGACATTGCCGCTCAGCCAGCTCTGGTTCAGGCTGGTGGTGACGGTTTCCGGCTGGGTGCTGCTGATGCCGGCGCCCAGGCACACCACTTCGTTATCGAAGTAGAACCAGGATTTTTTTGCCTTTACCCCGTTGTAATTCTGGTCGTAAACGCTGGCACCGTACAGGCTGTCGCCCACGCCCCCCACAAAGCCGGTGGTGCCGGGCTCGCCCCAGTCCACGGTGATGGGCTGGTCGGCAGCAAAATCACGGGCGGTGACGCCGGGTACCTTGTCCCATTCCCAAACAGGGAAAATATTGAAGTATTCGTTACCGGTGCGCAGGATAGCCGTGCCGCCATCGGGCAGGAACTTGCCCAGGATGTTTTCATTGTTGCCTCTTTCGGTCCGGTAGGTGCGGGTGGAATTGGTGCGCACGGTAAACAGGTAACCGGGCCGCTGGTGCAGGTCGTAGTCGCCGCGCCAGTAGTGCAGGTGCAGGGGCGCCACCTGGTAGGAAGCGGGCTGCTTCAGCGTCAGGCGGGCGTTGCTGGCATCCCAGGCCGCCGTGTTGGCGGGGTCGGCAAAGCGCTGCTTCACGCTGTAATTGCCGGGCTGCAGGCCGTTCAGGCGGCTGATGGCCCGGCCCGTGCAACTGAAATCGAAATAGCGGCCCCGGATGGCGTTGTTATGCGTCCATTGGGCAAAGCGGGACAGCAGCTCCAGATTGGCGGCGGACAGCTCGTAAGGCGTTCCTTTCAGGTAGCCGGCAGCGGTATAGGCATTGTTCAGGAAAACACCCCCGTAGCTGGAGATCATCAGCTGGTTGCCGTGCTGGAAGTAGGAGTTATCGTATTGCAGTCCTTCGCCGGAGCTGACCTGTTTCACCGGTTCAAAGGACTGCTGGGCGGCGGAATCCAGTAAGGCCGGGCGTTGAAGCAGGCAGGAACGAAACAGGAAATGCAGGGCGATATCGGTTTTGTTGGCCCCGGTTTGGGCATAGGGATTTCCTTTCGCCATCCGCTCCACCAGCAGGCTTTCGATGCCTGCGGGCAGCCCCGGTTTGCCATACCGGAGGGCGATGAGGATGCGGCCCAGGTCCTGCGGGTAGGCGATCTCGTTAAAGTACCAGTTGGGATGTACGGGATTTTTCCGGTACCAGTACCAGAGTGCCTTCACCACCCGGTTGTACAGGGCGGTATCGCCGTAATAAGTGCTGGAGCTGCGGGTGTAGGCCCGGGCACAATCCAGCAGGCGTACCAGGTGGTTGCCATCGCCGGTGGTGTAATTGACATCTGCCCAGGCACTGTCGTTTTGGATCAGGGTAGCCTGGGCGGAGGCTACCCGGCTGTCCAGGCCGGAAACCGACCCGCCGGCCGCGTGCACGTCCGCATTGATGCGGTTCATAATCGTGTCGAAGGGGAAGGTCTGGCTGAAAGAGGAGTGGGAAAGAAGGGTCATGCCGGTCAGGAAGCAGGCCCTGGTGACTTTTTTTAAAATGGCCATTGCAATCGTTTTAATGCTGCTAATGTCCCCCCGGCAACCGGATGAGCAGGGTGAATTTCCTATTCAAAAAGGGAGAATTCTGTATTCCGCGAAGGCCGGAAGGGATTAAAAGAATTGAAGGAACAAGGCAGCAGTAGTAGCCGGCAACCCCATGTAGCGCAGCTTGTGGAACGGGCTGACTGCAGCTATATAGGGTTTCCGGGCTATTTCCCCGCTACTTCCTTCTTTAACAATGCTTCCATTTCCTGAACGATCTCGGGATATTGAGCAGCCACATTCTCTTTCTCCCCGATATCCTGCTTCAGGTTGTACAGTTGCGGAACGGGAGCGGAACCGGTTTCCGTACCGGTCAACTGGTTGGACGCCGGCCGGTCAGAGGGATAAATATATTTCCAGTCGCCCCTGACCAGGCTTAAAATGCATGCGCTCTTTGTCAGTGGCGGGAAAGCGGTATTTAGGGCTGTTGCCGTATCCGAACCGTTCTTCGCATCCCCCGCATGTTCGATCAACAGGGTACGGCCCTTTTGTGTTTTCCCGAGGAAAACACCCAGCAGGTCTTCGCTGTCCGGGGCTTCGCCGGCAGGAAGGGATTGATTCAGGAGCCGGGAAAAGGAGGTCAGCAGGTCCACCTGGGACACCAGGGCCGAAGAAACGCCCGGCCGGATCGCCTGCGGCCAGCTGATCAGAAACGGAACCCGGGTACCCGCCTCAAAGGCGCTGTACTTGCCGCCCCGCAACGGACCCGCCGGCCGGTGGCCGTTCAATTGGGTTACGGCCCCGTCCACATACCCGTCATCCAGCACCGGGCCATTGTCACTGCTGAAGATAATCAGCGTATTTTTTGCCAATCCCAACGCTTCTACCTCTTTCAGGAGCTCACCCACTGCCCAGTCCAGCTGTAAAATGGCATCGCCCCGGAAACCCAGGCCCGATTTGCCTTTAAACATGGTGCCGGGCATACGGGGTACATGCGGCTCGGTCAGGGCGTAATACAAGAAGAACGGCTTGCTTTTATGAGCTTCCAGAAACGTTTTGGCCTTCGAGAGGAAGGTAAACGGCATCTCTTCATCCGTCCACCGGGCGGTGTGGCCGCCCTTCATATAGCCGATGCGGCCAATGCCATTGACAATGGTGTTGTTATGGCCGTGGTTGGGCGAGGATTTCATTTTCAGCAATTCCGGCTGTTCTTTCCCGGTAGGATCGCTGCCCACGGGCTGTTGATAATCCACTTGGATCGGATCGGCCGTATCCAGCGCCACCACATGGCGGTCCTGTAAAAACACGGTGGGCACCCTGTCGGCCGTCGCCGGGAAAATAAAGGAGTAATCGAAGCCTACCTCGTTGGGTCCGGGCTTAATTTCTTCATTCCAGTTTTTCGTGACCGAATTCCCGAGGCCCAGGTGCCACTTGCCGACGATAGCGGTGGCATAGCCGGCTCGCTGAAACAGCTTCGGCAGCGTAGTGATATTGGTGGGAATGATCAGGGCGGCATCGCCGGGCAGAATATCCGTGCCCGCTTTCCGCCAAGGATATTGACCCGTCAGCAACGCATAGCGGGAAGGTGTACAGGTGGCGGAAGTGGTATGGGCATTGGTAAACCGGAGGCCGCTTTGCGCCAGCCGGTCAATATTGGGGGTATGCAGTTTTGTCGCCCCATAACTGCTGACATCGCCATATCCCAGGTCGTCGGCAAGAATAACAATAACATTAGGCTTTTGCTGGGCGCCAGCAACAAAACAAGCGCCGCAAAAAATTAAAGAGAACAATAGCTTATTCATCATAACAAACAATTCTAAAAATCTGTGGATACTATGGCTCCTGACCTGCGCCGGGCCGTGCAGCGTAACCTTGCGGCTCCCTTTGGAGGGGTATCCCTGGCCCAGGACGACGTTATGGCTTTTGGGCCAGCCAGGAGAAACGCTGCTTCAGGCGCAGCTCCAGCTGCGCCTCGTAGAGCGACAGGGGCGCCACCAGGCTGTCCAGGCCTTCCAGGGCCCCCAGCTGCTCCCGGCGGAAACTGGTGCCGTTGCCCCGGAAGCCGGCGATCACGGGCTGGGGAATCTTCCACCAGACATCCTCCGCGGGCCAGAACTGGAAATCTTTTACCGGGGCGTTGGTCTGGGTATAATTCCAGAAAACCAGGCCCTTCATGTGGTTGGGCATGTTCTCGATGGCGCCCCCTCCCCTGTTCCGCATCAGGCCGCCGGTAACGTTGTCCAGCAGCGTATTGCGGGGCTGGCTGGCATGGGATTCGAAACAGGTGGTGGCCGGATAGGTGCAGCGCCACAGCACCGTGTTGACGGCGCCATGCGAGGCGCCGAAGGAATGCCATTGCGAAGCCTCGTCAGTTAAGCGGGCCAGCAGCACGTTCGTGGAATGATTGGACATAATGGCCTGGTGGCCCGCATTGCCGGTGATGCGGCAGTCCAGCACGGTAACGTTGGCGCTCTGGCCCACCACGGCGGCATTGGTGCAATCGGTGAACCGGCAGTTGCGCATCCACGAATGGGTGCAGCGCGACAGGCTGAGCAGGTTAAACCCGCTGTCGTCCTTCCAGGAACGGTGATGCACAAACGATTCTTTCCAGTTGCCCACGAAGGCGATATCCTCGATGCCCACTTCACCGGCCTGGGCGAATTTGTACACGCTCCACCGGTAGCGCGGATCGACGGGATACGCCAGGGGGGCGTGCAGCCGGATCCTTCCCTTACCCACCTGCACCACCTGGTAGTACATACACACATCCACGCCTTTTTTCACCAGGTACGACCAGGAGGTGTCGGCCCGGTGGGGAGCGAGTTCTTCCTGCAGCAGCGCAGGCGCGTTGTCGAGCAGCTTCAGGGCCACCCAATCGCCCTCCTGCAATTTTTCCGTGGCGCCCAGGGCGATCTCAAAGGCGCCCACGGCCGCCGGCCGGGTCACCTCCCCGATCCGCTGGTCGCTGCCATTGGCGGTAAAGGTGAACATCGGCGGTCCCGTCCACATATTTTTGGGATGGGCCGGCAGCAGGGCATGGCGCATGAACAGCTCCGTGCCGCCGGGCCCCGAACCGCTGCCGCGGAAAACGATGTTGCCGCCTTTGGACAGAATACCGCCGGTGGCGGCGCTGTCCTCGTTGACCAGGAAGCGCCCTTTGGGGAAAAACACGATCCCCGAGCCCCGCTCATTCGCCGCCCGGATGGCCGCCTGTATCGCCTCGCGGTCGGATAGCGAATCGTCGGGCAGGGCCCCGAAATCCGTTACGTCGAACACCGGGTAGCCCTTCACCCGGGGCAGGGCCTTTTCGCCGTAGTGGTAGCCGGCATAGGAAAAATCGGGCAGCACCGACCGGGTCTTGTCTTGCTGATAGTCTGCGAACAGCCGGGAGGCCGGTGCCTGCTGGCCCCAAACAGGGGCGGTACCCGCGCCCAGCGCCAGGAAGGGGGCCAGAAGCCTGGTAAATAGTTTCATACGACAAAGAAAGTTAACGGAAATAATGTGGAAGGATCCGTGCCGGAACAGCCGCCGCCTACCGGGCGTTGCGGTACCGCAGGAGGGCTTCCAGGAAATAATAGTCGGCATACACCAGGGGCACGTCGATCTCCTGGTTGTGGGGGAAGGAGCCCACCGAATGTTTCAGCAAAAAGCCCGCGTTGGTGCCGGGAGCGGCCAGGTAGGCCGGCGAGCTTAACGACCGCAGGCTGGCCACGGCAAAATCGTAGTATGCCTTTCCCTTGCGGCCCAGGTATCCGCTCAGCTCAAACAGGGCCGAGCTGACGATGGCCGCCGCCGAGGCATCGCGGGGCGTATAGGCCCGCTTGCGGGCGGCGTACGCCCAGTCGGGAGTATAGCCCGGCTGGTCCACGTTGAAATCCCAGTAGGGCACCTTGTCGGCGGGCAGGTTCGGGTGGTGGATGTAAAAGTCCGCCATTTTGCGGGCCGCCTCCAGGAACTTTTTGTCGCCGGTCTCGCGGTAGGTCATGGTATAGCCGTAGATGGCCCAGGCCTGGCCGCGCGCCCAGGTGGAGTTGTCGGAATAACCCTGGCAGGTTTGCCGGTGCAGCACCTGGCCGGTGAGGGTATCGTAGTTCACCACGTGGTACGAGCTGTAGTCGGGGCGGAAGTGGTTTTTGAGGGTGGTTTCGGCATGGGTGACGGCCGCCTGGCGGTACCGCGGGTCGCCGGTCACCTTCGAGGCAAAGAACAGCAGCTCCAGGTTCATCATGTTGTCGATGATCACCGGGAAGTGCCACATCGACCGGCCGTCCCACGACAGGCGGGAGTTCCAGGACTCGATGCAGCCCACGCGGGGGTTGAAGCGGCTGAGGAGCGATCGGGCCGACTGCACCAGCACGTCCTTATAGGCAGGCTTTTGCAGCAGCCGGTAGGCGTTGCCGTAGCTGCAGTACATCATAAAGCCCAGGTCGTGGTGGCTGGTATTGAATTTATTGGCCTCCAGGCTTTCGGTCCATTTCACCGCTTCCCCCTCCCAGCTTTTGTTGCCGGTGTACTGGTACAGGTACCACAGGTTGCCGGGCCAGAAGCCGCCCGTCCAGTCGGATATGGGCACGTGCTTCAGCACGCCTTCGGGGGTAGTGGTGCGGGGATAGCGGGCCAGGTCTTTTGACTGCTCCAATACGGCAGCATACTGTTTTTCGGCCACCCGGAACACCTCCCCGATGAATTTCTTGTCTTCTTTCTTTTCTTCCGCTTTACCGGTAAAGGCCGTGGAAACATAGAACAGGGCCGGCAGCAGCAGGCCGGACAACAAACGGAGGGAACGTCGCATATTGTTTTTTTGGAGGGGAATAAATAAGGATTTGGGGTAAGTGCTCCGGCAAAACTGCAGTGATTTAGCGGGCTCCGGGGGGAACATTCTTCTGCATTTAGGGGCAATTTCTTTTTCAGGAATAGGCGGCAGCCTGCCGTTAGAATGGATAGCGGATGCAGGGCATGGCCCTCCCCCAAAAAACCCCTGGTGGAAACCAGGGGCTGCTTGCTGAATGAAACTGAATCGAAAAAAGTGGCGCCCACGCCCGGTCAATTCAGCAGGGTGACGAGCAGGGGCTGCTGCAGGGCCGCACGTTTTTGCTGCAAATAAAGTTGCCAGGATTCGAAGCTTTGGATACCGCCTTCCTTATCCCAGGCGGCGCCCTGGAAATAGGTAAAGGGCCGGTCTTTCGTATAGGTGGTGGTCAGCACCGCGTGCCCCGTATGCTGGTAGTGGTCCGCTTCCGCCAGCGGCAGCTGCCGCGGTGTGCAGGCCCCGGGAACGATAGCCCCGGCCATGAGCACGCCATGCGCCGGATCGGCGGGATGGCGGTAGGCCAGCAGGCCGCTCTCCTTCCCCACCACGTCGCTCCAGGGGGCGCCCTGCCCGGGCAGCTGGGCGATGCCCACCGCCACGGGCAAGGAAGCGGCCTTCGTTTTATACGCTACTTCCACTTTGTTCAGGTAGCTGCCGGCATCCAGGGTGATGGTCTTCACCTCGCTGATGGTGTGGCCTCCGGCTTTCCAGGGGGCATAATGCAGCTGGAAGGTGGTGCGCAGCGGGCCGTTGTCCAGGACCTTACAGGAAATAAAGTTTTGGGAAGGCGCTAACTGGTTTTGAACCAGGGGGGCGATGCCGCCGGCGCCCAGGGTCTTGCCCACCCCGTAGAAATCCAGGCCTTCGCCTTGGTCCTTGTGGTAGTCGTCCGCTTGGTACCACCTGTTGATCACCAGCTCGCGGGTGCGCTTGGCCCAGACGTCGATGCCGCTGCTGACCTCGCCCGAAGCCTGCAGGGCCGGGCCGTACATGCGGAAGGCCACCTTGTCGTTCTCCCAGGCGAAATCGTCCTTGCGCTCGGGCACCAGGCGCCCGAAGGTGCGGGGCCGGTAAGCCTCATGCTCCCGCGCCTCGATAAAAAACCAGGCCCTGCCGCCGCCGCCCAGGCCGCCGGGGAACACCAGCGCCCGGGGCGCTTTGGCCCCCTTGTACACCAGCTGGGAGGGCAGTTCCTTGCCTGTCCGCACATCGATCACCACGGCTTTCCGGGGATCCACCCCGGCGGCGCGGATCTTCGCTATGGGCAATTCGATCAGTTCTTCGGCCCGGTCCAGCGCGGTGGGGTTGCGGGCCTCCACTTTCAGCGGCGCCTTTTCCCGTTGCACCATCATCCGGTACAGCTCGGTTCCGGCCAGCAGGTAAGCGCCCACGCCGTACACTTCGGTATCCTCGAAGGTCACCTTTTCGGGCGCAGCGCCCGGCACCTGCACGAATCCCAGTTTGCCGTCGGGATGCACGCAGGCGTTCAGGGCTTCCCAGCCTTTGCGGATGACGGGGAAATAGGTCGCGTAGTCCAGCAGGCCGTGGTTGACGCCCCAACTGAAGGCATAGACGAAAAAGGCGGTGCCGCTGGTTTCCTTCACGGGATAACTGGCCGGGTCGAGCAGGCTGGCGTGCCAGGTGCCGTCGGGCTGCTGCAGCGCAGCGAGGCGCCGGGCCAGCTGGCCGAACAGCTTTTCGTATTTCGGGCGGTCGGGGTAGTTAGCCTGCATGTTGTCCAGCATGCGGGTGGTGGCGGCGATCACCCAGCCGTTGCCGCGTCCCCAGAAGACTTTCCGGCCGTTCTTTTCCTTTTGGGTAAAAAAGCGGCTGTCGCGGAAGAACAGCTGTTCGGAGGGATCGTAGAGATAATCGGCGGTGCGCCACCACAGCTTATTGGCAATGTCGAGGTACCGGCGCTCACCGGTGGCGGTGGCCAGGCAGGCCAGCATGGGCGGGCCCATGTACAGGGCGTCGCACCAGGCCCATTCGCGGTTGTGCAGGCCGCCGGCAAAGTTCCATTCCAGCGACTCGGTATGCGGCCGGGCGATGAGGTCGTTGCCGATGGCCATCATTTCGCGGATCATGGCGGAGTCCCGGAACAGCTGGAACAGCTCGGCATAGGTCTGGCCGATGCAGTAGTCGTCGGCGAAGAAGCGCTCGGGACCTCCTTTCCAGTGGTTGTCCTCGCCCACCTGTTTGAGGAACTGCAGGTGCTTGCTTTCACGCGACAGGCGCGCCCAGGCCATTTCACCGGTATAATAGGCGGCGTTGGTCCAGTCCGTGGACGGGTACTTCCATTCTTTGGAGGCCTGCAGCACCTTCAACTGCCAGTCGGCCACCTTTTGGGTTTGGGTAAAAACTTCTTTGGGGGCTATCGGGGCCTGGGCGTAGGCGCCCTGAATGCAGGCGGCGGCCAGCAGTCCCCGGATCAATGATTTTTTCATCTTGCAGCATACGAATGAGTGAAACAAATATTTAGGGGGCGGCCGGCCCGGGGCCTGCGGGCCAGGAAGCGGAGGAGCCGGCCAGCCCGTTTTGCGGAAGGGCGACGTCCCGGCTTTCGTCACTGCCGGAACGGTTGTCCTTCACCGTGATCTTTACCGAAGCTTCCCGCTGCGTGGGGTCGGCCACCTGCAGGCTGCGTTCGCCGGAACGGGTATTTTTCACCAGCAGCACGCAGGGCTTGTCGACCGTAACCTCCAGGGTGGGGGTACGCACCGAACCGGGCCGGTAGAACACGGCCTGCAGCATATCCAGCTGCTGGTGGTACACCGCCTGCACACCGGGGGTATTGGCCAGCACCTGCAGCAACGAGGCATCGAATGCCCGCAGCTTCCGGGCGCTGGAAATGCCGGGCAGCACGATATAGGCATAGTCCGCGTTGGCCGGCCGGGCGCCGTGGTCGAGCCACAGCTTGAAGACATCGCCCTTTACGGTTTCCTTTGGCTGCGCGCGGTTGATGCGCTGCCAGCTGCCTTCCTGGCTGCCGGTGGTGAGCCGTAGCTGCCCGCCCTGCGGGAAATAATACCCGGTGCCGTCGTGCAGCACCCAGGAGGCACCCTTTATCAAACCGCCGAAGGCAGCGGAAGTGGCGACTTCGCCGTTCCGCCAGCACTGGTTGACCGTGGTGGTGATGGGTTCCGGGGCGGGGCTGCTGATGCCGGCGCCCAGGCAGACCACTTCCTTGTCGAAGAGGAACCAGGCTTTTTTCGCCGTTACGCTGTCGTGGTCCAGCTCGAAGCCGGTGGCCCCGTAGACGCCGTCCGAAACGCCGCCCGCAAAGGCGGTGCTGCCCGGTTCGCCCCAGGCGGTGCCGGTAGGCCGGTCGGCGGCATAATCGCGCATGGTGATGCCCGGTACCTTGTCCCACTCCCATACGGGCAGGATGTTGAAATATTCGCCGCCCCTTCCCTGGATGTTGGTGGAGCCGTCGGAAAGGTAGCGGCCCAGGAGGTTTTCGTCGTTGCCGGCTTCCGTGCGGCGGGTGCGGGTGCTGGCCAGCCGGATGTTGAACGAATAAGCCGGGCGCTGGTGCAGGGTGTAGTCGCCGCACCAGAAATGCCGGTGGTAGGGTTGTATTTTGTAACCGGGCAGGGTGGCGCCGCCGGTGCGAAGGGCGGCCGCTTTCCAGTCGCGGGCATGGGTGCGGTCGAGCGCCGCCATCAGCTCCAGGCGGGCTTTTTCGCCCTTTTTGTGCAGGATGCCCTTGCGGCTGATGCCGCGGCCTTCCACGTTAAAGTCGATGTAGCCGCCCCGGATGGTGCGCAGGTAGGTTTCCCGGTAATAGCGCGAAAGGAGCTCCAGCTTGGGGGCGTCCAGCGCATAGGGCGTTCCTTTGACATAGTTGGCCATGGGCAGCACGCCGTCGAGGAATACACCGCCGTAGCTGGAAATATGGAGCTGGGGGCCGTGCTGCAGGTAGCTATCATCCGGCTGGATACCTTCTTTTTGATAATGAATGCCGATGACCGAGAACAGCTGGTCCACCGCTTCTTTCAGCAGGACGTTGTTTTCGGTGAGCAGGGCGCGGTAAAAGCAATGCAGGGCCACGTCGGTCTTATTGGCGCCGGTTTGTTTCCGCATGTCGCCCCGGTTCATCCGCCGCAGCAGCGAATCCTGCAGGCCGGCGGGCAGCGGCTGGCGGCCGCCCCGCAGCTGGATCAGCAGCTCGCCCAGGGCCTGGGGGGTGGCGATCTCGTTGTGCCACCAGTTGTGGCTTTGCGGGTCTTTCTGGAACCAGCAGGCCAGCCCCTTTGCGATAGCGGCATGGAGTTCCTGCTGCCGGGCCCCGTTGCCGGTTCCCGCCAGGTAGTGGGCCGCCAGCACCCGCAGGCGGGCCAGGTGTTCCGCCGGCTTCCAGTTCACTCCCGACGAATCCCCGTAGGCCACGTCGGTCCAGCTGCCGTCGGGCTGCTGGCTGTACAGCCAGCCGTCCACCCGGCTGTCGCCGGCAGCGGGCGACAGCAGCACCTGCCGCCTTACCCGGTTCATGAGGGTATCGTAGGGATAGGCTTGTGCCCCGGCGGCCAGGGGCAGCAGCGCCCCCAGCGAGCAAACGGCCGCCAGCCACCATTGTTGTTTTCTTCTGCCTGGTTTCATGGTAAGGGTTCTGGGATTATTTCACGGTAATGGTCAGGCTGCGGGTAACCGATTCACCCTTTTCTATATTGGCATTGGACGCCACGAATACGGCCGGGTAGGCACCGGGCTTCGCATAGTTGTAAAGGTAGTTGGGTTTGAAATCCGCCATCGACTTCACCACTACCCCTGCGTCCGGCGTTACTTTTTTCAGGTCTACCGGTCCGGTGATGGCCCAGGCCTCGGCCGGGGCGGTGGCGGCGGCGGCGGTGGCGGCGCCGGTGATGGTCATGCTGGCGGCGGCCAGGGCCCAGTTGTAGCTGTTGGCGACGGTTTTGCCCGCCCAGCCCGGCATCGTGCCGGTATTGCCGTAATTCACTACCGTGGTCAGTGTAGGCATCGAATCGATGGCGAAGGAAGAACCGTCCGCCAGGTTGTTGCGGAGCGACAGGCTGGTCAGCGTCCACTTGTTCTGGATGGAACCGGCGTCGGCCTTGTATTTAAAGGCGATGTACACCGGCTTGCCCGCGGCCGCGAATTCCGACAGGTCGATGTTGCCCGAAGAGACGGCCGTGCCATTCGCAGCCAGGGTGGCCCGGTTGGTGATGTCGGTCCAGGTGGCGGCCGCCAGGGCCGCGGGATCGGAGGTGGCGTTCACGCCGCCGGCGAAGTCCGTGGACACCAGCAGGGCCAGCGACCCGGGCTGCGCCCCGGCATTCAGGGCCGACTTGAAGTTCAGCACCGGCGTACCGGCGGCCTGCACCCGGTCTTTGAAGGCGTAGTTCCTGCCCGGCTCGCCCGAGAAAAAAGTGAGGTAGTCGGGGTTGCCCGAAAAGGTAAAGTTGGTGGTGCTGCCGGCATTGTAGGAGGCACTGTCGGCGGCCACTTCAAAGGAAAGGGATTTCAGCTCCATTTGTTTGGCACAGGACGCCAGGCCCAGGGAAACCAGTGTAGCTGCAACAAGTATAGGGTTGATGCGCATAAAAGTTGTATTGATCGTGAATCGTTATTCTGAAGGAGGATGGAGGCTGATTACCAGCCCGGGTTTTGGATCATTGCTTTGTTCAGGGCCATTTCACTGGAGGGGATGGGGAACAACAGGTGCTTTTGGGATATGTTCCGTCCGCCAAGGGCGCCATAAGCGCTGCCGCCGCCGTTGGTGGCCATATCGGCCCCGGTGGCATTCATCACCTGCACCAGCTTGCCCCAGCGCACCAGGTCCTGGCGGCGCAGGCTCTCGAAGCAAAGCTCGCGGGCGCGTTCGTCCTCGATGGCCTGCTGGAACTGGTCTTTCGTCAGGCCGGCCGCCAGGTCGGCGGTGGCGCTGGCGGTGCCCAGGGGCAGCCCGTAGGCCCGCCGCCGCACCTGGTTGACGGCTTCATAGGCCTCGGCGGAAGGGCCGTTATTGGCCTGGTTGTCGGCCTCGGCCAGCATCAGCAGCACGTCGGAATAGCGCAGGATGGGGTAATTGATGGGCGAATGGTTCTGGTTCTTGGGCTTCACCACCTCAAAGGAACGGCGCCACTTGGCGGCATCGCGGCCATAGGCATTGGTGCCGGCGGCAATGGGCACCCGGGCGCCGGTGGTGGCGTTGTAGGTGTAGGTGGTCAGCACCCAGTCGCGGCGCAGGTCGCCGGCGCCGTACAGGTTATACAGCTTGCCGGTGCCTTTGATGAACCCGTAGCTGTAGCCGGTATCCGCCATGAAGGTGGTGGAGGTCATGGTAATGCCGATGGTATTGCCCACGCGGCCGGTTTCGGTATAGCCGTCGGTGCGGTTGCCCTTGAAGTCGGCTTCCCACATGCTTTCCTTCACCTCGTACACGTCGCGGGCATGGTTGATGAAGATCTGGCTGTAGGCGCTGTTGGTCAGGCTGGCGTCAAAGCTGGTCAGCAGGGCGTGTTCCCCCGACTCCTTTACTTTTTTTGCCCAGGCCAGGGCGTCGGCATACTTGCTTTTATCCTGCAGGGGATAACCGGCCATATGGAGGCATACCCTTGCCAGCACGCCCTGCACCACGGTCTTCGACACGCGGCTGGCGTAGCCGATGGCCGAGGAGGGGGCCACCTTGCCTTCGGCCTCGGTCATATCCTTCAGGATCTGGTCATACACCTCTTTTACCGAGGCGCGCGCCTGGGAAGGGTTCTCGGGCGTGGTGGTGGGCGTCAGCCGCAGCGGCACGCCGCCGAAATAAGTAGCCAGCAGGAAGTAGTAGTAGCCGCGGAGGAACTGGGCTTCGCCCACGATCGCCTGGCGCTTCTTATCCTCCATTTTGGCCAGGTGGCTGTTGGCCAGCAGGTTGTTGGCCCGGTCGATGCCCCGGTAACAATCGGCCCAGAGGCCCCGGACGCGGTCGTTGGTAAAATCGAAGTTGTTGACCATGATGCCGGTGGTGGTCCCGGAACGGGCATAAAACCCTTCGTCGGTGCTGGCGCCGATCTCGGAAAACAGGTAATCGCCGTACAGGTAGGCCGAGCCGATGATATCGTACACGCCGGCCAGGGCGCCGGTCAGCTTGGTTTCGGAATCGTAATAGTCCTGGGTGGTCAGGGTATCGGTGGGCTCCGTGTTCAGGAACTTCTGGCAACCGGTATAACCCAGGGCCGAGGCCACCAGCAGGGATATGTAAAGAGAACGTTTCATGTTGTCAAATGGTTTTTATGGATTAGAAGGAAAGGTTTACGCCCAGGGTGGTGGTGCGGGCCCGGGGATAGGTAGAGAAGTCGAAGCCGGGGGTGAGGGCCGAATTATACGCGTTCACTTCGGGGTCCATGCCGGAATAGTTCGTCCAGGTCAGCAGGTTCTGCGCCGACACATAGGCCCGCAGGGACTTTATTTTCGCGTGCTTCAGGATCTTAGGCGCTACGTTGTACCCCAGGGACACGGTTTTCAGGCGCAGGTAGGAGCCGTCCTCCACAATGAAGGAAGAATAGCCGCCGCCGTAATACCCTTTGGTCCGGAAAATAGTGGATTGGGTGTTTTCGGGCGTCCAGCGGTGGGCATAGGAGGCGAACTGGTTCATGTTGGCCCGGGCCATGGCGTTGCCGTCGAACATAAGGCGGTTGGCGTTGTACAGGTCATTGCCGTACGACCACTGGAAGAACACGTTCAGGTCAAAGCCCTTGTAGGAAAAGTTGTTGGTGAAGCCGCCGGTATGCACGGGCAGGCCGCGGCCGATGACGGTATAGTCGGAGGCATTCACCACGCCGTCACCCGTAAGATCGCGGTACCGGATGTCGCCGGGCTGGATCAGGTTGCGGGTATTGCCGTTGGTGGGTACGTTGTCCTTCAGGATATAGCCGCCCGAGGCCGTGCGGTCGAAATCGGCGTACTGGTACACGCCGTCCCAGATGTAGCCGTACATCAGGCCCATGGGCATGCCCAGCTTGGCAATATAAGCCGAAGTGTTCTGCCAGCCCTGGTCCCAGGCAACGGTACTTTTCAGGGATTCTTCATTTTCCGCCAGGGCCAGCACCTTGCTGCGGTTAAAGGAAATGTTGAAGCCGGTGTTCCACGAGAAATCGCGGCCCGTGACGTTGACGGTCCCCAGGGTCAGCTCCAGGCCCCGGTTCTGCACGCTGCCGATATTTTTATATGCCTTGTCGTAACCCACCGAAGGGGGCAGGGAGGCATAGAGCAGCAGGTCGACGGTCTTTTTCTGGTAGGCGTCCACCCCCAGGGTCAGCCGCTGGTTGAAAAAGCCCAGGTCGAGGCCGAGGTTGGCCTGTTGGGTGGTTTCCCACTTCAGGTTTTTGTTGCCCAGTCCCGTCGGCACGATGCCGGCGACGTAGCTGTTGTTGAAGACATAGTTGTTGCCGATGGGCAGGCCAAAGGCCGTCAGGTAGGAGAAGTCGCCCACGCGGTTGTTGCCGGTATGGCCGTAGCTCAGGCGCAGCTTGCCGTCACTCAGCACGTCCAGGTTTTTCAAAAAATCTTCGCTCTTAAACCGCCACGACAGGGCCGCGGAGGGGAAAAAGCTCCAGTGGTGGGCTTCGCTGAACCGGGAGGAGCCGTCGGCGCGGAAGGAGGCCGTCAGCAGGTATTTGGATTTGTAGGAATAGTTCATCCGGCCCAGGAAGGAGGACATGGAAGAGAGCGAACTGGTAGCGGTCAGGGGCTGGAGCACGCCTTCGTCCAGTCCGCTAATGCCCAGCTTTTCGTTCGGCAGCTGGATGGCCGACATGCCGTAGCGCGAAGATTTATCACCCTGGAGCGTAAAGCCGCCCAGGAGGTTGAGGCTATGGTCGTTGATCTTCGTATCCCAGGCCAGGGTATTCTCGTTCAGCCAGGAGGAGGACTGCTGGAAGGTCAGCGAGCCGTTGACGCCGTTGGGCTGCCGCAGGTTGCCGTACTGGGTGAGGGAGTTGTTGAATTGCTCCTGGCGCAACTGGTTGTCCATGTAGCCGCCGGTCACGCGCAATTTCAGGCGGGGCAGGATGAGGTATTCCGCGTAGGCGTTGGCGGTCAGGTTGCGGGTAATGTTGTCCCGCACCAGGTTTTTCAGGTTCACGGCGGGGTTCACGCGGTAATCGTTGGCGGGGTCGATGCTGGGGTCGAACAGCAGGTCTTCCATGCCGCTGGTCACGTTGGGCGAAACGGGCCGTCCGCCCCAAACCGATACCATGATGTTGTTCATGGCCGAATAGGAGGTCTGGGAGGGGCTGACGCCGGACTGCACCAGGTTGCTGAAGTTGGTGTTGATGCCGACCTTCAGCCGGGTGTTAATGTTCTGGTCGAGCACGATCCGGCCCTGGTAGCGTTTGTAGCCCGAGTTGACCAGGGTGCCCTGCTGGTCGAGCAGGGAGCCGGAAAGGGCGTATTTGGTCTGCTTGTTGCCGCCGGTGATGGAGAGGTTGTAATTGGACATGGGCGCCTGCCGCAGCACCAGTTCCTGCCAGTCGATTTCCTTGGCCTGCCGGTATTCTTCCAGGGATTTGCCGTTGGCCAGGTACACCTGCCGGGGGCTGGGGTACATGCTGTTGGACACGGCGGTGGTATCGACCTCGAGCTGGTACTTGACAAACTCGTATGGGCTCATCATCTCCATGGTCCGGATGTTGTTCTGCAGGCCGTACGTGCCGGTAAAAGAAACCACCGGGGGGCCTTCCTTTCCTTTTTTGGTGGTGATGAGGATGACGCCGTTGGCGCCGCGGGCGCCGAAGATGGCGGTGGCGGAGGCGTCCTTCAGCACTTCGATGGATTCAATATCGCTGGGGTTGATCGCGTTGCTGTTGGGATTTTCCACCTGGAAACCGTCGATGACGTAGAGCGGTGCGTTGCTCGAGGTCAGGGAGTTGGCGCCCCGGATGACGATATTGGTGGCCGAGCCCGGCTGCCCGTCGGAGGAGGTCACCTGCACGCCCGCCACCCTGCCGGCCAGCGCCTCGTCGAAGGAGCGCACGGGGGCCTTGCTCATTTCGGCCATGTTGATCTTGCCCACGGAGCCGGTCACGTCCTTGCGCTTCACGGTGCCGTAACCGACCACCACCACTTCTTCCGCTTCCGTGACCTTTTCCTGGAGCGCCACGTTAATGGTAAAGTTGTTGCCGGCGGAAATTTCCCGCTGGCCGTAGCCCGAGGAGGAAAAGACAAGGAACACGCCCTTGCCGGTTACCGGCAGGATGTATACCCCTTTTTCGTTGGTGGTGGTACCGGCGGTGCCGCCTTTGACGGTCACCGACACGCCCTGCAGGGGCTCCCCGTTGGGGCCGGTCACCTTCCCACTGATCGTGGTCTTCTGAGCGGCGCCCACAAGGCTGCCAAAGACCATCATCGAAGCAAGCAATCTTCTTTTCATGTAATCTGGATTGTGTAGTTTTTTAGTTGAAACCGTTTGTCCCCAGGCAAAAGGACCCCGTGCCTGTCCCCGGGAGAACAGGCGGCCTGTTTGATTTTTTAAGGAACTAAGGGAAATTGGCCCTGCCTGATGGCTGCTCCTCCTTACGTTCCGCCCGGGAAACCATGGGTGATCTCCCGAAGTAAAAGTGCCAAGAACTCAGCAATTTCAAGGGAGACAATCGTATCTGTTTAGGGGGAAAAATAGCTGAAGGGGCCATTAGGAAAACAGCCCTGTTTCTTTAGCGGCCCCTTCCGCTTCCGGCTGCTTTGCCGCCAGGGCCTGTTCCCATTTCCAGGCCGAGCGGATCATGTCGGGGAGCTGGTGCCCCGCCTGCCAGCCCAGCACCTGGCGGGCCCGTTGCGTATCGGCGTAAACGGCGGCGGCATCGCCCGGGCGGCGGGGCCCGATGCGGTAGTTCAGCGGCCGGCCGGCGCACTGCTCAAACGCCCGGATCACCTCCAGCACCGTCGTGCCCCTGCCGGTACCGATATTGAACACCTCATTGCCGGCGGGGCCGCTGCCTTCCAGCAGGCGCTCGCAGGCCCGTACGTGGGCGCGGGCCAGGTCCACCACGTGGATGTAGTCGCGGAGGCAGGAGCCGTCGGCGGTGTCGTAGTCTGCGCCATGCACCGTCAGTTGCGGCAACTTGCCGATGCCGGTCTGGGTCACGTAGGGAAACAGGTTGTTGGGAATGCCGCGGGGCAGCTCGCCGATCAGCGCCGAGGGGTGCGCCCCCACCGGGTTGAAATAACGCAGTGAGATGGAGCGGATGCCGCCGGCGGCGCACACCTTTTCCAGCACCTCCTCTCCCATCTGCTTGGTGCTGCCATAGGCCGACAGGGCCGGGCGGAAGGGTGAAGTCTCGGTGAGGGGCAGCGCGCCGGGCTGGCCGTAAACCGTGGCGGAGGAAGAAAAGATCAGCTTCGAGGTGCCGCCGGCCTCCATGGCCTCCAGCACGCCGAGCAGCGAACCAAGGTTGTTGCGGAAATAGTTCAGGGGCTGCGCCACCGACTCGCCCACCGACTTGTGGGCCGCGAAATGGATCACCACTTCGGGGCGGTGCCGCTGGAAAATGCGGCGCAGCGTAGCGGCATCGCCGGCATCGGCCCGGTAAAAAACGGGGCGCACCGACGTGATCGCTTCGATCCGGTCCAATATAAATGCCTCGGAATTGCTCAGGTTGTCCACGATCACCACGGTACTGCCTTTCTGCTGCAATTCCACCACGGTATGGGAGCCGATGTAGCCCAGGCCCCCGGTGACCATAACGGTTTGCTCTTTCATGTTTTTTGGTTTTCTGTTTTATTGGATGTATTAGCCCCGGAAGGCGGACAAAGGGCGTTCTTTTTCGATCAGGCGGCGCAGCAGCGTCACCTGGTTGCGAGCCCGCACCAGGTTATGGCCGGGATAGCGGGCGCCGTAGTAACTATCCTTATTCAGGTGGTCGGTGAGGAAGCGGAGCGCCTGCATAAAGACCATGAACTTGCCGGAAAAGAACAGGTGGGCCTTTTCCTCCGGGGCCAGTTCGTCCTTCATGTGGCTGCAGTAGCCCGCGATGATGGCCTGGTACACCTCGTCGCGCACTTCGATGCGGTCGAAGTCCTGCTCTTCTTCGCTTACGGGTGACAGGTAGGTCCGCATCATGTCGCCCACATCGCTGAAAAAGTAGCCCGGCATCACCGTGTCCAGGTCCACCACGCACAGGCCCTTGCCCGCCGCATCGAAGAGCACGTTGCTGATCTTGGTGTCGTGGTGGGTCACCCGCAGGCGGAAGGCATTATGGGTGCGCAGGCGTTCGAATTGGCGGACCAGGGCGGACAGGGAGACCAGGTAGCTGATCTCGTCGCGGGATTCGGCCAGGCGTTCGCCGTCGCTGTTTTCCACAGCCGTTACCAACTGGCGGAACCGCAGCGACAGGTCGTGGAAGTGGGGCAGGGTAGGCTGCAGGCGCCGCACGTCAAAGCCCGACAGCAGGCGGGTGAACTGGCCAAACTGGGCGGCGGCTTCAAAGGCCGGCTCCGGCCCTTCCACTACCGTGCGGGCCTGCGCGCCGGGTACAAAGGCAAACAGCCGGAAATAGCCTTCGTCCTCGACCTGTACCAGGTCGCGGCCATCGGGGGTCCGCAGGGGCGCCGGGAACAGGTAGCCGGGGTGGTGCCGCTCCAGGTAACCGGCTACCGCCCGGATATTATCGGCGATGTGGTCGGGATAAGGGAATACGTTTTGGTTGACCCGTTGCAGGATATAGTCGGCGCCGGCATGGCGCAGTTTCCAGGTATGGTTGATCAGGCCGCTACCAAAGGGCACGGCTTCCGTTTCTGCTGCTTTAAATCCATAAGCCGACAATACAGCGGTGGACATAAGTGTTAGGAGTTTTCGTTGGGTAAAATGCGTTAAAAAATCGGGGTCCCGTATGGGAACGCCTGAAGGGCGCCGGGCCGGCAGGACGTTGTTTTTAGAATGGGGCCTGCTTCCGGAACCGCCCCACAATATTAGCACGGGAATCCGGATGATGCATGTGCAAACGAGTGCACAAAAAACCCCGGAACGCTTACAGAAAGCTGCTTTGGTGCATCACCAGCGTGGCGGGCACTTCTTCCTGGTAAAACACCTCCTGCACCGGCTGGCCGGACGCTTTTTCCGCCAGGATGCGGATCATCAGCTCCATGGCCTTTTCACCCTGGCCGTAGGGATACTGCTCCATCGACACCAGGGGCGGGTGGGCGGTATAGGCGGTGATGGGCAGGTTGGCATAGCTGACGAAGGCCAGGTCGCGGTTGATGGCGATGCCCTGCTGGGCGGCGTACTGAACGGCGTCCATATGCACGTAATCGTTAAACGAAATGAGGGCATTGGGGCGTTGCTTCAGCGAGAGCAGGCGGTGCACCGCCTCGCGGGTACCCTCCTTCGACAGGTCGGTATTCTGCACCAGCTGCATGTCCACCTTCAGCTTTTTACGCGAAATGCCTTCGATATACCCCTTTAGCCGCTCCTTGCTGGCCGGCAGCTTGTCCGGGCCGTTGAGCAGGGCGATGCGCCGCAGCCCCCGGCCGAACAGCCAGTTGATCAGGTCCACCGTTCCCTGGAATAAATTGCAGTACACCTTATGCGCCTTTTCAAAGGGCGGCACCCGGTCGAAATACACCACGGGGATCGCCCGCTGTTCCAGCGTTTGGAGGTGGTCGAACTGGTGGGTGTGCTTCGAAAGCGAGATGATCAGGCCGTCGATGCGCTGCTTGCGCATGGCGTCCACCACCTTTTTCTCGCGCCCGGGGTCGTCAAAGCTCTGGCCGAACAGGATGGTGTATTCGTGCGCCATGGCGGCGGTTTCGATGCCGCTGATGGCTTCGGAAAAAAACTCTTCCCGGATGTAGGGCAGGATCACGCCGATGACGTAGGTTTTTTTCTGCTTGAAAAAGATGGCCTGGGCATTGGGCTCGTACTGCAGCTCCTGCGCCAGCTCCTTCACCCGCTGCTTCGTGCGCAGCCCGATGCGGGGGTGGTCGCTCAGCGCCCGCGAAACCGTGGAAACCGATACGTTCAGCCTGCGGGCGATTTCCTTGATGGTCGGCAGCTTCTGGTCCATGGCAGTCCGTTTATGTACGTGCAAAGTGATGATTTTTTTAAATGAAATCAGGCAAAGCGCAGGCTTCCAAAGAATTCCGGCCGGTGAAAATCCGGCGCTTCGGTACGAATCGGGCTCCAGGCCACGAAATGCGGCCGGGGCAGGTGGTCGCCGCACTTGTAAAAGTTGGCCCGTACCGCCCGCCCGCCCAACGCCTCCAGGGGGTGGCGGGTAAACACTTCCAGGGGCAGGGCCACCGTCAGCTCCCAGCGGATCCCTTCGCCGGCGGCCCCGTTGCGGAGGAGCGCCTGGTAGCGGATCCGGGCCAGCACTTCTTCGGGCAGGGCTTCCCGCTCCGTCTTCGAGGGCCCGAAACCCGCCAGGCAGGTGCCGATGCAGTTGAACTCGAAGTTGTAGTAGCCGCCCTCGTCGAAGGCGATAAAGAACTCCACGCAGGAATCCTGGTACACCGGCGCATTGGGTTGGCTGTGCACCGCCCGGATGCAGGCTTCGGTGACCACATATTTGATGAAGATACAATCGCCCGAATGCCCCAGGGAAAACGCCACCTCCGGCTGGTAGGGAAAGGCCGGCCAGGGCCGTTCGGCCAGGGCATGGCGGCCGGTCCCGTCGAGGCAGGCCGCCACCCGGTCCATTTCGTCGGGGTAGGATAGCTGGTCGAAAAAAGTGACGTTCAGCTCTTTCATTGTTTTTGTAATTCAGTTGGTTGGTAAAAATAACCTGCCGGCGAACCGGCAGGCGTTCCTCATGGCAATTAGTAGTGCCAGCGCACGAAGGCTTCCATCGCCTCGTATTCCGCCAGGCCCAACTTGTTGTACAGGTCGGCCGTGGCCTTGTTGCGGTCCTCGGCCCGCTGCCAGAACTCGCGGCTGTCGCTGCCCTGGAACACCACGCCGTCTTTCTGCGACTGGTGCTTGAAGATGCCGTGGCGCTTTTTCAGCACCTGGTCGGGGCTCATGGGCACGGCCATTTCAATGAGGTCGATCTCCCATTCGGCCCAGGCGCCTTTGTACAGCCACAGCCAGCAATCCTGCATGAATGCTTTTCCTTTGAGGCGCTTCATGGCTTCGAAGATGCCGTCCAGGCACACCTTGTGGGTGCCGTGCGGGTCGGCCAGGTCGCCGGCGGCATACACCTGGTGCGGTTGCACCCGCTCGATCAGCTCCATGATGCGGGCGATATCCTCCTCGCCGATGGGCTTTTTCTCGATGGTGCCGGTCTCGTAGAAGGGCAGGTCCATGTGGTGCACCTGCGCCCCGGGCACGCCCACGAACCGGCAGGTATTGCGGGCCTCGCCGCGGCGGATGAGGCCTTTTACCCAGCGCAGGGCTTCGGTATCCTTTTCCCCGTTCTTTTTTTGCAGCAGGAACGCCCGGGCATCCTGGTAAATAGCGTCGGCCTCGGGGCTGTGGATGCCGAAGCGGCGGTTGTAGTCCTGCACGAACTCGATAAAGCGGAAGGCTTCGTCATCGGCCACGGCGATGTTGCCGGAGGTCTGGTAGGCCACGTGCACTTCGTGGCCCTGGTCCACCAGGCGCTGGAAGGTGCCGCCCATGGAAATGATGTCGTCGTCGGGGTGCGGGCTGAAGAGCAGCACCCGCTTGCGGGCGGGGGTGGCCCGTTCGGGGCGCAGGGTATCGTCGGCGCCGGGTTTGCCGCCGGGCCAGCCGGTGATGGTCTGCTGCAGCCAGTTGAATACCTCGATGTTGATGTCGTAGGCCTTGCCGTAGAGTGCCAGCAGGTCGCTCAGGCCGTTCTCGTTATAGTCGTTGTTGGTCAGCTTCAGGATGGGTTTGCCGGTGGCCAGCGCCAGGTGGGTCACGGCCTTTTTGATCATGTGGCGGTTCCACACCACTTCGTCGGTGAGCCAGGGGGTTTTGCAGCGGGTGAGGGCGGCGGCGGCGGCCTGGTCGAGCACGAATTCCACGTTGCCGTGGCCCTGCAGGTAGGAAGCCGGCACGAATTCGGTTACGGGTCCTTCCACGGCCTGCTTGATGATGCCGGCCTTGCGTTCGCCCCAGGCCAGCAATACGATGCGTTTGGCCTTCAGGATGGTGCCCACCCCCATGGTGATGGCCTTGCGGGGCACGTTGGCCATGCCGCCGAACTCGTAGGCCGCGTCGAAGCGGGTGATAGGGTCGAGGGTGATCAGGCGGGTGGGGGAACCGACGTGCGAGCCGGGTTCGTTGAAGCCGATATGGCCGTTGCGGCCGATGCCCAGCAGCTGGAAGTCGAGGCCGCCATAAGACTCGATGCGGCGGTCGTACTCCTCGCCCTGCAGCTTCACCAGCTCCTGGGGGCAGTCGCCGGAAGGAATGAAACAGTTCGCGGGGGGAATGTCGATATGGCAAAACAGGTTTTCGTCCATGAACCGCTTATAGCTTTGCAGGGCGCCCGGGGCGATGGGGTAATATTCGTCGAGGTTGAAGGCCACGACGTTGTGAAAGCTCAAATTTTCTTCGCGGTGCATGCGGATCAGCTCGGCATAGACCTTTTTGGGCGTGGAGCCGGTAGCCAGGCCCAGCACGGCCGGGGCGCCTGCGGCCTGTCTGGCGCGGATGAGGCGGGCCATTTCTTCGGCCACCGCCCGGCAGGCCTGCTGCTCCGAGGCATGGATGCTGGTGGGGATCTTTTCGTAGGATACCAGCTTACTGGGTATCAGGACTTCGGTGATCATAACAGGAATTTTTGAGGAGAGGTTGGGATTGACTTCCCAAACTTAGGCCGCAAAACGGTGCGGAAACCGTGCAAACGGTTGTGCATTTTTGCCCCGGTGCTCCCGGAAATTCGTGCAATCGTTTGTGCGCCCCCGGCGGAAAAAGGGACGAAACTCCGCCCTACCTTGTGCCGAAAATCAACGGCTCCATTATGAAAGTACCCCCGAAAAACAACAACTACGCGATCGTGATCATCGGGATCCTGTTCTTTGTGTTTGGCTTTGTCACCTGGCTGAACGGTACCCTGATCCCCTTCCTGAAGCTGGCCTGCCAGCTGGAAAACGACATCCAGGCCATCCTGGTGACCTTTGCCTTTTACATGGCCTATTTCTTCCTGGCCCTGCCCTCTTCGCTTATTTTACAAAAAACCGGCTTCCGCAACGGCATGGCCCTCGGCCTGCTGGTGATGGCCGCCGGCTCGCTGGTCTTCATCCCCGCCGCCAACGCCCGCAGCTTCGGCCTGTTCCTCACCGGCCTGTTCGTGCAGGGCGCCGGGCTGGCCCTGCTGCAAACGGCCAGCAACCCCTATATCTCTATCATCGGCCCCCTGGAAAGCGCCGCCCGCCGCATCAGCCTCATGGGCATCTGCAGCAAGATCGCCGGCATCCTCAGCCCCATCGTGCTGGGCGTGCTGGTGCTGAAAGGCGCCGGCGCCGTGCAGGACCAGTTGGCCGCCGCCACGGCGCCGCAGGCAAAAGAAGCGCTGCTGCAGCAGCTGGCCTCCCGGGTAGTCCCTCCTTATGTAGTCATGGCGGTGGTATTGCTGCTGCTGGCCCTGATGATCCAACGGTCGTCGCTGCCGGAAATTGAACTGGAAAAAGAAGAAACCGCCCCGGCGGCCGCCGCGGGAAAAACCAGCGTGTTGCAGTTTCCGCACCTGGTGCTGGGCGTGCTCTGCCTGTTTTTATACGTGGGCGTGGAAGTGCTGGCGGGCGACGCCATCGGCGTGTACGGCAAGGAGCTGGGCATGCCGCTGGACCAGACGAAATATTTCACCTCCTTTACGCTGGTGGCCATGCTGGCCGGCTATGTGGGGGGCATTTTCGCCATCCCCCGCTACCTGTCGCAGCCGGCGGCCCTGGCCCTGTCGGCCGTGCTGGGCCTGGCGTTCAGCCTGGGCGTTTATTTCAGCGAAGGCTATACCGCCATCACCTTCATTGCCCTGCTGGGACTGGCCAACGCCCTGATGTGGCCCGCCATTTTCCCGCTGGCCATCAGCGGCCTGGGAAGGTTTACCAAAACCGGCTCGGCCCTGCTGGTGATGGGCATTGCCGGCGGCGCCCTGCTGCCCCTGCTTTATACCGCTTTGAAGGACAAGGGCATTTTTTCCAACCAGGCCTCCTTCCAGCTGTGCCTGCTGCCCTGCTACGGGTACATCCTGTACTATGCCCTCAAAGGCCATGCGGCCGGCAAGGCGGCCCCGGCCGGGGCTCAACCGCAAACCAAACCCGTTTATTCATCCCTTTCTTCTTAATCCTTTATGTCATTGATCAAAAGCATCTCCGGCATCCGGGGCACCATCGGGGGCCGGCCGGGCGAGAACCTTACCCCCCTGGACATCGTAAAATTCACAGCGGCCTATGCCACCTGGCTGCAGGAAAAGCACCAAGGCCGCAAAGTGGTCATCGGCCGCGACGGCCGCATCAGCGGCAGCCTGGTGAGCCAGCTCACCGCCAGCACCCTGCTGGCCATGGGCATCGATGTGGTTGATGCCGGCCTGTCCACCACCCCCACCGTGGAAATGGCGGTGGTATGGGAAGCGGCCAACGGCGGCATCATCCTGACCGCCAGCCATAACCCGGCCCAGTGGAACGCCCTGAAACTGCTGAACGGCAAGGGCGAGTTCCTCAGCGCCGAAGACGGCGCCTATATCCTGGAAAAAGCCCGGCAGGAAAATTTCGACTTCGCCCCCGTCACCCGGCTGGGCCGTTATAGCGCCAACGGCGGCTATATCCGCCGGCATATCGACAGCCTGCTGCAGTATCCCCTGGTGGACACCGCCGCTATCCGGCAAAAGGCCTTTACGGTGGTGGTGGATGCCGTGAACTCCACCGGCGCCCTGGCCCTGCCGCCCCTGCTGAAAGCCCTGGGCGTGGCCAACGTGGTCGTCATCAACGAAGCCATCACCGGCCAGTTCGCCCATGACCCCGAGCCCCTGCCCCAGCACCTGGAGCAGCTGTGCTCGGCCGTAAGCCGGCACGGCGCCCACCTGGGCATCGCCGTGGACCCCGACGTGGACCGCCTGTGCTTTGTGTGCGAGGACGGCAGCCTCTTTGGCGAAGAGTACACGCTGGTGGCCGTGGCCGACTACATCCTGGGGCACCGCCCGGGCAACACGGTCAGCAACCTGAGCAGCACCCGCGCCCTGAAGGACGTTACCCTCCGCCATGGAGGCGCTTATTTTGCCTCGGCGGTGGGCGAGGTGAACGTGGTGCAAAAAATGAAGGAAGTGCAGGCCGTCATCGGCGGCGAAGGCAACGGCGGCATCATCGTGCCCGACCTGCACTACGGCCGCGACGCCCTGGCAGGCACCGCCCTTTTTCTCAGCGCCCTGGCCCGGGAGGGCGGCTCCCTTTCCGCTTTCCGGCAAAAATTCCCCGGCTATTTCATGGCGAAGAAAAAACTGGAGCTGTCCCCGGATACGAACGTGCCCCAATTGCTGGCCGCCCTGGAAGCGCACTACGGGGACGTACCCCGCAACACCGCCGACGGCCTGAAAATCGACCTGCCCGGCAGCTGGATCCACCTGCGCAGCTCCAATACCGAGCCCATCATCCGGGTCTATACCGAAGCTCCTTCGGCGGAAGAAGCGGAAGCCCTGGCCCATCACGCCTTGGAGCAGGTAAGGCAGCTCCCTCAAAGGAGCCAATTGCCCTAGGTGAACCTGAAAAAACCATGGGCAAAGGCGGAAGCGCTAGGCACACTGGCGTTTGGAGGGCAGGTACCGGTCGAAAACTTCCAGGAGAATACTTTCCAGCAGGGAAAGGGAACAGGGCTTTTCGAAAAACAGTTCCATGCCGGCGGCATAGGCCTGGGAAACGACGGGTTCCAGGCGGGAAGTACTCCACATAATTACGGGAATGTGCCGGTACAGCGGGTGGGCTTTCAACTGCTGCACGCTTTCCAGGCCGCTGCCCAGGCCTAACCACGGGTCAATAACGATCAGGTCAGGCAGTTGCGCCTGCAGGGCCGCGAACAGTTGGTCACTATGGGTAATGTTGATCAGCCGGGTGGTAAGAGCGACCTGGCCCAGCGCTTCTTCAAAAAACAACTGGTCGTCCCGGTCATCTTCCAGCAATAAAATGTAGGATGGTTTATTTTCGGAGAACATAACAAAAGGTTTTGAATGAACGGGAACCGGTGGGCTCCCTAGGGTGCAAGTTCGTATGCCGCTGCTTCCGGCCGGGGTACGGAATAGCCGAATTATGGGGCTCATATTGGTACGGGCTGAAATATACAGCTGTCCCCCTTAACCCCCACCTGCTTGTACCGCTTATATCCTTTTCCTTCGGCCGGAATAAAGTTGCGTGCAGGCACATGAAAAAGGCCCCCTGTAAAAACAGGCGGCCTCAACCTTTACTTATCTACTTATGTAACGATGCGGGTTGCAGGTTTTTTCGCAGGATATGGGTAACAGGATCAGTAGCATAGGACCAGGTGTACCGTTAGGGGTTCAGGTGCAGGATTTGGCGACGGAGCAGCTTTACGCCCGTTGCAGCTGAGGCTCCAGGTAACGGTCCAGAATGCCGACGATAATCTCTTCCAATTGGGAAATGGACCAGGGCTTTTCGATAAACAATTCCAGCCCGGCGGCATAGGCCTTGGTCACCAGGGGCTCGGTGCAGGAGGTACTCCACAGGATGATTGGGATATTCCGGTATAAGGGATGGGCTTTTAATTGGCGGATGCATTCCAGGCTGCTGCCGGTCAACAGGTGGGCCTCCATAATGATCAGGTCCACCCGCTGCGCCTGCACGGCCGGGAACAACTCCCGGGCATGGGCAAGGCTGGTCAGTTGCACCCCGGAAGCGACATGCAGGAACGCTTCCTGCAGAAACTGGCGGTCATCGAAGTCCTGGTCCAGGATCATAACATTGGCATAAGTGGTATGGGTAAACATGGCTGTAGATTTAAGGGTGAGTGCACAACCGGATGTTCCCGGTTTGTAGGTGCAAGGTCGACTGCTCCCCTTTGGGGACAGGGTACGCTACAGCCGAAATAAGGGGCCCAAATCGGTACAAGGGAAAAGAAACAATTGTCCCCCCTTCTTCATACCGGTTTGAACCCCTTATTATTTTTTTACCGTGTATTTATCCGAAAATACCCGGCGGTACTTGGCGATGTAATCCGAAGGATTCATCCCGAACAGCTTACAAAACTGTTTGCGGAAGTATTTCATTTCCAAAAAACCGACCGACCGGGCCGCTTCGCTGATGTTCATCCCGGTGGTGATCAGGAGTTCGGCGGCCTTGCGCAGGCGGATGAAGCGGATAAAGGAGGAAACGGACTGGCCGGAAACGGATTTGACCTTTTTATAGAGGGCGGAATGGCTCATGCCCATTTCGGTCATCAGCGTTTTGACGCTGAACTCCTCGTCATCCAGGTGGCGCTCCACCGTTTCGATGCATTGTTCCAAAAACTCCCGGTACTCTTCCGGGATCTTCTGGTCGGTGCGGCTCATCGTGACCTCGTTCAAAAAGTATTGCTGCAGCGAGGTGCGGGCCTTCAGCAGGCTGGCGATGCGGGCCAGCAGGAAATCGCGGTCGAAGGGCTTGGCGACATAGGCATCGGCACCGCCTTCCACCCCCTTTAGCAGGGTTTCCGGTGCCGAATCGGCGGTCAGCAGGATCACCGGTATATGCTGCAGGGCCGGGTCTGCTTTGAGGGATTTGCAGAGGTCGATGCCCCGGTTACCTTCCAATTGCACCTCGGTCAGGACCAGGTCGGGCAACTGCTTCCGGGCCACAACCAGGCCTTCCTCTCCGCCGGCAGCCTCATAAAGGAGGTAGCGGTCCTGCAGCAGCCGCAGCAGGTATTTCCGCATTTCGGGATCGTCGTTCACCACCAGCAAGGTGGGCTTATCGGTGATCACGGAGTCCACGACCTCTTCGAGCGGAGCCGCCCCCGCCGCCGGGACCTCCTCCAGGTCCCCCTCTTCGAAGGCCAGCTCTTCCAGCAAGCCGGGCGCCATCGCCCCGGGCTCCCGCACCGTGCCCGGGTCGAAATGGGCCGTTCCCCGCAACAGCCGGAGCGTTATGGTGGTGCCGGTGCCTTCCCCGCTCCGGCAAGAAACGGAGCCTTTGTGCTGTTCGGTGAAATGCCGGACCAGGTAGAGGCCGATCCCCAGGCCCAGCGGGGCGCGGGCAACCCCCTCGGGCGCATGTAAATATTTTTCAAACAGGCGGTCGCCCACTTCCGGGGGAACGCCCGGACCGCTGTCCTGTATTTCGAGCACCACCTCCCGCTCCTGCCCGGTAATCCGCAGGGACACCGATCCGCCTTGGGGTGTAAAATGGAGCGCATTGGATAAGAGGTTGTACAAAATGATCTCCAGCTTTGCCGCATCGGCATAGATTTCCAGGGGTTGTTCCGAACAATCGAACTGGTAATCGATGTTCCGGGCCTGGGCCTGTTGTACAAAGCAGAGGTACACCTCGCGGCTCAACTGGCAGAGATCCAGGGGGGCGGCGGCCAGGCGGTCCAGGCCGGTTTCAGCCTTGCGGAACAGCTGCAGTTGTTCCACCAGGCTGAGCATGCGGCGGGCGTTGCGGTAGACCGTGGTGAGCTCGGCCCGCTCCCGGTCGCACCGTTGCTCCGGGTCCTGCTCCAGCAACGCCTTGACGGGGTTGGCGATCAGGGTCAGCGGCGTGCGAAACTCCTGGGAGATCTGGGTAAAGAAGGAAAATTGCTTTTCGCGGATTTCCTCTTCCTTTTCATAGCGAACCTTTTCGGTTTCCCGTTCGGCCTTTTCCCGGGCCAGCTCGGCTTCCTGCCGCCCCCGTTCCGCCTGCTCGGCAGCTGTGTGCAGCCGGGCTACTTTCACCTGGTATTGCAGCCGCAGCCGGGAGGCCCGGTACCCCAGGTACAGGAGCAGGACGACTCCGGCAAGCAGGATGTACAAGGCGTTCGCCCACCACGACCGGTACCAGGGCGGCACCACCTCCACCGGCAGGCGGATTTCCTCCGGGTTCCAGGAGCCGTTGGGCAGGGTGGCCCTGATGCGCAGCACATACTGGCCCGGGGCCAGGTTGGAAAAATGAGCCGTGCGCTCTCTGCCCGGGTCCGTCCATTCCTGCTGATGGCCTTCCAACCGGTAGGTGTACCGCACCCGTTGGGGAGAAGCAAAATTAAGCGCCGCAAAATCCACGGAAAGCACCGCTTCCCCGGCAGGCAGCCGGAGGGCTGCTACCTGGTCGCCCCGCACCCGGGCCACCAGCCGGTTCCCGGCCCATACCGGCTGGTTGTTGTAGCGCAGGCCGGTAATCAGCAGGGGGGCCTGGCTGTTATTAAGCCGCAGGCTGTCGGGCTGGAACAGGTTGAAGCCCCGGATGCCACCGAAGGCCAGCTCGCCGGAGCGCAGGCGCAGCGCCGCCCCATAACTGAACTGGTTGCTTTGCAGGCCGTCCTCCTGGTAAAAATTTTTAAAGGTGCCGCTGGCAGGGTCAAACAGGGAAAGCCCATAAAAGGTGCTGAGCCATAAGTCGCCGATGCCGTTTTCCAGGATCCTCAGCACGGAATTGTTACACAACCCGTTGGCGGTGGTATACTGCCGGTCGATCTTTCCATGCCGGCGGTCGAACCGCAGCAGGCCGCCGCCCTCCGTCCCCACCCAGAGGTTGCCTTTTTTATCTTCATAAATGTCCCGGACGGCGGTGCCGATTTCATAGTGGGTATGCCGGTAGGCGGAATCAATGCGGATCAGTGCGTGGCTGTTGCCGGCCCAGAGGGTACCGGAGCGGTCCCCGGCCAGGGTGAGCAGGTTGGAAAGGTCCGTTTGCCGGTTATAGAGTTCAAACCGGTGGAGGGCGCGGTTGAAGCGGTACAGCCGCCCCGGCCAGTAGGTGTTGGCCCAGAGGTTCTTTTCCCGGTCTTCGTACAGCAACCGTACGTTTTTGTCCGCCTCCCCGGTGGCCGGGTTGATGCAGGGGAAAGATTCAAAAGAACGGGTAGTCTCGTTGAAGCGGCTGACGTCGCCGCCGAAAGTAGTGACCCAGACCGCCCCCAGGTAATCCTGGCAGAGGCCGACCACCAGGTTGCTGCCCAGGGAACCGGGAATCCCCTCCTGGTGCTGGTAGTTGGAAAAAGTTTGGGCCGGGCGGTTCCAGATGCTGAGCCCCCCGCCATCGGTTCCGATCCACAACCGCCCCTGCCGGTCTTCCAGGAAGGCGGAGACAAAATTATGGACCAGGCTGTTGGCCTGGTGCGGGTTGTGGGCGATGGTCCGGAAAGGGGATGGAAAGGGGTCCAGGATGCGGAGGCCGCCTTTGAGGGTGCCGAACCACTTCCGGCCTTCTTTATCCTCAAAAATGCAGGTGAAGGTTTCCCGCCCGGGTTGCTGCCCGGGGAGGGCGGGCTCCAAATGGCGGAGCGCACCGGTGCGGGTATCCTGCACAAAGATGCCCTCGCCGGCCGTACCCATCCATAATTGGTGCTGCCGGTCCAGGCACAGGCTGAGCACATTATCGGACGCCGGTACCCCGGCGCTCCGCGGGAAGGCGGGCTGCAGGGTATTGGTAGCGATCCGGTACGTATACAGGCCGTTACGGGTACCGATCCAGACCGTTTCCTGCCCGTCCGTTTCCAGGTCCCAGGCTTCCGTCAGGGCCGAACTCACCAGGCGCAGCTGCCGGCTTCCAGGCTCATAGACGCATAACCCCAGCTGGCTGACCACCAGCCAGACCCGTTGCCGCCGGTCTACTTTCAGGGACCGGAAAAAATAGCTGGAGGTAAGTTTCCCATGCACCAGCACCGGCAACTGTTCGGCGACTTCCTTTCCCCGGTAGCGGACCAGCAGCCCGGCGCCGTTGGTGCCGATAAACAGGTTGCCCGATGTATCCGCGTCCAGGACCAGCACCTGCATACCTATCTTTTCGGGTCGCTGCCGGCCGGCGGGAATAAAATAAACCGGCCGGAAGCGGCCGCTCAGGTTGTGGTACACACCGAGGCCCTTGTCGGTGCCTGCCCACAGGTTTTGCTGCCGGTCCTCGTACAGGGCATACACATGATTATTCGGAAGAGAAAGCGAATCACCCGGCTCATTATAGAACAGCCGGAAGGAATACCCATCATAACGGCAAAGGCCGTTATAGGTGCCGAACCACAGGTAGCCGTTTCGGTCCTGAAGAATGCTGCGAACGGAATTGTTGGACAGGCCCTGCTCGATGCCCAGGTAGCGGATGCCGCCATCGGAAGCCGGCAAGTAGCCAGGGAACAGCAGAAAAGCCAGCCAGCAACATAGGTGGTATAGATAGGCCAACGGCCGCATAAACTGCAAGGTTAAGGGTGGTAAAACAGGTTTTGCGCTTGCAGGGCGGGATCAGGTGGCAGAAAATCAGGGATAGCTGCACCGGGGAATTCATAGCAACAGCAGGAAGGCGAAGGTACAAGGAACCAAAGAATTTAAGCTCATCCTGGCTCATAGGATTTATGCCCGTTGCTGCCCGGACGGAATAAAACGGGCCAGGATTTCTTCCAGGACTTTCTCTAAAAACGATATGGACCAGGGTTTTTCAAAATGAAGCTCAATGCCGGCGGTATACGCCTCGGCTACCTGGGGTCCAACCCAGGAGCGGCACCACAGCAGCACCGGGATGTGCCGGTACCGTGGGTGCGCCTTCAATTGCTGCACGCATTCCACGCTGCTGTCCGGACCCAGGTCGGCGTCGACCAAAATCAGGTCGGGCAATTGTCCCTCCAGGGCAGGCATCAGGTCGCGGGACTCGCACAGGCTGGTCAGTTGTGCCTGGGGGGCCACCTGGCTCAGGGCTTCCTGGAAAATCAGGCGGTCATCAATGTCATCGTCCAGCAACAAAACATGGAAATTATTAAGGGTGCTCATGGCTGTAGATTTAGGGTGAGTGCACAACCGGCGATTCCCGGTTAGTGGATGCAAGTTCGCACAGCCTTTTTTTTGGGCAGGGTACGCCTTAGCCAAGATAAGGGGCCCAAATCGGTACAGGGGAAAAAATACATTTGTCCCCCTACCCTTTACCGATTTGAACCCCTTACACCTGGATCCTCACATCCAGATGGCAAAAAAAAACCGGCGAAAATTTCTTTTCGCCGGTTTTTGCCTTACCACCATCCCCCCGGACCTACCGGGAAGGGGGCTTCATTTTCATAGTGGGGAACGGCAGGCCTCGCCGAACTTGAAAGCTGGTATTCAAAGGAAGCCTGCTGCTGGGAGGACCCTCCGGGATTGACCGGTTGGTCTTCGGCTTCGTACAACTCGCTATATACCGCTTCAATCTGTTTTACGGTATAGCGGGTAGGCAGGCGGTCGTGTTTGAGGTAACTGCGGAGCGACCCCTCGGCAATCCGCATCAGTTTGGCCGCTTGACCGATCGGGTAATCTTCTAAAATCCTTTGCAGTTTTTCATGGTAGTTCATAGCTTATTGATTTTTAAGATTGATTTTCAGAACATTTACACTGCAAAGCTGAAAAAATCTGCCAGCCCCCCGGGGGAGGATTTGTATCCATTTAGGGGTATTTTTCTATTACTGTCCCGGACTATCCTGCTTTAACATTTCCGGGAAATATCGATTTCCCGGCCGAAATAATATCTTTGGCATCCGGGCCCCCTGGCGCGGCCACAGACGGAAACATCAATGCTATCCCAGGAAAAAGTCATCCGTTCGGAAAACACCTTTACGCAGCTATTGATTCTTTAATTTTTAGAGCAGGAGGGACCCGGCAGCTTCCAGGGGTGGGGCCTCCTCCAAAACAGGCATCCATGATCACCGATGTGCTTTGGCGCCCGCTATGGACGCCCTTTTTCCTGCTGTTGCTGGCCATCGCCCGGGCCCCGTCCGCGGCGGGGCAGCCGTCCCTGGTATTCGACCACCTGACGGTGGAGAACGGCCTTTCTTCCGTTTCGGTGCTCGGCCTTGCCCAGGATCACCGGGGGTTTATCTGGATCGGCACGATGGACGGCCTGAACCGCTATGACGGCAGCCGGGTAAAAATTTACCGCTCCTTCTACCGCGATAACCCTTTCGCGCAAAGCATCAAGATCCACCGGCTCCTGGCCGACCGCCAAGACCGTCTCTGGATCGGCACCAACCATGGCCTGTACCTGTACCACGCCCAGGCCGACTCCTTCCAACGGTTGTCCTTGCCCGAAACGGACGAAACAGGCCGCAGAACCAGCAGCATCTCCGCCCTGTATCAGGACCGGAAGGGCACCATCTGGATCGGCACGGAAAACGGCCTGCTGCAGCAACCCGCCGGGCAGCCCCCGGCTCCCCGGCCCGTGGCCCTGGTGGACGGGGCCGGCCGCCCCTGTACCCGTACGGTCCAGGCCCTGCGGGAAACCAGCGCCGGCCAGTTGCTGATCGGTACCGACGAGGGCCTGTTCCTGCTGCGCCATACGGGCGTGCCGCCGGGCTGGTCCCGGCTGAGCCGCCAGCTGGCCAGCCACGACATCGCCGCCCTGGCGGAAGACCACCAGCAAAACCTCTGGATCGGCACCGTCGGCTCGGGGGTGTTCCGGGCAGACAAAGACTTTTTTCCCCTCGGCCGGTACCTGCACCGGACCGGGGCCACGGACGGGCTGGTGAGCAACACCATCCGCAAGATCATCACCGACCGGAAGGGACGTACCTGGATCGGCACCCTGAAGGGTCTGAACGTATATGAGCCCGCTACCGGCCGCTTCCAGTCGTATGTGCACCAGCCCGGCAACCCCCGTTCGCTGAACTTCAACTCGATCTACGACCTGCTCGAAGACCGCCAGGGCAATGTCTGGGCCGGCACCTATTTCGGCGGGGTCAACATCTGCGAAGCCCTCACTACCCGCTTCACCGCCTACCAAAGCGACGGAAAGGAAAACAGCATCAGCAGCGACCTGGTGCGCGGCATCGCCCCCGATTCGGCCGGCAACCTCTGGGTGGGCACCGAGGCGGAAGGCCTGAACTACTTTGACCGCAAAACGGGCCGGTTCACCCATTTCAACCATGACGAAAACGACTCCGCCTCCCTGAACTCCAACCTGGTAAAGGCCATCCTGCGCGACCGCCGCAACCGGATCTGGGTGGGCCTGCATACCGGCGGGCTCGACCTGATGCTGCAGGGGGGCCGGCGTTTCCGGCATATTACCCGCAAAAACACCCGCAACGCCCTGCGCTCGGACAATATTACCGCCCTGATCCAGGACCGGAAGGGCACCCTCTGGATCGGCACCGAAACCAACGGCATCAGCCTCTACAACGACCGGACCGGCCGGATGGAAACCTTCGAATCGGCTTACCCCGGCCTGCGCCTGTCCAACCCCTCCATCATCTGCCTGTTCGAAGACTCCAAAAGGAATGTGTGGATCGGCACCAAATACGGCCTGAACCGCCTGGATTCCTCCGGCCGCCAGCTCACCACCTTTACGAAAAAGGAACACCCAAGGGAATTGCGGTCCGACTTTATCAACTGCATATCGGAAGGCCAGCGGGGGCGGGTTTGGATCGGCACTAACCTGGGCCTCTGCTATTTCGACCTCGATTCGGGGCAGCGCCGGCTGGGAACGCTGCCCGAGGCCGGGCCGCTGGCAGATAAAAAAGTGATGAACATTGTCGTCGACAGCGGCAATTACGGGTGGATCACTACCGACCTCGGCCTGTACCGGATCGACAAAGCCAGGTGGCAGCTGACCGAATACACCACCGATGACGGCCTGCCGGGAAACGTTTTCAATAACAATTCCAGCTACCGCGCCCCCGACGGCCGCCTGTTTTTCGGCGCTTTTAAAGGGCTGGTGTCCTTCCACCCCGCCGAAATCGAAATGAACCGCCAGGCGCCGGAGATCCAGCTGACCGGCCTGCGTATCAACGGCCACCCGGTGACAGCCCGAGACTCCCTGGGCCTGCTGCAACAGGAAGTGGCCCAAACCGGCCGGGTCATCCTGGACCATAACCAGAACATGGTGTCGGTGGACTATGCCGTGCTGAATTTCATCAAGCCCCGGAAAAACCGCTCGGCCTACCGCCTCCAGGGCTACGACGACCACTGGACCTTTCCCGAGACGCCCACCGCCAGCTTTACCAACCTGCCGCCGGGCCGCTATACCCTGCTGCTACTGGGAAGTAACAATGACGGGGTGTGGACCCAAACGCCCCGGAAACTGCAGCTCACCATCCTGCCGCCCCCGTGGAAAACCTGGTGGGCCTACGCCACCTATGCGTTTACCCTGGCGCTGGCATTCTACGGCATCTACAGCTTCCTGGCCTCCCGGGCTGAATTGCAGCGCCGCCTGAAATACGAACAGCTGGTGAACCAGCAGCAGCAGGAACTGCACCGCATGAAGATGGACTTTTTCACCCATGTCTCCCACGAGATCCGCACGCCGCTGACCCTGATCCTGGCGCCGCTGGAAATGCTGCTGACGATGGCCGAAAATGCCTCCGCCCTGCACCAGAAGCTGCTCCAGTCGGTCCGGACCAATGCCGACCGGCTGTTGCAGCTGACCAACGACCTGCTGAACTTCCGCAAGGCGGACGCCGGCCATATGCAGCTGAAGGTGCGCCGGGACAACCTGGTCGCCTTCGCCCGGTCGGTCCATGCAAAGTTCACCGCCGCCGCCACGGGCAAGTCGCTCGCCTATACCTTTGCCGCGGAAGAAGAGGTGATCGAGGTGTGGTTTGATCCCGGCCACCTCGAGATCGTCCTCTCCAACCTCCTGTCCAACGCCCTGAAGTTCACCCCCGAGCAGGGGAAGGTAGTCATGCAGGTGACCCGCAAAAACGGGGACAGCGCCGAGATCCGGGTGTGCGACAATGGCCCCGGCATCCCGCCGGAAAGCCAGGAAAAGATCTTTACCCATTTTTACCAGGCCAGCTCGCGGGGCAATAAAAACCCGGGCTCGGGCATCGGGCTTGCTTTTTCCAAAAGCCTGGTGGAACTTCACCAGGGAACCCTGCATTTTCAAAGCGGCCCGAACCCGCAAACCGGGATGCAGGAAACCTGCTTTTTCGTAACCCTGCAGCTGGGCAAAAAGCATTTCGAGCACACCAACGTCCTGTTCGACCAACCGATTCTTCCATAATATAATTGCCACAGCATATGACCGACTGCAAAATTTTAATCATTGAAGACCACGCCGAGATCAGGGACCTCCTCAGGGTATGCCTGGAAGCCGAATACAGCGTGGTGGAGGCGGCCGACGGCCGGGAAGGCTGGGCGATCGCCGTCAGCGAGCTGCCCGACCTGATCATTACCGATGTGATGATGCCCGAAATGGACGGCAACGACCTCTGCCGCAACCTGAAGGCCGACGAGCGCACCAGCCATATCCCCGTGATCATGCTGACCGCCAAGGTGGGCGAAGAGCAGCAGGTGGAGGGCCTGGAGTGCGGGGCCGACATTTACCTGACCAAGCCCTTCAGCGTGCAGGTGCTGCGGTCCTATATCAAAAACCTGCTGAAGGCCCGCGAGCTGCACCGGGCCCTGTACAGCCAGAAAGTGTTCCTGGAACCCTCGGGGGTGGAGGTCGGCTCGGTGGATAAAAAATTCATGGAACGGCTGATGAGCATTGCGGAAGCCCATTTGGGGGACCCGGATTTTAACGTGTCCGGGCTGGCCCGGGAGATCGGGATGAGCAAGGCCGTGCTCTATAAAAAATTCTTTGCCCTGGTGCATATGCCCGTCGGGGAATTCATCAAGTCGCTGCGGCTCAAAAAGGCCGCCCTCCTGCTCACCCACGACCGGATGAACATATCGGAGGTAGCCTGGGAGGTGGGCTTCAGCGACCGGAAGTATTTCAGCAAGGAGTTTAAAAAATTCTTCGGCAAAACGCCCTCCGAATACGTAGGCGCCCCCCCCACCGGCGCCGGCGGGGAAGAAACGGACGAGTAGGCGCCGGTCGCCCTGCAGCCGGTTGCAGGGCCGGCAAGCAGGTGCCCGGGCAACAGGTGGGCAGCTACCTGCCGGTCAGGCTTGCGACCGGGGGAAAGGCACAGGAACGACTCCAGAGCACCACCGGAATGAACTGGTAAACGGGGTGGCTCCGGATCCGTTTCAGCCCGTCGGCCCCGTTTTCCCCGGCATACCGGTGGCCTACCACGATCAGCGAAGGAAAACAGTTTTCCACCGCTTCCAGCAGGCAGCCGCCTTCCGTCAGGCAACTCAGGGTGGCACAGGGCGCCACCGCGGCCAGCGCCTCCGCAAACAAACGGCATTCCTCCGGATCATTCTCCAGCAGCAACACACAGAAAGGAAAATTTCTTGCCGGCATAGCTCGTGGTTTTTAGCGTTCGGTAATACCTTCCAAGTTAGCCCGGATGCCGGAGGAACAGGGAGGAAAAATCGTTCAAAAAAGGGGGAAAAACGTATACGCGCAAGAATCCATAATGGCGGCCGAAGGGATCGCTTTCCTTTTGGTTTGGAGTTTGCCTGCAGTAGGCAACAGGCGTCGGAACCTTCCGGCTCCTGCATCCCTAAATCGTATTGCCCGTGTACCCCGAAGCCACTTCTCTTTATTTTCCCGAACGCGACCTGGGCGAGCTGTTTCCCCGGGTGCAGCTGGAAAAAATTTTTCCCGATTCCAAGACCTTTGTCGACTGCCTGCCGGTACGTCCCCCGGCCGAAATTGTAGCGGCTTATGAAAGGGAAAAAAATGCTCCGGACTTCTCCCTGCCGGCCTTCGTGGCGGCGCACTTCCGCCTCCCGCCCGGGCTGCCGCAGTTGGAACCCGGTCCCCGGCGCGGCATGATGGACCATATCCGGGCCCACTGGGCCTACCTCACCCGGGAAGCGCTGCCCACCCACTCCTGCTCTACCCTGGTGCCCCTGCCCTACCCCTACGTGGTGCCGGGCGGCCGGTTCCGGGAATTCTTTTACTGGGACAGCTATTTTACCCTTATCGGGCTGCTCGAGAGCGGGGCCGACGCCCTGGCCCTGGGCCTGCTGCGCAACTGCGCCTACCTGGTGAACCGCTTCGGCTTTATCCCCAACGGCAACCGCACCTATTTCCTTTCCCGTTCGCAGCCGCCCTTTTTTGCCGCCATGCTCCAGGCTTATGCCCAAAAACACGGCCTGCCCTCCGTGCTGGAATTCCTGCCGCCCCTGGAACAGGAATACCGCTACTGGACGGGGGAGGCCGCGGCCGTAACGGCCGGTCAACCCGTTGCGGGCAAGTCGGTACGCCTGGAAGGCATTGTGCTGAACCGTTATGACGGCGGGGAGGTGGCCCTGCCCCGGGCGGAGGCCTACGACAAGGAATGGCGGGCCGCCTCGGTGCTGCCCGAAGCGGACCGGAAGGCCTTTTACCGCAACCAGCGGGCGGTCTGCGAGTCGGGCTGGGATTTCAGCAGCCGCTGGCTGGCCGACGGTCGCAACCGGGCAACCGTCCGGTGCGAACAGATGGTGCCGGTCTGCCTCAACAGCCTGCTGTATGCCACCGAACAGCAGCTGGCGCAGCTGCACGACTTTATGGGACATAAAGAAAAATCCGACCGCTATACCGCCCTGGCGGCGGCCCGCCGCGAAGGCGTCCACCGCTACTGCTGGCAGGAAGCCCGGGGCCTGTTTACCGACTTCGACTTTGTAAAAGGCACGCCCAATGAAGTCCTCTCCCTGGCCACGGTCTATCCCCTGTTCTTCGGCTTGGCCAGCCCGCAGCAGGCGGCCGCCATCGCCCCAATCCTGGGCGAAAAGTTTCTATATCCCGGGGGGCTGGTCACTACGCTGACCCCCTCGGGCGAGCAATGGGATTACCCCAACGGCTGGGCGCCCCTGCAGTGGCTGGCGGTCATGGGGCTGGACCGGTATGGCTACCATGAGCTGGCCCGCACCATCGCCCAACGGTGGCTGGAGTTGAACGAAGAAGTGTTCCGCCGGGAAGGAAAGCTGATGGAAAAGTACAACGTGGTGAACCTGGCCCTGCCCGGTGGCGGCGGCAGCTATGCCAACCAGGACGGCTTCGGCTGGACCAACGGGGTGGCCCTGGCCCTCCATGCCTGGCTGGGAGGAAAGAACGATTAACAACCTGATTACTAAATTATTTAGTATATTTACTGCTCATCTTTTTCTATGAGTGATCGCGTGTTAGAGAAGCTGGCGCTGCTGGCGGATGCGGCGAAATACGATGTATCCTGCAGTTCCAGCGGCAGCAAACGAAAAAACGAAAACAAAGGCCTGGGCAATGCGGAAGGCATGGGCATTTGCCATGCCTTTACCGAGGACGGCCGCTGCGTATCGCTGCTGAAGATCCTCTTAACCAACCACTGCATCTTCGACTGCGCCTACTGCGTCAGCCGGCGGAGCAATGACACCAAACGGGTGGCTTTTACGGTGCAGGAGGTGGTGGACCTCACCCTGAACTTTTACCGCCGCAACTATATCGAAGGACTGTTCCTCAGCTCCGGCATCTTCAAAAGCGCCGACTATACCATGGAACGGCTGGTACGCATTGCCCAACAGCTGCGGACCGAACACCGCTTCAACGGTTATATCCACCTGAAGGCGATCCCCGGCGCCAGCGAAGAGCTGATCAAAGAGGCCGGCCTGTATGCCGACCGCCTCAGCGTGAACGTGGAGATGCCCACCGAAAAAAGCCTGCAGCTGCTGGCGCCCGAAAAGAAGCGGGCCGACATGATCCGGCCCATGACCGTGCTGAAGGAGGCGATCCTGGCCAACCGCGAAGAAAAGAAAGTGCTGCAAAAGGCGCCGCTCTTCGCCCCTGCCGGCCAAAGCACCCAGATGGTGATCGGCGCCACCCCCGAAACCGACTGGCAGATCCTGAAGCTGTCGGATGCTTTTTACAAGCAAATGCAATTGAAGCGGGTGTATTATTCCGGTTACGTGCCGGTCAGCGCCGACAACCGCCTGCCGGCCCCGGGCACCCCGGTTCCCATGGTGCGCGAGAACCGCCTCTACCAGGCCGACTGGCTCCTGCGCTATTATGGCTTTACGGTGGACGAGATCGTGTCCGCCGACGATCCGCACCTGGACATGCAGATTGACCCCAAGCTGGCCTGGGCCCTGAAAAACCTGCACCAGTTTCCCGTGGACATCAACCGGGCGGACCCCGAATTGATCCGCCGCATTCCGGGCATCGGCCTCGGGTCGGCCAAAAAGATCGTGGAAGCCCGCCGCTTTGCCACCCTTACCTGGGACCACCTCTCCAAGTTCCACATCGCGGCCAGCCGTGCCCGCTATTTCGTCCAGCTGAAAGGCGCCCTGCCCCTGCTCACCGATTACACCCCGCAGCAGATCCGGTCCTTTATCCTGTCCGGGGCCCGCAGCAAGTTTGCGCCCAATTACTCACCCCAGCTCCGCTTATTCTGATATGCAAACCGTTCTCTATGACGGCAGCTTCGAAGGCTGGCTGTGCGCCGTATTCGACGTGTACGACTACAAGTTCGACGAGGTCACCATCTGTACGCCGCAAAATTTCCGGGGCAACATTTTCGAAAAAGTCCATACCGTTCATTTCAGCGAGGAGCACCGCGACCGGGTGTGGAAGGGTTTGCAGAAAAAGTTGTCCGCCGACGCCCTGCAGGCCCTGTACCGGGCCTTTCTTTCCGAGGAAGCAGGCATCGAAACCACCCTGTTGCAGTACGTACAGTATGCCTTCCGCTCCGCCGTTTCCATGGAATCCGACTTCAGCCATCCCGCTGTTTTGGCCCTTACGGGGGCCGCTAAATTAGTGTGGAAGGAAAAGCACCGCATGGAAGCCTTTGTCCGGTTTCAAAAAACGGGCGACGGACTGTATTATGCCCTCATTGAACCGAACTGCAACGTGCTGCCCCTTATCGCCCCGCATTTTGCCGCCCGCTATGCCGACCAGCACTGGCTGATCTACGATGGGAAAAGAAGGTACGGCCTCCACTATGACGGGCAGGAAGTGCAGCAGGTGGAAGTGGCCTTTTCGGAAACTTCCGGCAACGGCAAATACCCCGCCCCCCTGTACGATGAAACCGAGGAACTCTACCAACAGCTCTGGCGCCAGTACTTTAAAAGCGTCAACATCGCCGCCCGGAAAAACACCAGCCTGCAGCTCCGCCACATGCCCCGGCATTATTGGAAGTACCTGACGGAAAAAAACGGAAACCGCTAAGCCTCTACCCGCACGACCACCTTACCCACCGTTTCGCCTTTCTGGAACAGGCGGATGGCCTCGTGCAACTGATCGAAGCCGAAGACATGGCCGATATGCTGGGGTGGCAGCTGCAGCTCCTGCAAGCCTGCCAGCATCCGGTGCATGAGGTCGGTTTGTTCGTACAGGAAGATCAGGTTAAACCCCAGCAGCGATTTGTTTTGCGAGGGCAGGCGCAGCGGGTCGATCTTCGGGCGCCGCAAAAAATGCCAGAGCAGCCGCGGGTAGTTGGGTGCCGGCCCGTGGCTGGCAAAGCTGGCGCTGCCGTACACCACCATCCGGCCTGTCGGCGCCATCGCCTTCCAGCCCTGCGCCAGTATCTTTCCGCCGATGCACTCCATCACCAGCAGCAGCGGACGGCCGCCCAGGGCGGCTTGCAGTTGGGACGCAAATTCCTTGTCTCTTACAATGACGGCATCATAGGCTTCTTCCCGCTTCAGGAAATCGGCCTTGCCGGCCCGGCCCACCGTGCCGATGGTATAAGCTCCGAACTTTTTGCAGATGCGGTTGGCCATAAGGCCCACGCCCCCGGCGGCACTGTGGATCAAAACGGTCATGCCCTGCTGGAGGTTGCCCAGGGCCGTGAGGGCATAATAGGCAGTCAGGCCCTGCACCAGGAAACCCGCCCCCTGCTCGAAGCCCCAGTCGGCGGGTAGCGGTACCACGTAGCGGAAGTGGATGTTGATATGCGAGACATAGGCGCCGAACTTCGTGACGCCCATCACCCGGTCGCCCACCTTCCAGTCGGTGACGCCTTCGCCCAGGGCGATGATCTCGCCGGAAAATTCCAGGCCGGGGATATAGGAGCCGGCGGGGGTGGCGGGGTACAGTCCCTGCATGGAAAAGATATCGGCGAAGTTCAGCCCTATGGCATGTACCCGAACGCACACCTGGTCGCGAGCCGGAGCTTCCAGCACTTCTGTCTGCAGCCGGAGGTTTTTAATGGAACCGGCTTTGGGCATCCGGTACACCTGACGATGAAGCATAAACGATCAATTTTCTTTGGTTTTTTCCCGGCTCAATTTAGAATTGTTTTTTTGGGGGAGAGAGAAAAATAGTCTTTAGTTTGAATTCTTCCTTCGGGTACCGAAGCTGCGGTTTGTTCTTTTTGTCTTGGAAACAAAAAGAACCAAAAAATTCAAGCCGGCCCTCTCGCCTGGGGCGAGACCGGGCCGGCAGGCCCACGCAAAAAGGGGGCTCAGCGAGTGTTTGTCTCGAATATTTCCAATTCTTCGAAGAGTTCGGCGTGCTATTACAAAAATCTATAGGCGCTGCATTCCGCCTTGCCATTCATTACACTTGAAAGAAACGTTAGGTCCGGCGGAATGAGGCGCGTGACCCTAAAGTTTTTACAGATATGAAGATGCTTTTCGCTGCCCGGAAGAAACTACAAAAGTCTTTAAGACTTTTGTAGTTTGTCGGGTCTGTGGCAGGGTATCAAAGCACGAGCCTTTAAACACTTGAGGGTCACGCGCCTCATTTAGCCGGACCTAACGTTTCTTTCAATTTTCCACACAAAAGTTTTCCCAAAAACAATTTATGGAAGCTTCTCACCGCGGCATCTCACAGGAAAACCACGTATGGAAGCAAACAAAATCTTAACTGCCGATCTGCTGGACCTGGTCTTCGAGGAACGCAACAAAACCTACGGCGCCTACGAGCTGCGCCGCTCCTACAACAAACGCATTCAACTGGCCCTGCTGGTAACAGGAGGGCTTATCCTGGGCGGTTTTGCCGCCCTGTACATCTCCCAGGCGATGAATGCCGGTACGCATACCATCAACCAGACAGATGGTATTACGCTGTCTGAGGTAGACATGACCCCCAAGGAAAAAACACCCGAACCACCGCCCCCCCCGCCGCCGCCCGTGCAAAAATCAGTACCCCAGGTGAAAATGGAAATATTCACGCCCCCGGTCATCACCAACGACAAAGACGTGAAAGAAACAGACGTTCCCCCGAAAATGGACGACCTGAATGACGCCCGGATCGGTACTATGAAAGTGGACGGAGTAGACGACGTCGGCGCGGCGGTGCCACCGGTGGCAGACCATAGGTCCGTTGTTGTTGCCCCGGCGGCAAAGGCAGACGATGAGGAAACCGTTATGACCAAGGTGGAAATTGAGGCCGAATTCCCCGGCGGTGCCGCCGAATGGGCCAGGTTCCTCAGAAGAAACCTGAATGCCAGCGTGCCCGTAGACAATGGGGCGGCGGAAGGCTCCTATACCGTCATCATTCAATTTATCGTGGACAAGCAAGGCGCCGTCAGCGACATCCGGGCGCTCACCAACCACGGCTTCGGCATGGAGGAAGAAGCCATCCGGGTGATGAAAAAAGCCACCCGCTGGACCCCCGCCCTCCAGAACGGCCACAATGTGAATGCCTACCGCAAGCAACCGATCACCTTCGTGGTGGCCACCGAATAAACGGCATTTTTTTAACGCCGCCTTTGGAGTTCCCCAAAGTAAAAAGTTGAAGATGCAGCGATTTTGCCGCATCTTCGTTTTTCTACTTTCGGTCTATGAGAAAGCCCTTTTATTCCGCCGCCCTGTGCTGGGTACTGTTCGTTACCTTACTGGTCCTTTCCTGCCGCAAACAGCAGTCCGGCCAGCCGCCGGTTTCTCCCGTTTCGGTACACCTTACCCTGGGCAATCCCAGCGAAGCCGTCGCCGACTCCACCATTTTTTCTAACTACCTGATGGTAAAGCCCCAGTACGCCCTTTCCTATAACCGCGAACGGGGCACCCCCAACTGGGTCAGCTGGCGCCTCGACCCATCGTCCCTGGGCAGTGCGCCCCGCCAGGACAATTTCCGCCCCGACCTGACCTTGCCCGGCGGCTGGTACCGCGTACAAACCTCCGACTATACCGGCAGCGGCTTCGACCGCGGCCACAACTGCCCTTCGGCCGACCGCACCCGCACGGAAGAAGACAATGCCGCCACCTTCCTGATGACCAATATGATCCCGCAGGCCCCCAACAACAACCAAACCACCTGGGCCAACCTGGAAAGCTATTGCCGCAAGCTGGTGGACGACGGCAACGAACTCTATATCATTATGGGCGTCGCCGGCACGGGGGGCACCGGCAGCAACGGCGTCAGAACCACCCTGGCCGCCGGCAAGATCACGGTACCCAACCGCATCTGGAAAGTGATCGTGGTGCTGCCCCAGGGAACCGACGACCTGCAGCGGGTAACGGAAGCCACCCGCGTGATTGCCGTCAACACCCCCAATACCCATACCATCGATGCCGACTGGAGCCGCTACCGCACCTCGGTCGACGCCCTTGAAACGGCCACGGGCTACGACCTGCTGTCGGCCCTGCCCGCCAGGCTGCAGGCTTCCCTGGAAGCGCGGGTCGACAACGGCCCTGCCCATTAACCTAGGTCTCTACCAGCTTCGTTCGCAGGCCGCCGTACCCGCTGCCGTCGGCCAGGGGGCCCGTCAGGAAGGCATCGACCTGGATGCGGCCGATGCGGTAGACCACCAGCCCCGACACCGCCTCCTTTAATACCTGCAGCAGGCGGGCAAACCGGCGGGCGGTTTCCTGCTGGCCGGGATCGGCACCCGGAGGCACCGTAACGGCATTGCGGAAAAAATAGTCGGCCGTCACCTGCTCCACCACAGCGTCCGGACCCTTGCCGGCCAGCTCCTTTAATTTTTCTTCCGGCAACGGGCCGGCCTCCTCCCAAAAAACCGTTTCAAAAGGGTAATCCGATTCGCTGATAAAAAATAAACCTGCAGCGGCCTCCTCCAGTTGTTGGAGCAAAGGAGAACGGCGGCTTGTGTGGGTTGCTTCCATGCGTTCAAGATAGGAAGTTGGAAGGATATTACGGGCAGGCCTCAGCGCCGGCGGCATCTGACGGGCAATTGAGCGGTTCCACCGATTCTTCCGCACCGGTGCCCGGAGCACCGGTACCTTTGTGCTGCAATCATTTATATCCGTTATCTGATCCGATCCCTAAGAAAACACAGGCCGCCAACTAACTGCTGTCAACCGCCCGGCCTGCAAAAAAATTCCCCTCCACGTGAGGGGATTTTTTTTGCAGGTCGTGAAGAGAGCGGCTTACCCCGGAATACCCAGGTCACCCTCAGCAAAAACCCGTATCCGCAAAATAACTTTTGAATTAATTTGTACGGCTGAGCTTTTTGCAGAGATCCTTTTTGTTTACCTTGAACTTCCATTCGCAACTTTCCCATTCCTGAAAAAGGGCCGGTCCGCCCCGGCAACCGATTCTTTCCGCAACCTAACCGAACCATCCACACCCTTGTAACTTCTACCACCAGCCACTTCCCGTTGGAAACCCTCTGTTTCACCTGCCCCGGAAACACCCGCACCTCCTGAACCAAAAATTCAATGCCATGAAAAAGGATTTCCGATGGTCCCTGCTACTATTGTCGGGATGCCTCTTCCTGCTTCCCTTCCTGGCCTTTAACCAATTCTTTTTTACCGCGAATAAATTAAGCCGCGAGTGGGCGGAACGTTACAATGCCGCCAGCCTCCAATCGGCCGACCAGGCCTGCGCCACCGCCCTGGATGCCTGGGGCAACGTGCTCACTGCCGGCACCATCGAAAGCGCCGAAAACGGCGCCGACTATGCGATCGTCAAACGCGACGCCAACGGCAGGCTGCTGTGGCGGGAAAAATACAACGGTCCCGCCAATGGCGCCGACAGGGCGCTGGCGCTGGCCGTGGACGCTGCCGGCAATGTATATGTTACCGGCACCAGCAACGACTACCGCGAACAGGGCGACTACGCCACCATCAAATACGACAAAAACGGCCTGCAGCAATGGACGGCCCGCTTCAACGGCGCCGGCGGCCGCCACGACGAAGCCCTGGCGCTGGCCGTGGATGGCCGGGGAAATGTATATGTCACCGGCAGAAGTGCCGGCGAGGCCTCCGGCGCCGACTATGCCACGGTGAAGTACGACCGCGACGGCCGCCAGCAGTGGGTACGCACCTACAACGGTGCCCTCGGCGAGGACGATGAAGCCCGCGCCCTGGCCGTGGATGCCCTGGGAAATGTATACGTCACCGGCACCAGCGAAGGCAACTATGCCACCCTGAAATACACGGCTGCCGGCGACCTGCTCTGGGAAAAGGTCGTCAACGGCCCTGCGAACGGTTACGACCAGGCCACCGCCCTGGACGTGGACGCCGCCGGCAATGTCTATGTCACCGGCGCCAGCGAAGGCAGGGGCTCGGCCTCCGACTTTCTTACCGTTAAATACGATCCTTCGGGCCGGCAGTTATGGACGGCCCGGTATAACGGTCCGCAAAACGGGACCGATGCCGCCCTGGCGGTGGCTGCGGACCGGAACGGCAACGTGTTCGTAACCGGCGCCAGTGATGAAAGCGAGTCGGCTTCCAGCATGGCACTGGTGGCCTATAGCAGCGTCGGCGCCCTGTTGTGGACGGCCCGCCACGAGAGCGATGCGGCGGGAGACGCCTGGCACCAACCCGCGGCCCTGGCGGTGGATGCGGCAGGAAACGTTTACGTAACGGGACGGAGCGCCCCCTCGGGCGAGCCGGAAAACGGCGATGCCGCCACCTTTAAATACGATGCACAGGGCGCCTGCCAGTGGAAGGTCCGCTTCAACGGCCCTGCCGGCCGCGGGGATGCCGGGCTGGCCCTTTCGGTGGACGCCGCCGGCAACGTGTACATGGCGGGCGTCAGCGCCGGCAAGGGCAGCGGCGACGACTTCCTGCTGGTAAAATATTCGGCCGAAGGCCGCCGGCAATGGACAGGCAGGGAAAGCGGTATGGGTAACGGGGCTGAAGAAGCCACCGCCCTGGCCGTACATCCCTCCGGCACGGTGGCAGCGGCAGGATGGGCCACCGCTTTGACCAACAGTGCCGGCGAGGGCACTACCGACTACCTGACCATCAGCTACAATGCCGATGGCAGTCCCAAATGGGAAAAACGCTACAACGGACCCGGCAACGGCAACGACGAAGCCACCGCCGTGGCTACCGACGAGCAGGGGAACGTGTACGTAACCGGCGCCAGCTACGGCAGCGCCTCCGAAAAAGATTTTGCCACCATCAAATACGACCGTAACGGCGGGCTCCAATGGGTAGCCCGCTACAACGGTCCGTCTGCTACCAACGACATCGCCGTGGCCCTGGCCGTGGATGCGGCCGGCAATGTGTATGTTACCGGCAGCAGCGAAGGCAACCACTACAACCGCGACTATGCGACCATCAAATACGACCGCAACGGCGCCCAGCAATGGGTGGCCCGCTACAACGGCGCGGCCGGCGGCATGGAACGGGCCGCCTCCCTGGCCGTGGACGCCGCGGGCAATGTATATGTCACCGGCTCGGGACAACTGGGCGACCAGGCCTCCACCTACCTCACCCTGAAATACAACGCCCGGGGCGAACAGCTGTGGGCAGCCCGCTATGCCGGCAGGGGCGGCTGGAGCAACGCGGCCAGGGACCTGGCCGTAGACGCGGCGGGCAATGTATATGTAACAGGGAAAAGCTATGGCTGCGAAACGGGGGCGGATTACGCCACCGTAAAATACGACTACCAGGGCCGGGAAGTGTGGGCCCGGCGGTTCAACGGCCCGCTCAATGGCTATGACGAGGCCACCGCCCTGGCCGTGGATGCGGCGGGGAACGTGTGGGTAACGGGCAAGGCCGACGGTACCACCAACAGCGCCGATTATGCCACCATAAAATATGACGCGGAAGGAAACGAATGCTGGGTACGGCGGTTCAACGGCTCCCGCAATTCCATCGACGGGGCTACGGCCCTGGCCCTGGACGGGAAGGGAAACTGCTACGTCACCGGGCAGGCCGATGGGCTGGGTGCCGGCGGCAACCTCGCCTCGGTGATGTATGATGCGCAGGGCAACCGCCTGTGGTCGGAAACCTTTGCCGGGACCGGCAACGGGCAGGACAAGGCCGCCGCCCTGGCGGTGGACGCCCGGGGCAACGTGTACATTACCGGGCGGAGTACCGGCCGGGTCAGCGGGTCGGACCTGCTCACCCTGAAATACACCCCCCGCTCTTCCGCCCTGGCGGGAAGGAAGGCCCCTTCCCTGCTGCAACAAACCTTATTCCGCTTCTGCTTCGGGCTGCCGGCCGGCAGGCAGGAGTGACTCCCCTCTTCCGGACCACGGGACCGGGGAGCGGCCGGGAAAAACCACCGGGGCGGCCTTCCTCCAGCCGCCCGCTCCTTAACTCCCGGCTGCAGGCCTTTTGGCTTGCGGCCGGGTTAACTCTATAGAACGGTCCCCTCAGCGCACCGAATAGGCCGGGGTGGCGGGACTCTTCTTCGCCCGTTCCTTCAGGGCTTTCAGCACCGTATTCATCAGGGTTTCAAACGGCACTTCGGCAAAGGCTGCCGGGTAGCCCGTGGCCGGGTAATGCACCCGGGTGGCCCGGTCATATATATGGTAGTCGACCAGGGAGTGGTCCTGCACCAGGCTGGCGGAGCGCAGCGTTGTGCCTTCCGAAACATTGCTCAGCATGGCAAACCGGTAGACCGTGGTATCCCTGTAAAGGCTGAGGCTGCGCAAGATCTCCGCCCGCGAAGCGATCTCGTAGCGGAAGGGATAGTTCTGGGCCAGCAGTTCCCTGATCCGGTGGTTGGCCTGGGCTTCACCGGGCAGCCGCTCCACCAGCAGCACGGTATGGGCGCCTTCGTAGAGCGGGGGTACATGGCTGGTGCTGACGTGGTGGGCGGTGACGCAGGAGGCAAGGGGGAACAGCACGAAAAGGAGGACTTTCATGTTCGTTGGTTTGGGTCTCTAAATTTACTTAAAGCTCATCAGGATTTGTAGCAAATCCAGGGGGGATTTCCCGGCTACACCACGTATACTGGTCGGCAGTCCTTATTTTAGCAACCGGCCTGCCGGCAACCTGCCCGTGCAGGGCCGACCTCTTTTTTCTTATCCAAAACCCATAACGAACATGTACGATATTATCGGGGATGTGCACGGGCATGCACCGGCCCTGGAGGCCCTGCTGTCCCGGCTGGGATATACCCGGCGAAACGGTTGCTGGCAACACCCGGAGCGGACGGCCCTGTTTACCGGCGATTATATCGACCGCGGGCCGGCTATTCGCGAAACCCTGTACCTTATCCGGCAGATGGTGGAAGGCGGCAAAGGGCTGGCCCTGATGGGTAACCACGAATACAATGCCCTGGCTTACGACTTTGAAGTACCCGGGGGTACCCACCTGCGGCGGCACAACGAAAAGCACCGGCAGCAGCACGCAGCCACCCTGCAACAGTTCGCCGACCACCTGGGAGATTGGCGCTCGTACCTGGACTGGTTCCGGACGCTGCCCCTGTTTGCCGACCTTCCGGGCCTGCGGGCGGTGCACGCCTGCTGGGACGAAAGCCATGTGGGCTGGCTGAAAGGCCGGGGCCATGCCACCCTGTCCGAAGCCCTGCTGATCGGCTCGCACGAAAAGGGAACAATGGAACACGAAGTGATCAACGAACTGCTGAAGGGAAAAGAGCTGTCGCTGGCGCCCGAGCATGCCTTTGCCGACAAGGACGGCCACTACCGTACCCGGGCGCGCATCAAATGGTGGATGGAGGCCCCGGGGGCCTGCTACGGCAACTTCCTGTTCAACTGCCACGACGAGCTGAGGGAAAAACCCGTGGAAGGTCTTGCGGCCTTTGCCGGCTATCCCGCGGATGCGCCGCCGGTTTTCTTCGGCCACTACTGGCTGTCGGGCCCCTCCCCGCTCCTGCAGGCGCCCAACGTGGCCTGCCTCGACTACAGCATCGCCAAAGGCGGCCAGTTGGTCGCCTACCGCTGGTACGGGGAACAGCAGCTGGATTGCCGGAACTTCGTCCAGGTAGCGTAAATAACTACGAGGTAAGAGCTGAACAATTAAAATACAATAAACTATATTATATAAATAGCTGGATGCCTTGAAAAAGCGTCCAGCTATTTCTTTTTCAACCCCGGAAAAAAGGGTTTCACCGGCCTTGTATGCAAAAAAAGGTGCATGCGCCCGGTTTCAACCCCTGCTCTGCCGTGTTCACCGAAACCAACCTTTACTGCCCGGTTTAGCGGCGTAGCTTTGATCTATCAAACGAAGCCACT